>NZ_BAER01000090.1 GCF_000315055.1 Paraglaciecola polaris LMG 21857 | reverse complement strand
TATACCACAGGATCGAGATTACAATTACCCATTTTTACTCGCTGAATATCTGCAAAAAGATTATCGAAAATTAACAAACTTCAACCTTATAAACCAAATCGAGGATTTCAACCTTGGTTGGCACATCTCAACTTTAATCGGTAGAGACTTTTCTAAAAACCATCAATCTCCGGACCTTATTTTCAGTCTGTCTGCGACAAAAGGATTTCAAGTATTCAATAGTGGATATCTTTTTATAGATACTAAATACGAAGGTGAAAGTTATTCAGACAGTATAGGGAACGACAGATACTTATTAAGTTTTTCGACTGAATATTTTCAAAAAATAAATGATAGCTGGGGAGCTTACTTCAAGAATATTAACATATTTAGCAAAAATCAATTTCTAGACCGTCCTGTCGAGCTTGGTGACGATTCAGGTGTTAGGGGATATCCACTACAATATCAGCATGGTGAAAGAACCGCTCAATTTACCGCTGAAGTACGATACTACCCACATATTAATATTTACAAACTTTTTGAGTTAGGAGGCGCAGCATTCTTTGATGCTGGAAAAGCATTTGGTGACACTCAGATTCCTAATATTAATAAATCCCTACTCACATCTGTTGGCTTAGGAGCTAGATTTTATTCTACCCACTCAAGTGACGCTCAAGTAATTCATGTTGATTTAGTGAAGCCGATATCTACCGACGTCAACGTAAATGGCGTTGAGATACGCATTACCACAAAACATTCCTTCTAGAGAATCGCTATAATGCTCACATTAAAATCCCTACCAAAGATAAATCTGTCAGTAAATACCATTATATTTTTAACATCTGCATATATCGCGTTGTTTTTTAACATTCCATTTTACACAAAAGTTTTGACCGCCGTAACTTCAAACGATATATACAGTATATATTTTCTTATATCGGTTCCTATAGTTTTGTTTTGTATGACCATTATATTAAATTCTGTTTTTTCAACTAAATATCTATTAAAGCCATTTTTAATATTTACAATACTACTTTCTTCCATTTTATTTTACGCTACATTTCATTACGGAATTATATTTGATTATGGCATGGTACAAAATACTGTAGAGACGGACTCTGCTGAAGCATTTTCTTATTTTAATTTGTATTCCTTAATATTTTTTTTAGTACTTGGCTTATTTCCTTCAATATTGATATACAAAATAAAGGTGGTAAGAAAAACACTCGTGTCTGAGTTACTTTCTCGTGCTCGTCTCATCACCAGTTGCTTAGTAATACTGAGTATATTAATTAGCTTTTTTTACGTTAATTTTGCCTCCGTAGGTAGAAATAATAGAGAACTTACTTCTTACCTTACTCCATTTAAGCTTTATGAAGCATCATTTAAGTATATGAAACGCTCACTAAACAATACTTCTCGTGAGTTTCGTTTGCTCGACATAAAGCCAACGTTCAAATTAGTAAATAGCAACCAAAAAGTTACAGTGATGGTATTAGGAGAAACGGCTCGAGCAAAAAATTTCGCTTTAAATGGCTATGAATCACCCACCAACGAACACACCAAGGGCACGAATATAATATCGTTTTCGAATGTTGCTTCTTGTGGCACCGCCACCGCAGTTTCCGTACCTTGCATGTTTTCACGATTGGATAAAGAAAATTACGATAAGCATGTTGCCGACTCCCAGCAAAATGTACTCGATATTATTAATCTTTCAGGCGTTGAAGTGGTGTGGATAGATAATAATAATGGTGGTTGCAAAGGCGTATGTAAACGAGTGGAATCCGTGTCAATAGATGTTGACGAATCGGATCCCCTTTGTGATGGCGAGTATTGCTTCGACCAAAAATTACTTGAGCCTCTAGACAACAAACTTAGAAATTTACACGCTGAAAATACGCTTATCGTACTCCATATGATTGGTTCTCATGGGCCAACCTACTTTAAACGTTATCCAAAACAACACCGTAAATTTATTCCTGACTGTCAACGTAGCGACATACAAAATTGTTCTAGCGCAGAACTTATAAACACTTATGACAATACAATTTTATATACAGATTTTATTTTAAAACAAATAATCGACCGATTAGAAGCACTATCCAGTAATAATGATATTGATTCGTCAATGTTATTTGTATCTGATCATGGTGAGTCCTTAGGTGAAAATGGCTTTTTCCTACATGGCTTACCATATGTATTTGCCCCGAAGGAACAAACTCATATCCCTATGCTTTATTGGCAAGCCCCTAACAATAATCAATTCGATATAACCTGCATTCAACATAAAGCCGAATCAGCGTTATCGCATGACAATTTTTTTGATACCTTGTTAGGAGTCACTGCGGTGAAAACAACAGCTTATATTCCACAAAAAGATGTTTTTAATACGTGTAAAACGAATCCTTTAGAACAACATGGAAACACCTCATATGCTGAATGATAGTCAAACTAATACCCTTTTCGACGCTAATGCAAAACCCCGAGGATTTAAGCGTATTTACTTAGCATCAAAAAATTCGCTTAGAGCATTAATTTGGCTATTCATAAACGAGTCTGCGTTTAGACAAGAATGCCTTGCCTTAGTAATCGCGATCCCTATTACTTTTTTATTAAACGTCTCTCTAATAGAGCAAACAATTTTAATCAGCGTCATACTCTTCGTTATATTATGCGAGATATTAAATACTGCTATAGAAGTCATTGTTGACAGAATAGGGCTGGAGATGAACACATTGTCTGGATTGGCAAAAGATCTTGGGTCAGCTGCGGTTACGGTAAGTATTTTACTTGCCCTTATAACCTGGGCGGTAATATGTATCTGAGTGATGAATTATTATGTAAAAAAAACGTGTTTTTAATTTTAATATTAGAGTTAACAGATGAAGCATATATTTGAATTTAGTCATTCTACGTTGCGTTCTAAAATCTGCATATTTTCCATATTTATACCTGCATATTTTACGTTAACAGGTTGCGCTACTTATATTGAACAACCTTTACCGGAAAGACACATACCAGTAAATTTAGCGACGTTGGTCGACCAAGCCAATCACTCCCCGGCTTTCATGCCACACTTTATCAGCCTAGAAGACGGTCTATCCTTAGATGATATTGCGAGTTTGGCCCTTTTCAATAGTCCTATTTTAAAAGTCAATTATGAACAATATCGAGTTGCACAAGCTTCCGCTTATAATTTAACGCTTCTACCCGATCCTCAGATAAGCGCATCTATGGACAACCCTCTCGGTAATTCATTAGGTGCAGTTAATGCTTGGTCAACCGGTATTGGATATGACTTGAATGCTCTCATTACCCACCAAAGTTTAGTTGATGTTGGTGATCGCCAAAGCAAACAAGCAAAATTAGTGTTGCTGTGGCAAGCATGGCAAGTCTCACTTCAAGCAAAAATATTATCTGTTGATTTATATTACACTCAGAAAAAACTGGCTCTAACGGCGGATATGATTGCGACATATGAGCGGCGTTACCAACAATCAAAAGCCGGTATGATAGAGGGCAATGTAACATTGGAAACGAATGCTACTGATTTATCCGTTTTGTTGGATGCTTACAGCCAATCGAGTCTTTTACAGCAAGAGTCCAATCAATATGCACACCAACTTCAACAACTGTTAGGAATAGACACAACATCACGTTTTCCCCTCATTGATTTCGATGTTCCACTTGAAATGAGTGCCGACGAAATAACATCATATCTATTGGATATTGATAAAGTCCGCCCAGATTTACTGGCTCTACAGGCAGGTTATGCTGCGCAAGAGGCAAATCTTCGTGCAGCTATTCTCGCTCAATTTCCAGCATTTAATTTAGGAATATCAACAAGCAAAGACACTGGTGATCTAAGAACAAACGGATTTAATATTGGCATTACTTTGCCATTATTTAATGGTAATAAAGGTAACATTTTAATTGCTCAAACTTCTCGTAAGCAATTAGCAGAAGAGTATCGGACTCGCTTACAGCAAGCCTATACAAACGTTAGTGAACTAATCCAATTAAATTCAATTCTCAGTGTTCAGCAAGCTCGATTTTCTGAAAATCTATCCACAATGGAAAACCTACTTTCAAATGCCGAAAAAGCCTATTCTCAGGGTGATTTAGCCCCCCTTCCTTTTATAACCGCAGAATCGACTTGGTTCGCGAAGAGATTAGAGGTATTCGATTTAAAACGCAGTAAATGGCGGACACAGCTTAGCTTATCGTTGCTGTTAATGCGGTCAAATGAAGCTGCTAAAGAGCAAGCCACAAAAATTAACTTTATTTACCAGCATTAAATTTTATTCTCATACTTAAGGCGAATTCAGTGACTTCAACAATACCGACTATTATCCTGTTTTTTTTAATCAGCAACCTATCCGCAATGGGGGCAGAACAACCTTCAGCAGCAGTCATGACGACCAACATTACCTCCGTTGATATGAATGAGCACGTTATAGCATATGGAATATTGCAACCTCGGCCGGATAAAGTACTAACGCTATCCTTATCATCCTCCGGAACTGTCGGTCAGGTATGGATACAAGCAGGGCAACGCGTCAAAAAGGGCGAACAGTTAGCTGAAATTATTCTCTCACCAGAAGCCAAGATGCAATACCTTCAAGCAACCAATGCAGTGGAATATGCTTTACAGCAATTAAAACGCAGTAAAAGAATGTTTGAGGAGAAGCTAGCGACTAAAGCAGACGTTGAGAATGCGACTAAAAACTTAAACGACAACCAAAGTACACTAAATGCGTTATTAGAAAGAAATAGTGATCAACCTCAAGAGATATTATTTTCACCAATTGACGGGATTGTTACCCAACTAAATTTGGTCCAAGGTCAACGAGTCCAACCCAATGACAATGCAATGTTAATAGCCTCTGAAAATCACATAGTGGCACGTGTTGGCATTGAACCCGAGGATATCAATCGAATTGAGCCGAATACAAGCGTAACAATCACGCCTGTTTTTGATGACAGTGTTCACGTTAACAGCAATATAACGGTGATCAACGCCATGGTAAATCCAAGTACGCGCTTAATTGATGCCTTGATTGATATTCCTATTTCCCACGCAAAAAATTTAGTGTTAGGCACGTCAATCGTTGCCAATTTTAACTTGGCAATTTATAAGTCTCTTGCGGTGCCTAATACTGCAATCTTAAATGATGCCAATGGCTACTTCATTTTTACGTTAAAAGATAAAATAGCCCATAAAATTTATATAAAAAAAGGGAGTGAGCAAAGCAATTTAATTGCAATATCAGGGGATATAAACGCAGGTGAAAAAGTTGTTATTCTCGGAAATTATATTCTTGAGGACGGTATGCTCACTAGGGACGCGAAATAATGGATTTGGCTCACTGGGCGGCGAAACATAGACGATCTATTTTGTTCCTTGTACTGCTACTGGCGTTGTCAGGTTTATTAGCAGCTAGCAAATTACCCGTAGCACTCTTTCCACATGTCGACTTTCCACGCGTTGTTGTGTCAGTGGAAGCTGGTGACCGACCTGCTGATCAAATGGCAATTATGGTAACCCGCAAAATTGAACAAACCGTTCGTTCTGTGCCTGGTGTGGTTAATTTGCGCTCCACAACGAGCCGAGGCAGCGCTGAAATTTCGATTAACTTTGCTTGGGGCGATGACATGGTATCAGCGATGTTATTAGTAGATTCCGCCCTGAATCAAATTCTTCCGGAACTCCCGCTGGGGACAAAATTCAGTGTCAGGCGAATGGATCCAACCGTGTTCCCTGTGACAGCCTACAGTTTAACATCTTCTACCGAATCACTTGTTGCGTTGCGAGATATTGGGGAATTTCAACTCATCCCATTACTGTCATCAATAAACGGTGTTGCTAAAGTCGTTGTAGTCGGAGGTGAAAAGACTGAATACCGAATTTTAATTTCTCCAGAGAAGCTCGCTGCGCTCACCTTAACGTTTGCAGATGTCGCACAGGTAATTACCGCCAGTAATACATTGCAAGCTGTGGGACGATTGGAAGAGCATTATAAGTTGTTTCTAATGCTCTCAGATACACGTATTCAGTCATTACAAACCTTAAAAGACACAGTTATAAGAAGTGGTGACGATGGTCTTGTTCGTCTTAGCGATGTGGCCGAAATTGATGTAACAACATCACCGCAATGGACAAATGTTACTGCTGATGGGAAAAATGCTGTTTTATTCCAAATATATCAACAACCTGCCGGTAATTCAGTCCAGATCGTCGATGATATTAAAGGTAAAATTGCCAACTTTCGTGACAAGTTACCCAAAGATATTACTTTGTCTAATTGGTACGATCAGAGCGAACTTATAACCGAAGCGGGTAAAAGTGTTCGAGATGCAATTGCAATCGGAATTGTATTGGCAGCTTTAGTATTATTGGTGTTTTTACGCAGTGTGAAAATCACTTTAATTGCCATTGTTATCGTCCCTGCTGTACTGGCTACTACCGTTCTGCTATTAACACTACTCAAGATGAGTTTTAATATTATGACGCTTGGTGGTATGGCCGCCGCTGTAGGTTTGATCGTCGATGATGCCATTGTCATGATTGAACACGTCGTCAGACGCTTACGTGAGAACAAAGGCAATACAGCGTTAACTGTACGTAAAGCTGCAATTGAATTTACTAAGCCATTAACTGGCTCTTCCGCTGCAACCGTTATCATTTTTGCACCACTAGCGTTTCTTTCTGGAGTAACGGGAGCATTCTTTAAAGCCCTTTCTATGACAATGGCAAGTAGCTTAGTTATTTCATTTTTGCTTGCTTGGCTCGCCGTGCCCCTAATTGCTGAGCACCTACTCACTCTAAAGGACGCAGAGAAAGAGGATAATGGGAAAATATTTAAGGCTATATTAAGCCTTTATAAAAAAATAATGAATAGGATGTTTTTAAAGCCTTGGCTAGTATTAGTTGGGGTATTGCCCATTATATTCGTCGGGTATTATTCATATCATCAAGTTGGTTCAGGTTTCATGCCCCAGATGGATGAAGGAGGTTTTATACTCGACTATGTCGCTCCTGCAAGTACATCGCTCGCCGAAACCGACAGGTTACTGCAACAAATTGAACAAATAATTCAACAGAATCCAAATGTGGATACTTATTCCCGCAGAACCGGCTTGCAGTTAGGAGGCGGATTAACTGAAGCAAACGAAGGCGATTTTTTTATTAGGTTAACAGGTTTTCCACGGCCTAATATTCAAGTCATTATGGATGACCTTCGTACCGATATTGAACTCAATGTTCCTGGGGTTGAAGTGGAAATGGCATTGTTAATGGAGGATTTAATCGGAGATTTAACCGCTGTACCTCAGCCCATAGAAATAAAATTGTATGGCGATGATCAGCAGGCTCTACTTAATACCGCACCAGAAATTGCGAGACTTATCAGCAATATAACCGGCGTTGTTGATATTAAAGATGGACTTGTTCCATCTGGAGATGCCATCAATATAACAGTAGATAGAGATAAAGCCGCCTTAGAAGGTGTTGACCCGCAGTATATTACACAACAACTCAATACTTGGTTCTCTGGTGATATAACGACTCAGGTACAACAAGGATTAAAACTGATTGATGTCCGTTTATGGATACCCGCCAAAAATAGAAGAAATATTGATTCAATCGAGAACATTTGGATACAAGCAAGCGATGGTCATCAATTTCCGTTAAAACGAATTGCGAAGGTCACATTAGCCACAGGTCAGGTGCAAATTAGTCGAGACAATCTGAAACGTATGGTTCCCGTTACTGCGAGGATTACGGGCAGAGACCTCGGTTCGACCATCGCTGAAATTAAATCCCAAATAACGCAATCAGGACTACTGACTAATGATCAATACTATGAACTCGGCGGATTATATAAGCAGCAACAAATTGCGTTCAAAGGACTTATACAAGTTTTCATTTCTGCCCTTGCTTTGGTTTTCTTACTGCTGCTTTTTTTATATGAAGATTTTGCTATTGCGATCGCGATTATTGTATCCCCTCTTTTAGCCATGCCCGCTGTATTTGTTGGTTTATGGCTTACAGGGATAGAACTTAACATTACTGCCATAATGGGTATGACCATGATATTAGGTATAGTAACGGAGGTTTCGATCTTCTACTTTTCTGAATATCAAGCGCTTTGCCAGCAAGGGCTGAAGCAACAAAATGCCTTATTAGACGCTGGATTGAATCGTTTACGGCCAATAACGATGACAACAGTTGCTGCTATTTTAGCATTACTTCCATTGGCGTTAGCTCTTGGGCAAGGTTCCGCTATGCAGCAGCCTCTCGCAATCGCTATCATAGCAGGATTACTGGTTCAGATACCCATCGTAACAATTGTGACGCCATTAATTTATCGCGCATTATCAACCGTATTGAAGAGACACTAGCGCTTCCAAACAACAAATTACTAACTATATTTCTGTATTTCACCGTGCTTACAATTTAATATGAAACATATTGAATTGTAAGCAAAAGTGTTCCATGTCACTTTCTGAATTAACGACTTATCAATGTTCGTCGTCTTCAACGAATAGACTTTTGGGTGTATACGTTTGGGCGATTACCGCTATCACTATTCTTCTTTCAGTATCATCAAGAGTTAATGCAAACCCCCAAAACAAATTAACTCAATTTTTTGTGGTAGAGCCGAGAACCCTAGAGGTTAACGAAAACGTACTTTCTTTTGAATATTCCACTGATAAAGACGCGATTAATTTCAAGATCAAAATAATCAAACCTGAAGAGTATGTGTACCGCGCTCAAGAAAATGACAATGTATTCGAAAATGAGCATATTCGTATATATATTATCCCAAACTCAAACTCTCGAAACGCCTATGTATTTGGTATCAACCATCAGAATGTATATTTTGATGGTATTTATAACGATAGCGCGGGCCTTACACTTGATTGGGATGGTCAATGGGATTACCAAGTTCAAACAAGTGAAAATCATTGGGAAGTGACGGGAAAAATACCCTGGCGAAACTTTCCGTTCAAATCACACAGTAGTCTTCAGAGAGTCCAATTTCTCGTCAGTAAACACGGTAATAATGCTCAGAAAATAATTTCTAGTGCTCCATCATATACAAATTACACCAGTTTTTTTGACAACTTAAAAAGCATCGATGTCAAAATACCAAAAATATCCAATGTGGAGATATTCCCATATTATTCTTTGAATCACTCACTATTAATCGACAAGACGCAACATAATTTTGGTGGGGATATCTTTTGGCAACGCAGTCAAAATGAGTATATCGATATAACGATTCATCCCGATTTTGGTCAAGTTGAATCAAACGAATTGGTAGTCAACTTCTCTGCAATAGAACAGTTTTTCAATGAGCAAAGACCTTTTTTCACTCGAAATCAAACACTGTTTGATGTCAGTGGTTCCGAAAGCTTATTTTTAGTTCACACCCCTAGAATAGGCGGAGCGTCGGTGTATGAAGATGTCGAATCTCGTGACATTATTGCAGCGACCAGATATAGCATATCTGGCAACGATGCCTCTTATTCCATATTACTCGCATCTGAAGAAAATAATGACATTT
>NZ_BAER01000091.1 GCF_000315055.1 Paraglaciecola polaris LMG 21857 | reverse complement strand
GGGGGTAAAGAAGATGGATGGGTACCGCTCAGTTTGGCTGGTAATTTAATAAGGGAGCACATGCATGATGAGCTTTCGGTTTTACGCGAGAGCTATGGCCATAAAACATTAAAGAGTTTTATGTTGGCTACTGAGTTGTTTGAATTTAATGAAGAGGAAACAGCAAAGGGTGGTTTGAGAGTGGTTTATAAGTTGAGTCAAGCTACTAAAATTAATCATGCTCAAAAAGCTGAATTGGAGTAATGGACTTTTAAATAAAAATATTCTGGTCACAATCTGGTCACAGAGAGTAAAGTGTTAGTGGTTGATAACTTGATAGGCTTTTAAAAATGGTGCACCCGACGAGATTCGAACTCATGACCTTTGCCTCCGGAGGGCAACGCTCTATCCAGCTGAGCTACGGGTGCATTAATATAGTTTACTTTCTTCGTTTTCATCCATGAAGCTTGGTTCCAGCCAAATCATCCACGATTTGTCGTTCTTCTCTCTCGACGTGACGTTAAGTCACCTCTCGTCGCGTTGCGACCAATCATTATCCCGCTGAGCTACGGGTACTTCATTTTGTGAGCGCTGATTCTAAAGAAACTGTAGGCATTTTCCAGTGTTATTTTGTTATTCGAGGGAAATTGGTGCTTTGTGGAGCAAGTTTATTTTGAGTCGATTGCCCTTTCGGTTTTACTTTTGTTTCATTGTGTTTGCTATAGCGGAATAATCTGGCATTTAATTCGCTGAAAATAGGTGAGCATGTATGGCTTAAAGGGGGCGCCATACACACTCGTGCTGCTCGTTTACGCCATGGGGTGGCGTTTAATTAACGCGAGCACGTCAAAACAAGCACCCATGGTGTGATAGTCCGTTTTGCCTATGGGGCTTTTTAGTTGGTCGATTTTTTGATTGTCGTGAGTCAGTATTCTGAACCAGGCGCCGTATTGATGATCGACCATATGTTGCCATGAGTACTGCCAGATTTTGTCGTACCACTGTTGATAAACCGCGTCACCCGTGTGGTGATGTAAGTAGGCTGCACAGCACATGGTTTCAGCTTGTACCCAGAAGTATTTTTCGTTGTCGCAAATACTCATGTCTGGGGCGAAGCCGTAAAATATGCCACCGTGCTCGTTATCCCACGCGACGGCTAATGATTGGTCGAATAGTGCTTTAGCACGCTCAATTAACCACGGGCGCTGGTCGTGCTTAGCGATAAATAACAATAACTTAGCCCATTCAGTTTGGTGGCCTGGCTGAAAACCCCAAGGGCGAAATAAGTTCTTCGGATCGGCTTTGTTGTATTCAAGGTCGACTTGCCAATTGAGATCATAATGCTCCCAAATCAAGCCACCCATTAAGGCAGCTTGTTGGTTGGTCATTTTGTCGGCTAAGGCAATGGCGCGGTCAAGGAAGCGACGTTCACCACTGGCTTCAAAGGCCGCAATGAGGGCTTCACAGGTGTGCATATTGGCATTTTGCCCACGGTAACTGTCGCACACACTGAAATCGGCATTGCATTGGTCTTTATATAAGCCTGCGCTGGCGTCCCAGAAATGTTTTTCCATGGTTTGCCAGGTTTCATGCAGATACTCCCGGGCCTCTTCGATACCGGCCCGCAAAGCCCAGCTGTAGGCAAGGATCACGAACGCGAAGCCATAACAGTGGTTTGTTTGGTCTTTGGCGGTGACGTTGCCGTTTTGTACATCCAGTAGCCAGTTGTAGCCGCCTGTTGCCGGGATATAGTGGGCACGGCGAATAAACTCAATGCCAGATTTTACTCGGGCAAGGTATTTGTCTTGGCCGAACTCTTGATAGGCCCGCGCATAATTGAACACAAAACGTGTTGAGCTGACTAAATGGCGTGTGCCTTTGTCGTACACTTCGCCGTTGTCTAAAAAGTTTTGGTAGAAACCGCCGTGAGGGTCGTCCACGTTGCTTTCATAAAATTTGAGCGTGTCGCTGATATGCGCAAGCAGAAATGTAGGGCTAGTAAATTGTGGCGCGCCGGTTGTCATAGTGAGCTCCTGAATTCAGCGAGTGATTGTTGAGACGGTAACGAGACGAATGCACCTTTACGAGAAGCTGCATGTGCTCCGCACAGTGAGGAAAATTCCATGATTGGGGTTAATTTATCCGGCTGTTTACATAGCGCTTTAAGGCTTTGTTGGGTTAAATCTAATTGACCCAACTGATAAAGTAAGCCGCCAACAAATGCGTCACCCGCAGCGGTGGCGTCGAGCATTTTTACGCTGGTGGGGCAATAACTTGCGTGGCCACTTTGGGTATACCAATGCATTGGCCGGCAGCTGTCAGTTACTACAAACAGTTGGCAGCCACTGTGGAGTACGTCTTGAATAAACTCTTCTGGGGGTTGCTCACCAGCCAGATAGTGTAATTCTTCTTTTGAGGCTTTGATAATGTTGCAACTTGCCAGTAGCGGTAGAATTTTCACTCTGGGAATGTCGTTCGCTGACCATAAATTCAGGCGTAAATTGATATCAAAACTCACTAAACAACCACTATCCTGGGCCATTTTGATGCCGAATGCGGTGCTGTCATAAATATTTTGCTCAGTGAGTGTGTTCGAGCAGAAATGAAACAGGCTACAATCTTCGAACCAATGAGTTTTAAAGTCGCTATAGGCGAATCGTAAGTCGGCGCTGTTATCACGGTAAAACTCGAAGGTGCGCTCACCTTCATCGTCGAGTGATACAAAAGCAAGGGCAGTTTTGGCTTCGCTCATTACGCACACATAATCGGTTTTAACGCCGTGTTTTTGCAGTGATTTCAATAAAAAATCACCGAACATGTCGCTGCTAAGCATGCCAGAAAAATACGCGTTGCCACCGAGTTTAGCCGCGGCAACACTGACGTTTGCCGGTGCGCCACCGGCAAATTTAATAAATGACTCTTGTGTCACGCTGTCATCGTCTAAGGTGTTCGACAGCAAGTCCACTAGGGCTTCGCCAAAACAGAGTATTTTTTTCATACCAAGCCCTTCATGTACTGCGTTAAACGTTACAGCAACCAATGCAAAGCGATTGCTGCAGTCCAAGAGAAATCTTTACCACCACAACCTGCGCCCGTTTCTGGGTTGAAATATTCGTAGTAACCAGATAAATCCACCAATGCACGACAGTCGCTTTGCAATTTATCTGCGGTTTGTTGAAAGCCTTCGTTTTCAAAACCTAGCGCGATCATCCAGTTAATGTGTAGCCAGATTGGTCCACGCCAGTAACGCTGTGGCTCATAGCGGCTCTCTTCTGGGTGAGTAGATGCAATACAATATTGGCTGGCTGCGTTCCACTGCTGAGCTTTGGTGTTTAAAATTTCTTTTTGCTCGGTATTTGCCAAACCTGCAAATAGGGTCAGCATGCCTGCCGATGTGCGTACCTTACATAAGGTGTCGGTTAACACGTTACGGCAATAAAAGTATTGTGCTTCTGGGCACCATAAAGTTGAAATGGCGCTTTGGGTGAGGGCAATACGTTCTGCGATGTAATCTAAGCGTTCATCTTGTATACCCAGAGTTTCACCCAAAGCGAGTATATCTTTACTGCCTTTATGCAAAATAGCGATGATACCTATGTCGTTTACCTTATAAGGGCACTCATTAAAGATGACTTCGCTGTCGAATTTATGCTTTTTAAAGAAGTCGACTAAAAATAGAAAACGGTCATATTCACTTTTATGGGGGCGTTGTGATGAATCTACATGGCCCAAGTCGCGGCGCTCATATTCCCAGTCAACACAAGGTACCGCCGCTAAGGCCTCGTCCCATGCGGGACTGTTGTCCATGCCTGACTCCCAGGGGTGGTAACTGACCACTAAACCCGTATTGAGTGGATCTCTTTCTTTATACCACCATAGGTGATAGTCGACTAAGCTAGAAAATAATGATTCGGCTTTGCCGCGGGCGAAGGTTTTATCGTCAGCTGTCTCTAACATGTCTTTAACGACGCTTGCTACAACGGGCGGCTGGGAAATAGATGTACTTTTAACACGCTTGTCTGACCCCCAAACGTCTGGCCCGGGGAAGTAAGTCGTAGAGTCTTGATGAAACAAAATATGTGGCACCATGCCGTTATCCCACTGGCCGTCGAGTAATACTTCGATTTCTTGCCAAGCGCGGGGTTCGTTGAAGTGCTTCCAGCCTAGGGCTGTGATAGCAGAGTCCCAGTTCCATTGAAATGGATACAAGCCATGGGTTGGGACTGTATAGCCACCAAGATCATTGGCAACCAATGTCTCTTTAGCTTTTTTGATTAGTGCAGCAGTCTCTGAAGAATTTACTTTATTAACATTGGTAGTCATAACGGGTGCTCTTTTTGAGTTATCTGACGATAATCGAATCTTAAAGCACTCATTATGGGTTGTAAATGTTTTTTTTGTGTGTTTTAATCAATCTCGAAGTAACAAATTAATAACATTAGTTAAACGTTCGCTTCATTTCAGACGAACACACCATTGACATTGACCATCTTAAAAAGAGTTGGAGAACACCATGAAAATGACACCTATTGCCTGCGCCATTTCGATATTGTTTGCTACACCGCTACTTGCTCAAGAAGCGAATACGGAAACACCCAATAACGATGAGTTCGAAAACATCATTGTGACCGGTTCAAGCGTTGCCCGTACAGAAGCAGACACACCTGCAAAAACGACCTTGATTGGAAAAGATCAAATAGCAAATACTGGCTTCTCAAGTCAGGCCGATATTCTAATGAGTGTTCCCGGCATTAAAGTAGAAGGTGGCGGTGGTGAAGTGGCTACTAATGCATTTGTTCGCGGTTTACCCTCTGGCGGGCAATTTCAGTTCACGCCGCTTAACTATGATGGTATGCCTGCGTTTCAATCTGGCATGACATCGTCAGCGCAAGATGTGTACTACCGTCCTGACATCGGCATCGAAAGGGTCGAGTATGTAGGTGGTGGTGTATCTAACTTGTTTGGACCTGGCTCGGTCGCTGGCATTATTAACTATATTTCTCGCACGGGTAGCGATGATCCTGAAAGCACAGTGCAAGTAGAAGTGGCGGAAGAAGGCCGTGTTAGAACTGACTTTTATAACAGTGGTGCACTTTCCAGTGATGAAAATCTGTATTATGCGATTTCTGGCTTCTACCGTTACGATGAAGGCCCTTTAGATACGGGCTTAGAAACCAAAGGTTACCAACTTAGAGGTAACATTCGTAAAGAATTCGACGACGGCCATATTACCTTTCATGGTCAAATGATTGATGATCAAGTTCAGTTCTTCCTGCCTTTACCCCTTGATGGTGATAACCGTGAACGTTTAACCGGTAATGACGGCAAAACCGTTTATGTTGCGCAAACCGTAGCTGCAGCCGATTTACGCTATGACACAGCCGATGGCACGTACGAGTCACCTATTCGTAATGGTGTTTTGACCGAAGGTGGTTCATTTGGTGTCGATTTTGAAAAAGACTTAACTGACACTTGGCGCTTAGCGGGTAAGGCGAAAGTAGCCAGCTACGACCACCAGTTCAATTTATTTTTAGACGGGGACGGCATTGCCAATACTCCTGAGTCTCAAGAAGGCTACGCCAACAACTTAGCACGTACCGCAAATGGTGACGTTTTAAGCGCCTTAGGCACAGCAAACTATACATGGTCGGAAACGGGCAACGCCCTGCCAGACGACTACCAGTTATTTGGTAACCGCTTACTCGATCGTCAACGTGACGGTGATTTCTTCAGTACTGAATTCAACTTAACAGGTGAGTTAGAAGGCGGCGGTTTCGATCATACGGTGAATATCGGTACCTTCTTTATCAATTCTTCGCAAATGGATTACAACATTATCTCCAGCTATTTGGCCGACTTTAGCAATGGTGATAGTGCACGTTTGGTTGATCTGTCTTTCACCAATGAGGCAGGTGAGACAGTGCAATATTCGAAAAACGGTGTTGTAGGGCCAGGTACAAGTTATACCAACAAAGATTTGACCAGCAAGCGCATGGCATTTTACATCACCGACCAAATGGAAAATGACCAATGGGCATTTGATGTGGGTGCGCGTATTGAGCGTGCAGAAGGGACAACTAAGTCAGAAGGCAGCGAGGAGGTTGTCGTCAATGATGACCCCTTTTTAGCGCCAAACTTACAAGTTAATACCACGGGTAATGGTCGTTTCACCTACGGTGAAGTGGCAACCACTGAAGCAGCATTCTCTGCTGCCTTGTTGTACAAAATGGAAGACCAAAACCTTAACCTTTATGCAAACGCGTCAACGGGTTATTTCTTCCCGCAGATCAGAAGTATTACGTTTAACGACAATGGTGAGCCGCAAAGTTACGAGGGCGAAGATATCACCCTAGGCGCGATTGGCTTTAAATACTTCCCTAAAGGTTTATACATAGATGCGTCTTTGTTCTTAGCGAATTTGGATAATCGTCGTTCAGTTGATTTTGAAAATGACGGGGCTGGCGGTCTACTTGAAGTGGTTAAGCAGCAATCTACTGAAACCACAGGTGCTGAAATTATTACTCGCTGGAATATGACGGATGAAGTGATCCTTGAGGGTAACGTGACCTATCAGGATGCTGAATTTAGTGAAGGCGCTAACGTGGGTAAGCAACCCAGAAGACAACCTGAATTCTCCGGTAACCTGGCTGTGTCTTACAACAACGGCTTTGTTGATGCGCGTTTAGGTTTGAGCTACTTCGGTGATGCTTACGCTAACGACGATAACTCAGTTGAGCTTGATAGCCACACAGTTGCGACTTTGAACGCGGGTTATTCTTGGGAGCTCAATAATGACCAGCGAATTCGTGTTGGTATCAACGTGTGGAACTTGTTTGACAGTGACGGCATTACCGAAGGTTCTCCGCGCCAAGGCAACAGCCAAGTGTCGGGGGGAGAGTTCTTCATTGGCCGACCTGTGTTACCACGCCGCGTGAGCCTAACAGCGAGATATGATTTTTAAATGAGTTTGTGTGTCGGTGCCTGCTTGCGCCATTTAGGTTGAGTAATCCCCCTACGGAAAATATCCCCTAGGGGGATTACCCACCGTCTTTTAATTTAGCAGCGCGAGCGGTATGGTTTTAGTTCGTGCAGATATGTGAAGAGTATTATGAATACACTAGATTTTTTGATTGTTGCATTGTATTTGGTGGCCCTATTGGTCATGGGATTTATGTTGCGAGAACAGACAAATAAAAGTGACTATTTTCTG
Source organism: Paraglaciecola polaris LMG 21857 (assembly GCF_000315055.1). GTDB lineage: Bacteria > Pseudomonadota > Gammaproteobacteria > Enterobacterales > Alteromonadaceae > Paraglaciecola > Paraglaciecola polaris. The sequence goes on along the minus strand of NZ_BAER01000091.1, from coordinate 36,172 downwards.
GGTGGGAAAAGTCTAGGATGGAAACCCTTGGCGTTGTCGGTCATGGCCACCCAGCTATCAGCTATTAGTTTTATTTCAGCCCCCGCTTTTGTGGGGTTACGTGAAGGTGGCGGCATGCAATGGCTGTCATACGAGTTAGGTGTGCCTTTGGCCATGATCCTAATTTTGGCCACCATTTTACCTAAGTTGTACCGGGCTGGCATTGTCAGTATTTACGATTACCTTGAAGAACGTTTTGGCCGTTCTACCCGCGTATTGATCAGCATAGTGTTTCAGTTTAGCCGGGCATTTGCTACCGGCATTATGATTTATGCTGTATCCCTCATTTTGCAAGGCACCATGGGTATTGAAGCATGGCAAGCCATCTTGTTAACTGGGGTTATTACCGTGCTTTATTCGCTGCAAGGCGGCATGAAGGCAGTGGTATACGGTGACGCCATCCAAATGGTCATTATCGTGTTAGGTACCATCGCGTGTATCGGCTATGGCCTGTATTATTTAGGTGGTGTCGATGCCTTTGTTGCCAATGTCGATCCCGATCGTTTGCAAGCCATTAAGTTTGATTCATACGGTTTTAGTGGTGACGGTTTTGGCTTCTGGCCCATGATATTTGGTGGGGTGGTGTTGTATGCATCCTATTACGGCTGTGATCAAACGCAGGCTCAGCGGGCACTATCCGCTAAAGATCCAGAAAATCTTCGTTATATGATATTGGCCAACGGTGTTATTCGTTTTCCTATCACTATTTTATATTGTCTCTCAGGTTTGATTGTGGGCACGCTGGCCATGACTGAACCCAGCTTTATGGCAAAGATCCCAACGGATAATCCAGATTGGATGATGCCGATGTTTATTCTTAACTACCTACCCCACGGCTTAATTGGCTTGTTGGTCGTGGCCATTTTGGCTGCTGCTATGTCGTCATTGAGCTCAGCGATTAATTCATTATCAGCGGTTACCATCGAAGATTACTGCCGCATAACCAACAAAGAGCTGAGTCAAAACAATTACCTAAAACTGGCTAAATACATGGGCTTAGTTTGGGGCGCAGTGACCCTAGTCTTGTCGCTTTATGCGGGCAATATCGCGCCAACGATTATCGAAGCGATTAACAAGGTGGGTTCGTTGTTCTATGGACCGATTCTCGCGGTGTTCTTACTGGCCGTGTTGACAAAAAGTACGTCAGGTTTGCACGTGAACATTGGCCTGATTAGTGGCGTGTTGTTTAACTTGCTGATATCGGTTATCGCACCGGAGATCTTTTGGTTCTGGTGGAACTTCATCGGCTTTGTGGTGACGATTATTATGGCGATGTTAATGAGTAAGATTAAGCCCTTTACCTATCAGTCTAGCGAGAGAGAGATTGCAGAAGGCCCTATTTCATTGTCAATTTTGACGAGCAAAGATGTGGTGCTGTTGCTGGGCATGTTTGCAGCCATGATTGCATTTTGTTTGTTTATTCCAACCGCTTTTGCTTAAGGTTTTCTCATGAAATATCACGCTTTTTTACTCGACTTATTTAACACCGCAGTCGCAGCTTGCAAGCCTAGCGCTTGCATGGCCGAGCAGTTAAGTAAACTCGATACCAGCAATGGCATATGCGTTGTGGGTGCAGGTAAAGCGGCGGCAGAAATGGCCGCCGAAGTACACAAAACCTTGGGTGACAAGTGTTACGGTGCGGTAGTGACTCGTTACGGATATGAAAGCGCCGGTGATACGGGCAAAATCGAAGTACTCACAGCGAATCATCCGACACCTGACGACAACAGTTTAATTGCCGGTAAACAACTACTGGCCTTGGTGAAAAGCACCCCAGCGACCACGCCTATTTTGTTTTTAATTTCAGGTGGAGGCTCGTCGCTGATGTGTTTGCCGGTGGACGATGTACCCTTTGCGGATAAACAGCAACTCAATCAGTTTTTACTCAGAAGCGGCGCCAGTATTGATGAAATTAATACTGTGCGTAAGCAGTTATCGCTAGTGAAAGGCGGCAGATTGGCCGAGGCGGCTAAATCGAAGCACGTCACCTTGATGATTTCGGATGTGGTCGGTGATAACGCCGCCGATATTGCCTCGGGTCCGACTATTGCTGATCCGTCAACTAAGGCTCAAGCATTGGCCATTTTACAGAAATATCATTGGTCGCCGGTGGGTAGCATTGCTAATTATCTGGCGAAACCAGAAGCGTCTCCTGGGCATAAGGTTGCAAGCGAATATCACATTGTGGCAAACGCACAGCACGCCATTGATGCTGCTATTGATGTGGCTCAAAAGCAGGGCTGGCAAACACAAGTACTGGGTTACGATATTCAAGGTGAAGCCAGAGACGTCGCTAAAATACATGCCAAACACGCGTTAGCATGTAAGGCGAAGGGGCAGCGCGTCATGCTGTTTTCAGGCGGCGAATTAACCGTTACTGTAGGCAAAGAGTATGGAGACGGCGGGCCTAATCAAGAATATTTAATGGCCTTAGCGCTTGAACTTGATGGTGTAGCGGGCATTTGTGCCATGGCTTGTGATACCGATGGTGTTGATGGCAGTAAAGACGTGGCAGGTGCTTATATTGACCAGACGACGTTAACCCGCGCTGCATCAGCAGGCGTTAATGCCAGTGAACTATTGGCTACTCATAACAGTCATCAGTTTTTTGCCGCAATTAACGACTTGGTTATAACCGGACCGACGAATACCAACGTTAACGATTTTCGAGCCATTATTATTGAATAGCACGTTATGGCTAGTTATGGGTATAACGTGAAATTTGCTTGCTTTATCTATCCCAAAGGTAACGAACTAGAGACGTCCCCAGCGATAGTTTCTTGTTCTTTACCGGGGTTTCAAATAGGCTATAGCGTTTTAAGGTAGATGTATTACAGATGTTTTCAATCGACAACAGTCAATATTTACGTTCAGGGTTTACGCTAGGTAAAGGCAGTAAGCTTTTTCAAGATATTGAGCGTGATATTATCAAAATTGTCTTCTGGGAACGGCGAGTGACTCAAAGTCAACTTGTGGCTGCGACTAAAATTCCCCAACAAACGGTATCCCGTTTATTGAAAGGCCTCACTCAGGCTAAAGTGCTGCGCCAAACCGAAGAAATGATCCCTAATCCAAAAGGTAAACCAGGCTTTGGCATCGAGCTAAACCCAGAATACGCCTATACCTTTGGTGTCTCTATATTGCTGGATGCAATCGGCGTGGCCGTGATGGACTTTGCCGGTAATGTGATTGCGACCAAATTGCGTGAAATGGACGACATGAGCATTGCCCATGTACTTGAGACCACACAAACCTTAGTCAGTGAGCTAACGGATGAATGTAAGCTTGATGAAAGCCGTGCGTTAGGCATGGGGGTGGGGATATCTGGCTTTTTCAGTTCAATGGACGGCAAGATGAATACCCACCACATGTTAGAAGAGTGGTCACAAGTGGACATAGTACAAATAGTGTCTAGCCACTTTACATTGCCAACCTGGGTCGTGAATGATGGCACTGGCGCGGCTGCTGGTGAAGGTGTTACGGGTGTAGGCCGACAATATAAAAACTTCGTATACCTATTTGTTTCGTCAGCGTTTGGTGGTGGGGTGGTAAACAATGCCGAAGTACTGCGCGGTAGCTACGGCAACGCAGGGGAGCTGGGCGACATGTTACCAACCAAAATATACGCCCATCCGAATCTAGAGTTACTGAAACGTATATTGAAGAAAAATGGCGTTAATTTCAGTTCAATCTACAACCTGCATGAAGAGTTCGATCCGGACTGGCCTGGCGTTGAAGAATGGATATTCAAAGTGCAAGATTCTTTCGACTTGGTCGCGACCTGTTGCTCTGCCTTGCTTGATGCCGAGGCGATTATTTTAGGCGGACACATTCCTAAAGAGTTGGCTGAGATGGTGATACCGCGAATTGATGTATACGCCCAGTTTAGACGGGGAGCTAAACGCCCTATGCCTAAAATTGTGGTATCAGGTGTAGATAAACACCCGGTATCCATTGGCGCAGCCACCATACCGTTACGAGAATTGTGTTTATAAGCTAGGCTTTTTCGCTCGCAGGCAAGATGTAGGCACTGTACTTAGTATTGCTCTTATATCTTGCTTAACTCTTCCAAGACACCACTAAAAAAGCAATTTTTGACCTTGCTTAGGGATAATAATATTCAGTCCTAACTGATTGGCGTCATTTAGCTGTTGCTTGATGGTCGCTCTAGGGTCAACGTTTTTGGCCAAAGTATATTTAATATGACTGATAAGCACTGTTAAATCTTTCAGTGGGGCGTCGCCATCAATTTTAGCGGCTAAACTAGCCAGCTCGGCCATCAGTAAATCAGGCGTGAGGTGACCAAACAGTAAGTTATGAGGGCGCTCATTTTCAAATGACGTTTCAATGATGATACCGCGTAAGGTTTTATGCTTAATCTGCTGGGCTAGATAAGTCCAAATGGCTGCTAACTTGCCCTGTTTTTCTACTATGTCTGCTCCGGTATCGCCAAAATATACAAACATATCGTTACCCTGCTCAATGACAAAGGCACTGGACTCAACTGGGTGGCTGAGGCTAAACGCGGTCACTTTTAGTTCTGTATTGGCAATCGTGGTTGTTTTGCCTGGTAGCAAATCCACCACATGGTATTTATTGAGTAAAGGCGGTATGCCGCGATCACTGAAATTGGCCCAGGCTATGCCATTAAAATAGGTTTCGCCAATCATGTTATTCACCGACGGCAAAGCGTATATGTTTTTTGCGCTATCTTCAGGCGAAGCGACTAACATGCCATTTATATGATCAAGATGGGCATGGCTGAGTAAGTAGCCTTTAACGTGATCACGCAAAATGGTACCGGTCGTACCCCATTTGTTATCATCAGCTAAGGCTAAATCGGCGAATGCGCCGCGCTTAACGCTTTGATTAATACCGTTAACCAACGTGCCAGCATCTAGGGCCACATAGTTGGGCTCGTTAACCCCTCGCAGTAAAAAAGCACTTAGATTACCATCTTCGATACCACCGCTGTCTCCGAGTACGATAACTTCAAAAGCCGGGGCGTGGTTTTTTTTCACCAGGATTTCGCCAAGCGCATGGGAGTCATGAGCGAAAACCTGAGTCGCAGAAAAAAGCGAAATGGCTAACAACCATTTCGCCAATGGTAAAAATGAGGGCATATTAGTCTGCTTTTGTCAGTTCGTTGGTTTGATCTAGGCCTTGTTTATAAAGTGCCAACGCTTGCTGACTGTCTTGTTGCGACTCTTTAATTCTGGCTAGAAGTAAAATATCTCGCTGACGGTTACCCAATTTTATGGCTTTACTTAAGGCCTTTTCCGCTAGGCTTAAATCATTGGCGTTAAAGGCCAATACGCCTAACGTTGAGAGTAACTCTATGTTCATATCGTCTGCTTTGAGCCATTGCTCCAACTGTTTTAAAGCGCTAGTCGGTTGCGACAACTTAAGTTCCCGATATAGCGGCAACAACATAGGGTGAGGTTTATTTTTGTGATACTCACCTAGTTCTGCTTCGGCATCTATATGCATGCCTTGATCGATTAACTGCTTAATATATGCAGCTTGTAATGCGGGATCCCGGCGAGTGGACTTGGGCAAAGCATGCCAATTTTCTTTTAATTGATTGGCGCCTTCTTTGCTGGCAATTTCAGCGAAATTACCTTGTGACGCCAATTGCATGTAATGCTCATAATGCTCGCCTAAGGCTTTTTTCCAAGACGGAAGACAGGCTTTTAACTCGTTCCATTTACCCCCTTGCACCATGGCTTGTGCGCGTAGCAGCAATACTGACTTCTGACGTTTTTGTTTGTCCTCCAGATCATCCAGTATCGCTAGGGCTTTATCCGGCTGCTGCTGTTGTAAATGATCACGCACTAGGCAAAGTTTGGCGGCAAAAGCGGATTTAGGATAGGACGTGGCTAATCGCCAGTTTTCTTGTGCGCCGGCTGGGTTTTGCAGCTGTAGCTCTGCTTCAGCTGCGGCTAACAAATTCAAGCCGTCGAAATCTTCCTGCTCTATGCTGGCAAGCTGCTTACGTGCTTCAAGATAGTTCTGCTCAGCCAATGCAATCAAGCCATTGGTAAAGGCGCGCTTTTTCTTGCGTGAACCCCAGTTACCTAACCAGTTCTTTGAGCCTGAAATGAGCATGATTAGCTTTTTAATCACCCAAGAGAACAAGAGCAAACCGACAATCAGTAAAATGGTCATGATCGCCATGGAAAACACGTTCATTTCGATAACATAACCAGCAAAGTCGATAAAAACGTAGCCTTTATCATCGAATATCAATGAGCCAATCAGTACCGCAATAAGTAGGGCCACAAAGACCATGAGAATTCTGATCATGGTTGGCTGACTCCGTTAACAAACACATTGTCGATACGTTGCTGGATCACATCCTGAAGTGCAGGGGCTGCGCTAAATTGACTCGGGTAGACCCGTTTGATATCTGTGTCTGCTAATTCGGCTACACGCTGAGAAAACTGATTAACCGCGCTATTATCACCGGCGAAGTCAGTCGCTAATACACGCTGGGCGTTTTGCAACGACGCTTGGTATAGCGCAATATTCTCTCTTAATACTGCGCTTTGGGCTTGCAGTAGTGACAATTTAAGCTGCTCTGTGGCTAACCATTGCTGCTGAGCTGACATGTAAGGCTGAATTTCTACCTCTTTTTTCTTGTAACTGAAGAAGTCTTTCGTAAAAGCGGCCCAGGCTCGTGACAAGTTTGCCTGCCAATCGTCAACCGACTCTGATACTTGGTTGCTCTGTTCACTTGCGATGTCTGGGCGTTCAAATGTATTCAACGGGAGCTTGTCTACCTGGGGCAGCAATGCACTGATATTAAGCGCAATAGTCGACAGGGAAACCGGGTTAACTTGCGCCAAAGCTTGTATGTCATTTGCTAAACGTTCCCGCACAGGCAGTAAACTTGGGTCGTCTAAATCCTGTAGGCGGCTGTCAGCAGATTGCAGCATGGCACTCGCCGTTTTAACGTCATGTTCTAACCATAATTTACGACCGGCTATGCGTACTAAAAAATCTGCTTCGGCTAGCAACCAGTCCGCCGGACGACGACCAGCAATGGAACTGAGCATTTGTTTGTTGGCTTGAGATTGATCGCTAGCAACTTGTGCATCGCTCGAGGCGCTTTGCAGCTCCTGGCCTAAGGTGCGAAGTTGTGTTTCTAAGCGGCGATTCTGCTCTCGTACTTCATCGGTAATTGACAGATTTTGCTGAGCCTGACGGTTCAGAATGTCTTGTTGTTCGCTTTGACTGCTTTGTTGACTCGCCTTTTGCTGTTCCCATTGGGTCCAGCCCCAATAGGCACCTGCCACGATTAACAATAAGATTAACAAGTTGATTAAGGTTACAAACCATAAAATCCCCGTTTTGACGGGCTTGTTATTGCTGTCGTCTTTCGCTTTGGGCGTTGAGCTGGTGGCGGAGGTATCGCGTGTGCTGGAGGTTTTTTTCACGTTGTTGTCGCTTTTCAAAGGAGCTGTAGGATGCTTTATATCGGTATTCGTTTTTGGCTCAGCTTTAGGTGGTGCAGGGGTAATCACTGCACTTGACTTGATCGTGTTAGGCTTATCATGTGTCTCGTCCTTCGGCTTGTTGCCCTGAGCGTTGTTTGTATCTGATTGGTCTGCCATTTAATGCTCCAAAAATTCCTTGGCACGGCGAATAAGTGCCTGATCGCTAGCGTCATCGCTTAATAATATTGTGTTTATACCGAATTTAGCGGCAATTTGTTCAGTTCGGGGGCTCACTACAATCCAAGGTAAAGATTGCAACCACTTAGGGTCGAATTGTTCAAACGCGCTTTCAATCATTTCACCACTGGTAGCAATGATGCATCTTATCTGCTCAGCTTGCCACTGTTGTGTGGCTTTTGGGGTGGCAATTTTTATCCGTTGATAAATATCTGCTAAGGATATGGCTGCACCGCGCAAAGTCAGCTGCTGAGCTAAGTCTTGGCGTCCGCCTTGGCCTTTAATAATAACGACTTTTTTACCTGTTAACTGTTTGAGTTCATTCAGGGCTAGCAGTCCCTCGGTCGTGGGCGCGCTCGGTACCATGACCTGATAACCTTGTTCAATTAACCCTTGGGCTGTACTGGCACCGACGGCATATGTATTCACCTGCTGGGGTAGCCGTATGTGACGCAGCGCTAATAACTGCGTGGCCACCGTACTGGTCACGATAATGCTGTCGTCTGCATTAAGGGTACTAAGTATGCTTGGCAAGGTTGCAAGTGCAGCTTCACATGCTTGGGTGTCGATAAGGCCCACAGCAATTGCGGGTAATCCCGCTGCAATGAAACGAGTTGCGCTAATGGCGCATTTTTGCTCTGGGCGAAATATCAACAGGGTCATAAGTTAATCTTGATATAACGCCTTAAGGATCTCGCCGGCACCTTGACTAAGTAGTTGCTCTGCTACATCAACGCCTATGTTAATCGCGTCGCTCACCTTGCCGCGTTTCTCTGCCAGTAACAACACACTACCATCTGGTGAGCCCACTAAGCCGCGTAAGTACAACTCGTCACCGTTTAGCACGGCGTAACTGCCGATAGGTACCTGACAACCACCGTCCAACTTGGCGTTCATAGCACGCTCAGCTTTAACACGGGATTCAGTATCAGCATGATTGAGAGGCTGAAGCAATGCGATTAGCTCTGCGTCATCGTCGCGACATTCAATGCCAACCGCGCCTTGTCCAACTGCGGGTAAAGATACCGTGGGTTCGATGTAAGTCTTAATACGCTCACGCATCTCTAAACGTATTAACCCTGCGGCAGCTAATATGATGGCGTCGTACTGTCCCTCGTCTAACTTGGCTAAACGTGTGTTCACGTTGCCGCGCAAGTCGCGAATGGTCAAGTCGGGACGCGCACTGCGAATTTGGCACTGACGGCGCAAACTTGAGGTACCGACTACAGCACCTTGGGGTAAATCTTCGATGCTTGCGTAGGTATTAGAAACAAATGCGTCATAAGGATTTTCACGTTCGCATATGCAATGCAAACCAAAACCTTCGGGGAAGTCTACCGGCACATCTTTCATTGAATGCACGGCAATATCGGCACGACCCTCGCTCATGGCGACTTCTAATTCTTTGATGAATAAACCTTTGCCACCAATTTTAGCCAGCGGAGTGTCTAGGATGCGATCACCTTGGGTAGACATGGGCACAAGCTCAACACTGATATGGGGATGAGCCGAAAGAAGTTTGGCCTGTACATATTCTGCTTGCCACATGGCTAACGCACTTTTGCGTGTGGCGATACGAATGACGCGATCTGACATGAAAAATTCACTATTAACTGACGAGTTTATAAAGGGATATTATCAGAATTTGTCTTCGTTTTGAGTAGACAAAAGCGTAGTTTTAGCGAAAAAGGCGCGTTATCGATAAGCAAGCGCCGAATTTAGTAGGGGATCTTGAAAGTAGCGGCTTGGTATCGGCCGTGACACATACTCTGTGCTTAAGCGGTTTCCTAAAGCGGAAATTGGTAGATGGGTAATTCGCGCCCAGGGATACTGCCTGACACCTGGTAGCCGCAATGAACGGCGCCAGCACGGGAATAAAAACCTGCTGCATGGGGATCGCTATAAACAATCAGTGAGGTGGCACGCTGTTTTTTTGCAAACTCGATGGCGTGACCTAATAAAACTCGACCAACTCCTGTGCTTATGGCTGATGGACAGATAAAAAGGGCCAGTAACTCCATTTGGCTGCTTGATAAACACTGTAGTGCGTAAAAACCTAAGGGCGCGCTAGGATTCGTATCGGGGGCTAACCAAGCGGCGACAAAATGATAATCTTTGTGCGCTATTTGCTCGGCTGAATAGCTTAGTTCAGCTTCACACTGCTTCAGGAACGCTGGCGAGTATCCCCAATGCGCCTTGGAACGCATGGCTAGCGCAGATATTTCTGCGCTGTGCTGGCTGGTTAATGGCGCTATGGTTAGCTCGGTCAACAGCGTGTTCCAACAATTAATTATCGAGCGCGATTGATTGGGGGTATTGGGTGTCAGCTTGCTCAATATACTGGGCTTTATTGGCTAGCCATTTTTTTTGCACGCTGGCGCTGTAATTGAGGTAGAGCTTACCCTGGTCGATAACAAATGCGTCTTCATCTATGCCCACAAAATCACCGGTAGCCATGGCATAAGCACAGTATCCGCCGTACTGAGGGGCGTATTTCTCTGGATCATCGCTAAATAGATCAAGGTTTGCTTGGGAGCTAAAAAACCAATCTGCCCCGCGCCAGGTTTTGCTAAAGGTGTTGTGCCCTTTTACGGCTTTATTTTGCGTGAAATAAGCAACAGTGTCGTAACCATAGATAGCCTTGTTATTAAAAAAGCCAGTTTCGATGGGATCTTGTGCTAAGACGCCTTCACTGAAACTAAGCATAATAAATAAAGCCGCAACTTTTGCTGCTTGGGTTACTGTGTCAATAATCATAAAAATACCTACCGTTATCTGTGTTGTTATTAAAGAATGTATATCTCTATAAAACCGCGGCAGTAGGCATTTAATTTCATCACATTTTTATCCCAAAAGAGGCGAGCCTTTTGGGATAAGTTCGCTTTGCACTGACGTTAGCTGAAACGTGCCTGTAACCAAGCTGAAATGTGATTGATCTCTTCTAAGCAGACGCTGTGCTGCATAGGGTAATCTTGCCAAGTCACAGGATAGCCGTTTTCTTCAAGCACTTTAAAAGCTGCATTGCCCATAAACACAGGTACCACATTATCTTGCTGACCGTGAGCCACTAAAATGGGTGTCTCTTTATTCACATTGCTCGCTTCGCTTGTCAGGGTCTCTGGCTCGCACATATATGTGGATAACGCCATAATGCCGGCAATTTTTTTGTTAATGCGAGTACCTAAGTGCAGTGCAATTACTCCACCTTGAGAGAAACCCGCTAACACGATACGTTCAGCCGGGGTGCCATTAGCAATTTCAGTATCGATTAATTGTTCAACTTGCTTAGCTGACTCTTCAACACCGACACGATCTGCCCTGTGATTGAAATCCATGCTGGTAATGTCGTACCAGGCGCGCATTTCCATGTTGTTGTTCACTGTGATGGGACGCACCGGAGCATGGGGGAATACAAAGCGTACCGGTAATGACTCAGGCATTTTCAGTTCAGGTACTATGGGGGCAAAGCCATTACCTGAGTCACCTAAACCATGCAACCAAATCACTACCGCGCTGTGGGGTTGGCTCGGATTGACTTCTACAAACGATAAAATACTGTCACTCATGGGGTAAAAACTCTCTTAAAACTTAAACGGCCGGGCGGGGGAAAGAAACGGGCTCGCCCGCTTGCTTGGTGGCAGCGTCATTCATAAATTGCCAGAACTCAACACCTGTGCGTTCATCAATCCACAAACCATCCTGAAAATTAAAATGATGACCATTAAATTTGGTGGCGACCCATAACTGATGTAATGGCGGCTGCTTGTTGATGATGATCTTAGTGCCGTTGACAAAAATGAGGGTGAGGATACTGCTAGCAGATTCGTAATCGATGTCAGCTTTTACGTCGTCGAGCATTTCTTCTAAATTAATTAACAGGTCATCGACCATTTGATGATATTGGCTGTCGTTCATTGTCGCTTCACCTTGTGTGGGCAGTTGTGGTGCATTGGCACCATTGTATAAAGGAATATGCTAACATTGCATCGAAATCTCAACACCCACTTTATCCACTTACTTGACTGAAAATCTCATATGCCTCAATCACTCGGAAATTTATTTATACTTGCAGCGCCTTCTGGTGCAGGTAAATCTAGCTTAATCAAAGCGTTACTGCAAAACCACGACGCTACTGAAATTCATAACAATGCGATGCAGGTATCGGTTTCCCATACCACTCGTGCGCCACGTCCGGGGGAGGTTGATGGGGTGCATTATCATTTTGTCAGTCGTGAGGTGTTTCAAGAACTCATTACCCAAGAAGAATTTTTCGAATGGGCCGAGGTGTTTGGTAATTACTATGGCACGTCTAAGGTGGTTATTGAGCAAACATTACGTAAAGGGATTGACGTATTTTTAGATATAGATTGGCAGGGTGCTCGCCAAGTGAAAGCGCAGATCCCGGATACGGCCACGATTTTTGTTGCCCCACCATCTCGCGAAGAGTTATTGCGCCGATTGACCGAACGTGGTCAAGACGCCCCAGAGGTGATCCAAGATCGCATGAACAAAGCGGTGTCTGAAATATCTCACTATCACGAGTTTGATTATATCGTGGTAAATGACGATTTTGACGCGGCATTGGCTGAGCTTGATGCTATTGTTTCGAGCCGCCGTTTACGCAAGGAAAAACAAGTCATGCGTCATCAAAGCTTGTTTGAAAATTTATTAGCCTCGGATTAGGGTAATTATTGCGCACTTAGATCATGAAAGATCTTTTCTAATTTGAGGTTTGCAAGTACACTATGCGACCTTTTTTGAAAACATAGCTACCCGACGGAGATCAAAATGGCTCGCGTAACAGTTGAAGATGCCGTAAATAAAATTGGCAATCGGTTTGATTTGGTTTTAGTCGCAGCACGTCGTGCTCGTCAACTTGCAATTGAAGGCAAGGTTGCACATGTAACCGTAGGTACTGATAAACCTACCGTTGTAGCATTACGTGAAATCGAAGAAGGTTTTGTAAACGCTTCGACTCTTGATGCTGAAAACTTGCGTGATCAACATGCACAAGACCAAGCTCAATTTGAGTCTGCAGCAAACATTCTTCAAGAACAGTAAGTTCGAGAAAAAAAGCCTGATACCAACGGCCGTGCATCAAACAGATGTTTTAGCCGTTGGCTTAGCGCCCAATTCACCGTATCCTTAAACTTTCCACTGTTTGAGATGAGCAACACTTGTATCTTTTTGAGGGTTTAAAACAAAAGCTTGAGGCTTACCTGCCACCGGACAAGGTAGCGGAAACTCAGCGTGCGTTTGTCGTTGCCCGAGATGCCCATGATGGGCAAATGCGCTCCAGCGGCGATCCGTACATTACTCATCCTGTTGCGGTTGCGGGTATTCTCGCCGATATGCGTCTTGATCATGAGACTCTCATGGCGGCGTTGCTGCACGATGTCATTGAAGATACCGACCACAGCAAAGAAGATCTCAGCGCGCAATTTGGCGAAGCGGTTGGCGAGTTGGTTGAAGGTGTGAGTAAACTCGAAAAAATCCATTTCAGTAACAAACAAGAAGCCCAAGTCGAAAACTTTCGCAAGATGTTAATGGCGATGGTGCAAGATATTCGGGTGATTTTGATCAAACTGGCTGATCGTACCCACAACATGCGCACCTTAGGCTCACTTCGACCTGATAAGCGTCGCCGTATTGCCCGTGAAACCTTAGAAATCTATTCGCCTATTGCCCATCGTTTGGGTATTCATGATATTAAAAATGAATTGGAAGACTTAGGGTTTCAAGCCATGTATCCCATGCGTCACCGTGCCCTGAAAGCGGCAGTGAAGCAGGCTAGGGGGAATCGAAAAGAAATCATTGAGAACACCCGCAAAGAAGTGGAAGGTCGCTTAGCCGCCTTCGGGATCAACGCGCAAACCATTGGGCGTGAGAAACACCTTTACTCTATTTATCGTAAGATGAAAAACAAAGAGTTGATGTTTAACGAAGTCATGGACATCTACGCGTTTCGCGTGGTGGTCGACAGTGTTGATAACTGTTACCGCGCGCTTGGTGCTATGCACGGTTTGTATAAACCTATCGAAGGGCGCTTTAAAGATTACGTGGCGATCCCCCGTACGAATGGTTATCAGTCATTACACACGTCTTTGATTGGTCCCCACGGTATTCCGGTGGAAATACAAATTCGTACCGCCGAAATGGACAAAATGGCCGATATCGGCGTCGCTGCTCACTGGATGTACAAAGACGATTCGGAGTCGAGCAATACCACGGCTCAAGTGCGTGCTCGTAAGTGGATGCAGTCATTAATTGAGTTGCAGCAAAGCGCCAGTTCTTCATTCGAATTTATTGAAAACGTGAAAACCGATCTGTTCCCAGACGAAATATACGTGTTCACCCCAGACGGGCGCATTATTGAGTTGCCTCTTGGGGCGACTGCGGTAGATTTTGCTTATGCGGTACACACAGGGGTGGGTAATACGTGTGTCGGGGTGAAAGTCGAAAGACGCACCTATTCATTGAGCAAACCACTGGAAAATGGGCAAACCGTTGAAATCATTACCTCACCAAGAGCTAAGCCCAACGCCAGTTGGTTGAATTTTGTGGTCAGTGCCCGGGCGCGTTCGCATATTCGCCATTATCTGAAAAATCAGCGCTCAGAAGAAGCCTTTAGCATGGGTAATCGCTTATTGCGCCATGCCTTGGGTAAAACCAAATTAGATGAAATATCCCAAGCGGATATTGACCGTGTCGTTGAAGAAACCAAGCACGCTGATTTTGACGCTTTGCTTGTCGATATCGGGCTAGGCAATGAGTTGAGCGCCATCGTCGCTCGGCGATTACTCGGTGAAGCGGTTGAAATTCCAGACAACGGTCGCCGTGTCGCCATTCGTGGCACGGAAGGCTTGTTGGTATCGTATTCTCGTTGCTGTCACCCGATCCCAGGGGACGAAATTGTTGCGGTACTCAGTCCTGGTCGTGGCATGATGATCCACCAATCTGGATGTAGCAATATTCGTAAGCTAAGCAGAGAAGAGCCGCAACGTGTATTAGTGATGAAATGGGACGATAAACCCCAAGGCGAATTTAAAGCGGCACTGCGTATAGAATTAATTAACCACCAAGGGACGCTGGCCAACTTAACCAATAATGTTGCGTCGTGTGGCTCTAATATTGTCGGCCTACAAACCGAAGAAAAAGAAAGCGGTATCTATTACATCAATATCGAATTGACCACCACAGATCGTATTCAGCTCGCTGACGTCATGCGGAAAATCCGCATCATGCCCGAAGTACAACGGGTATCTCGACACAGTCAATCCAAGCCGAATAAATCTCCTAACGTATAAACTTTAAAAGGTAAGCATATTATGTCTAAGTCTGTTATTCATACTGACAAGGCTCCACAAGCTATTGGTACATACAGCCAAGCGATCAAGTCTGGCACTACGGTTTATTTGTCGGGCCAAATTCCACTTGTGGCTGAGACCATGGAAATGGTTTCTGAGGAATTTGCCGCACAAGCAGAGCAAGTATTTAAAAACGTGCAAGCTGTGTGTGAAGCGGCAGGTGGCTCCACTAACGATTTAGCCAAAGTGAATATCTTCTTAACGGATTTATCTAACTTTGCCACCGTCAACGAAATCATGAGCAAGTACTTCAAGCAACCTTACCCAGCGCGTGCCGCAATTGGGGTAAAAGAATTGCCTAGAGGCGCCCAAATTGAAATTGACGGCGTAATGGAATTGCCCGAATAACACAGGCTTTAATACAGATATAACACCATATAACCGGCGCCTGTTTGGCGCTGTGTTGCGCATCGGTGGCTTCAACCTAACCTGCGCTGACGAAAAGATGCTGATCATTTAGAAAGGTCACATCAAAAGAATAAGAATATAAAACTATGACTGCTTTAGCCTCCATGACTGCAGAGCGTTATCAGCGCATCCGTAAACTACTTGCTACCCGCCAGCCTTCCTTAACGATCTGTTTAGAGCAAGTAAACAAGCCACACAATGTGTCGGCGCTTATTCGCAGTTGTGATGCGGTAGGTATCAACCGAATACATGCGGTGTGGGATAACAAAGCCAGGTTACGCAAAAAAACATCCATGGGCGCCGAAAACTGGGTGTACACAGATATGCATCCCAGCATAGGTGACGCTGTCAGTCATTTAAAGCAGCAAGGTATGCAAGTATTGGTAACGCATCTATCGGATGATGCGGTAGATTTTCGTGAGATAGATTACACCAAACCAACCGCCATTATTTTGGGGCAAGAAAAGACTGGCGCCACCGAAGAAGCGATAGCCTTGGCTGACAAAAATATCGTCATACCTATGGTTGGAATGGTGCAGTCATTAAACGTATCAGTTGCCGCTGCAGTAGTGTTATACGAGGCCCAGCGTCAACGGGAATTAGTGGGTATGTATAAAACCATTAACTTGAGCGAACAGGAGTGCCAACGGGTTTTGTTTGAAGGGGGCTTTCCTATTCTGTCCCGAATCTGTAAAAACAAAGGTATTGACTACCCCCATATCGATGAAAATGGTCACATAGTCGCTGACGCGAGCTGGTGGCAAAAAATGCAAATGACCGCTAAAGGCATGCGTAAATTAGAACAAGAAACGGCCCGGGATAACGAGCAGACGTATACCAATAAACGTCCTTAGCCTAGTCTGTTAGAATAAAATGCATTCATCGCCGTTGGGCTGTATTTTATGCCCGCTAATCGATACGGCTTTGTGTTCATATCGCTAACTGACTAAGGAAATCACATGCGTAACCAGATTAAAATCACCTTTGGCAGCGCTTTGCTGTTGCTCAGCTCACTTTTTTCAATTGCTAGCTTTGCCCTTGATCGCACGATTATAGCCGATGCTGCTAATAACGTGACGCCGCTTTTAGTGGGCCAAACTGCGCCTAATAGCAAACTGCAAACCGCAGATGGCGCACCGGTAAGTTTACAAGCGCTGATCATGCAAAAGCCCAGTGTATTGATTTTTTATCGTGGAGGATGGTGCCCATATTGCAATCGACAACTTGCTGGTTTACAAGACATCGAAAACGCTCTCGATGCACTCGGATACCAAATTCTAGCGATATCACCGGAAACGCCCGCTCAATTACAAGCGCAAAAATTGCAAAGCAAATTTAGCGCGCAGCTGTTGTCTGACAGTAAACTCAACGCTATACGTGGCTTTGGTATTGGCTATTATGTGGCAGATGAGACGACAGCCAAGTACAAAAGCAAAAAGAACATCGACCTAAACGCGTCTGATACGTCTGACAAAGCGGTACTACCGGCCCCGGCGGTATTCATTTTAGACGAACAAGGCAGGATCAAATTCAGCTATGTGAACCCCGATTTTAAGCAACGCTTAGCCCCTGAGTTATTATATCAAGCTGCCAAATATTCCTTGTAACCTTGTTTGCTGCTGTTATCTAGTAAGAGGCTAACTAATCGATGTTAAGTTCTTGCTCCACTTGGGTAAATCGTGAAGTATAATATGCAGCGCGACGTTATATAGACAGAAGGTGTGTGGCCATTTCTTTTTCACAATTATATTTTTTTGCACCAGTGCTGACGCGCCTCACCAAGATATTAGGGGCCAGCATACATAGCGCGAGTGCCCAATACGATGACATTCGATGTGCGGATATTCTATGCTCGGACTAGCTCAAATGCCGGTTACTCAGCTAAAAGGTGTGGGTAGTAAAGTCGCAGAAAAAATTACAAAAGCTTGCTTTGCATCATGTGCAAGACTTGCTGTTCCATTTGCCTCACCGCTATGAAGATCGCACCCGAATTTATCCTATCGCTGATTTAATGCCGCACTTACATACCAGTGTTGAGGGCGACGTGATGTCCTGCGATGTGCAATTTGGCCGTAAGCGTATGCTTATTGTCCGTATCAGCGATGGTACCGGCTCGATCACGTTGCGTTTTTTTCATTTCTCGGCGGCGCAAAAAAATGGCTTGGAAGAGGGCACCCGCATTCGTTGCTTTGGCGAGGTGCGAGCAGGCAAGTTTGGCCTTGAGATCATGCACCCTGAGTACAAAATCATTAACACTGACTCGCCAACCGACTTGGCCGAGTCACTCACACCTGTTTATCCGTCAACCGAAGGGGTGAAGCAAATTACCTTGCGTAATTTGACTGAGCAAGCCCTTGGGTTACTGGATAAAGGTGGTTTGGCCGAACTACTGCCCGATGGTATGTATCAACATCAGGTGGGCTTAATTGACGCTCTGCACCTAGTCCACAGACCGCCACCTGATGTCACCCTGACCTTACTGGAAGAGGGCAAACACCCAGCGCAACAACGTTTAGCGCTAGAAGAGTTACTGGCGCACCATTTAAGCGTACTTAAGGTTCGTCAGCAAAGTCAGCAAAGTCAGCAACAAAAAGGCTTTGCCATTACCCCAAGTGATCCTCTTTTAAAGCAGCTATTGGACAGCCTGCCGTTTGAGTTAACTGGGGCCCAAAAGCGGGTTATCCAGGATATTCAGCAAGACATGCAACGGCCTACGCCCATGATGCGCTTGGTACAAGGGGATGTTGGCTCGGGTAAAACGTTAGTGGCGGCGATGGCGGCATTGTCGGCCATCAGTGCTGGTTACCAAGTCGTGATGATGGCTCCTACTGAGCTATTGGCCGAGCAACACATGACTAATTTTCAAGCTTGGTTTGCTCCGCTTGGGATAGAGGTAGGTTGGTTAGCAGGTAAGCTAAAAGGCAAAGCGCGCAATGAGACGCTTGAAAATCTAGCCAGCGGACACCTGCAGCTATTAGTTGGTACCCATGCGGTGTTTCAAGAAGCGGTACAGTATCAATCACTCGCATTGGTTATTGTGGATGAACAACACAGATTTGGTGTGCACCAGCGCTTAGCGCTGCGTGAAAAAGGCGTACAACAAGGCGCATTTCCCCATCAGTTGATCATGACTGCGACGCCTATCCCTCGTACACTTGCCATGACTGCTTATGCGGATCTCGATACATCTGTCATCGACGAGTTACCGCCTGGACGAAAGCCTATCACCACTGTGGTATTACCGGAAACTCGCCGTATCGATGTGGTAGAACGGGTGCGTTTGGCCACTGTTGAGCATGGTCGGCAGACGTATTGGGTATGCACTCTGATTGAAGAGTCAGAAGTATTACAGTCTCAAGCCGCTGAAGAAACGGCCATTGCCTTAGCGTCAGCCTTACCAGAGCTGAAAGTTGGTTTAGTGCATGGCCGCTTAAAAGCCGATGAAAAACAACGCCTCATGCAGCAATTTAAAGAAGGCGAAATGGATTTACTCGTGGCGACCACCGTTATTGAGGTGGGCGTTGATGTACCCAATGCCAGTTTGATGATCATAGAAAATCCCGAGCGCTTAGGTTTGGCCCAGTTGCACCAACTTCGTGGCCGAGTAGGGCGGGGCTTAGTGGAAAGCCACTGTGTATTGATGTATCAAAGCCCTTTATCGAAAATTGCCGCTAAACGCTTAGCGGTGTTGCGCGAGTCCCAAGATGGTTTCTATATTGCCCAGCAAGATCTAGAAATTCGCGGCCCAGGTGAATTACTCGGTACCAAACAAACCGGTTTGGCCGATTTGCGTATCGCGGATTTGGTGCGTGACGCCGAACTTATTCCCCAAGTACAAACCTTGTCTCAACAATTATGGCAGCAATATCCAGCGAACGCCCAGGCCATCATTAATCGTTGGTTGGGTCATAAAGAGCACTATGGTCATGCTTGATAACCCCCTCGGTAGAGGTTTACCCGTGGTGACCGTGCCCGCAGGCGCCAGTGCCGCGTTAATCGATAAAGCGCAAAATACGGCTTGTCACTGGCAACTCAGGTTTGAGAAAAATGTGAGCCATGGCTTGGTGTTAATGCAAAGTGAGGCACACTTGGCGCTTAAGCAATTAAATGAACCAAAAGTCGGTGAAGTACGGGTGGATTTCGCCTCAGACGCCTTAACGTTTAGGCGTTTACATGGCGGAGGAAAAAAAGAAGCCGTAGCAAAAGCCGTTGGGCTAAAAGGGCAAACTGCTTGGCGGGTGCTTGATGCCACTGCCGGTCTGGGGCGTGACGCCTTCATATTGGCAAGCCTTGGCTGCACAGTGGATATGATTGAACGTTCACCTGTGGTGGCCGCGTTACTAGCGGATGGTTTATCCCGCGCTCAGTACAGCGAAGAGCTCGCCTCATGGTTACCTAAACGCATGCATTTACATCATGGCATCGCTATCGATTTAATGGCTAACTGGCCAGATACGGCGCCCGATGTGGTTTATCTCGACCCTATGTTCCCTCACCGTAAAAAAAGTGCTGCGGTGAAAAAAGAAATGCGTTTGTTCCAACAATTGCTCGGCCCAGATGAAGATGCCGACGCCTTATTAGCCCCGGCATTGGCCTTGGCTAAAAAGCGTGTGGTGGTAAAACGCCCGGCCGGCGCGCCTTTTTTGGCAGAGCGCAAACCCCATATCGAAATGCAAGGCAAGGCGAACCGTTTTGACGTGTATTTAATTAATTAACGTTGCCTGATCCGAAAGGTTAGCACAGTGCATGTTGACGCGAGTCTGCCGGCCGCGTTAGCGTAAAGCACAAACAAGTTGAAAAGGAGCCCCATGCAACAAAGTGTATGCAACGTCAGTTTATTGGTGAATGATTATGATAAAGGCATTGAATTTTATACTCAGTCATTAGGCTTTTCCCTACTTGATGATATTAAGAATGGCCCTGATAGTCGTTGGGTACGGGTTGCGCCGAACAACGCAGTGGGCCAGTCGGGTGCGGCCTTGGTGCTGATGAAAGCGCAAGAACAGCAAAGTCAGTGGGTTGGCAATCAAACCGGAGGGAGTGTTGCGTTTTTCTTGCAAACCGATGATTTCCAGCGCGATTACCACGCCATGCAGCAAAAAGGCGTAACATTCTTAGAGCAACCAAGAGATGAGCCCTATGCCACAGTCGTTATCTTTCAAGACTGCTTTGGCAACAAGTGGGACTTACTGCAACCTAAGTTTTAATTAGATCTTATTTACGAATATTAACAAGGACATACCATGATTAAAGTCGGCGATACCTTACCTGAAATTACCTTTAGCTTGCGCGAAAACGGCGAAGGCACTAACCCTACTACCGCAGATCTGTTTACCAATAAAAAAGTGGTGTTGTTTGCCGTGCCCGGTGCGTTTACCCCTACTTGTTCAAACGCCCATTTACCTGGCTATATCACACTGGCAGACAAACTAGCCGATAAAGGCGTCGACAATATCATCTGCCTGTCGGTGAATGATGCATTCGTGATGGAAGCTTGGGGAAAGTCGCAAAATGCTGAACATGTGACTATGTTGGCCGACGGCGGTGGCGAGTTTAGTCAAGCTATCGGCTTAGCAAAAGACACAGGTACTTTCGGTGGGCTACGCTCTGGCCGGTATTCTATGCTGGTCGAAAATAGCATCGTAAAAGCGCTGCATATCGAAGCCCCAGGTAAGTTTGAAGTCAGTGATGCCCAGACTATGTTGGCGAGTCTTTAAACGCTTTATTTGCCACTGCTCGCACTTATTTGAGATCTAGCCACCTTCATGGCAGCTAGAATATGACAATTGTCATCAGGTATTGATGACAATTGTCTGTGATGTAACACCTTCCTCTTGTTCATAATCTTCCTAGGCTCACAAACGAAGAAAGGTATGAACATGCTAGATTCCTCCACCGCGGTATCCGGTCACTTAACTTGGCAACAGGGCAAGGTGATTGCTAGTCTGCAAGGCGTAGGCAAAAGCTTTAACGGTAAAGCAGCCCTCAATTGTATCAACTTAGATATTCACTGCTCCCAAGTGTTAGCGATTCTTGGCGCTAACGGCGCGGGGAAAACAACCTTAATCAATATTTTGCTTGGACGACTCAAGGCTGATGCGGGCGAAGTCAGTGTGTTCGGCTGCCCGCCAGGATCATTGGCGGCAAGGCGTCAGTCGGGGGCTTTATTGCAAGTGGCGTCGCTACCCGAAACCCTAAAAATAAAAGAGCATATTCAACTTTTTCAAAGCTACTACCCTAATCCGCTGGCATATCAAAAAGTCATCGAATACGCGGGATTACAAAGTATGGAGCACCGCTACTCTAAGAAGCTGTCTGGTGGTGAAAAGCAGCGACTACTGTTTGCCTTGAGCATTTGTGGTAACCCTAAGTTGCTATTTTTAGACGAGCCAAGTGTGGGCATGGACGTAGATGCCCGAAAAGGGCTTTGGCAAGCCATTCTTGACCTTAAAGCCGCGGGCACCGCAATTGTGTTAACCAGCCATTATTTAGAAGAAGCCGACAGCCTAGCAGATGAGATTGTATTGCTTAAGCAGGGGGACATTATTCAACGCGGCAGCACAAGTGAGATAAAAGCACGTGCCTCTCACTCGACGATCCGCTTCAGTGTCAGTGATCCCTGGGGTGAGCCCAATAGCAAGACCATGATTGCATACAAAAAGATCCCAGCGGTTGAGCATGTTCGGGTGAGTGGCAAGTTTACTGAGTTAGCCAGCCGTAATGTGAATCAAACCCTGACTGCACTGCTGAGACAGCAACCTGATATTCAAGACTTAACGGTTTCAAGTGCGGGTCTAGAAGATGCGTATACACAGTTAAACGACAACAATATGGATCAAGGAAAGTACGCATGAGCAATTCAAACATTATTTCTACGTCACCGAATGCCAATATAGATGTTGAGGCACTGCAATTGACCACGCAGCAAACGGCTAAGCTTTTCTATCTTGAAACTAAATTTGAATGGCTAAAGAGTATTCGTAATCCAGCGTTTGCATTACCGGCAACTTTGTTTCCTGCGATTTTCTATTTGTTTTTTGGCGTACTGATGAACCAACACGATCCGCAAGCCGCTACGTTTTTATTGTGTACCTATGGCACGTTTGGCGTGATAGGGCCTGCGCTATTTTCATTTGGTGCAGGGCTCGCTGTTGAACGCGGTCAAGGTTGGTTAGATATAAAAGAGACCTCTCCCATGCCCGCGTCCGCACAAATTGTGAGTCGCCTGTTTGTCTCTATGGGGTTCTCTGTCATTGTGTTGCTTACCTTAGGGGTTGTTGCGTTTGGTCTGGCTGGAGTGAGCTTATCATTGCTGCAAATATTGATGTTATCAGGCATTCTTATTATCGGCGGGTTACCGTTTTGTCTACTTGGCCTAACCCTAGGTTTATTCCTTAAAGCAGAAAGCGCCCCAGCTGTGGTTAACGTGATTTATTTACCGTTATCGTTTCTTTCCGGCTTATGGATACCCATCACTATGTTGCCGGATTACTTACAGTCATTTGCTCAATTTTTGCCACCTTATCATTTGTCGCAATTAGCCCTAAAGGTTGTCGGGCAAGACGCGGGTGGGTCGCTTATACAGCATCTGTTGATACTCGTGTTATTCTCAGCGTTGTTTTTCGCTTCGGCCATGTTAGCGTTTAACAAAAAAAGCGTCTAACCAGAATAGAAAAAGCACATAAACGCGCATACAAGGAAAGGGAATACGTGATCAAAGTACTGCGAAAACTGGATAATTGCTTGTTGCCTAGAAACTTAAGCGAACCTCTGACACCTTATTTACTGTTGATCTATTTGCCATTTTTCTTTGTGCCAGTGGCCTTTACGTATCAAAATCCAGTGGAATTGTTATGGGCGGCATTGGCGACTTTAGCATTTTTGGCTGTGTATTTTCATTGTTACTGGGCACCGAACAATCAGCTTATCCATCATATCATTGCCATCTTAGTGATAGGCAGCTTGGCTGCTTTACTCACCCCTACGGCTAATACATTTTTCATTTATGCCGGGGCAATGTGCAGTCGTTTAAAATCAGTTAAGTTTGCGGTGGCGACTGTCTTTGGCATATTACTGTGGATGTGTGCAGTAAGCTTTGTATTCAAATTAGGGATTTATTTTTATGTCCCAGGCTTGGCTTTTACTGTCATTGTCGGGCTGATGAATACCTATCAATATGCGCTACAGCAAAACAAGCAAGCATTGGTCTTATCGCGCAAAGAAACCCAGCGCCTAGCTAAGGTTGCCGAACGCGAGCGCATCGCCCGAGACTTACATGATTTAATCGGCCATACATTTTCGGTTATCACCCTAAAAGCAGACTTGGCTGGGCGACTGTTAGACAAAGATTTAGCCAAAGCTAGGGTGGAAATAAAGCAGTTGGAAGATATCGCCCGAGATGCTCTGAGCCAAGTGCGAGAAGTGGTATCCGGTTATCGTACCAGTGATTTACTCAGTGAGTTGGCTAACGCTAAAAATGTATTCGCTGGGGTCGATATTGATTTTGATCACCAGTTTGACAACCTAGACGAGCAATTCATTGAATTGGATCCTGTGGCGAACAAAGAGTTAGCCATAGTGCTGCGCGAATTGGTGACCAACATTCTTCGTCACGCTAAAGCAAGCAAAGTCACCGCTAGGATAAAAAAACAAAACGAGCAGATTGTGCTCAGTGTTTATGATGATGGTCAAGGCTATGAGCAAGGCGCACGTAGCGGATTTGGCATTCAAGGCATTGAAGAGCGTGTAGGGCAGCTTAACGGCACTTTACAAGTCAAAAGCGGTGGTGATTTCAATGGCACATTGAGTGAAGTAACCTTACCCATGCAAAAACACAGTAAAGCGCACACGCCTGAACGAGAGGTAACGCATGATTAACATCCTATTGGCAGAAGACCAAACCATGCTACGCAATGCCTTGGCGACCATTCTTGATTTAGAAGACAACTTACAGGTTGTGCATAGCTGCGCCACTGGCAAACTGGCCTTTGATTACATGCAATACCAGCACGGACAACAAGTGGATATTGTACTTAGCGATATTGAAATGCCAGATATGACGGGGTTAGAGCTAGCCCAGCACCTTTTTGAGGCTAAAATGTCATGCAAAACCATCATTTTGACCACCTTTGCCAGAAGTGGCTATTTGCGCCGGGCAATGGACTCAGGGGTGAAAGGCTACCTGCTTAAAGACTCCCCCTCTCACGAGCTGATTGCTGCTATTCAAAAAGTCCATCAAGGGGGCAGTGCCATTGCACCCGAGTTAATGGTTGAATCGTGGATGGAAAAAGATCCGTTGTCGGACAAAGAGCGCCGGGCCTTGCGCTTGGCCAAAGACGGCCTGTCTACCGAAGACATTGCCAGTAAACTGTTTTTGTCGCCAGGCACGGTGCGTAACTATTTATCTTCGGCATGCAGTAAGTTAGATGCCAAAAACCGCATCGAAGCGGCACGAATAGCCCACCAAAATGGCTGGTTATAGACTGGGTCTCTTAATGCTCTTTTTTACGAGAACAGATACAAGCGTTACAAATCATTAACGCTTGTTGATTCTTTGAAGAGCGAGCTGTTAGGTTATAAGTGAATCGTTAATGGAGAGTCATACATGAGTGCAAATCAAACCGAACAAAATAAGCACGGGATCGCCCACTTCGCCGCCCTGAAAACGGCCATCGCCAATGGTGAAGAGCAAACCGTCAAAGATCTATTGCCAAAAGGGTCGATGAACGAGCTAGAGAAAGGCTATTTGCTTGATTTAGCTAAGTTGAATAACAACAGTACTATTATTGCGTTGCTGCAAAATGTGCCTGGGAAAGACTAGTTTGCCTGATATGTTTGATAAAAGTGAACCTGTTTTGGGCTGTGTTTACGCGTTGACGTGAGGGATATTTTCAGAGGACTATTGCGCTGCGTTGATATCGACCTCATATTAACCACATCTAATTTGGAGTGCTGGGTATGTTTCGAATATTAATGTTTTTAGCGACTAACATTGCCGTGATGGCATTGATTAGTTTGGTCTTTAGTCTGTTCGGCTTTCAGGGGTTGCTGGCGCAAAACGGCGTTGATTTAGACCTGCAAGCCTTACTTGTTTACTCCGCTGTGATAGGTTTTAGTGGGTCTATTATTTCGCTTTTGCTTTCTAAATTCATGGCGAAGCGCAGTATGAAGGTACATGTGATTGAGCGTCCTGAGAACGACACCGAAAGTTGGTTGTTACGTACCGTGGAGCGTCAAGCTGAGCAAGCGAAAATTGGCATGCCGGAAGTGGGTATTTTTGTGCATGGGAGCCCCAATGCATTTGCCACAGGTTGGAATAAAAACAATGCGTTAGTAGCCGTGAGCACGGGTTTAATTGAAAACATGACGCAAAGTGAAGTTGAAGCTGTTCTGGCCCATGAAATTAGCCATGTGGCCAATGGCGACATGGTAACCATGACACTTATTCAAGGGGTACTGAATACCTTCGTGGTATTTTTATCTCGGGTAATTGGTCACGTAGTTGACCGCGTGGTATTCAAAGTAGAGCGTGGTCATGGGCCAGCGTTTTGGATCGTATCCATTATTAGCCAAGTGATTTTAGGTATTTTTGCATCGATGATAGTGATGTGGTTCTCGCGGTATCGTGAATTTAAAGCCGATGCAGGTGGGGCAAGCTTAGCAGGTCGTAACAATATGATAGCGGCACTTAAGCGCTTAAAGCAAAACCAAGATGCCCCGCCCATGCCGGAAGAAATGGCTGCATTTGCCATCAGCGCGGGCAAAGTTCAAAAGCTGTTTTCGAGCCACCCACCCTTAGAGAAACGCATTGAGGCATTGCAAAAGGGCTAATCTGTTTTTATTTGTACAAACGCCCTGACAGGAAATGTGCCCACACCATTGATTTTAGGCGGAACTGCATAGAATCGGCCGCCGGTGCTGGGGACTTTTTCTAGGTTGGTTAGGTGCTCGCAAATTAGAACATTATTACCCAGCAACAGACTATGTACAGGACGCTCTGCGCCTCGGGTATCATCGATGTTGTGTGAATCTATTCCTACTAGTCTTACGCCTTTATCAAGCAGCAGTTGGGCTGCTTGCGCGGTCAAAAAAGCATGATTTTCAAAGTATTGTTCACTATTCCAGTGTTTACTCCAGTTGGTGTTGATAAGCACGGCCTTGCCAGATACCTCCAGATCTTTGAAAAAGTGCACACCCACTTCGATGCTATCTTTCGCATCTATGACTAAGACAGGTAAGTCGGCTAATAATGCTAAAGACACTTGAGCAAGATCGTCACCATCGGCGGCGAAATGAAAAGGCGTATCTATGTAAGTGCCCGTATTGCTCACCATCTCGATTTTACCGATTTGTACCTGATAGTTTTCACCGTAAATCTTCTTGGACTCTTCTCGGCTCAGGTAATCGCACATAATAGGTGCTGGTAGGCCTTTGTAGGTGATCAAGCCGTCATATATACGGTGACTCAAATCAATAAACTTACTGTTATGGTGGGGCTTGTTAGGCATAGCAGCTTCTTAGGTGATAAACAGACGAAGCCAGCACACTAGCACTGATAGCAAATTGAATACATGTGCAGACCACTCGAACTTTAATGGATGTCGGTATTATTTGGGTTTTTGAGTTTAAATTCCTTATAATCGGCGCCGACTCACATGGCGCAAATAAACAGGCAGTAAATTGAATAAAGTTGACGTAGTAGTATTAGGTGCAGGGGCCGCAGGTTTGTTTTGTGCCGCCCATGCGGGTAAACGCGGGCGCAGTGTTGCCGTGCTTGACCACGCCAAGCGTATCGGTGGCAAGATTTTAATGTCAGGCGGCGGGCGCTGTAACTTCACTAATATGTATGCGTCTCACGAAAACTTTCTATGTGATAACAAGCACTTCTGCAAATCGGCTCTAAGCCGTTATACCCAATGGGACTTCATCGGATTGGTCGCCGAGTACGGTATTGCTTATCATGAAAAGACCCTAGGTCAGCTATTTTGCGACGACAGCGCCAAAGACATACTCAATATGCTGTTAAGTGAGTGTGAAAAAGCCGCAGCAACCGTCACCAATCAATGCGAAGTGCTTAACGTAGAAAAAACACCTTCCGGGTTTACCTTGCAAACGAGCAAAGGCGAGTACCAGTGTGCGTCATTGGTAGTGGCGACTGGCGGTTTATCTATACCTAAACTCGGTGCTAGCCCCTTTGGCTATAAATTAGCTGAACAATTTGGCTTGCCAGTCAAACCCACTCGCGCAGGTTTAGTGCCTTTTACATTGCACGAGCAAGACAAAAGCGTATTGGCTGGGTTAAGTGGTATCTCACTTGATGCTAGCGCCAGTTGTAACGACACCAGCTTCAATGAAAATATTTTGTTCACCCACCGCGGTTTAAGCGGCCCAGCGGTGCTGCAAATCTCTTCGTTCTGGGAGCCAGGTCAAGGGGTTGAGTTCGATTTATATCCCAACGGTGATTTACACGAGCAACTGCAGAAAGCGCAGCAGCATCAACCCGATGTTTTGCTCAGCAATGCGCTATCAGCATTTTATCCCAAGCGCTACGTACAAACTGTGTTGCCTTACCTAGGGATTGAGAACAAGCCGTTGAAACAATATCAAGGCAAGAGTCTAAACGAGGTTGCACAGGCGTTTCATCAGTGGCAATTGAAACCCAATGGTACCGAAGGCTACCGCACCGCCGAAGTCACCCTAGGCGGGGTCGACACAGATGCGCTGTCTTCTAAAACCATGATGGCAAAAGACGTCGAGGGATTATATTTTATCGGCGAAGTGATGGACGTCACTGGCTGGTTGGGCGGCTACAATTTCCAGTGGGCCTGGTCGAGTGGATACGTAGCAGGGCAAGTAGTGTGATTTATAACAAAACATATAAAAACCAAGCTCCTACTCAGGGATCTTAATATACCGAAGTGTTAAAAGCACAGGATAGGCCTCGTCATATTCGGCCGAGGGACAAAATCAAGTGAGCTGTCATAGGGGCATCTTCTCTGAAACTGTCTTCATGTTTAACCCTAAGTAACAAAAAAATAACATTTAGATTGATAAATTAAACATCATATGTTTAATTATGTGCAATGTTTGTTGTTGCAATTAATTTTTGATGGGAGAAGGTTATTATGGGTACATATTCCACTGGGTGGTTTCGATCCTTTATGGGCGTGGGTGCTATGGCTGCAGGTCTGTTTTTTAGCGCTACATCAGGGGCTGCATCAGACCAGGTTATGCCTCTTTCTGATCCAAGCAATGCTGGCGGCTGGGTATTAAACACGGACGTCAGTGACGAATTCGAAGGCAGCAGCCTAGATGAGGATCGTTGGTATGTGGTGGGTAAATTTGAAAATGGCAAGCCGGTTTATAAAGATCCCGATCATCCTGAGCGTGAAGTGTGGATTGGCCGTGCACCATCACAGTTTTCTGGTCGTAATTATCGCTTGGAAGACGGCAAGTTGATGCTTGAAACTCGCTGGGAGCCCGATTTTCCTTTTAGTGAGCAAGCGAGTGATCCATGGGGGCTGATCAAGTTATCAGTAAATATGAAAATATCACTACGGCAGCGTTAATTAATCGCAAAATTTTCAAATATGGCTACATGGAAATTCGCGCGAAGGCTGCCGATGCGGAAGTCTCTAGTGCTTTTTGGATGACGCGCCATGAAACTGAGAACGGCCAACGAAATGACAGTGAGCTTGAACTGGATATGTTTGAGCACTTCGGTAGTCATCGTATTAAAGGCCAAGCCCACAGAGATCGTGACTTGTGGTGGTCGCTGCACGATTGGAATCCCAACCTAGGTCAAGAAAACGGTAAAAACGTGACCTACACCGAAACCAAGGATCTTGGTTTTAGAGTGGCTGACGATTTCCATACTTATGGGTTCGAATGGACTCACAGCGGTATACGGTACTTCATTGATGGTGAGCTTTTTAGTCAAGCATCAAAAGAGACGATTGAGCAATGGGCTAAAAAACGCGGCTTTAAAAAAGGTTACGTGATCGATAAGGCCATGCACTTGTGGCTAGACCAAGAGACGTTTCCTTGGCGGGGTTACCCTGAGTCAAAAGCTGATCTTGAAGCTAATAGCCCTCAAGGTGAAAAAGACGATGGGGTGGTTGATTTTGCCATTGAGTACGTGCGTGTATGGCAAAAACCAGGCATGGATAACGAGTAATTGGAGTGAAAGCCCCTTATGGGGCAATCCCCAACGCGTAAGATAATTCGGGGTTTTTCAGGAGTAACCTTTGTTCCCAGGGCGGTATATCACCGTATTTGCGCTTGAGAAAGTTTAAGAAAATCCGAGCTTTCATTGGTACAAACGCTGACTTTCGGTAAAAGGCGCACAGTTTGGCTCCCTCCATGCGGTAATCGGTCAGCACAGGAACAAGCTCGCCGGACATAATTTCCTGCTCGATAAAGAAGATTGGCATCATGGCTAAACACTGCCCTTTCATCACTGCTGAACGCAGAAGGATGATGGTGTTCGATGAATAGGTAGGGGTAAAAGGGACTGAAACGACCTCTTTTGTATTTTCGAAATGCATGGTGAAATCTGGATGAATATAGCGGTTGTGGGCCAGAGCATGTTTGCTTAAGTCTTCGGGTTTTGTTGGTATTCCCTGTTTTTCTAAATAGGCGGGTGAGCCGACTATAAGGCGCTTTAAAGGCGCAATTTCAACTTTTTGCAGAATTTCGCTGTGGGCAACGTCAGTTTGAATACTTAAATCAAAGCCTTCTTGCACCGGATCGCAATAGCGGTCGTGCTGGCTAAAATCAATCAGCAAATCAGGGTGTTGTTGGCGAAATTCGCATAGGTCATCCGCTAAATAGAGCTGAGTAAAGGAGGAAACACAGCTCACCCGCAAGGTACCGCTTAGGCTCCACTCAAGGGTACTTACGTCTGCTTTTGCTTGTTCCAACTCCCCAAGAACATGAATGCTGCGCTGATAGAAGACAGTGCCGCCTTCGGTAATGGAAAGACGCCTGGTGGATCGTTGAAATAACTGCAACTCAAGGTGTTGTTCAAGTTGATTAATACGTTTTGTGACGGCTGACTTAGCGACATTCATTTGCCGAGCGGCTTCGGTAAAGCTGCCGACTTCCGCTACTTTTACAAACGCCCGTATGCATTCTAGTTCATTCATTTATTGTTTCCAAAATGTGAACAAATAGTAGTTATTTTTGAATATTATCATTCTATTGGAGTTTAATTATAGTAAGCCTCTTTTATTTACTTGCTGTGAGGTACTGCCATGGGGATTGTTACACCAACCAACAAAGAGGTGCTCGGGTTCAAGGGCTTACATTTGTATCATTCGGGTGTGTCAAACTGTGCAATGCGTGTGCGCATGACGCTGGAAGAGAAAAAACTAGCCTGGACTAGCCATCACTTAGATATCACCAAAAAAGAGCACATTACAGCGGAATATTTTGGGATTAATCC
Source organism: Paraglaciecola polaris LMG 21857 (assembly GCF_000315055.1). Lineage (GTDB taxonomy): Bacteria > Pseudomonadota > Gammaproteobacteria > Enterobacterales > Alteromonadaceae > Paraglaciecola > Paraglaciecola polaris. The sequence goes on along the minus strand of NZ_BAER01000091.1, from coordinate 5,237 downwards.
CAATGGGGTCGTACCGACTTTGGTGCACGACGGCGTGGTGATCATCGAATCCGATGACATTATTGACTATATTGACCAAACCTTCCCCGAGTCGGCCCTTAGACCGGAATCCTCAGAAGACTTAGATGAAATGTACTGGTGGATGAAATCCGCTGGTGCGATCCATGTAAAGGCAGTGAAAACCTACATCTATTACCATAAGATGCAGGGAAAAATGAAACAGTCGGACCAACAGCGACAGGCCTATGAGAAGCTGCAAACGAATAAAGAGCTAGTGGAATTTCATAACGCGAGCAGTAAAGGTTTCTCAGTGGCAGACGCTAAAGAAGCGGAGCAAACCTTGGACCACTTTTTTGAAAAAGCGAATACCAGATTAACTCACCAAGATTGGTTGGTTGGCGAGCAATTTACGCTGGCAGACATTACGTGGGTGCCGTTGCATTTCACGTTGTCGGGTGTAGGTTACAATTTTGCACAGTTTCCCGCAGTACAAGCATGGGCAAATAAACTGCATGCAAGAGAGAGTTTTGCAAAAGCTATCTTGCAGTGGTGTCCAATATTTTAAAATAGTTCTTATGATTAACCACAACATACGCAATGTGTGCTGCAAATATAGAGTGGTTAATCATCCTATTTATCCCGCTGTTTTGGGCAAATATACCGTGACCGTCAGTTAATCGTTTTCACTTTGTACACCCAGTAACACCACGCTAAAAGGCGTATTGAGGATCACTTTGTTATCATGTACTTCGACTCGGGTATTTGAGTAATAATCTGTTATTTCACTGCCATCCGGGAACAAGCCGTTAAGGTGCAGGGTTTTCTCACCCTTGGGCATAGCAATTCCAACTAACACCTTGTCGGCTTGGTGTGTGCCTTGTTCAGCCAAAGTCCGCTGAAATACATAGGGTTTGTCACTCAACTTTTTATGTATGCCCGCACCAACAGCTAAATGTGCTTGGCGAAATTGCCCGAGTTTTTGCCAATGTTGTAATAATCGTTGGGTTTCAGGCTGAGCTAGATCTTGCCAGTTCATGAATGAGCGCCATGTGGCATCTCCGATGGCGTCTGGGTAGCTGAGGTTACGGGCTAGTTCATCGCCGTAATAAATTTGTACTGCCCCTGGGGCGAGCATTAGCTTAAGAGCGGTTTGATAAGGGGTTGTGTGCTGGGGATCATAAGGCTCAGGATCGTCGTGGGAAACCACATAGTTAAGTACCCCAACACCGCTTAATGGGCCTTGGTTTAGCTCATGGGAATACGTACTGAATATTTGCTCCATTGGCTGGTTAGCATGGGTAGCAAACCCCATATTGATTAAGCTATCAAAACCATAATCATAGAAATCCACTTGCTTATCACCGTAGTCGTATAAGCGTGTACCCTTTGGGGTGTTTTTAAAGCCGTTCACACCAAAATGCATGACCTCCCCGATCATGAAAAAGGGTTTGTCATCAAGCGCTCGCTCAGGGTGCGCAGTTCTCCATTGGTTAAGGGCTGTGGTCGCTTCAATCTTCAAGGTTTGCCACACTTGGGCTTCCACATGTTTAGCGGTATCGACTCGAAAGCCATCAATGCCGTATTCCCGTACCCAGTCGGTGAGCCACTTGATGATGTAATTCTTCGGTGCCCTTGGCAGTTGGGTGCGGGCGAAAAAGGCATTAAGTTCTGTTTGTTCTTTTTCAAGCCGCCCTTCTGTGCGCCATTTTTCGATTAAAAAAGCGGGCAGGTCAACTGGGTCGTCAGACTCAGTACGTATATCAGTCAGGCTGTCGGCAAGGGCGCAGGTTACGTTGCCTGCATAACTGGTCCAACTACAGGTAGGTTGAGTTCTGATCCATTCATTTGGCCAGGCCACATCGCTGAGTGTTTTAGGTCCGGTGTGATTAATGATCACATCGGCCAATACTCTCATACCATGTTGATGGGCAGTGGCGATCATTTCGGCCATCTCAGCTTCAGTGCCGAAGTTAGGATCAACGGAAGTCCAATCTTTTGGCCAATAACCGTGAAATGGATAACTACGTCCCCAATCTTCGTCCCAATAACCATGAATTTGTTCATTTACTGGGGTTATCCACAACACGCTAACGCCCAGGTCGTGAAAGTAGCCGGATTTTATCTTTTGGGTAACGCCCTTTAAATCACCGCCCATAAAATTTCTAAGCGTGGCGCCATCTTGCTGACGGTTGAAGTTGTTATCGTTGTGCTTATCACCATTGGCAAAACGGTCGGTCAGCATGAAATAAACCACGGCATTTTTCCAAAACGGATCCACCGATGGGCTAGGTGAAGACGGTTTTACAAGTGCGCTGGCAGGGAACGCCCAAAGTACGCTTAAACATATAATAATCTGATAAAAAGGTGCTCGATATAAATGGGACATTCGGTGATCCTTTTGTTCGATGTAGGCTTATATTAACATGCTGGTCGGGTGCTTTAGCTGACGCTCATTATTGGTGAAGCCGCAGCAATAGGCTAGGCCATGCATACGTATTCAGGGGGAGGAACCACCCTAAGTGAGATGGCTTATTTTTCAGTAGCGTTATTCGTGTGAACTGTTAAATTGATTAAGTCAATTAAAAAAGGTAAATTCGATACCCAAGTGAGCGGGTACGTACGGGGTATAAATGTACCAAGCTATAGGCTAATGAGGAGGCCTAATTTGAATACCTATTCAAGGCACGTCAGTGTATTTCTAGTGGTTGCACTATTGTCGCTATTTACGCGGGTTGGCCAAGGCGCGACAGAAGATCAAGCTGGAGCCGAAACGGTCATCCTTTACCCAAAACCCCTTTCAATAAAAGATAGTCGCCCTATTTATCCAGTACGCTTATTGCAACTGGCGATCAGCAAACTGAATAAAACCTACCGACTCAAACAAAGCAATGCACTGATGACGCAAAGTCGCGCCCTGCGTATGGTGGGTAAAGAAAATGCTGCCGACGTGGTGTGGACAATGACAACGCAAGAGCGTGAAGACAATTTTATTCCCATACGAATACCGATTTATAAAGGACTGATAGGATGGCGATTGTTTTTGATCCATGCCAGTGACCAAGGCAAATTCGACCAAATAAACAATCTGCAGGATTTACAAAAACTAACCGCGGGGCAAGGCCATGATTGGCCAGACACCTACATATTGAACAATAGTGACATTGATGTGATGTCATCGTCTAAATATGAGCGGCTGTTTGATATGCTAAATAAAGAACGCTTCGATTTTTTCCCTCGTTCGCTGATTGAAATCTGGGATGAATTGGAAGCACGACCTGAATTTAATTTAACGGTGGAAAAGAACATTTTGTTGCGCTACCCAGCCGCCATTTATTTCTTTGTGAATGGGGATGATAAAACGCTTGCTGCGGATATAGAGCGAGGTTTATTGGCTGCTATCGACGATGGCTCGTTCGAAGCGTTATTTATGAAATATAACGAGTGGCTTATTCGTAAAGGAAGCTTAGGTGAGCGCAGGATCATCGATTTGCCAAATCCAATTTTACCGCTGCAAACACCGTTACAAAATCCTGCACTTTGGTATCAAATCACAGGCTAAATTGATGCTACAATCTCGCTACAGCCCTCATTATCCCGCTTACAACTAGCATAAAGGTAGCGAAATGCACAAAGAAAAAGCCCTAGGTAAATTGACCACACGAACCCTAGCCATGCCAGCTGATACAAATGCAGCCGGCGATATTTTTGGCGGCTGGGTATTGTCTCAAATGGATATTGCCGCAGGTATTTGTGCTGGCCAGCGTGTCCAAGGTCGAGTAGTCACTGTGTCTGTGGATGGCATGAGTTTTATTCGCCCAGTGAGAGTAGGGGACATTTTAGGCCTTTATACGAGCGTTGTGCAGTTGGGGCGTACCTCTATGGTGATAAATGTCGAAGCTTGGGTTCGACGAGACCGAATTGGTTTGCGTGAAAAAGTAACTCAAGGACGTTTTAAATTTGTCGCCATAGACGAACACGGCGTACCCATGCCACTGCCGTCCGAAGATGACTTGCCGGATTACGTGTTAGAAAATTTTTAGGGTACTGCCTAGCATAAAACACATACAGTAAACACAAGACGAGGCAACATCTATTTGTTCCCTCGTCTTAGATTTTGCAAGGGTTAGAACGAATAACGCGCAGAGACACCCATGATGTCGTTATCGTCAGACGTGCGATATGACACACTCACTGCGGCGGCTGGAGTGAAATAATAACTAGCAGCCAAATTCAGGTAAGTATCATCATCATCGTCCAAATCGATATATGACACGCCGCCATCCAACTCAATATTCGGTGTGACGCGGGAACGAATACCCGCGGTTAAGCCATAGCCATTTTCGTCATATGACTCAAGCTCAGCTTCTTCATAACTAACTACGCCATACACATCGGTATTGCTAGAAGCGGCCATACGATAACCAATACCTAGGCTAAGCTGATTAAAGTCAACGTCACGGTTCGCGATTTCATCAGACGTGTCGGTATATGAGCCATTCACAAAGACATTTTTGCCAACCAACGCGGAACCGGATACTTTAATGCCATCGGGCTCATAATCACTGTTGTCGACATCAATTTTGGCGTAACCCCCTTCAACATAATTGAAATCAGGAGAAGCAGCGTAAACGGAAGGCACGGAGATAACTGTTGCTGCGAATAAAGCAATTTTTGAAGCTTTCATTGAGATTCCTTAATATAAAATTGAGATGAGTGAGCAACAAAAGCAATAGAAGATAGTTGATGTAACCATGCTCCTAATACGCACAAGTTACTTTTGTTCTCCCCTGAGAGATGATGATAAGCAGCTGATTTTCAATAGAAAAAATTGTATTTTTAGGGATATTTTTTTAGTATCTAAAAATGATAAATTGTTAATAGATATGTAAATCTCGCCTTTTCAACGAGTTGAAGGGGCAAACTTGGCGTTCAACCCAAGCGTTAAGGGTTTTTTGATGGGTATTTAAGGAAGAAAAATGAAAAAAATTATAGGTATATTGCCATTGGTGTTTGCATTGACTGCTTGTGGTACCCCTTCGGTGGAAGACTTGATCGATGATCCTGAGTTGTTAACTGACGTGCTAGCTGAGTGTACGGCTAAGTTGATGAAGGGTGAAGACAGTAAAACGCAAGAATGTAAAAATGCCGCCGAAGCGCAAAAGCAAATTTTAAATAATGTCATGAAAGGGTTATTGGGCAACTAATTAGGGTTGTTCTATCACTTAGAACCGCAAAAA
>NZ_BAER01000092.1 GCF_000315055.1 Paraglaciecola polaris LMG 21857 | reverse complement strand
CTAACGAATCCCCTCATAATATTAAGCGGAAACAATAATATAGACACGCATGGTGCTATTTGATCTAATAAATTTCGCCAAAAACTAACCAGATAACAACACCATGCGTGATATTCATATCTTACACGATTTGCTTAAAAAGCAATGCCCCAATCTACATGCAAAACGTCTTTCCTCTCTTATGGTTGCCACACAATCTTTACTGGATGGACAACAACTGTCGCTAACCGAATTAGGCCGCAACATTGCAGGCTCTGTTGCCCCGAAACACAACATAAAACGTATAGACAGGCTGCTCGGTAATCGGCAATTGCACAACGAACGATTGGACATTTATCGCTGGCACGCTCGGTTGCTCTGCGGTGCGAACCCCATGCCCGTTGTACTTGTAGATTGGTCTGATGTACGGGAGAAGCTCCGCCACTTAACCTTACGTGCATCGGTCAGCGTGCAAGGGCGTTCTGTGACGTTGTATGAACGAGTGTTTTCTTACGCTGAATACAACTCCCCCGTTAGCCACAATCCCTTTCTAAAAGAGCTCGCGAGTATCTTACCACCAGGTTGTTGTCCGTTAATTGTGACCGATGCGGGCTATCGTAACCCTTGGTTTCGTGAAGTAGAAAAACATGGCTGGTTCTGGTTGGGCCGCGTGCGTGGCGATGTGGGATTCAAGCGTGATGGGCAAGCGCTTTGGCGAAGCAATAAGTCGTTTTACCCCAATGCGAATTCTCGGGCTAAGTACCTAGGCTGCGGCGAATTAGGGCGTAAAAATCCGCTTCATGCGCATCTTCATTTATACAAAGCAAAACCCAAGCATCGCAAAGATAAACGCTCTTCAAAAGCAGGCCGAAATCATACCGCTCAGCAGAGCTATATTGCAGGGAGTAAAGAGCCTTGGTTACTCGCTACCAACTTGCCGGAACACGGTAAATTCAATTCTAAACAGCTTGTCACTTTATACGCCAGACGGATGCAAATAGAGGAAACCTTCCGCGATATTAAAAGTCCACAATATGGAATGGGACTGCGCCACAGCAACAGTCGCTGCACCAAAAGATTCGATATATTACTACTGATTGCGATGCTTGCTGAATGGTTGTTAAGACTGCTCGGACTCATCGCTCAGCAGCAACATTGGGAGCGCGCATTTCAAGCCAATACTACTCGCCATCGACGCGTGTTATCAATTATAAGATTAGGCAGAGAGGTCAGAAAAAGGGCCTCGGATTACAAGATAAGTGAAGCTCAAATAAGGTGGGCTATTGGACAATATATTGGCTGGGTTCACAAAGAAGGGAGGCCTATTCTATGAGGGGATCCCCCA
>NZ_BAER01000093.1 GCF_000315055.1 Paraglaciecola polaris LMG 21857 | reverse complement strand
GGGAGTACTTTTGTAAATCAAATTTTAAAGTAGATTGCTCAAAAAGCATGAACGAGTTAAGGAAAGCACCTAGCTGCCGCTCAGATGAATTATTAAAGTACTTCCAGTTTTTCTTAAATATATCATCATCAATGTCATTTACCTTCGAATAAACATGAATACAAAATTCATGAAGCCTTTCTAATGATGAGGATATATAAGCTACTGCCGCGTTTGGATAACCATCAATTAATGCCATAGAGCCCGCATCAAATAATAATTCAAACTTTAAATTCTGGATATAGAAATGACTAACATGACCTTTATCACAAGTAATTTGATAAAAATTATCATCTCTTATTTCAATCAATGAATTATTTACCGTTTCGTTATCACTTAAACAATGAGAACAATTAAAATTCAGTTTCATTTGTACTCATAACCTCGACGAAAATCCAACAATATTAATAAGACGCAAACGCCCGTGTTTAAACACGGCTCGTTGCGTTTGTTTTATATTCGTCATTTTTAACATTGAGGGTAACCTATTGCAAACGCTAAGGTTTTTCATTCGTCTATTTCTTGCTCTGAGGAAATGCGGGCATTACCCAAGATCTTGCATATATACGGGCGAGAGACGGTGGTTGTATAAAAAAACAGTTGTGGTGTAAGAGAATAGAATGAAAAACCCACCTTTTTTAACCCACATCTGAAACCTGTGGATTAGGTATTCTTGATCATCAAGTTTGCCGTTTTGACTGTTAATCAATAGTCTCTGTTTATTAGTAATGGCCCCATGGACTTGTTGGATTGCTAATGTCTGCCAATGGCACACATACCACGCATAGATTAACCCCTAATAAACCTGACAGGCCTACTTAAGACTCACTCGACTTATATCGATTGCTTAATGACAGACCTTAAACTGCTTGCAAGCAAAGGAATAACTTTCAGGTTTCACCTTCTCAAATGCGGCCATTTTTTTATCGCTAAAGGCTTTCTCAAAAGCAGCAATGCGTTGCTTGTAGTCATCTAAAAGCTGCTGCTTAGTTTTTTCATCAACAAATGCATGCGCTAACGAGTTGGCACCGGTTTTCACTAACTCTGACCAAGATAAGTTGAAATTCGTTACCCCTGTGTAGTATTCATCGGTCATGTTCGAGTCCCACATGCCGCGATCATCAGTTGAAAGCGCGACAGGTATGCCTAAGCGTAAATATTCAGGGAAAGGGTGCTGCGTGTAATCATCCACGTATTCCAGCAGCAAATTGCTGATAAGATTGATTTCAATCAGGTATTGGCTGTAGCGCATCAATAAAAGTGTGTCTGGGTCGCCGGTTAAATTTAAACCATGACCAATGCGCGTTGCACCAAGCAAAAGCGTGTCACGTATATGATGATTAGGCTCGTCTGACTCGCCTGCGTGAATAGATAAATTCACCCCATGATACTGATGCCTAAGCGCACGCAGTGTTGGCAAAAAACGTAATGGGTGGCCTTTGTCGTTATCTTCGCGGCCCACCATGTCCACCCCAACATAGAGCTCTGGATGCGAAGCCACAAAGCCATACATCCACTTAAGCGCGTCTTCTGCCTGAGTGATAAAACGCACTAGGGCGTACTGCAATCGCACAGTAACCCCCGTGGCAAGGGCATCTTTTTGTGCGAAGCGCTCTAGATAAATTTGATACACCTCTTCACTATCAAACGGGCTACCGTCAGGGTGCACAAAGCCGCGTACTCCGGCGTCTGTTTCGAGATAAGTTAACCCTTCTGCCCCAAAGGCTTGCATATTTTTAACGATTAAATTGGCCTGCATATAGGGATTAGACATCAAGGAATTAATCCGCGCCCAATGGGTTTGAAAGAACTCATCCCGGCCTTCGCTGCTTTTATCGAGACGAATGCTATTTAGCCAAGCCTTTTTTTGCTCGGGGTTAAGATCTTGTATGCCTACGTATTCAGATTGCTCGCAGCTATCGAGCTTTTCATATTCATACGCTTGAATATTGACGAATAACAACAGGTACGGTGCTTGGGTAAATTCATTGCTGCCATAGGCTCGACAATTGTTAATTTTAACTTTTGTGTAGTAGCGATAGCCCTTTTCTTGCTGGGCTAGAATTTCCGCATACCACCATTCAGACAGGTTTGAACCTGTTGAATGATTATGTAAATCACCGCCCTTGGGCATGGCATATAAAAAGGTATATAGCGCCTGGGCTGAGGCGGTCTTTTTGAATGCTTCAAACTCTTCATCAAAGGTTTTTGCGTGGGCAAAAGACATAGAATTCACACACAAAAAGATGAGTAAATAAAGCATTCTCATAACCAAAACTCCAAAGGGGTATTCATTAATTTAAGCCAGTGACAAACACACTAGTTGGCATCGTAAGGTAGGGTATTTTCGTATTTACCCCAGTTATTAACGATGGTTTGCACGACCTTATTACCTACAATATAAGCCGCGTCTTTAGCAGGGAAGCCACCATCAGGATAAGGGGCGGTAATACTCCAACTCGTCGCCTTATCTGCGGGAGCCATAGTATAATTGCTCACCGTGCGTAACACCATAACGCGGTTAGGGTCGACTTTATTAATACGGGCTAGGCGCATAAGTGAGGTTAACGTGCCTGAATCTTCCATGTTACTGGTCATAAAATTAGCTGAGTCACCACCGTATAACTTCAACCAATCATTTGCCCACTGATTGAGGTATTTGCCATGCCAATACTTACTTGCACTTAAGGTATCACCTTGGGTAACAAAAGGTGGTTTTTGCGCATTTGGATAAGTCTTATATAGGGATCTAAATGCTTTAATCGCGTCTGAATCCGCAAGCTTAATATCTTTAGTTTGCGCATAAGCCCAATCAGCCAACGCACTGTTTAAATCAAAAGAAACCGTGTCTAACGTCCATCCCGTTGAAATATCTTCTGGCTCTTCAGCAGGTTCGGTCGCGCCCAATGGAATAATGCCATAAGGCCAAGATGTTGGTATTTCCCGTGCATCCACTTGATAAATTAAGTCACCATCAACAATATGCTTAGCCCAAGCAGCCGTGCCTAACGATACATCTTCCGGGTCGCCACCAGCGATACCTGCAATTAACCAATAGGATTTGCTTAAGTCAAAGCGAGGGTCAAGACCCAGCGCCATGATTGAAGCCGTGGCATTGGGAATACCGCCGCCTACACATATCACCAATACGCCATCTTCACTAAGATATAAATCGTACTCCCCCAAGGGAAAGTCTAATTTGGTCGAAAAGTTGCCCCGCTCTAACCACAACTGCAATTCACCAGCTCCATCACCCATCGCTTCACCCTCTTCGTACATGGTCACAACAACGGTTTTAACGGGGATAATGTCAGTAGCAACGCTATCAGCAGCACGGGTGCTAAATGCGTTGAGGGATAACAAAACAAAAAAGGTAGATCTAGCCTGTTTTAAAAACGACATAAGAGAGCTTATCCATAAAAGACAATAAAAGTTGACCAAACGGTCAGCAAATACCGTGCCCTTTCAAGTCTCGATACTCCGAATATTAAAAAGGTCGCGGCTCAGCCCCAGCAAATGCAGGCCACGACGACACGGCTATGGTTAAAAACTATCAACTTCATGTAGCAAAAAGAGTGCTCTACCCCCTATTTAAACGACGAGTAGTAGAGGTGACGACACGCAATAAGAGGCAAATGCGCTATTTAGGTGCAAGATATAGGTGCATCGCAGTATGCGCGCCACCGCGCATTAGCATAATGCTCTGCCAGCCTCCCGTATAAAGGAGGACATTAAAAACTAGACCGTGACTAGAGCCTATTTCTAATTTTTTACTTTCCCTTTAATTACCCATACATTCTTTTTACCTTGACCTTCCACCTACAAGAACCTTTATTCTTGCGCAAAATTTTATTATTGGTTCAACAAAATATTTATGCCTAGCCCATCCCCGTCTGCCTCGTTTGTATTTACACTAAGTTTTATGCCTCTAGGTTTTATACCCCTAAGTCAGGCTGATGAATTACTCCCAGTACATGATGCGGCCACGCCATCAACTAGTATCGCTTATCAAGCACCAGACCTGACTACCAAGAGCCTAGTTAGCGGCGAAGTGCATGATGATGACACTCATGAAGATGAACATGAGCATGCAGAAGAAGTTGAAAAGATTGTTGTTCAGGCCACACGCTCAGGGCGTATCGCCGATGATCAGCCTATCCGCGTAGAGCTTATTGACCGGGAAGAGATTGAAGAAAAAGCCGCCATGCGCCCAGGTAATATTTCGATGCTAGTGGCTGAAACAGGGGGCGTACGTGTGCAAACCACGTCGCCGGCTTTAGGCAGTGCGAACATTCGGCTACAAGGCTTGTACGGACGCTATACTCAGTTACTGGCAGACGGTTTACCCCTCTACGGAAATCAAGCCTCGTCTATCGGCTTATTGCAAATCCCCCCTACCGACCTCGGACGTGTTGAGATCATTAAAGGCTCTGCCTCGTCGTTATATGGCGGCTCAGCATTGGGCGGGGTGATTAACCTCGTATCCAGAACCCCCGGCGATACGCTTAATGGCGAAGCTTTAGTGAATGTCACCACCCGCGATGGGCAAGACCTAACCTCTTATGTAGAAAGCCCCCTTGGCGAAGAGACCAAAGGTTCATTAACGGTCGGCGCCCATCGTCAAACAAAACAAGACATTGATGATGATGGCTGGATTGACCTACCAAGTTACGAGCGATACAGCGCTCGCCCTCGTTTGTTTTGGGAAGGTGAAAATGGTGAATCACTGTATGCCACCACAGGCTTTATGACCGAGCAACGCGCAGGTGGCACTATGCCTGGGGAAGTCGTTGCAGACGGCAACCCATTTGAGCAAGGGCAAGATTCTCAGCGTATTGACGGCGGCCTGGTATTCAATATGCCCGTGCTGAATTCCCTTACGTTTAGCACCAGAGCGTCGGCTATGGTGCAAGAACACGATCATACCTATGGTGATATTAGCGAGGATGATCAACATGAAAGTTATTTATTAGAAACCAGTATCGCTGGCTATAGCGGCGCCAGTGACTGGCTAGTGGGCATCGCCTATCAAGCAGAAGAATTCACCTCAGACACCTTCGAACAGTTTGATTATTCCTATGACGTGCCCGGGTTATTCACCCAATTAGACTATGAGCTAACGGAACAACTGACCACATCCATAAGTGCTCGCGTAGATGAGCACAGCGAATACGGCACCCAATTCAGCCCTAGAGTATCGATGCTCTATCGCCCGGGTGATGTAACAATAAGAGGCTCTTATGGGCAAGGTTACTTCGCGCCCACGCCTTTTGTGGAAGAAATTGAAGCAGCTGGGTTATCTAGACTTGAACCACTGCAAGACCTAAAAGAAGAGCAAGCTGAAACTGCTTCTCTTGATGTAACCTATAGCCTTGAGAATATTGAAGCCAGCATAACGGCATTTGGCTCAAATATTGACAACGTCACCGAGCTACAAGCCTTCTCATCAAACAACACAGCGATATTCGACAGAGTCAGATTAGTCAACGCCGAGGGCGAGACTCAGATCCGCGGCTCTGAAGTACTACTGCGCTATTATTGGCGGGACATAAAGCTCACAGCAAGTTACCTGTATTTAGATGCCACCGAAGTTTCATTGGATGGTAACGACAGAAGAACAATTGCACTCACCCCCAGACACTCAGCCGGTTTTGTCGCCATGTGGGAACGACACGGTCAGTTTCGAGTAGGCTTTGAAGCCTATTACACAGGTACCCAAAGATTAAACGACAACCCTTATATTAACGAGTCGAACCCTTACTGGCACCTCGGCCTGATGGGAGAAATCACCGTAGGCAGAGCGAGTTGGTTTTTAAACCTAGAAAATCTGTTAGATGTAAAACAAACCGACGAACATCCGCTATTACTGCCTTCAAGAGCCGCAAGTGGCCAATGGACCACAGATATCTGGTCACGAAACGACGGCTTCATCGCCAATGCGGGGGTAAGAGTCAAGTTCGGCCACTAGTCATTTTTGGGTCCGCATTAACACGTCAGCCCTGTTAATGCTGTTTCAACCACTCTAAACCTGTTGACGCTTTTTTATTCGCGTCGCGAACTTTATGGCTTTCAAACACTTAAGTACTACGTACACTTATAGGCCTTGCTTATTTATGGCATGCGGCCACGCTGCATGCGCTTCGATTATTTTGGTTTTTCAGTGTCTGTGGCCCGTTGATTCTATTGTGCTGTCGTAGTTGATTGTATAGATAGTCCTATAATTTGATTGCGTGCTTGTTGTATTTGCCCCTGAACCTGAACGGTATATGGTCCAGGACGCAAGGTTTTTGAGATGTTTTCAGCTTCATTGAGCTTTTGAATAGATTGTGCGTTAAATCCAGAACCTGATTCAGCACCAAACCAATTAAGCAAGGTCACGATATGCGTGGTTTTCTGAATAAAATCATTGTAGCCCTTAAAAATTGAGAAGGTATTAAGCGCCTCTTGAAATTGAACTCTTCCTGCTTCAGCTTGACCACTTATAAACAAAATATTTGCCATACCTCGCTTAGCTGCAACGTTAGTATTCATATCTGTAGCCAAATTATGGGACAGTTCATACATTTCAAATGCTTTTTGATTTTGATAAGAGAACTGAAGAGCCACAGCGACAGAGTATGCCTCTATGGCGGAAACTCTATCGTCTGGTAGTTGCTCTATCAACTCCGCCGCTTGGGAAGCAAGCAACGCATTCTCTTGATTTATTTGCCCACCGACAAAGGCAACTGCATTTGGATCGTCTGAATATTTTTTTGTGAGTTCAAAGTTTCTGGAAGGAATAGCGGACAACTGTTGAAGCATATTTCGCAAATCTGATTTTATCGCTTGAATGTCTTGTATCTTGATTCTTTTATTTGAAACATAAGTTGTCCCAAAAGAGAATGTGAGAGCCAAAATAGAAATGATGACAGGAATTTTTTTATACCAAGCGGTTTTTTGGCTCAGTAAGGAAATTTGAATAGAGTCGACTTCATTTTTAAGAATTAGATAGTTTTTATTTAGCGCTTCTAATCCGTCCATTTCGCTCATCCTCTTGGTTGTGAATTAAATTTAATAATAGATAGAGCTAATTATCCAATGTTACATTTTCAGGATCCCACATAGGTTTATAGCAAATGAAAATTGCCATAGTCCTTTTTCTGAACTGCAAATTTTTTGTTAGCAAAGGAACTCATTAAATATAATCTGTGATTCAAAGAAGCTATCTATAAGAGAAAAATCTGCTCCAACAATTAACATTCCTGAGACGTAAAATTTATCAAATTATCCCAGCTCAATAGTAAAGCCAAGTATAATTTATAGGCGCGAGGTATACTGCATCTAACTTCTTTTCTAACAATGGCGCTGTGCAGAGAATATCTTCTGACTTGAAAGAAAATAAGTGACCGGCCTTGAGCATTAATAAATATTTTATCTAACTTTCCTTTTTATGCTGGCAGTTTTTGATGGAGTGGAGTTGAATATATTTTTTAGCATCAAACTGTTAGTTTCTGTAAGAATAGTAAACTAGTAATTCTACGTTTCGTGGATCCACTCTATCATCAGGTTAGATGATAGGTATCAGAGGTCAAGCGTCAATTGAATACATTTTATTGTAAATTTCATCAATGTCATGGTCTTAAATTTTGAGGGGAAAGTCACTTCTCACCGTCATTCAGATGTGCAAATGGTTCCCGACCATTTTGTCTTGGTTACTTCTTTCGGCAATAGACCAATATTTACAGGATAAATATGGAACAGCTTTAGCTGGCCTTTAGGTAAAGTGCATGGACGCATTTTATAAAAGAAGTCACTGGCTGACCAAGGATGGTTTGTCATACCCAGCAAGGATGCTGGTACGTGCAGCGTATATTTTGTGGCCGCAGACCATAAATAAGCAAAGCGTATGCTTTTTGGCCGAAGCCATAAAAAAGGGCGCCTACCTGGCGCCCTCCTATTCAAACAGAATTAAATCAACTTGCGTTACACCCGCTCAAACACAGTTGCAATCCCTTGACCTAAACCAATACACATAGTCGCTAAACCGATAGATTTATCGTTCGCTTCCATTAGGTTGATTAAGGTGGTTGAGATACGCGAACCAGAACACCCTAGTGGGTGACCAAGCGCAATCGCCCCGCCGTTAAGATTCACTTTATCTTCGTAAGAATCTAACCAGCCCAGATGCTTAATACAAGACAGTGCCTGTGCCGCGAACGCTTCGTTAAACTCAGCTAATTCGATGTCAGCCATAGTCATGCCAGCACGCTTAAGGGCTTTCTGCGTAGCCGGTACTGGGCCAAAGCCCATGATAGCAGCATCACAACCGGCAACTGCCATGGCGCGAATTTTCGCACGTGGGGTTAAACCTAGCGCCTTGGCTTTATCGGCAGACATAATCAACATGGCTGATGCGCCATCTGATAACGCTGATGAGGTACCCGCGGTCACAGTGCCGTTAACTGGGTCAAACACTGGGCGTAGCGCTGACATGCTTTGCGCCGTTGAATCTGGACGAATGGTTTCATCGGCATCAATCAGTTTTAATACGCCGTCAGCGTCGTGGCCTTCGGTGGCGACGATTTCATTCCAGCGACCTTCAACTGCGGCTGCGTGGGCTCTTTGATGAGAACGGGCACCGAATGCATCTTGCATTTCACGGGTGATACCGTTTTGACGACCTAATAATTCAGCTGTCATACCCATGCTGCCTGATGCGCGAGCGGCGGTTTTAGCTATACCAGGGTGAAAATCAATATTAAAGTCCATGGGTACATGGCCCATGTGCTCAACACCACCAATCATGTACACATCACCGCGGCCACTCATGATGCCACTGGCGGCATCATGCAGAGCTTGCATAGACGAGCCACATAAACGGTTAACCGTTACCGCAGCAACATTACGTGGAATGTCAGTCAGCAACTGCGCATTACGGGCGATGTTAAAGCCTTGCTCTTTGGTTTGTTGCACACAACCCCAGATAATGTCTTCAATCTCGCTTGGATCAAGGTTCGGGTTACGTTCAACCAATTTGCTCATTAGGTGTGCTGATAAGGTTTCAGCACGCACGTTGCGGAAAATACCGCCTTTCGAGCGCCCCATTGGGGTACGAATACAATCGACTACTACGACTTCTTTCATGTTCTTGTCCTCTGGTGCAATTTAGGCTGATTGAGAAAAATAAGATTTACCTGAGGCGGCCATTTCGCGCACACCATCAGAAATCTGATAAATCGGACCTAAATCCGCGTATTTGTCGGCAAGGGCTACAAAGTTAGCCAAGCCCATGGTTTCGATGTAACGGAACACGCCGCCTCTGAATGGAGGGAAGCCCAAGCCGTACAACAAGGCCATATCAGCTTCTGCTGCACTGCCTACTATGCCTTCTTCTAAACAACGGATCGCTTCGTTAGCCATTGGGATCATGACCCGTGCAATGATTTCATCGGCATCGAAGTCACGCTTATCAGCACAATGTGGTGCAAACAAGGCGTATGCTTCATCAGCAGCTACTTTCGCAGGGCGACCACGTTTGTCTAGGCTGAAGTTGTAAAAACCTTTGCCATTTTTCTGACCTAAGCGCTCAGATTTGTACAACAAGGTCACAGGATCGTTATCGATTTTTTGCATACGCTCAGGAATGCCATCAGCCATCACGCTTGAGGCGTGATCGGCAGTATCCATGCCCACGACGTCAAGTAAGTAAGCTGGGCCCATAGGCCAACCGAAGATTTTCTCCATGACTTTATCGACTGCGACAAAGTCTGCGCCGTCCATGACCAGCTTGCTAAAGCCCGCGAAGTAAGGGAACAACACCCGGTTTACTAAGAAACCTGGGCAGTCATTCACTACAATCGGGGTTTTGCCCATCTTCAAGGTGGCAGCAACAACCGTGGCAATGGTGGCGTCTGTGGTTTTTTCACCGCGGATAATCTCAACCAAAGGCATTTTGTGCACTGGGTTAAAGAAATGCATACCGCAGAAGCGCTCTGGCTTATCTAGGCTTTTCGCTAACTGGTTAATTGAGATAGTGGATGTGTTTGAGCAAATCACCGCGTCATCCGCCACATGTTGCTCAGTTTCTTTAAGCACGATGCCTTTAACTTTTGGGTTTTCAACTACCGCTTCAATGACCAAATCAACGTCTTTGATTGCTGAATATTCAAGAGTAGGCACTATGCTGTTCAAGGTGCTGGCCATTAGCGCTGGGGTGACTTTACCCCGCGACATGCCTTTGCCTAGAATTTTTGCCGCTTCGTTCAAGCCAAGATCCAATGCACCTTGGTTGATGTCTTTCATGATAACCGGCGTGCCTTTCACGGCTGATTGATAAGCAATACCACCACCCATGATGCCTGCACCTAATACCGCAGTTGACTTAACGTCTTTAGTCGACGCTTTCGCCTGCTTCTTACCTTTGCTTTTCACTAATTGGTCAGCCAAGAAGATACCCACTTGGGCTTTGGCTGCATCGCTTTTCGCCAGTTTGGTAAAACCTTGATTTTCAAGCGCTAGTGCGCCATCACGGTCTAAACGGGATGCGTTAGCTACGGTATCAACCATGGCATGTGGCGCGGGGTAATGCTTACCCGCTTGGGCGAATACCATGGCTTTAGCTGTTGAGAAGCTCATCATGGATTCGTTTTTGTTCAATTTAAGCGGGGCTTTTTTCTGGGCGCGACGTGCTTCCCAGCCAAACTTACCGTCAATCGCGTCTTGCAACATGCTAAGGGCCGCATCACGTAATTTTTCTGGTGCGACGACTGCATCCACTGCACCTTCCGCTAACGCTTTAGCGGCTTTGCGGTCACGGCCTGTGGTCATCCACTCTAGGGCATTATCAGCACCGATTAGACGAGGTAGGCGTACTGTGCCACCAAAACCGGGCATTAGACCCAGTTTAACTTCAGGTAAACCTATGGCTGCTGTGGTGTCTGCTACGCGCAGGTCACAGGCTAGGGTCATTTCACAACCCCCGCCTAAGGCAAAGCCATTGATAGCCGAAATTGTCGGGAAAGGTAAGTCTTCGAATCGATCGAATACTTGAGACGTTTTCGCTACCCAAGTCAGCACTTCTTCTTCAGCCATGTCAAACAAGCCGGTAAATTCGGTAATATCAGCACCTACGATAAAGGTCGACTTATTCGAGCGAACCAACACACCTTTCACGTCTGACTGACTTTTAATGGCTTGAGTCGCTTCGTCTAGCTCGCTAACGGTTTGACGGTCAAATTTATTCACCGAACCGTGAGCATCGAATACAAGCTCTGCAATGCCGTTTGGCAACAGCGTTACGTTGAGGCTTTTGCCTTCATATATCATTATTTTCTCCTTTGGCTTTGGCCAGGATTGAGGGTATTAAACTGTATGATGGTTTACATTTCGATTAGCAGAGCTTCTGAGCTGCACTCTGGTTAATATCTTAATATCAAAACAACAACTAATTTATAACAATTATCAAATTGGGGTAAGTTGCCATAATTCAACTGGTCATGCCAGTTAAATATGTTGAAACTTAGGTTGTCCCTTAGCCCTTATTACAGATATCTTATGGTAGTTATTTAACCAACGAATGAGGCAGGGTTATTCTGCGTATTACCCATATTCTGTTGCTACTGCTAGCGTGCTTTTCATCTCAGGCAACGACCACACTTTCTTCAGCAGAGCAAAAATTAATACATCAGCGTGAAATCTTCATCGAAGCAGAATCACTGGCTTACAAGCCGCAAAGTGCTGAATATCAAGCGTTAGTCGCACAATTAGTAGACTACCCTTTGCTGCCTTATGTCCAGTTGAAAGCATTGATGAACAGTATCAATAGAAAAAATGGGCCTCAAATAGAAGCCTTTCTGGCCCGTTACGAAGGCACTCCACTCGACAGGTCATTACGTAAAGCTTGGTTGCAATACTTAGCTAAACATCAACGGAAAAGCGAATTTTTAGCCGATTACAAAAATACGGGTAGCGCCGAGCTCGCCTGTAACAAAATTGAATTCAGTTTGAGTGACCCAGCGTTACGAGACGTTGCGCTAACCGAAGTACCAAGATTGTGGGTGGTGGGTCAGTCGCAACCAAAGGCCTGCGATCACGTATTTAAAGTGTGGCAACAAGCAGGGTTGCTGAGCAAAGACATGGTGTGGCAACGATTAGTGTTAGCGGCCACCAACGGTAAGCACACCCTAGTTCCTTACTTAAAAAAACTGTTACCTGACAATGAGCGCTACTTGGCTGACTTGTGGTTAGCGGTGCGCCGAGATGCGAGCTATGTTAGCCGTGGATCTAAATTCCCCCATAAACAAGTGGACAAAGAAAGCCAAATTCTACTCTACGGCCTTAAGCGTTTAGCCTTTAGCCAACCTGATTTAGCCTTAAAAAGCTGGTTCGCGTTAGAAAAGCGCTTTGCGTTTACCCTGCCTCAGCGCCGCGCAATGACGGAGCGGTTCGCCATAGCCTTGGCTGTAGCGGATCACCCGCAAGCAGACTTATGGTTAGATAAAGCCAGTGCGGATTCGTATGA
This sequence comes from Paraglaciecola polaris LMG 21857, assembly GCF_000315055.1. Lineage (GTDB taxonomy): Bacteria > Pseudomonadota > Gammaproteobacteria > Enterobacterales > Alteromonadaceae > Paraglaciecola > Paraglaciecola polaris. The sequence continues at coordinate 47,586 of NZ_BAER01000093.1, read as the reverse complement.
TATCGAGTTATTTCGTTGGCATTTAGCACATGTTTTACGGCTGGGAAACTGGCAACACGCACTGGACCTAATCGAAACTGCGCCTAAGGGTATTGCTGAAGATTTAGCCTTTCAGTATTGGTTGGGCCGCACATACGAACAGCTAAAAGCTGGGGACTTAGCCCAACAAACCTTTAGTAAGCTGGCCGACCAACGCCATTATTATGGCTTTATGGCGAGCGGTAAGCTGGCTCAGCAACCCACTTTGCATGATAAAACCCTGAACTTTAGCCCGCAGCAGTTACTTGAAGTCTCCAACATGCCCCAAGCTAGACGGGCCTACGAGTTTTTGCAATTAGATCGCAGCCTCAGCGCTCGGCGCGAATGGTATGACTTACAGCAAGACCTATCTGAGCAACAAAGCTTGATGGCCGCCGTTTTGGCCGACAGTTGGAAGTGGCATGATCAAGCCATATTTACCTTTGCTCGAGTAGGCTATTTAGACGATCTTGAACGCCGTTTTCCGATTGCTTACGATAAAACACTGATCAACAGCGCCAACAAACATCAGATTGATCCCGCTTGGGCGTTTGCCATTGTGCGCCGAGAAAGCTCGTTTATGGCAGATGCGAACTCACATGCGGGTGCGCGGGGGTTAATGCAGTTGATGCCCGGCACAGCCAACTACCTAGCGAAAAAGAAGGTCGGTGGCCGTAGCTTGTTTGATCCAGAAAAAAACGTCGAATTTGGCACTCAGTATATGCGCTATTTAATGGATAAAATGGACAACAACCCAGTACTCGCAACAGCATCTTACAATGCGGGCTGGCGTAAAGTACTCGACTGGTTACCCGAACAAGACGCAGTACCGATGGATATATGGGTAGAAACGATTCCTTACAAAGAAACCCGTAATTATGTAAAAGCGGTAATGGCCTATAAACAGATATACGCCCAGCGCTTAGGTCAACCAAGCCAAGTGTTTAAAGAGCTGGTCGACATGCAAATAGTCCCCCTGCAACAATGAGGCAGCTAGCGCGATAATCACGGGTTGTGGTAACGTAAAGGGATGACGAACTCGTGGACACGACACATGCAAACGCTAGCTCAACTTTATCCGCAACATATTGAAGAATTACAAGCCAGAACGAAAGAGGCTCTGTCTCGCGAGGGCATAGATGGCCTGATCATTCATTCTGGACAAGCCAAGCGCATGTTCCTCGATGACAACAATTATCCATTTAAATGTAACCCGCAATTCAAAGCCTGGTTACCCGTAATCGATAACCCAAATTGCTGGTTAATCGTTAACGGTACAGACAAGCCCAAACTCATTTTTTATCGCCCAAAAGACTTCTGGCATAAGGTGCCCCCAGAACCCAATGATTTTTGGGTTGAGCAATTCGATGTGATTTTGCTGACTCAGGCTGACGCAGTAGAAAAGCACCTACCTTATGACAGAAGTCGATTTGCCTATATTGGCGAATACATCGAAGTCGCCAAAGCCTTAGGTTTTGACTTGGTAAACCCAGACCGTGTACTGAATTATCTGCATTATCAACGCGCGTACAAAACTGATTATGAGCTGGCGTGTATGCGTCAAGCCAATGTGTTAGCCGTTGCTGGGCACAATGCCGCAGCCGCTGCGTTTCATGGGGGGAAAAGCGAGTTCGATATTAATCAGGCGTATTTAGCCGCGGTTCGTCAGAGTGATAATCAAGTACCATACAACAATATTGTGGCTTTAAATGAAAACAGCTCAATTTTACACTACATGGAGCAAGACGTGGTCGCACCGAGCGAGTCACGCTCGTTCTTGATCGACGCCGGGGCCAGCTTTCACGGCTACGCAGCCGATATCACTCGTACCTACTGCCAGGAAAACAATCATTTTGCTGAGTTGATAAAAGGCATGGACCGAGTCACCTTGAGTCTAGTGGATATGTTGAAACCCGGTGTGGCTTACAGTGACGTGCACATCGCCGCCCATGCACAGATTGCTCAATTGTTGAGTCAGTTTAAGATTGTTAACTTGGCTGCTGAAGATGTGTTAGCACAAAACTTTGTCAGCACCTTCTTTCCCCACGGTATCGGGCACTTTCTTGGCTTGCAGGTACACGATGTGGCAGGCCACGTGGCAGATGATCGCGGCACACCTAACCCACCACCAGCAGATCATCCATTTTTACGTACTACCCGCATGATTGAAGCACGCCAAGTGTTTACTATTGAGCCTGGTTTGTACTTTATCGATAGCTTATTGGCAGATTTAAAAAGCACTGAAAAATCTAAATTTATCAACTGGGATGTCGTCGATACATTTAGGCCATATGGTGGCATACGTATTGAAGACAATATCATTGTGCACAGAGATAAAAATGAGAATATGACCCGCGAACTAGGCTTAAATTAAGGCTAAAGTAAGCGCTGCAATAACAGGAAAAAACAGAATTAAAGGCGAGGTTAGCAACTCACGTTAACCTCAACAGCATTATCTGCATGGCCCATTGGCCAATCAACTAGGAAGTTATATATGGACGTTATACTCAGTTATTTACTCTCGGTACAAACACTGCTGTTAGTGTTTGTAATTGTACTACTTAAATCTTCGATTAAATTTGTGCCGCAAAACCGCGCCTATGTGATTGAACGTTTTGGTAAGTATCAGTCCACCAAGGAAGCGGGATTAAACTTTATCGTACCCTTTATTGACCGGATATCAGCCGATCGGTCATTGAAAGAAAAAGCCGTGGATGTACCTGAGCAAAGTGCTATCACCAAAGACAATATTTCATTGTCAGTGGACGGCGTGTTGTATTTCCGAGTACTTGACCCTTACAAAGCCACGTACGGCATAGATGACTATGTATTCGCCGTCACGCAGCTTGCGCAAACGACTATGCGTTCTGAGCTAGGTAAAATGGAGCTGGATAAAACCTTTGAGGAACGCGATGTACTGAATACCAATATCGTCGCAGCGATTAACGAGGCCGCAGGTCCTTGGGGCATACAGGTCCTTCGCTACGAAATTAAAGACATAGTGCCGCCATCATCGGTAATGGAGGCCATGGAAGCGCAAATGAAGGCCGAACGGGTCAAGCGCGCACAAATTTTAGAGTCCGAAGGTGACAGGCAAGCCGCTATCAACCGCGCTGAAGGTGAAAAAGCTTCTGTGGTACTCGCTGCCGAAGCGGATAAAGCCGAAGCGGTATTACGCGCTGAAGGTGAAGCAAAGGCCATAGTCGCAGTCGCCACAGCACAAGCTGAAGCATTACGTCAGGTCGGTGAAGCTGCCGCTACCGAAGAAGGGCAAAAAGCCATTCAATTGGACTTGGCCACCAAAGCCATTGAAGCTAAACTCGCCATCGCTAAAGAATCATCTGTGGTATTGCTGCCTGATAGCGGGACAGATATCGCCGGCGTAGTAGCACAAGCGACCACTATTATTAACTCACTAAATCGAGCAAAGCATGATGTGGTTAAGCGATAATCTCGGTATTGGGCTAATTAGCCTGGGGCTGCTGTTACTCGCCATTGAAATTTTAGTCTTGGGCTTTTCCACTTTCGTACTGTTTTTTGTCGGTGGAGCGGCGTTGCTCACAGGGCTATTAATTCAAATTGGGCTGATTGGCGATACTGCTTTAAACGCCAGTTTGTTTGTGTCGTTTTTCACTGCGCTGTTGGCGCTATTTTTGTGGAAACCCCTCAAGAATATGCAGCAAGATGTGGATCGCAAAAAACCCAGTAGTGATTTAATTGGTCACAGTTTTGTGCTCGCCAGTGACATCAGTCCTGCGCAGCCAGGGGTGTACCAGTACTCAGGGATAAAATGGCGTCTCGTCAGTGCCCAGCCGATTACCAGTGGCAGCAAAGTGCAAGTCATTGCGGTAGAAGTTGGCCAATTCACGATTGAAGCCTGCGATTAAGCAGGCTTTTAGGATTATTTAGCCCATAGCCACATAGTTTGTCAGGGCCTCGATACGTAATAACCAGGCTTGTAAGGCGGGATACCCAGTTAAGTCAAAACCACCTTCATGGGCCACATGAGTATAGCCATACAGGCTAATATCCGCGGTGGTGATGCTGTCACCCACTAAGAATGGCGTGTTAGCCAGTTGTGATTCCATCACGGCCAGCGCTTTGTGACCACCTGCTTGCTTGGCTTCATATTCGACTTTTTTCGCCTCAGGTAAGCCTAAATACTTTGCAATAAAGCGCGCGACGGCAATATAGGGTTCATGGCTGTACTGCTCAAAAAACTGCCATTGCTGCACTTTCGCTAACAAAAATGGGTCACTTGGCAACAATGCACTGCCATGGGCCAAATAGTTAATGATGGCATTTGATTCCCACAGGTGACGACCATCATCTAATGTCAAAAGTGGGATCTTACCATTGGGATTTTTGGTCAAAAAATCTTGCGCGGCAGTATCACCAGCTAAAATATCAACGTGTATCCATTGATGTTCAATACTCAACAGCCCACACAGTAACTTGACCTTATAGCAATTACCCGATTGCTCGTCCGCATAAATTTTCATGCAATATTTACCCTGTATTGTAGTCATAACTAACCGCTACCTGACTAAGCCTATACGATGCAACTTTTACTTATCACCCTTGTATTTACGCAGGTAAATACTTATAAACAAACAATAAAGTTCGTTAATCAACGTAAATGAAAATAACCTACAACAGAGAAGAATGCACCTATGGCTGATCATCGCCCATTGTTCAAACATATTCGAAACCACGATGCCCTGTTCTCTGAGCTAGCTTTGTTACGCACACAATACGCTGAGACGTTAGGATTAACTCGTCATGAATTTCATAAAACCCCTAAATTTATTACCCCTGATGGACGTCGCCTGACCATAGAGCCAGAACGCAGCATAGTGGTGCCCAACGTTAATGTGCTGCATGGGGTCAAAAACCAACTCGAAAAAAGCATCTCTGGTTTTCATATCGTGCCAAGAAGTGAAATTGGCTTTCGTTACCCCACAGCCGCCATTGCCGGCAGTGATGCGCCGTTTATCAAACGTTTTCGTTCAGAGTTTTTCCATAAAGATGGCGAAGATAGAGATATTTGCCGCCCGATTAACTTGTCTTATGGGATCAAAAGTCGTGGCAAAGCCGATAATCGCCAAGAATACGAAGTGTGGGTGCAAGATCAGCACCTAGCCCAAGACCCATCACATTTATTTATCGATAAGTACGGCGAAGATTTACCAGACGAAGTGCGTCAATTCGCCTTACAGGATCCCGTGGTACACGGCTGGATGGGGGTGAAACGCGCTGCATTCGAAGCGATTTATTACGCGCCCAACTGCTTCGGTGACATAGCGGTTTGCGTTGGTTTGTCGGTAGACGCATATAACATAGGCGCTCGTCCTGATTTAGCCTACAGCGCTGAAATTGGCAGCTCAATTGCTAAAGGTAACGCAGAGTTAGAGTGGGAGGTGATGGGTTATTATGCGCCAATCGGCCAGCCCTTTGATCACGCACAAATATGGCACGCCATCGACAGCACCATAGCCGCTATCGCAACGCCATTAGAAAATATCTATCAAAATGAGCTGATCGCAACCAATGAAAGTAAGACGGAGCGGATTTTGAGTACGGTGGCCGCTGTGGGCTCAACGCCTAAGCAAATTGCCGTCTGGGATTTAAAACCCTGGGAGTTTTTAGAAACCACCAGCCAACACCGTATGAAAGAACATGATCCGAGTCGCAGCGTAAACTTGCTAGGGCGTTTAAATCGTCTATTCTATCAAAGCAATCAACCCTTGCCATCGCTGAATAAAATTCACGATTTAATCGCATAGGAAATGCGCGATTCGATGTTGAGGGGAGCCTTCCCTTCAACCATTGTTATACATAAGTTTTAAATAAACACATTAAGGATGATGAACATGAAAAGTCTTTTAATCATCACTTTGTTGTTTGCTCAGCCATTATTGAGCAAGGAATGGCCATACCCCCAAGATATCCCCCAAACTAAACCTATCAACATAGGCACCGCCAGTGATAGGCCCTATGATATTTCACGCTTAATCCTAGCACGAGGAGCATATCAGGCCTCGCTGAATCCCCAAGGTACGATTGCCGCTTATGTGAGTGATGTCAGTGGCGCTCCACAACTTTGGTTAATGGACATAAAAGATAAAAAAGTAACCCAGTTAACCTTCGGTAATGGCATTACGAATTATCAGTGGCACCCCAATGGCAAAGAACTCATTTACGGCGCAGACAACAACGGTAATGAGCGCGAAGCTTTCAACTTGATATCTATTGACGGCCTGCATGAAAAAATTGTGCTTCCCTTCAGTGAGGCCTACCAAGTTCCTGGGCAGTTTGATACCAGCGGGCGTCACTTTGCGTATTCATCAACTGAGCGCAACGGCCGAGACTTTGATATTTATGTTGTCGATTTTAATGCCCAGAGCAGTAAACTATCAACTCGTCTCATCTACCAAGCGGAGTATTTCTTTAGACCTCATCAATGGCAGCCGAATGGCGAGCTCGTTATTGTCACAGAAGCCGTTGGTGAAGACGGAGCGAATGTATATTTGCTTAACACCACTACCCGCAAGATGACCTCAATATTCAAACCCCAGATACCTTCAAGTTATGGCAATTTTGTCTGGTCAGGCTCAGGGGAATCATTTTATTTTACCTCAAACGAGGGGCAAGAAATGAATGCGTTACGCCAGTATGACTTGAGTTCTGCTACTGACCGCATTTTGTTTAGTGGTGACTACGATATTGAAAGTGTGCAGATTTGCATGCAGGGCACATATTTGGCCTGGACAACGAATGAGAATGGCTTTGACAAGCTGCATATTTACCATCTGCAGCGTCATAACCAACAACAAATATCCTTACCTGAAGGGGTGTATTCCCTTTCCTGTGCTGAACAGGGTAACGATCTATTAGTCCGCATAAGTGGCCCCGCTACGCCGGGGAGTTTGTATTTGGTAGATTTAACCAATCAGCAAACTGAGCTGCTACTCGCACCTAACATGGCGGGTATAGACGATGAAGATATGTTATCTCCCATAGCAGTCAGTATGCCAGCACGGGACGGGGTAACCATTCATGGGTTATTATACTTACCCGCTAGCAAACAAGACACCTTGCCTCCCATAATATTCAATGTGCATGGTGGGCCAACGTTTCAATCTCGCGCCAGTTGGAAACCCACCATCCAATACTTACTCGGCAAAGGCGTAGCAGTACTTGATATTAACGTGCGAGGCTCGACTGGATTTGGAAAAACTTATGCTCAATTGGACAACCAAGAAAAGCGCTTAGATAGCGTCCGTGATTTAGTGGATGCGTTGGCTTGGCTTAAAAAAGAAGGAAAGGTCAACGTAGAACGTTCCGCGGTTATGGGTCGCTCATACGGTGGTTATATGGTCAATGCCGTCATGGGTGCGTATCCTGATGCCTTCTCTGCTGGTATATCCATCGTTGGTGTCGCAGATTGGGTCACCGCATTGAAAACCGCGTCACCTGCGTTGAAAGCCTCAGACCGGATTGAATACGGTGATATTAACGAGGCGCGTTGGCAGAAATTTTATGCAGAAAATTCACCCATTAATACAGTGCATAAAATCAACGCGCCAATGTTTTACGAGCATGGCGTTAATGACCCAAGAGATCCTGTTGCGGAATCAGACGTTATGGTACAAACGTTAAGAGAAAAGGGTTTGCCCGTTACCTATCTGCGCTTTCCAGATGAAGGGCACGGTATCACCAAAGTCGTCAATAAAATTACTTTTTATCAGCAACTTGCCGACTTTTTACAAGTTCACTTAATCGATTAAAATAAAGGGCAGCCACATTGCTGTGACTGCCCTTTATTTTTAATATCTGCTGTTTAGTCGCCTGCGACTTGCATGTTATCAATCAAAATTGAACCGGTGGAAATACTGCCTCGACTTTCCAGTTCAGCCCCCACTGCGACAATATTTTTCAACATATCGGCTAAGTTACCGGCAATGGTAATTTCGTGCACAGGGAATTGGATCACGCCATTTTCAACCCAGAAACCAGCAGCGCCTCGGCTGTAATCGCCTGTGACAATATTCACCCCTTGGCCCATTAGTTCGGTGACCAACAAACCTGTACCTAATTCAGCCAACATTTGCTGGTCGCTTTGGCCACTAGGTTTGATCAACCAATTGTGAATCCCCCCTGCGTGCCCGGTAGACTGCATCTGCATTTTTCGCGCAGAATAACTGGTTAACAGGTATTGATTGAGGATACCGTCAGTGACGATTTCACTATCTTGGGTACGCACACCCTCATGGTCGAACCATGAGCTGGCTAAGCCGCGCATAATATGCGGGCGCTCACTTATTTCAAACCAGTTAGGCAGCACTTGCTCACCCAGTTTATCTAACAAGAATGAAGACTTACGGAATAAGTTTCCGCCGCTGATGGCACTGATGAAGTGACCAATCAAACCAGAGGCGATTTCTTTATCAAACAAAACGGGGACTTTTGCCGTTTTAATTTGGCGCGCACCTAAGCGGCTTAAAGTAAATTCGGCGGATTCTCTACCAATTTGCTCAGGACTGGCCATAAGCTCAGCTTGACGCCCAACTGTGTAGCTATAATCACGCTGCATGTCGCCGTCTTGCTCACCAATTACCACGCAGCTCATACTGTAACGGCTGCTGTTGTAACCGACGTTTAAGCCATGGCTGTTGCCATACACCTTAGTGCCTAAATTAGCATTGTAAGACGCCCCGTCAGAATTGGTGATACGTGGGTCAAATGCTAACGCGGCAGTTTCCGCTTTAATAACCTGCTCAATGGCAAAATCAGTGTCTAGCTCAATTGGATGATATAAATCGAGATCTTGTGGCTCAAATGCCATTAGGTCTTTATCCGCTAAACCAGAGCAAGGGTCTTCCCCTGTGTATTTCGCTATCTCAATGGCCTTTTCGACGGTGAGACGTAAAGCAGCTGGACTTAAATCTGCGGTAGAGGCACTGCCTTTGCGTTGCCCTTTATAGACCGTGATCCCTAACCCTCCGTCGTTAGTAAATTCGACGGTTTCCACTTCTTTCAAACGGGATGAAACCGCGATACCACGCACCTTAGACATACTTGCTTCAGCTTGTGTGGCACCTTTTTCTTTGGCCAGTTTTAATACATCTTCGACTATTTGTTGGATATCCGTTAATTGCTGCTGCATACACCCTTCACTATCAAACCAGATTACCTTGAGCGGCGAACTATATTAATCGCCCATACAAGGTTACAATATTTTTCTAGTGTACCACTAAAGACATTGTTATGGCCGTATCTCCAGATAAAAACGAATTCGAAGTAGAACAAGACGACACTCAACTGAGCAAAACTCAGCTCAAGAATCAATCAAATGACTTGCAAAAATTGGGCGTATCCCTCGTGGATTTGAGTCCAGCTGCATTGGCAAAAATTCCTATGGATCAGGAATTACTCGACGCAGTCCTGCTAGCCCGGCGTATTTTGCGCAAAAAAGAAGGCTATCGTCGACAATTGCAGTTAATTGGCAAGTTGATGCGCCACAGAGATGTGACACCTATCGAGCAAGCTTTGCTGCAAATTCAAGCTTCTCATCAAAAAAGTAATCAAAAATTTCACAAATTAGAATTATTGCGCGATAACTTAATTGCCCAAGGTGATAGCGCAATCGAAGAGGTACTCGAAGAGCATCCTGCTCTGGAACGTCAGAAGTTACGCCAGTTGGTTCGCCAAGCGGTAAAACAACAAGCGGATAATAAACCGCCCAAGGCGGCTCGCGAGTTATTTAAGTATCTACAATCGACAATAGATGGATAATTAATATGAGTTTTAGGTTACCGACGTACACAGTGTGGTTAGCGCTTTTGACACTAACCAGTTGTGGTGGTGGGGTTTCTGGTGAAAATGGCGATGACCCATTTGGATCTGGCAATGATTCAGGCAGCGAAACGTCAAGTTATACTTTGGCATTAGCAACGTTTGACGAGCAATGCGTAACCGCCACTCAAAGCTTTACTTCAGGCCAAGTGGCCTGTGTACAAGCCACTTTGACGCAAAACGGTAGCCCAGTACAAGGCGAAATAGTGACATTTACCGGTACGCTAGGTGCATTATCAGGCACCACTAAGCTGACCAATAACCAAGGTATCGCCCAGGTATCTATCACCAGTGATAACACCGAAGTAGGTGCCGCTGTGTTAGGTGCCAGCTACAACGATGCCAGTGCCGAAGAAAATTATGAATATCTAAGCATAGATACTGCATCAGGGCAGTCTGCTGCGGTGAGCATTGCTCTGCTCAACAATGGGCAGGGTGTTAATCGCTTTCAGGCAGGCACAGACGTGCAATTGCAAACACAAATTTTAGATGCAGACGATACGCCTATTGCCGGGATTATCGTGACCTTTAATGCCCAGCGCGGCACGTTAAATACCGACTCAGCACTAACCGACAACAACGGTGTTGCGCAGGTGACATTAACTGCCGTTGACAGCGATATCGGCGCGGGCGTGGCAACCGCCATAGCGGTAGTAAACGATATCGACTTAGCCAGTTCACTCAATTACGAAGTACAGGCGGCCGGTGCCATCAGCGAACAGATGATCCGCTTAGGTTACTTTGATGAAGACGGCGTGTTTATTGAAAATCAATTAGCCGTGAGTACGCGAAACACCGCTGGTGATGTAGAAATAAGTGCCGGCGGTACCTTAGGGATAGCTATTGCATTGGTCGATGAAAACGATCAGCGTATTTTAACCCAAACTCCCATCACTTTTAGCTCAAACTGTGTGGCCGACGGATTCGCCACTATAGACACCTTGGTTAACACCATTAATGGTGTAGCAAGCGCCACGTTTGAAGATCAAAGCTGCGCAGGTGGTGATGGTAATACAGATTCAATCGTAGCCTCAGTGGTAGTCAACAACGCCACTCTCAGCGTTTCTCAAACGATTTCAATTCAAGCTGAATCGATCGGCTCTTTGGCCTTTGTATCAGCGGATCCCAGTTCATTAGTACTTCGCGGTACGGGTGGACAAAACAGCTCATCTGTTTCGACCTTAGTCTTCCAGGTAAACGGCGCATTGGGCAATCCATTAGCCCAGCAAGACGTCACGTTTAGTTTAAACACCCAAACCGGTGGTTTAACCTTATCCTCAACTTCAGGGCTAACTAACTCACAAGGTCAAGTGAGCACCCGGGTCACCGCCGGCGATGTGCCTACATCGGTGCGGGTCACTGCTGAAGTAGTAACCGAATCAGGCGACACCATCATCACCCAGTCTGATTTATTATCGGTCAACACAGGCTTGCCAGATCAAAACAGTATTACCCTATCAGCAGACAACCTTAATCCAGAAGCGCTGGATATTGACGAGCAACAAGTGAATTTAGTCGTGAGGCTCGCAGATACCTTTAATAATCCGGTGCCAGACGGTACGGCGGTAAACTTTACCACCGAAGGCGGTTCAATTGACGGTAGCTGTACCACTGTTTCAGGAGCCTGTGCGGTCACTTGGGTCAGTGCTAACCCAGATGTACCGGACCACCGAGTCACAATACTCGCCACAGCCATAGGCCATGAAACGCTGTTCGACAGCAACGGCAACAACATTTACGACGATGGGGATGGCCCAGGTTTTAACGATGGCACAGACAATGGTTTGTCGACCAGTTTATATGGTCAAACTGGCTTTGTGGATATTGGTGAGGCTTGGCGAGATGACAATGAAGACGGCGACCGCGACACGGGAGAGATATTCTTGGATTACAACGCCAATGGCAGTTTTGATTCAGAGGATAGCCTATTCAACGGCCCACAATGCACAGGCATCGGTTGCGGTATGGATGAAGCCAATACCATGCATGTGCGCCGCGCCTTAGTCTTAGTTACGTCTAGCTCAGCTGCACAAATTGATATTCTTGATAACAGCGCGTCAATCGTAGCCAGTAATTATCAAGCGACGAACCCAACGTCTGCTATCCCTAGGGATACCACTCAAAGCTTTACCCTGGTTTTTGCTGATACTGCCCGCCAACCTATTTCTAGTGACTCAACCATAGTCGTTAGCAGCAGCGCAGGGCAACTAAACGGCCAGACTAACTTGACCATGCCAAGTACTGCGGTTAATTCAGAATCTCGCGCGACGTTTACCCTAGAGAACGATGTTTCTGAAGCAACTCAAGCCACAGTGAGTGTACTTATTACCTCACCCAGTGGCGTACAGTCTGCGACAAGCATGGTAGTGACATTGAATTAATGATTTAGAGCAAAACAGCAGACACAAAAATGGCGCGAATTTCGCGCCATTTTTTATGGTAATTAACTAGCAGGAGTCGTAACCAGTGAAAACTAAGCGGTACCGCCCACGGTTAACTCATCCACTTTAAGCGTTGGTTGCCCCACCCCAACAGGGATGCTTTGTCCATCTTTACCGCACACACCCACACCTTTATCTAACGCGAGATCATTGCCGACCATAGAGACCTTCTGCATAGCTTCAGGACCGTTGCCAATCAGAGTTGCACCTTTAATCGGCTTAGTGACTTTACCATTCTCAATTAAATAGGCTTCCGAAGTGGAAAACACAAACTTACCTGAGGTGATGTCCACTTGACCGCCACCAAAGTTAGGCGCATAAATACCATTTTTAATGGTGGAAATAATTTCTTCTGGCTCGTACTGCCCACCTAACATATAGGTGTTGGTCATTCGCGGCATAGGTAAATGCGCATAAGATTCACGGCGGCCATTGCCCGTAGGTTTAACCCCCATCAAGCGCGCGTTAAGCTTGTCTTGCATGTATCCAGTGAGAATACCGTCTTTGATCAATACGTTGTATTGACTTGGCGTCCCTTCATCATCCACCGACATGGAACCACGACGATTCGCCAGCGTACCATCGTCAACAATCGTACAGCCCAGTGACGCAACCTGTTGCCCCATACGACCACTAAAGGTCGACGCGCCTTTGCGATTAAAATCACCTTCTAGGCCGTGACCTACGGCTTCATGAAGCAATACACCTGGCCAACCACTGCCCAATACCACTGGCATCTGACCGGCGGGTGCTGCAACCGCACGCATGTTTACCCGAGCCATATGTATGGCCTCGTCGGCTATTTGCTCGTAAAGCGGGCGGCTATCTTCTTGGCTCATGAAATATTCATAAGCATAACGCCCGCCAGCGCCTGAACTACCTCGCTCGCGACGGCCGTCTTTTTCCATCAATACTGAACAATTCAGACGTACCAGTGGCCGAATATCGGTACAAAACGTGCCGTCGGTGGCAGCGATAAGCACTTCTTCATAGACACCGCTGATGCTTACTACAACCTGACTAAGGGCCTTTTCTTGTTTACGAATATAGCTATCGACAGCACGCAATAAAGCTATTTTTTCTTCATCTTGCATGGCTAAAATAGGGTTATCCGCATGATACCTTGGCTCTATTTTGATGCTTTTTAGACCACTGACTTTATGCTTACCGCCAACACAGGCGATATTGCGCGAAGCCTTTGCTGCTTGCATCAGAGCCTCAGGGTTGATGTCATCCGAGTAGGCAAAACCGGTTTTCTCACCGCTTACCGCACGCACGCCAACACCGCGTTCTACGTTGTAGCTGCCATCTTTAATAATGCCATCTTCAAGCACCCATGTTTCGTGCTGGCTGGCTTGAAAATACAGATCGGCGAAATCGTTATCGTGTTGATAAATAGCATCTAGCGCCGAAGCAAGATTTTCTCTGTTAAGGTTAGAGGCAGTAAGCAGGTTTTGTTCAACCAGATTAGACAAGGTAACTCCTGAATTTATTATGGGCATAGACCGGCATGTCCCGGCGAATTCTATCAAGTATAGTGGGTTCTAGCTGTGCATGTATCATGCCCACCGACTGCGGTATTTCAGCTAGGGTTTCACCCCAAGGTGAAATAATACAGGAATGACCATGGGTTTGTCTCTGATTGGCATGGATACCGGTTTGATCCGCCGCCACCAAATAGCATTGATTTTCAATTGCCCGGGATTTTAATAACGCCTGCCAATGAGCTTCACCGGTTTTTTGGGTAAATGCCGCAGGTAAAGCAATGACATCTAACGCTTTGGGCTCTGCCATGGCCTGAAATAACCCTGGAAAACGCACGTCATAACACACCGCCAAGCCCAAACGTCCAAAGGGTGTATCTGCACTCACCAAGGTGTTTCCTGCTTTTGTGTAGCGTGACTCGCAATAGGTTTTAGTATTATCAGCTACCTGCACGTCAAACAGGTGAATTTTTTGGTATTCGCTGATTATCTGCCCGGTGTCATTGATCAATAAACATGAGGCTGTAAATTTATCAGGAATATCACAGATCAGCGGCATACTGCCTGCCACCAACCAAACTGCATATTTTTTAGCCATTTGCATCAGGCGCCCTTGAATTGGCCCGTCTGCGAATGACTCAGCGATAGCCAGCAATGCTTTATCACCACCACCGAAACAAGCAAAACACTCTGGCAATACCACTAATGTTGCTTCGGTGATGACTAACTTGGCCAGTTGCTGTTCAACAAAGTCGAGATTTTGTTGAACATCCGGTGTCGATGTCATTTGTAATGCTATAAGTTTAGCCATCTGATACCTCCAGCGTAATGCGCTCTTGATCAATATCTTGCGGAAAATGTATATCTGCATTGTGCCCTACGGGGTCCGGCACAATCCCAACATTAGGTTCTCCATTTTGGGCCGGTGCAGTTTGAGCCGGTAGGCTAATTTCTTTGCTGTCGCGCTCTAACTCTTCCAATTTAGGGTCATCTAAGGTCCCGGTTAGCGAGAACTTAATATTGGATATGACCTTGGCCGAAGTTAAGACTTGGTCAAGTGCTAAGGCAGCCAATGCGGTGGCTGGATTGACCATGTAAGCCACAATTAGCGGCAGACTAGAGGTCACCTTAGGTGCGAATGCAATATTGTAGTTAACCTCACGGCTATTCAGGTTGGTGTAGCCTTGCATGGTTATTTCACCGGCACCGCCGTCGACCACTGTATCTCGGGTATCCACGGTTCCCTGAGCAATTTGAAAGGTGCCTTTTATCTTGTCATAGAAAAAACCTTGGGCGAACACATCACGGAAGTCCAAGCGCAACTTACGCACCAAAGACTCTAAACTAAGCAAACTGAAAATGCGTGAGCCTTTATCTGTCACTTCCGTTAGGTAACCATCACCGAGTCGCCAATCAACATTACCGTTTAAGCTGGCGTAATCAAACTCATAGGGCGCACGCTGCCAATCCAAATCAAATTTAGCTGAGGCTTTGGAGTCTTTGATACCTGAATCAAAATCGAACCCTTTCAAAAACAAACCAAAGTTCGAGCTACTGAACTCCCCACTTAATTTAGTTTGGCTGCTGGTTTGATCGATTAACCAATCACCGCTGGCATAAAATAGTCCGTGATCGTTATTCAAACGCAGAGAATCAATATGCATACCGTTAGCCGCTCGGGACAACTTAAAGTCGATGCGGCCTAAGTCTTTATTTTCAAAACGACAGCGTACACATAGAAATTCCACTGGCGGCAAGGTTGCCAAATTCGGGGTAAACTCGATGGGCTTAGCATCACTTTGCTGCCAACCTGCCAAGTCTAAATAATCAGCTGAAATGTTGACCCCTCTGGCTAACCAATCTTTATAGACAGAGACATCCACCCGCGCCTGTTTGGCATTCAGACTGATCTGCCAACTATCGCTGGTGTTTTTAGTTACGGCTTCTATATCGGTAAGCTGCTGTGAAGCCACAGTCGCACTATCAGCATTTAGGAAGATCCGCTGAGGCTCACCTAAAATCGGCTTTTTGTCGTTACCAGACACATCGTGCAGCAGTGATGATATAGCTTGATACCAGTGGTCAATATTCACATAGGGCATATCCAGCGATACACTGAATCCCAAGCCCATAGCCATATCAAGAGGCTCACCTATGGCTAAGTGGGCCCTGGAAAACTGCATGGTCTCATAGGGTAGTACACCGTCAAATTTAACTTCAGAACCCAGCCTCAAATTCACTGTAGAGGCGGTTTCATCGCCAGACACATCTAACGTAAGAGGTTTGTTCTGATTAACGCTTTTATTTAACGGCTCGGGTAATTGGGAACCTATACCTTGCAGACCCGTAATAAGACTAGCACGATAGCTAAAACCATCCTCGGGCAGGGTTAATTTCACGTTCGTCTGCCACGGGCTAATACCATCGACATAGCTTGCCAGACCGGGAACAAAACGTTGGGCCAAGGGCTTAACCAGCCAATTACCCTGTAAGTCTATATTGGCTAAATAGCCTTCGGTACGTTGCCTACCGGTAAAATCGACATTAACATTTTGCTCGAAAAGTTGCGCTTGTAAGTCGCTGACATCCACCACTTCATTCTTAAACGTCACCTTACCTTTTGCATGCGCTAAATTCATATCCACCCGAGGCACATAAATCTGGTTGTCGGCCAAATGCACTGTGCCACTGGCCACCACATCCTTGCCAGTAAGAGGGATCACTAAGTTTAGGTCAACACTGAGAGCGTTGCTAACTTGCACTTCGTCCAGCACTTTACCCAGACTATCGGCTAGGCTGCTGCGTTTCATCAGTTGGGTGACTTGGGCGCCCTCTGCTGATCCATTAGCCTCTATGGTTAATATTGCGCCCACATCTAAGTCTGGTATGGCAGCGGATAAACCGGACAAATTCACGTCGAGTAATTTGCCTTTGCTGGCTTGCATGAACAAACCTTTATTTTCAAATAACAGCTGTATATCAAGTTCCGTTAGCGATGGCCAGTCTGCTGCAAATTCCATGGCGGCGTTTTCAACACCCACAGTAATTTGGAAAACCCCTTGGTTATTCTGATAAGGAAATTGACTGAGTTCGCCATTCCACAAGACTTGAGCACCGGTTACCTGACCGGCCTTAAGTGCACGTTGCAGGTAGGCTTTGGTGTCTTTGCCCATGGCGTCACCAGGAAACAATTGATTCACCTGTGCCATGTCTAGGCCGCCTACTGTGCCAGTCAGCGCTAAAAAGCCCGTATCACTCTCATAACGCAGCTGCTGATCGACGTTTAGCCAGTCACTTTGCAATTTTAACTGTGGGGCATATATCTCGATGCCTTGCGCTAAAGACGTGATATACATATCAATATCGACGGCTTGAAATTCAATATTTCGGTCAACTATGTTGTCTACTTTCCACTGGGAATTGCGCCCACGAATTTGTACCCGACCTTGGTTATTAAACCAATTCAGATCCATTTCTAGGTTATCGACCCCTGGAATATGGGCACTTTGTTGCCAGTTGATTTGACTGACATTGACTTGAGCGTAGCTATTGGTTTTATCAAACTGGACATTAAATCGATTTAAGGTGGCATTGGGCGACAAATCATTTAATAAGTTGTAGTCCATTGGATCAAGCGCCAAGGGTAGTAGCGGCATAATAGCCGACAGGTTAACCCGATCAGCATTTTGAATGTGTACCTGACCTTGGCTATTTATTTCCCCGTACCAATTGGACGTCAAGGTGCGCTCATTTGCTTGCAAGGCAAAATCGTACAAATTAAATATCCAGCCGTCTTTACTTGGCTCAGCATTGAGTTGCCCGCCTAAAATTGCCGCCTTGATCTCGGCGTCCTGGTTCTGCCATACAAAACGACTGTCGGCGAGATCCAGTTGCACATTATTTATGTCTCCACCCCGTATACTGGCCCAGACCACAAAATTACCGCGACTTTCCACCAAGTCATATCGGGTGGTCAGCCATTGGTTTATCCAGGGTGATAAATCTACCTCTTGGGCTCTGGCGTAAAAGGTACCATTGAGATCGTCTTTGTCTCCGCGTAAATCAAGGGTAAATGAAGCAGAATTACGCGCCAACTCTTCCACTTGTAGTTCGCCGACCCCTTGGTGATGTCGACCTTGGTTGCTCCACAATAATTGATTAACCAAGACCACTTGCTGATCATCGGCTGTGAGCACTTCGAATTGGCTATCACTGACAGAAAACGATTCTAGCTGCTCTAAAAATAGTTGTTTCAGAGCCGAAACCACAGGAAAGTCACTGCCTTCCCGCTGCATTAAGGTCAAATCCATCTTGACGTTTAGGCCATTTAAATCAAAGCGTTGAGAGCGAATTTGCCGAGCCAGGACCGACCCCCAAAAATCCAGCTCGATAATGGTTTTTTTGATATCTAAACTCAGTGGAGACTGGGCATTTTGCACCAATTGTAAATCTTCAAGCACGATAGCTGGGCCAGCGCCTTTCCACTGGGCGGTGATATTGCCAATATTGATTTCTACGCCATACTGGCCTTCAATCCATTGTTCTAAGCTATGCTTTTGACCATCCATATACGGCAGCGAATAGCGCACAACACTGATCGCCACGGCCAACAGCACCAGCAAAATAGCGGCGCAAGACCATAGTTTTTTAATAATATAAGCGGCATAAAAAGAGCCTGACTTCACATCATTACCACATCGTATTTATCTTGGTTGTACAGCAATTCGGTATGTACCTTTATTTGTTTAGACACAAACACTTCCAGTTCGGCCAACATATGGGATTCTTCGCCTAATAATGCTTCAACTACCGACGGCGCCGCATACACAACAAATTTATCTGCATCATAGGCTCGATTTACCCTTACGATTTCGCGCATGATCTCGAAACACACTGTCTCAACAGTTTTCACCGAACCACGCCCCTTACATACAGGACACTCACCACATAAGATATGTTCCAAACTTTCTCGTGTTCTTTTACGGGTCATCTCAATTAACCCCAACGCAGTAAAGCCATGGATATTGATTTTAGCCCGATCTTTACTGGTTGCACTTTCGAGGCTGTGGATCACACGTCTTTGGTGATCCGAGTCTGTCATATCGATAAAATCAATTAAGATCATACCGCCTAAATTGCGCAATCTTAACTGCCGAGCGATGGCTGACGTTGCTTCAATATTAGTATTAAAGATCGTTTCTTCGAGGTTACGATGACCCACGAATGCACCGGTATTGATATCAATCGTGGTCATCGCTTCCGTTTGATCAATAATGATGTAACCGCCTGACTTTAAATCAACCCGTCGCTCTAACGATCGCTGAGACTCATTCTCGACATCGTATAAATCGAAGATGGGCCGATCCCCTGGGTAGTACTCCAACAGGCGGTGTAACTCTGGCACATACTCTCGGGTGAATTGTTGTAGCTCGTGAAACGACAGTTTCGAGTCGATGCGAATGCGGTCAAGTTCAGTACCCACAAAATCCCGTAAGACCCTGCGAGCTAGGGGCAAATCCTCATACAAAATATGGGATTTCTTTTTCATACGTGAACGAATTTTTTCCCACAAACGACGCAAAAAGTCTGCATCTTGGCGCAGCTCTTGGGCTTTTACCCCTTCAGCAGCCGTGCGTAAAATAAAGCCGCCATTTTCACTGCAATATTCCTGAACTAAGCTTTTCAAGCGCTCACGTTCGGCTTCATCTTCGATGCGCTGGGACACACCAACGTGTTCAACACTGGGCATAAAGACCAAGTAACGAGACGGAATAGTAATATCTGTGGTTAAACGTGCGCCTTTGGTGCCAATTTGGTCTTTTACCACCTGCACTACGATATTTTGACCGTCTCGGACTAATTCGCGGATATCACGTTTTTCAAGATGGCTGGATGACACCTCATCTTCGACTTCACTGTGAATGGCGATATCTGAAGCGTGTAAGAATGCGGCTTTGTCTAAGCCGATATCCACAAAGGCCGCCTGCATGCCTGGCAAGACGCGACTGACTTTTCCTCGGTAGATATTGCCCACTAGGCCACGCTTGGTATGGCGCTCTATGTGAACTTCTTGCAAAATACCATTTTCTATCAGCGCCACACGGGACTCTGACGGGGTAACGTTAATTAGTAGTTCAGCACTCATGGGTCTGGCTCATCCGAGAAAGTAGTTGATTCGTTTCATATAAAGGTAACCCGACTACGGCACTATAACTACCGTTTATGTGGGTGACAAACTTGCCCCCTATACCCTGAATGGCGTAACTGCCCGCTTTATCAAGGGGCTCGCCGGTTTGCCAATACGTTTCTATCTGAGACGGACTCAAAGAACAAAAAGTCACATCCGTTTTCACTAGAATGCTTTCAAAACGTTGACCTGACGTTATTGAGACAGCGGTGAATACCTGATGTTGCTGACCCGATAGCATGCTAAGCATGCGCTTAGCATCATTTAAATCTTTAGGTTTACCCAGCACTTGCTCGTGAATAACCACCACTGTATCTGCGCCTAACGCCCATCGTTCAGCGGCCAAATGAGTACTAGCGTGCCAGCCGGCCTGCGCTTTTTGCTGTGCCAAGCGCTGAACATAAATACTAGGGGTTTCATTAGGTAACAGCGTTTCGTCAATATCCGCGCTTAAGGTGGTAAAAGGCACGCCGATTTGGCTAAGTAACTCAGCTCGGCGGGGTGACTGAGAAGCTAAAATAAGCATAACTGATGTCTGGTGGGGTTCAACTCAAATGCAATTGACGACGAACCCGACGTAGTAACCAAAATATCCAAGGCCAAATCACCATAGAGGTAACAACGGGCCACATGTAAGTGAGTATGAAGTAGATATCAGTTAACAAATGTATTAACCAAAACACCACTAAATTATACAGCGCACATAATATGCCAATCACTACGGCTTGTTGCCAAACCGAATAATTGCGTAAACGCTGATAATTGGCGGCGAGCACAAATACACTCAAGCTCATAGCAAAACTGTGTACACCAATACTGGTGCCCAGTAAAATATCAAGTATCAAACCCACAAAACATGCCACGCCCACGTTTACACGCTCAGGTAAGGCGAGAGCCCAATAGCCCAGCACTAAAAATACCCAATCGGGTCGGTACTGCTCGACTATGCTAGGCATAGGCATAATTTGTAACACCAAAGCCACAATGATACTCAGACCGATGGCATTGTTTCTTAATTTCATTGCTCTAAACCCGAGTTTTGCTGCTCTGGCCCCACTAAGTTGTTTGGCCACAATAAGAGTAAGTATTTAAGCCTGTCGAGCTGAGCAACCGGTGCAGCATTAACCTGTGCAAAGGGACGCCCTTCGTCGCGCACAATTGAGGTGATTCTGGCCACTGGATACCCTTCAGGAAAAACGTTACCTAATCCAGAGGAAAGCAGCAGATCGCCTTCTTGAATATCTGCGCTGTGGGGCACGTGTTGGATGATTAAATCGTCCAAACTACCAGAACCAGAGGCAATCATGCGGATATTATTACGCGCCACACGAACCGGAATAGCGTGGGTTACGTCGGAAATCAACAATACTCGACTGTTGGTCGAGCCAACCTGCATAATTTGCCCGACAATGCCTTTGTCATCGATTACCGGCTGCCCTTCATAAACACCTTGAATGGCACCCCGGTCAATCACAATCTGGTGACTATAAGGATTGTTGTCAACTGCCATTAATTCGGCGACTTCCTTACGAATATCACCTCGTACTGGAGTATTCAGCAGGCGTCGCAGACGATCATTTTCTTCTTGTAATAGAATATAGCGCTGCAATTTACCGTTAAGCACAACGGCGTTGTGCTGTAATTCAGCATTTTCTTCCACCAGTTGTTGATGAGATACCAAACGACTGGCACTGGCGTTAAGCATTTCGCTGGGCAAATTAGCTAAGTATTGAATTGGGCTGACCACAGAATTGAGGTATACCCGAGTGGTAGCAAAACCATCATAAACATGATCAAACACGATTAAACTGGCCGACATTGCTAACGCAAAAACCAGTTTAATTTGGAGCGATGGACCACGCAGAAAAATCGAGTTCATATGAAATGTAAAAGCGGCTAACGCCGCTTTTTGTATCCTTTACTGAGGGTTACTCGTAGCTAAATAAATCGCCACCGTGTATATCGATCATTTCGAATGCTTTACCACCACCTCGAGCCACACACGTCAAAGGATCATCCGCGATCACGACAGGAATACCAGTTTCTTCCATCAATAAACGGTCTAAATCTTTAAGCAATGCACCACCACCGGTCAATACCATGCCACGCTCTGAAATATCGGACGCTAATTCTGGCGGAGACTGTTCTAGCGCAACCATGACCGCAGAAACAATTCCACTAAGAGGCTCTTGCAACGCTTCTAAAATTTCATTGCTGTTCAAAGTAAAACCACGAGGTACACCTTCAGCCAGATTACGGCCGCGCACTTCAATTTCTCTAACCTCTTCGCCAGGATAAGCAGCACCAATTTCATGCTTAATGCGTTCAGCAGTGGCTTCACCAATCAGTGAACCAAAGTTACGACGAATATAGCTGATAATGGCTTCATCGAATTTATCACCGCCGATACGTACCGACGACGAATAAACGATCCCGTTCAGTGAAATAATAGCCACTTCTGTGGTACCACCACCAATATCGACCACCATTGAGCCTGTCGCTTCTGACACAGGTAAACCTGCACCAATTGCCGCCGCCATTGGCTCATCAATAAGATAAACCTCGCGCGCACCAGCACCGAGTGCCGATTCACGGATAGCACGACGTTCAACTTGCGTCGAACCACAAGGAACACAGACTAGAACCCGTGGGCTTGGGCGTAAAAAGTTATTGTCGTGTACTTGTTTAATAAAATGCTGAAGCATTTTTTCGGTCACGTAAAAGTCAGCAATTACGCCGTCTTTCATGGGTCTTATGGCTTTAATGTTGCCAGGAGTACGCCCCAACATCCGTTTGGCCTCACCACCGACAGCCGCCACACTCTTAGGACCACCTGCTCGTTCTTGTCGAATAGCTACAACTGAAGGCTCATTTAATACAATTCCCTGATCTTTAATATAGATAAGAGTATTTGCTGTACCGAGGTCAATAGATAAGTCGTTGGAAAACATTCCTCGAAGCTTTTTGAACATTGAAAAATCGCAACCTGTTTGATATGAGAGATAATCCGCTAACTTTACCAATGCCCCTCGTCTTGGGCAAGTAAACACCTCACTTGACGCAATAAAAAATGTAGAAACCTTAGATTAATCGCGGTTTAGTACTCAAAATTTTATCAAGTCGCCAAAAAAGAACAAAAACCTGCATTTCATCGCACCAAAATAATAACCTGTTGAGACCACTTTTTTTCATGAAAGTGCCCCACCGAAAAAATTATTCTTTTCGATTAATGAAATACTTCTCGCCAGTGAATGATCCGCTCATTGCCCCGATATAAACCAAAAGTCAATATTGAAGAAGGACCATCTAAGCCTGACGGTGATCCTGATACCCTAGGTAGGTCATCTGCCGTAGGGCACTGGGTTACATTAGCGCAGATAAAACCATCGTGATCCCAATCGAAGTTCATATATTGTGCCCATGCTGGGTTACCTGCACTTGGGTCTAACGACACTTCAACCGCACCAGCAATACCAGGACCATTCCCTGAGGCTCCGCCGGTAAGTGCAAAATTGCTATTCCCTGCCATTTCCCCACCGATTAATGTGCCACTGCTGGTTACCAAATCAATTTGCCCAGTTATATCGTTATCCCCTTGGGGCGTTAGCATTATTTGCCCAGAGCTTTCAGTTAAGTCGATTACCGTACAGCGGTCTTCTTGATTATGTTGCCAACGGCCATTGAAATAATGTTCAGCGGTAACAGGTGTAACCAGAAAATCCGTTTCAGGGCCGAAATTAGGCGAAAGGGCTAAACGACCATGGCGAACCGTAACATTCGCCCCTGTAATGTCACTACCAGTCGCATCACTTAAGCTAAACGCTTCACAACCCGACACAGGATAATCACTTTGATAACACACATTGCTGTCAGCACTTAAAAAAGTATCCAGCAGACGCATATCAACCGTCGCTGCAAAGCGCTCAACTAAGGGATAAGTGGCGTAATCACTATCGACTTTATGGTATTTGAAGTTAGCGTCAGGTAATTCAATTAAGGTAATTCCATCAAAGTTCACCGGAGGGGTGATTTCGGCAGGCGCATAATAAGTGATACGCGTCACCTCGGGGCTCGCAGTTGCATGAACCGACTCATCGGAAATAACTACACCGTTTAACGTATCAGGGCTGTAACGCCAGTAGCCATTTTTGTAGTTTTTGGTCACAAAGCCTAACGCACTCATTGCAACCAGCTCGACTTGAGCAGTGGGCAGAAATTCAATATCTTGGCCAATATAACTGAAGTCACCACACTGATTAGCGAGCTCAGGGCGAGTTAACACCCTTGCCTCAAAGTAAGCTGGCGTGAACTCACCTAGGGTCAAGGGGCCGCCACTGGCAACTGTGCTGGTGTTCGGGTTATTGATATCCGCGAGGTAATTGACATCCCGCACATCCACGCGCACAACACCTACCTCACTGTAATTAGCCTGATAGCTATACTCGCCACCGTCGAAAACTAAACTGGCCCCATCACTGAATTGCTGAGTTAACTGACTTTGTACGTTTGCGCCAGCACCATAGGTTATTAAGCCATCTGCCCCAGCGGCTTCAAACGGCAGCATACGTTCCAGCGCTATTTGTAATTGCCCGGGTTGGTAATTCGGTAATGGGTTGTCACCTAACGCACCATATGCAGTTATGTTTAAGGTAAAGTCTTTGCCTGCAGGGTATACGTCAGTATCGCTCAATGAGGGGTAAACACTAAAATCGTTATCAGTATATATCAGAGAAACCGGCGCCACCGACAAGGTCAAGTTGCTAGGCAAAATATCGACACTTGCCACACCTGAGGTAATCGTTACCCCATTTATTTCAGCTGTTGCCCGCAAAGCAACGCGCCCAGCATCGGCATAATAAAAAGGACGCAAAGAAGCGATGCCATCAGCATCAAAAGTTAATCTTACACTGCCGGTTGATTCACCACTTGGATTAACACTGGTATCAACCGAGCTAAAAGGTGTTAAGCAAATATCTGGTGAAGTACAATTAACACCTAAGGTAATATCTTGTTGCCCTTGCAACAAAGCTTGGCACACGCCATTGGTATTTTGTACTGCTCTTAAGTTCGCCCCGCTGAAGTTCACCTGTGCCAACTGATCAGGCAAAAACTTGTTCGTCGCATCCGCACCAATAAACTCAAAACCCGCATCAACAAAAGTCATATTGCAATCTTCTTCCCCTGAGCCCGTGTTCACACAGCGTAAAGGCACATCAGGTTCAGCAGACGTTTTACTGAAGCTAAACGTACTGGGATCAAGCACCCTAAGAGGCGTATTTTCTACAGAGCCAGTAAATACAAGCGGATTGCCCGCATCCCACCCGCCAGGTGACAAGCCCAGTGTACTTTGCTCTGTGTACAGCTCACTGCAGCTTTCATTGGCGCACGCTTTAATCGTAATGCTTTCTGCTTCACACGTTAATCCCTGACCGTCGTGTTCCAGTTGATAATGACTGATGGCTTGGCAGGTACTTAAACGATTCATGTCCGTGGTGACTTGACTGCTATTTTGTACAAAAGCATTTAAACGAACATTATCAAATTGTCCATTCGCTGAGTTGCCTGTCATGTTTGTTACGATATAATTGGTACGATTATCACCAATATACAAGGTATTAAATTGCGCAATACTGCTGGTTAAATTAAGACTATTAGAGCGGCCAATTTCTGTACCGTTAACATAGATAACCGCAGTTTTTGCAGCATAGTCATAGCTAACCGCAATATGAGCCCACACATTTTCAGCGATGTTTAGTCCGGACGTCACTACCTCAGCATCTCGGTCATTGGTGTCTTCAAGACCGAAATAAAGCTTAGACGAGCGTAAACTTAAATAAAAATATTTAGAATTGGAATTACCAATATTGGTTGATGCATCAAAGAGCTGGCGACTGTTACTGCTAGACCAAGCTTCGTTGCTGCGATACCAAAATGAAATAGTACCAGCGGAGCCCATATCATCCGGTGATATGCCTGTGTTTATGGCATCGTAACTATTTGCCGAACGATTAAACGGAATATCCACGTAGCGACAGGAGATTTGATCCGTTGAGAGCACAGATGATACATTTCCCACTGGTGACGCGTGACGCACATTATCTGTACTGTCCAACACGCTTTGGTTTCCCTCAAATTCCGCTTGCTCGAACTCATAAACTGCGTAAGGGCTCACTTGGCAGGGGGACACATCATTTAAGTCAGTGTTAACTTGATCACTACTTTGGTTGTAATCATAAATTCGCAGATCGTCAAATTCACCATTTGCAGAATTTTCAGTCATTTCCAATATTTTATAACGGCCTCGATTATCTCCCACATACAGTGTCTCAAATGCAGGTATACGACCATTTAACCCCAGACTATTGGTTTGGGCGGCACGTTGACCATTGATGTATATAGCAGCACTGTCAGAAGGGTAATTATAACTCACCGCAACATGTACCCATTCATTTGCGGCAAACCCAAGACCTGAAACACGTAGAACACCATCGTCGTCAACACTATCCTCTAAGCCGAAATTCAAAGTGCCCGAACGCAGACTCAAATAAAAGAATTTAGAATCACCGTTATTCCCTAAATTTTCGGAGGCATCGAATAACTGACGTCGAGACCCACTTTGCCATGGCTCATTGCTGCGATACCAAAATGAAATTGTGCCTTTTTCGCCGATATCTCTATCCAACCTGAGAGTGGTATCAATTGCTGAGGTAATATCAGAACGGGTGTTATTAGGCACACTCATCACCTGACACGATTTCTGTTCATTAGGATATTGCGGGAATGCATCGCCTTTTGGCGAGCCGTCAAAGCCAGAAGATGAAGAATCGGTAATGCTGCCATCACCAGGCCAACTGGGTTGCTCGAATTGGTAAAATGCAATTGCGGGGCCGTCACAGACTTCCTCTTGAGTGACGGTCACTTCCATGTCATCCACGTAAAAACCGGTTACCGAATTAGATCCACTCACTTCAAATCCAATGGCTACATTACTTCCAATATATCTCGAGATATCGAAGCTTTGAGAGTTGGCGGACGTTTGAGTAGAAGATATATTGTAGTTCTCTAAATTATTCCAGCTGCGACCACCATTGGTGGAAATCCCCAGACGCACAGTAGAACTGCCGGTTATATAGCCTGTACGGTAATTAAAAGTGAGTTGCGCGCTTGCCGCGTCGGATAAGTCCAACCTGCGATATAAGAAGCGTCCAGAATAAGTGCTTGGGCCCGAACTGGAAATAATCCCTAAACGCATGCAATTGGCGTTGGTGCATAATGTATTCGCCACACGCAAAACACCACTGGCTACGCCATCACTTTCTCCGAATTCCAACCAGTTAGACGTCCAATTTCGTGAGCCCGAATTATTTGCGTAACTTTGTTGGGGAAAGTGATCTGCAACTGTATAGGTTTCAGCACTGCAACTGTTAACGTTTTTCACCCGCCAAGTGGCAGAAAAACCTCTTCCTACAACAGATTGATCTGTATTGTGCACAATGAACATTGCACCTGATGTTGAGGTAATTGAATCAGGTAATGTATTGCCAGTAAAGCGTCCCAACTGCGGCGAACTAGCGTCCGAACCATCATAAACCGTTAAGGTGTCATAACCACTTTCATACTGGAAATCGCTAAACGAGAGAACAATATTACCCCCAGAATCTGGGCGTATTAAAAAGCCACAGTTCTCTAAATTGCTGTAGTTATTTTGTGCTCCTCCGGAGTCAGTCAAATCGCCCCTGGCCTCAGCACTGATTAAATCGGTACACATGGTATCCGCCAATGCTACGCCCGACACTATGAAGCTGATAAGTCCTATAAAGCTTAGAAAAAAGATTTTCATCTTTGCAGCTTAGCCGAGTTAAGTTGAATTAACGGATAGCATTTCATACCCATGTACTCCATTACTGAATCCCCTCCACAGACACATTGCGACTCACCACTGTATCACCCGCGATACAACTCCCTTGGGCTGTAAAGCGAAAATACTGGTACACATCCCCACTGTCGTCCACAGATATGACGTCACAAGCACTGGCGTAATTGCAGTTAAGTAGGCCAGGGGTATTCGTAAATGTGACATTATAAGTTGCCGGGCAACTGCTTACACCAGATAGGGGAAATGCACCAGAAATCGCACGTTCAACACCACTTCGGGCCGCATTTAGTGCTCGCTGGCCGTACACTTCACTGACGACACTGTCCGCAGAAGCAGCCAACATTTTCAGCATAGCTACACCTAAAATGGCCAACACGATGAGAATAAACAAGGCAATGACCAACATGCTACCGCGCTGTTTATCAAAGCGACTATGTTGCTTGGCGCAATAACGTTTATGGGACATTGGGCACATGAATATCGCTGCTAAGATTAATGGTTTCATCATTTAACTCAAACGCGAGCAGGATCTGAATTAGACTATTCCGGTTCAAAGTGGCGTTTTGTATGGTAAATGGGAGTTGAGCAGAAACCGATAGATTGTTAATGATGTTTTCGGCCATAAGCGTTCCGCCCGTCCCAAACACTGTCTGATCTTGCGCAATCGATGTTTGATGCCGGAAAATACCACCATCACGCACACAGTAGCTCACTGCATTTCGCACTATATATAATCGTGATGCAGGGGATACATCCGCAAAGGCACCATCAACCGTTAATGTGGCTAAATGTTCAGAGCTATCATTGGTTGCACAGTCTCCATCTTCGCTGTCCGTGCAGGATAGAATAGTGCGGCGTTTTTGTTCCGCCGCATCGTATACGTCAGCACTGTCGGTAGGATATACGATCGCCATATCACCACTGGCCAATGAAAATTGCCCATTTTGGTCGCCTAGTTCAACGATATTCACTTCGCGAATAGTCGAGGGGGTTAAAGGTAAACGGGTGTAATATGTTGCCCACATGGTAGGCACAAATTCGATACATTGGGCACCATTAGTCTGGGCGACACGAGCGCTGTTAGGCACTGCACTGCGTAATTCTCGATTTAAACGCTCGAGTACAAAACGACTTTGACTGAGTAGCTCATCCCGCTCGCTCACATCATTAAATATCTGCACCCCAGAGCGAATAAAACTGGTCACCCCGATAGACACCACACCTAACACAATGATGACAGTGATCAATTCAACCAGGGTAAAGCCTTTGTGCGTCTGAAAATCGTTACCTGTGACCATCAGTAGTTATACCTGTAGGTCGAAAATACAAGGTCTTCGTTGTTTGGGGTCGTTATGGTAACTGTGATCAGTTTTGCTACGCCCACGACACCATCATCTCCACCGTTTAAATCTGCATCATAAAAAACTGACACGGTAGCGCGAAAGCCCTGATATAAATTGCCCCCATTGATGCCAATCACGCCCCCTGTAGCGCTAAGAATATTACCGTCACGTTCATCGAGCTCATGGAAATCGTCTACATCGTTATATGCACCGCGGGCTTCCCCGTCAGGCCCTAACGCGCTTGGTAATGTGCAAGTCGGTGCGGATACGTCTCCGCAACGTTGACTAGTATTTCGACTTGAGTTCTCATCAAAGGACTTACCACTTATTTCATTCAGCAACGACTGCCCTAGTTCTGTCGCCCGCACCTGAAATATGGGATCGATACTGCGTGTTGCTTGGGGCACAATTAGGCTGATAAAAAATGTCATGGCAATGGCAAAAACTAGCATGCCAATGACTAACTCTATCAAGGTGAAACCTTTATGCGGCTTGAGCTTATTGCTCAGTCTAAGAGCATTCATGAATATACCCTTCACTTTCCACACAGATGGCCGGCGACTGGCTTCCTTGAAAGGTAATACGGCAGGTAGCCTGGCAATTTCCCGCACTCGTTATCGGGCGACCAAAACTATCAAAACGCATGTAGTTAAATACACCGTTACCCGTATCTAACGTCATCATGCTTATGCCATCAGCAGCTATTTCGCCACTACTTGTACGTAAGAACTCAGGTGTTGAATAGTTGATTGCCGTTGCACAAGTCGCGGTATGTTCAGCCTGTGTATCATTGCGATAACTAAGGGTTGGAGGGCCAAATGCTGGGCTAACGATATTAAAGTTTATCTGGAAACAGTAATTATCTCGGGTATCTTGCATGGCGCGCTGTTGCATGGCTCGCAAAGCAGAAAGCAAGCGCGATTGGTAACTATATTCGGCATAGCCGGTACTATCAAAACGACTTGCAGCGGAAACGGCGAGAATACCAATGATCAATATCACCACGATTAGTTCAATCAGGGTGAAGCCACGTTGCACAGCGTTAACAATTAAAATGTCTTTGCCGCGCAACGTTTTCATTCACTTTGCTCCAGAAATAGACTTGGCTGATACAGAACACCAGATAGATTAGTGTTTTTTACGTACAGTCGTCCAATTACACCAACTTAACAGCCGCTAGTGATACTGCCAATAACAGGTACAGAACCTTCAGCGGTTGCGCCTTCTGCATATGTATAATAAGCGTAACATGCCCCGGTCTTAGCAGTACCGTTAGGATAAATAACCAAAGCGGTGTTACCTTCGTCTACAGTGACTCCCGTAGGTAAATCAGAGGTGATATCAAAACTTTCGTCAACACAAAACTCAACCGTACAAGCGGCAGTATCATTCAGCACGGTAATATTGGCATCTAGCATTTCATCCCATGCTAAATCCCAGTCATGGCGTGCATAACCGTAGTCAGTCTGTACAGTTTGTGTATTTTTCAACGTGATAGCGCCATTATTCGATGCATTGTTTCCTTCTAAAAGCGATTTTGCATGGATAATGTCACTCGCAGACTGCATAGCGCCTTCCATGCCACGCACCACAGACGCTCTCGCATCACCTTGAATATCGAGAAACTTAGGCGCAGCAGTCACCGCCAAAATACCTAAAATAACGATAACGATGATTAATTCAATTAACGTAAAACCGCTTTGTTGTTTACTGTGTTTCATGTTGTCACTCCGATTTGCTGGATCGCATTTTTGCACTATATAAAGTTATACCACTTGGTTTTGGTCTCAGCCATTAGCAAATGGTAGTGTGTCAAATTATTGACTAATTATTACTAAAAACAATTACTTGCCCTATTCTTGGGTCGTATATAAAGCCATTACCTGCCGTGTTGTCAACCGGTTCATTGGTATCGTTTTTTATCGTTTGGGTTAAATAATAATAACAAAGGTCATTTCCACCCGAGCCCGTACCTTCACTTTGACGGGTGAAATAACGGTGATCTTCAAAGGGTCGTTGATTCCAATCAGATGAGATGGTCGGCGCACTTTGCATGATCAAATTAAAAATGCTTTCGCAGTCGAGCAAACTGACTTGCGTGTCCTCGGTGCTGCTGTCGGTATCGAGCTGGCCTGTTGGGTAACCCGTGTCTTTATCAACTCCAATGCGGATATCATCTATGGTCACAAAACTTAAGTTGGTAGCAAAGTTCTCCTTGGGTCGCCCTTCGATTTCCCACTGGGCGCGCAATAATCCAACGCCTGTAGCGAAACCGCCCGCGACGCCCTCGACGGTGGCATCTTCAGCTTCTTCCGTCACATCGAGTAAACGCGGCAAAGCGGTAGCGGCTAACAAACCTAAAATAACCACCACAATGACCAATTCGATTAGGGTAAACCCTTGCTGGCCTTGAAAACGTTGCGCTGAATATGTTTGTCGTTGCGATTTAGCTAATTTCATCATCTTTTTTTACCCATTAGGTTAACGTATGATTTTGGAAACCTGTCCCGTATACACTTTGTACTCAAAATAAGACCCTGTTGATAATCTATATCGACAAATGGATGCCAGAGCATTATTGCTTAATTGCACACCGTCATAATATTCGGCATACATTTTAAATCCTTCTACCTCGAGTTCTGTATTCAGCACATCTCGCCACAAAACCCCACAACCTTTGCTGGTTGGCGCTAATCTTGGCCAGCCTAAATGACTCATGGCCAAGGGATGTCGCCCAGTTTCATTGCCCTGCGTGTCATATTCAATAAGCAGTATGCTGCTAGGGCGGCCTTCGTTTTGCCACTGCCAATGGGCATTAAGCGTGCTGCTGCTAAACTGCTGCACTAAATTCTGTAACGCGACCTTACGAACACTCGGACTACTGTCATTAAAATACACAATGAAACCTAAAATAAGCGAGGTGAATACCACCACCACGATTAAATTACTAAAGAGACTGCGTTCACGTTCGTCACTGGCTTCATTTCTACGCATAATTTAGCCCTGTATCGCCCCCATCATATTCCACATAGGGGTAAAGATACCCAGTGCTAATACCAGTACCATGGCAGCCACAATCATAATTAAAATCGGTTCAATTTTTGACGTCAGACTTTTCAGATCGTAGTCCACTTCCCGTTCGTAAAATTCTGCTGCTTCACCGAGCAACTCATCTACCCGGCCCGTTTCTTCCCCAACACTGATCATCTGCAGCACCAAAGGGGTAAACATTTTACTTGAACCAGCTACTCGGGAAAGACTCTCACCTTTTTCGATGTTTTTGCGCATTTGCAAAATTCTATCCGCCATAAAGACATTACTGACCGCGTCTGCCACTAAATTTAACGCCGAGGTAAGGGGCACTCCTGAGCGCAGCATCATGGAAAAACTACGGGCAAAACGACTGAGTAGTGTACGTTCAAAAATACTGCCCACTATGGGCAACCGCAGCTTTGCCCTATCCCATTTAAAGCGCCCCCGGGGAGTATTGATGTAGTGCCGCACCAAGAATATCCCCAGCGCGATGCCGACCAGTAGATGAGGCCATTTAGTAATAAAGAAGTCTGAGGTCGCTAATAAAATACGCGTCATTAAGGGTAGCTCTGCGCCAAAACTACTGAACATGTTGGCGAAAACCGGGATCACATAGATATTCATGATCACTAACGCAGCCACCACTGCCAGTATGACAAACGTGGGGTAACGGGTAGCCGCTTTAATTTGCTTACGCGTTTCTTGTTCCCGCTCCATATAATCAGATAGCTGCAAAAACGCTTCATCTAGCCGACCCGTGTTCTCGCCCACGTGTACAATGCTGACAAACAACTGACCAAAGACTTTATTATGCCGGTGCATGGCTGAAGACAAAGTTCGCCCGCGCTCCAATTGGTCGCATACATCGTTTAGGATCATTGTCATACGTTCGCTGTTAGATGTTTCCGCTAACCCTTTAACGGAGCGAATAATCGGAATACCCGATTTGGTTAAGGAAAACATCTGACGGGAAAAAATCACTAAATCTTCAAGTTGAATGTTGGGTGTAAAAAACGAAACATTCAAAGATTTGCCGGCACTCACCTTAGCTTCTTTAATATCAATGGGGGTGAATTTTCGCCCTAATAATATTTGTGCCACGCTGGAAGCATCCGTCGCTTCTAAACTACCCGACGTAAGCTCACCACTGGCGTTTCTCGCGGTATAGGTAAAATTAGCCATGACCACCGCCCGGATTATCATCCCGTGGCTCTAGTTCAAAGGAAAAGCTATCGCTGGAAGAGGTGGGTTGAGCTTGCTCTGTGACCGGTAACTCTGCCGGCTCAGGAGTTTGTATGCTGTCAGCACCTTCTTGTGCTTGTTCGAACAATTCTTCTTGCTCGATATCAGGCGCTTCGCTACGCTCATCGGCGACCATCTCGATCAACTTCAACACTTCGTCTACTGTGGTAATACCCATTTTGGCATAGGTTAATGCCACTTTTGCTAATGGCACAAAACCAGGACTCAACTGAGCCGCTTGACCAAACCGAATGGAATCATTTAGTTTCAAGGCATTCATCATGCTTTCTGTCATTTCTAATAATTCAAAAACCCCCACTCGACCGCGGTATCCTGTGTTGTTGCACGTCTGGCACCCTCGTCCGCGTCTAAAGGTAACATTGGATATTTGCGGATCGATATTCTTTAACCAAAGGGTTTCTTCTGGTGTCGGCGTATAAGTTTCACTGCAACTTTCACAGACCTTGCGCACCAAGCGCTGGGCAATAACGGCGCGTAATGAACTGGCCACCAAATAACCTGGCGCCCCCATATCCAATAAACGCACCGCGCTGCTGGCAGCATCATTGGTATGCAAGGTAGATAGAACGAGGTGACCGGTTAATGCGCCCCGCAGGCCTATCTCCGCCGTTTCTTGGTCGCGCATCTCGCCGACCATGATGATATCGGGATCTTGACGTAAGGTAGTACGCAGTATGCTAGAAAAATTTAAGCCAATTTTATTATTAGTTTGCACCTGATTGATCCGTGGTAAACGGTATTCCACCGGATCCTCCACGGTAATAATTTTGGTTGATGGCTGATTTAGCTCACTCAAGGCACCGTACAAGGTAGTCGTTTTACCTGACCCAGTTGGCCCTGTGACTAAAATCATGCCGTGGGGGCGCTTAAGTAAGACTCGAAAACGTTTAAGAAGCGGCCCAGGCATACCGGTTTGATCAAGTGACAGCACACCTGCTGACTGATCAAGTAAACGCATAACCACAGATTCACCATTTTGCACCGGCATGGTGGATACCCGTACATCGATGGAGTGACCTTTGATACGCATATTGGTGCGTCCATCCTGCGGCAGACGTTTCTCAGAAATATCCAAACCAGACATCAGTTTTAAACGTAACACCAAGGCAGAGGCAATATTCTTTTCTTTGATGATGTTTTCTTGCAACACCCCATCTACCCGCAAACGAATGCGCAGCATGTCATTGTCTGGCTCAATATGGATGTCTGATGCTTTGGTTTGCAAGGCGTCTTCAAAAATCGATTGCAATAAACGTGCGACGGCAGTGTCTTGCTCGTTGTCGACACCTGTGTCGAAATCGAATTCCTCATCATCTTGGTATTCTTCTGCCAGTTCTTGAGCAAACGACGCAATATCTTCGGTGCGTCGATAGAAACGGTCATAAGCCTGAAATAACTGGGCATCACTAACCACTGCGACTTTAACCCGCTTAGGCAGCACCCCAGATAAAATATCAAGAGCAGCCAAATCAGCAGGATCGCTCATAGCCACCAGTAGATGGTCACCTTTATCTTCAAGCACCAAGGCACGGTAGCGCCGCGCTTGCACTTCAGGTAATAATAATACCGCCTCTACCGACACTTGGTATTGGCTGATATCAATCAGAGGGACACCTAAATGCTGTGAGAGAAAGGTAAGCAATTGGTTTTCTGATACAAATCCTAGCTCAATCAACATATGACCAAGCTTGCGGCCGCTTTGTTTTTGCGCCGACAAGGTTTGCATAAGCTGTTCTTCGCTTATGATCCCTTCTTGAACGAGCAGGTCTCCTAAGCGAATTTTTGTTTTTGGCTTCATTCTATCCCAACTAAATCATTCAACCTTTGACGTACAAAGGTAATCACTTCAGGTGACAACTGCTGTTCGTTATCCGCTTTGTGGTAGCTCGCTAACGCTTGACTGTTCTGTCCTAGGCTTTCTTGGGCAATGCCTAATCCTAACCACCATTTCGCCTTTTCGGGCTCGGCATTGACCAACTTTTGATAATCCTGTTGCGCCTGTGCGTAACTTGCTGTGCGCTGTGCTAATGCACCACGATAGGCATAAATATCACTGTGCAGTGTCAATGAGGGCGAGACCTCTAACAATAATGACAGGGCTTTTTCGGGGCTGTTTTGTTGGGTAAATAAGCGCGCTAACATCAAACGTAAGTCGTGTTGTTGAGGGGCGTCGGTTAGGCCTTCCGTGAGCAATGCTTGTGCTTCTGCCATGCGGTTTTCGGCAAATAATAATGCGGCTAGTTTTTTGCGAACCCGTAGGTTTTCCGGTTCGCTACTGAGCAATTTTTGCAAACCATCTATGGCCGTTAAGGTTTTTCCCTCCCTTAGTGCTTGATTAATGCTTTGCTTTAAGCCCGCCTGGATATTATCGGTGCGATTTGTCTGCTTACTGAAAGTCGCCTTAGCTAGAGTGCCGTTATCCGCTGTAGGCATATTGCTTGTGCCAGCGTGTGTCACTTCAGCCGTGGCGATTGAAGTTCCTGAGCTTAATGGCGCAACATCCACCGCAATCGTGACCTCTGTATCGCTCTGGGCAGTGGCTATTTCCCGTCCGTTTGCGGCATTTTTTAATTCAGTGTTTGGCGCTTCAATCCAGCGCATTTTTTGCTCGACTGCGTCAGCCAATTCAGGCTGATTTGCTGTCGTTGATTCAGGAGCCGCTATATCGCCTAAGGCACCACTTTCCATCTGTTGTGAGCCACTTTGATTTGTGCGACTGGCGACCACAACAGACCAATAATAACCACCACCAGCGACGAATAAAACAATAACCAAAAGCACAGCTAACCAGAGCAGTTTTGTCATATTACGCTTTGGCGGCTGATAATCAGCGCTTCCCACCTCTGGCGAATCTTGCCTGGCTTCAAGATCTTGCAGCATTTTGTTCACCACACTCATAGTGCAAACCTCTGATATGCAAGATAGGCAGACAATAACACTGCACTTACCACAATTAGGCTAAAGAAAATTCGTCGAGCACTGATCTGGCTTTTATATGCCGCTTCAGTATCCTTAATGGCCAATTTAATATGATTTATTTCCACTTGTTGCTTGCCCTCGCCGTAAGCCAACATCAACGCTTTGTGACATAACACATTGACTATGCGTGGGGTGCCTTTACTGGCCTTAAATAATAATTTACACCCACGACGAGAAAAAATATCGCCGCCACGATACCCAGCAACGGACATGCGATGACGCACGTATTGAAATAGCTGATCTGCGTTCATTAACTTCAGGGCATAAGAGAAAGTAACCCGTTGTTTAAGCTGACGAAGTTCAGGTAATGCGAGTTTATCGTCTAACTCTGGTTGACCAAACAGCACGACTTGCAATAGCTT
The DNA here is from genome assembly GCF_000315055.1 of Paraglaciecola polaris LMG 21857. Classification (GTDB taxonomy): domain Bacteria; phylum Pseudomonadota; class Gammaproteobacteria; order Enterobacterales; family Alteromonadaceae; genus Paraglaciecola; species Paraglaciecola polaris. Next base: position 10,742 of record NZ_BAER01000093.1, on the reverse strand, counting down.
GCGAGATTCAGTCTCTAAATTCGTGATCAGGCGCAGTGCTTCAATACTTTCGACGGGTAAGGCTTGGGCTTCATCGATGATCAACACCACACCACGATTCTGCTGATTAATTTCAATGAGGCGCTGCTGAATGCGCTGGGTAAATTCTTGCTGATCGGCATTGCTGCTTAACGTCACGTTAAGCTCGGCGGCGACGGAACGACGCAACTCACTCGGCGTTAAGTACGGGTTGGGAATATAAGCCGCGACAAAAGGTGCGGGTAATTCATTGAGCAGCTTTCGGCAGATCAGGGTTTTACCCGTACCGACCTCACCTGTGACCTTTATAAACCCCTCGCCAGTTTTAATAGCAGTCAGCAATACAGCTATAGCTTCTTTATGGCTAGGCAAGCCAAAGAAGTAGCTAGTATTCGGGGTAAGGGTAAAAGGCAGCTCCTTTATACCGTAGTGGTATAAATACATTGCGTTATTCCACGTGTAGCCAGTCAGCCATTTGATTACGGCTGCGGATCAATTGCTGGCGCCAAGTATCAGCTCCAACCACGGTTGGTCTTAGCAAAATAACCAATTCTTTTTTGGTTTCCGTTTCCTGGCGATTTTTGAATAAATTGCCCAAAAAGGGGATATCACCCAATAAAGGAGTTTTAGATTCCGTTTCAGAGATGATTGATTGCATTAAGCCGCCAATCACCACGATTTCACCGGAGCGAGCATGAATGATGGTGTCAGATTCACGAATATTGCTCGCGGCTAGGGGCAATACAAACTGTTCTTCATTTAAGGTTACTACTTTTTCTTGCTCTTCAGTTTCAATCACTGAAGGGTGAACATGCAATAACACACCACCTTGGGCATCTATTTGTGGTGTCACATCAAGGGCGATACCCGAGAAAAACGGCGTGAGTTCAATGTTGGGTGTGGTCGAACTGGTCGCGGCGGTCACTGTGCTTTGACTTGATACGTCGGTGACAAAATATTCATCATCACCTACTTTAATCACCGCTTTTTGGTTGTTTATTGCCGTTACCCTAGGGCTAGACAACACTTGCACATTACCCTGAGTTTGCAGCAAATTAAGGACACCACTAAAATCTTTATTAATAAAAGACAAGCTAGTGATACCGCCCAGTGATGCCGAGATTGCATCACCTAAGTTGCCCGCTGTGGACGAAAATTGAAAATCGGTACTGCCACTGTTTGCCAGCACTTCAGTCCAATTAATACCCTGTTGATAACCGTCGCTTAACGACACCTCAAGAATACGCGCTTCTAAGATCACCTGACGCTGTACATGCTCCTCTGAAATAGCCAAAAACTCTTTCACAGAGCGAATTTCATTCGGCATAGCTCTGACAGTAACCAGCCCGGCTTGGGGCATAACCATCACGCTGCGTCCGTCCTCAGCACCTACCATGACTTGTAACGAAGCCAATAGATCTTTCCAAAAATCGGTTTCGGTACTGGTTGAAATACTGGTGCCATTACCATTGCTACCAGAATTCAAGCTATTGGAATTACCACCGCTTGATGACGAATTACCGCTGAAATTGTTTTGCGCGTTACTTTGGCTGCTGCTACCCTGAGACTGAGAAACACCACCAGAGGTAATACTCGTTTGAGTAGCGCCATCACGCTTCATCAATAAATAGTTAACCGCGAAGGTCTCCGTGCGCATACCCGATGGATAAATGCGGTAAATGTTCTGTCTACGCTGTACATCGTAACCGTAAATTTCAGTCACTATGTCAAAGATTTGCTCCAGTGTGACTTGCTTTAAGTTCAAGGTAATCATGCCTGAAACCGAAGGGTGAATCGCTACACTAAAAGGCGTGTCTTCTACGATCCCGGCGAAAAAGCTAACGGCATCGATCTGCTGGGCATTAATATCGTATTTTGGCTCACCAAAAAGGGCTTTATCGGCCTGCTCAGATTTTGGCATCAAGGTTTGATGAACCGCATCAGGTAGCGCCGGTACACCTAGTTTTTTGGGGCTAACCGGCTGCTTCGTATCGGCAATAGCATCATCCAAGGACTTTTCATAATGCTGAGTATCATGTTTCGACTGACAGGCGACCAACACCAGCAAAAGACTGGCTAAAGTAATACGCTTAAAATCCATCATGTGCATCTTTTATAAATTGAGAGTGGTTGACAAAAAGTTCTTGCGGGCCTTTGGCGCCGCGCAATACAACTCGATTTTTGCTGATTGATATGAGTGTTTTTCCTGCCACGTCCTGCCCTTCTTTCACCGTCACACCATTGATAATAGCGTGTCTATTTACGCCGTTAATAAAGATTGCGTTCAGCACTAGGGTATCGACCTGTTCTGCCTTAGCTGAAGCACTCGAGTTATTATTAAAAGGGCGGGTCGGATCGACCAAGCTCTGTGCTATGACCACAGAGCTTAATAACAGCGCAGTTAGCATAGGTGCCAACGTGACCACAATATTCAGTTTCATATTACACGCCTATAAACGCTTTGCTGGTGCTTAGGGTATAGAGTTCAACCTCAACCAATGCATTTGGATAATCCGCTACCACATAGTTAAAGCGCTTCCAGTAAAACTGCCATTTCAAACCTTCAATTTTAGCCAGATAGTTTTGAATATCGAAATAGCTACCTTGCACAGATAGCATCAGCCCATGTCGATATAAATTAATATCATTTTCTACATCAGCCTCGCTTTCAGTCCCTTTAGCGCCAGGGCTTAACACAGGGGTAGGCGGAATGGATTGCATACTCACCAAGGTTACCCCTTGGCTATCGGCCAGTACCTTCTCTAACAACATAGGCATTTGCGTAGGCGGTACCAAATTGACCGTCTCTTGCTGCAGATGCATGTCTAAATCTTGGCTTCGTTGAGTTAGCTTTGCTAAAGATGCTGCCAATTGTTGATTGGGATCGTTACGCAACGCGTATTCACTGACTTCTAATTGGGCTTGGATGCTGCGGATCTGATTTTTCTGAGCTGAAATATTTTGCTCGTCGCGGGTTATTTTCTCACTCATGGGTTCAATGTAAAGCAGGTAAGCCAACATAATAATCACCACCACGCCACTGAAGAGGATCAGCAATTTTTCACGTTGGGTGATTTTAAGAAACTGCACAAAAAGCGTATTGTATCTCTCCTTTAGCCCTTTGCTCATGGCTGTGGGTTTCCTTGTGGTTCAATTGTGCTCTTGGTATCCAACGTAAACTGTAGCTGCTGGTCTTTATCACGATACAGTCTGGTGGTAGAAAACTCCTGTCCTTTGAAGCGATCAGTCAAGCTCAAGCTACTCACCCATTTCGGAATAAGTGATGAGTCAATAGCACCGCCCTCAAGCATGACTTGTTGCTCGTTGAGGTGAATACGCGTTAACCATAATCCATCTTGGTGATGCTGGGCTAACCCTTTCATCAGGCCGGCGAAACCATTCGATTTAAACTGCTCCTGGCCAGATAACTCAGCTATAACACGTTGCTTCAAGCCAACATCAAGTTGCTTGTTCTCAATCGCGGCAAGCAGCTTTGGATCTTTCGTGCGATTAGTGAGGGATTCATTGAGCACTATGAGTTTATCTTCCAGCTGTGACTTTTGTACTTGCAGCAAGGTTAATTCCTGTTGCACCTGCTGATTATGGCTATCGTTCACATAGTAAGTAACACCAAAGATGGTCAATGTAAGCAACCAAATAGCCAATACAAAGGATAACGTCAGTACTTCTAGCTTGGGCTGTAATTCAGGTAAATAGAGGTTAATACGAGACTTCATTGAGCAGCCTCATTCTTCAGTTCCACATCTGCTAAAGCTGCACCTAGGCTCGCCAAACTAATATTTTGTAGATTTTCTGGCGGAGTCAGGGGCAAATCCATTACGCTCACCGGCATAAAAGTTAACTCTTTAATTAAGTCTGCCAGTTGCTCTTGTATTGGGGAGTTGAGATGCACCACTATGCTGCGCACGGGTGCTTGGCGTAGCTGACTTTCGAAATAATCCATGGAGCGTTGAATTTCCACACTCAAGGTATCGCCCATGCCCATCTGAAATTCTGCTAATGAAAAACTCGCAAGGTTTTCATAACCTTTTAAACGACGGGAGAAAAACAACTTTCCCTGCTTGACGATATTCAAATTAATTTGCCCGCCTTTCTCTTGAAATAGCGTCAAAATTGCATCGTCACTTTTGGGTAGTAGCTCACTGGTGGCCAGTTCTTCAATGCTAATGGTACTGAGTTTTAACTCGGCTTGAGTAATGCCTTTGATAATACTGATAACCTGAGACCGACTGATGGCAACCACATTGACTTTCTCTTTACCACCAATCACACCCGGATGGTCATAATAATCAAATATATGCTCATCAGAACTGGTTAGTTGTTCTTTCACCTGCCATTTTAACGCTTGGGCGACTTCTTGCTCTTCAACATCAGGTTTGTCGATCTGAAAAAGCTGGTATTTGTTCAAACCCAATACGATATGGCAAGGTGTGCGAGCCAATTTGTTCCGCTCAACATAGACGTTTAAATGCTTACCCCAGTCCTGCATAGGCATGCTGTGTTGCTTGACCCATTGAAATGAACCCGCGTTTTTCTGGATAACATTGAGGTGCAATTCAGTATCACCTAGCTCAATTCCAATGGAATGAAATTTTGATGGCTTACTAAAATACTGCTTAATAAAGTCGCGCCAGCTAATTCGCATTTTTTAATTCATATCTTGTTACATTACCTTGCCATTACAGCAAACTTTAGATTAAAGCACCAGCAATATAAACCCCTGAATTAATCACGATTTATTAGCGATACCAATAAGTTAACTTGACGTTTTAGACGTCTGAATTTGCTTCAGTATAGGAGACAATAACGACATTGCGAATCATAAACAATTAGACAATCGGCTAAAAAAAAGGGCCTCAACGGCCCTATATACGGTAATAAAAAAACCCAAGTCGATTACCGAGCGTTGGTGCTTTCGAATATTTTATCCGCTGATTCAGCCACAAAACCAGTAAACAAGGCGCCATCCGCTTTAGGGTAGCGCTTAGCAAACTCATAGAAACAGCTGGGAATAGCCCGTTCACCGTCGCTAAAGGCAAGAGGATGTTTATCAGCCAAGGTCGAAGATTGCTCTAACATGACGTCCACTGAACCTTTTATTTCACCACCTGAGGTATTCAATGACAAACCTGCGTCTTTCACAGCTTGATTGATCTGCTCAATTGAATCGAACTCACTTAAATGATTATTGCTCACCGTAAAATGATTAGCACGATAACCCCAAGCAGCAACCCAGGCCGCAAATTCAGACTCTTGCAATAGTTGTTGATAAGTAGGGTAATCGATATCCCAGTGGCGACCTGAATACAAGAAGTTGTCCTGGGTCACTGCGTCTGTATCCATGTTTGCAACTAAACCTCGAATCGTTTTCTGCAATGACTCACTGCATTGCTCAAGCAGCAATTCTGAGATAAATACTTTTGGCAAATCAGGATACTGCGGATGCTCGAAGTGTTTAGCATAGAGCTTTTTCGCTACAAAGTGATATTCACCACAAGCTTCATAACCCAGCGCTTCAAAATGACCCGCCAAGTCGTTTAAACCTATTTTTGGCAAGTTAAACGTGCGCAGTGCGATGTGATCATTGATCACTTCTTGGCCTTGGGTTTGGCCAAACAACTCGTGTACAGTGACCGCGGAAGGCGTAACAGCCAAGTAGTTTTCCCATAATTTTTCAAACAGAGTATTTACGTTAGTATGCATAAATAAAAACCTTTTCTTTCAATATAATGTAGTTCAAATACAAGGCTCGCCCTTGTGTTTTACACTGCTATGAAGCGAACATCGCCACCACTGAATAACCCCAGTGCATCAGCCATATCTGCTGGTATATATAATTCGTTTGTTGCTGGTTTATATTGCACAACGGGCGTTATCGTGGCGCGAAATTGACCCACGTCAGTATTGCACAACATATAATTTTGCTCCTTGAACTCAGCACATAATGATGGCTTTATCGTGTCGCTGATAACCACTGTCGCCAGCGCGCTTTGCCGCACAGTGCGTATATTTTTTAATGCAACCTCCACCGTAGGGCCTGCATCAAACAAGTCCACGTATCCATGGTGGAAAAATCCTTCTTTGTGCAGTAAACGTAAAGCTGGGGCGGTTTTTTCATGTACTTGGCCTATTACGCTCTGGGCCTCTGGGCTCAATAATGCTACGTACACTGGATGTTTTGGCATCAACTCCGCAATAAACGATTTGTCGCCTATGCCAACTAAATAGTCAGCGGTGGGGAAATCAATCCCAAAAAAGTGTGATTCTAACCAAGCCCAAAATGGCGAATGTCCATTTTCATCGGATACCCCGCGCATTTCGGCAATCACCAAATCAGCGAATCGCTCTGGATGGTTAGCCATGAAAAGATACCGCACCCGGGACAATAATTGCCCAGCAAAACCACGACGGTATTTTTCCCTGACGAACAAGGTGCATACTTCTGATGCCCCGGTGTAGTCATTACATAAGTTAAGCGTTTCAACGACTTTTTTGACCCCTAAACGAGGCGAGTAATGCACATGGCTCGCGATATGATAATGGTAAAATGGTGCGCTGAGTCCCACCGCAGCTTCGATGCCTGTCACCCCAATAATGTCTTTGCTTTGCGTATCTTCCAGTACAAAAAGATAGCTCTGCTGACCCGCTGACGTCACCGCCTGAGCAAAACTTTTTTCAGCTCGTGCTATTTTACTCAGTAGCAACTCATCGTTATCAGGCAACGACGTAAAACCATGGCCAGATTCCAGTGCAATCTGCTTCAACGCAGTAAAATCATCAGCACAAATCGGGCGAATTACCAACATGTTACCTAGCCCTTAACCACTTGCGCTACAGCTTGCTCAAAACGCGCTAAACCTTGCTCAATATCGGCAATGGGGATCACCAGTGAAGGGGTAAAGCGCACCACATCAGCGCCTGCAATCAGGCACATCAAACCGTGTTCAGCGGCAGCGGTTAAGATGGCCTTTGCTTGGCCTTTATACGTGTCATTCAATGCAGCACCCAGCAACAAGCCTTTGCCTCGAATTTCAGCAAAGACATTATATTTTTCATTGATACGTACCAAACCGTCACGGAGCAATTGCTCACGCTCCATCACCCCAGCAAGTACGTCGTTGTGGCTAACAACATCTATTACCGCTTCAGCAACTGCACACGCCAATGGGTTGCCGCCATAAGTAGAACCATGGGTACCCACTTTAAGATGTTTCGCAATTTCAGTGGTGGTTAACATGGCACCGATGGGGAAACCACCACCGAGTGCTTTAGCAGAGGTCAGAATATCTGGTGTTACACCTAAATCTTGGTAGGCATACATAGCGCCAGTTCTGCCGACTCCGGTTTGCACTTCATCAAAAATCATTAACGCATTGTGCTTGTCGCAAAGCGCACGTACACCTTTGATAAAATCAGGGTCAGGGGAAATTATCCCGCCTTCACCCTGCAAGGGCTCTAGCATCACAGCGCAGGTGTTATTTGAAATCAAGGCTTCTACGCTGGCTAAATCATTATAATTAGCATGCGCAATATCACCTGGTTTAGGGCCGAAGCCATCGCTGTAAGCGGCTTGTCCACCGACAGTGACAGTAAAAAATGTGCGGCCGTGAAAACTCTTACTGAATGAGATGATTTGCGATTTATGTTGGCCGTGAACATCTAACGCCCAGCGGCGGGCTAATTTCAATGCCGCTTCGTTTGCCTCGGCACCTGAGTTTGCAAAGTACACTTTGTCAGCAAAAGTCAGGTCTGTGAGTTTTTTAGCTAGGCGCAAGGCTGGCTCGTTAGTCATCACATTCGACAAGTGCCACAGTTTTTGGCCCTGCTCCGTTAACGCCTGCACTAAGGCAGGATGGCAATGACCCAAACAGTTGACCGCAATGCCACCCGCAAAGTCGATATATTCTTTATCGTTTTGATCCCATACTCGAGAACCTTGGCCGCGCACGGGAATGATCGCTGAAGGCGCATAATTGGGGACCATCACGTCATCGAATAATTCTCGGGTTACTTGCATCTGGGTGCTCCTGATAAGTTTTGCAAATGAATTACTTTGCCTTTACACAAAGTGTCAGTAAAGCAATATTATCAGGGTAAACAGACTAAAATTGCAGTAGCATTATGGTTAAAATGTCAGTGCAATTTGCCAATATAACCAAAATAAGTATCAAAATGATAAATAAACAAGAACAGCAGCTGCTTTCTATCTTGCGCTCCAATGCTCGAGCCAGTATTTCGGACTTGGCCCGGGTGCTGAATTTATCCCGCTCGACGGTGCAAAATAGAATGACCAAACTCGAAGAGTCCGGTGTCATAAAAGGCTATGCGGTGCAGTATGGCAGCGAATATCAAGACAATTTAGTGTCGTCACACGTTTCAATAAAAGTGAAGCAAAAATTAACCGCGAAAACCAACGCCGAACTTCGCCAAGTCAGTGAAGTAAGCGAGCTGTATGCGATTAGCGGTGAGTATGACTTGATTGCCATCGTTCAAGCAGAATCACTAGAACAGCTCAGTCAAATCCTAGATAACATCGGGAATCTTGAGGGCGTCGAGCGGACTAATTCGTCGGTTATTTTGGAAACTAAATTTAAACGTTGATTAGCGGTGCAGTATAAGTGCTAAAGCACTTTATCAATATCTTCAGGGGTGATTTTCTTGACCATTTGCAGAAAACTCATAATAGCGATATTTGCCATCTGCTTAATAGAGTCATTCCACACCTTACCGTTCCCCACAAACATGGTCATACCTTCCATTGATGCAGAGATAAACAAGGCGACCTTTTTTACCTGTTCAACACTTAACTTAGGGTTAATACGGGTAATGCAATCTTCAAGTGGTAAACGGACCCGAGCATAAATTTGATCCATTAATTTGTCGGCATATTCGTCGTGATTCGCTAGCGCCCACAGCTCAGGATAAAACGTGGTCGTTGTTGGGTTACCTAAATCGAGCACGATAAAATTAATAATCGACCTAAGATGCAACTCAGGATCATTATTCACCCCTACTCTCAGCCGTTCGAATTCATTCATAAATTCGTCAATGCTGTGATCGAGTAAATCTTTGAGCAGATCATTCTTACTTGGATAATAATATTGTAAGTTACCCACACTAATTTCTGCGCCTACTGCGACCTTGCGCATAGATAACTTACTGTAACCTTGCTCAATTAATATCGTTTTTGCAGAGTTCAATATTAATAAAATGGTCTCTTTACCCCGACGAGACTCACCGGTTCCTTTTCTAATATTTCTCATTTTATTCAATTGATTGCCTTAATGCTGGTGCGCCATTCAATGTGCTTACCTTTCCGTTGCGCATGATTATATCAGATCCCGCAGCAAGTCCTGAATAAGCTTGAATGAGCGCTCAAAAAACCTTCCGTTGTAAAAAAGTTGTAAAAAACCCTTGGTTAATTTGTACGAATGTACTAATTTAGTACGTACGTACTATTTAGTGCATTAATTGCTCACTTCTAAATCATTTAGATTTAGCCACTGACATGTCAATTACTAGGATCATCAAAATGGTTAGCAAAAAAATATTACTCTTCTCCTCGCTACTCTTCTGTTCAGTAGGTCATGCCGAATTGCCAAACGACACAGTGCCGAATGTGCTGACTTTGCCAAAGGCACATGCGGATTCCTGGTTATATGTGCAAGACATGAATTTTTGGGGCATGACAGAAGGCAAGGTGATTATTCTGGATATCGCCAGTAACAGTCACAATTACAAGGGTCAGGTCAGTACTGGATTTTTTGGTTCTTTCATCCCGTCAACCCAGCGAAATGAGCTTTATAGCGCTGAAACATATTACTCTCGAGGCACTCGAGGCACCCGTACTGACGTACTCTCAATATGGGACAACGCCACGTTATCGGTCACCGATGAAATTGAATTACCCCATAAAAAACGCGCGCAAACCGTATCTGAAAAAAATGCCACCCAACTGATTGATAACGACAAGTACATGTTGGTATTTAATTTTACCCCAGCCACCTCTGTGTCTGTCATAGACATGGTTGAGCATGCCGTCCTTAACGACGTGGACATTCCCGGTTGCAGCCTGATTTACCCTTCCGGTAAACGTGGATTCAGTACCCTATGTGCTGACGGCGCAATGCTCAGCATACAAATTGACGAACAAGGCAAAGTCAGTGAGGAAACCCGCGTGGCGTCGTTTTTTAACGTCGACGAAGACCCTTTATTTGAGAAATATGCGCGCATCAATGATGTCGGTTACTTCCCCACTTTCCATGGTTACATGCAACCTGTGGATTTAGCGGGTTCAGTCGCTAAGCCACTGGAAAAGTGGGATCTGTTAACTGCCAGTGAACGTCAACAAAATTGGCGGCCCGGCGGCTGGCAAATTATTTCCGGTCACCCTGACGGGCGCGTGTTCATATTAATGCACAAAGACGGCGTGAATGGCAGCCATAAAGATGGCGGTACCCAAGTCTGGGTCTATGACACCAAGCAACATAAAAAAATCCAAGAAATCCCCCTTGAAACGCACGGCATATCACTTGAGGTAACCAAAAGTGAAAAACCCCTTCTGGCGGTCACCAACGCTGACATGATGATTGACGTATACGAGCCAAAAAGTGCTGATTTGCTGCGCACGCTTTCCATCGGCGGCACGAATGCCAATCCCTTCACGCTAACGGCAGTGGAGTAAAGCCCATGTTAATCAACCT
>NZ_BAER01000094.1 GCF_000315055.1 Paraglaciecola polaris LMG 21857 | reverse complement strand
AGGTGATTGGTATAAATCCATCTTCCTTGCGCTTGGCATTAATACCGAAGGTCAGAAAGAGCTAATGGGCATGTGGGTAGCTGAGAACGAAGGCGCTAAGTTCTGGTTGAGTGTGCTGACGGAGCTACAACATCGTGGTGTAGAAGATATTCTCATTGCTTGCGTAGATGGCCTCAAAGGTTTTTCTGATGCGATTAATGCCGTGTTCCCACAAACCAATGTACAACTATGCATCGTGCACATGGTGCGTAATTCGCTCAAATACGTTTCTTGGAAAGACTACAAGGCTGTGACGACTGATTTAAAGCGTATTTATCGTTCAAGTACAGAAGAAGAAGCCTTGCTCGAACTAGAGCGTTTCAGTGAGACTTGGGATGAGCAATACCCCCAAATCAGTAAATCCTGGCGCGCACATTGGCAGAACTTAAATACTATTTTTAATTACCCTGCGGATATCCGCAAAGCGATTTATACGACTAACGCCATAGAGTCTCTCAACAGCGTTATCCGTAAGGCAATCAAGAAACGCAAGATATTCCCAAGCGACGATTCAGCTAAAAAAATGGTGTACTTAGCCATTACTGAAGCATCAAAGAAATGGTCTATGCCAATTCATAACTGGCGGCAGGCGATGGTTCGCTTTATTATCGAGTTCGGGGACCGCCTCGAAAAACACATTAATTAAATGGCAGTTAGTCGGATAAGAGAGCGATATTTCTATCGCTCCCTCTCCTAAGAACCGTGCGTGCAAGTTTCCATGCACACGGCTCAAGCTCTCATAAAGCCAAACGCGTTAGACCCAACAGCTTGCTCCAGATATGACATTTTCTTAGCTCTTTTATCGAAATAATCAAACCACTCAGCATCGTACGGAGTCGCTACAGATATGACTTGCCGATGTCTGCGTATAGGAATGTCGGCGGCCTTTTTCAACCAAACGATGCGTTTTTCACCGTGATTAGTTGTGTAAGGTGCAATGAACATCCACTGCCGCATACCACGGTGGGTATAGTATTTCCGGTATAGCCACGCTGCAGACTTCTTAGGATGCTTGTGTTTAATCATTCGATGAAGAGTATGAAAAATAGCAGAGTCAACATTATCAAAGACTTTCTTGGCCACAACATGACGATAATAATTAGCCCAGCCTACAATTTTGCGATTGATCGAGCTGAGTAACCTCGCCACTGGTGTAGATATTCCTTTCTTTATCTCTAATCTGATAGACTCAAGGAACGATTTGATACTGCTATTACTTGGTTTAATAAGTAGCTTTTGGCCATACTTACGTACATTAAACCCAAGAAAATCGAACCCCTTTGTAATAGAGGTAATCAAGGTCTTTTCTTTGGACAACGTTAACCCTCGCTCAAACAGGAAAGCCATTACCGCTGGTTTTATCGTATTCTCAAGCAACTCTTTAGAGTTGGCAGTGATCACAAAGTCATCAGCATATCTAATCAAATGGACTTTTTGAATTGGCTTGGTAATCGATTTAAGCATCGCTTCCATTCCATCCAAAGCACCATTCGATAAGCAAGGCGATATGATACCGCCTTGTGGCGTTCCCGCTGTCGTTGGAAACAGGCGCCCTTTGTCCATAAAGCCTGCCTTTAGCCACTGATTCAACACTTTTTTCTCTAGCTTTAAGTGTTGATGTAACCATGTATGGCTAATATTATCGAAGCATCCCTTAATGTCACCTTCGAGGATCCATTGAGCCGATGTTTTCTGAGCTAACACATTAAAGCATCTTTCAATCGCATCGGCGGCTGATCGCTTGGGTCGGAAACCATAAGAATGGTGATCCGCTGTCACTTCAGCTACCGGCTCATATGCCAATAGAAAGAGAGCCTGCATTGCTCGGTCAAACATGGTTGGAATGCCCAAAGGTCGTTTCTTGCCATTCTTTTTCGGAATGTAGACCCGCCTCAATGGCTGCGAGCGATAATTTCGACAGGAAAGCGCTTTAGCTGCCTCCCATTTCTGTTTTGTATTTATCCACACAATGCCGTCAATACCAGGTGTATTGCGTCCCTGATTTTCAGTGACACGTTTCACTGCCAGTAACTTCGCTTGATGGGATCGTGTTAGTAAATGTTGTAGCGCTTGGACTTTGCCCCAGCGCTTAGCTCTAGCTGATTTAGCGATACGCATTTGGAGTCGACGAACGCCAAATTCAACTCGTTTCCAATTGATGGATGACCAGTTATTCGACGGTGAGGATGCACCACTATGCTTAATCGCAGGTGTCATCTGCTTTTCCTCATAAACTCAATTCTCCGCATTCTCTCGCTATTGAGAACCAGTCGGACGTAGGCACTCTTTCGAGTCAGGTGATTTGCACCCTATGCTGATCATTACAATCAACCCTTAGCTTTTTCCGACCTCCCATTCCCGCATAACCATTGCTTACCCTTGCGGGTAAACTACCTTTCGGAGCTATACGGGGTTTCCACGTTTCGTTCCTGTGACTCGATGGGTTAGGTCTCTCGTTTACACCGGCGATGCGTATACTCACGATACCCCATCTGTGAAAGGATATTCTTGATCGCTTACCTTTTGGTTGAAGCTTGTCAGCCGCTTTAGCTTCTTAACAGTTACGATGCTTGTCGAGATTTGCATTTGCTGACCTTACCATCATCCCTAGCGCCTTCACCGCTTGCGGCTAGCAGTTTCGGTATTACCTTTACAGGCTGCACCTACGGTTACCCGTGGCTACATTGTCCTCAGCGCTTTGCACCTCAACGTTACCGTCAACGCACAGCTGGGTAGGGAACTATTGGTGAGACAATAGGTTTCATACCCAATCTTAACGATTGAATGAAACAATCACAGGAACAACATCGTGTCGCACCACAGAATCTGTTACAGGCTCGGTTAGAACAACTTACCCTGAGCTATCGGCTTACCTACAACACACCATTGACAATCACTATACTATTATCTTACTTCAAACCATTCTCTACAAAAATAAAAGCCGAAGTTCGCTCTGTGGTATGCATGTACCGGTCGAAATCGATCAACCATTTCGGTTCAATCCGATCACTCATTTCGATTTAAAACGATCATCTATTTCGGTTCTATCCGGTCAAATTTAGCCGTTTCGGAAGCATTACGGTAACCCCCCATTTACAATCGTTAACGACGAGCGGACGTCACTATCTGGTTAGGTTACCAATAGGTGGCGGCTTAAACTGCCATAAAACCTACTCTGCGGATCGTAGCGTTTTTTTAGCGCTAGCAATCTAATACTGTTTTCACCAAAGTACATTTTCAGTTCATCTTTGCCTAAATACTCATAGTTTTGATATGCCCGCTCATTATAAAAATCAGATAATATCGTATGGCTGTCGTCGACCCAATTTTTTATTGTTGAGCGCATTTTCGGCCCCTCACATACGCCAGTAACACTGCATATAAAACTCGACTTCCGATGAATGAATGCCGTATCTTCCATGTCTCTATCTTGGATAGCTCCCCCTAAGGGATCAAACATAATTCCACCATAATTATCTGGGCAATTAGCGTAGCAATCAATAATTTTATCAATAAATTCCGACGATAAGGCTTGGGATATAAAGCCATTTCGCCAATAAACACAAAGTTCGCTTTGGTATGCATTAGATTGCATTTCGAGATAGGATTTTTCACCGATATCTATATTAGCGGCGTTACCCCAACGTGAAACACGTTTAAAGAATGATTCACATTCTGGCTTGGTAGCGGTACTAAAGGCCATTATTGATATCTTTTCTTGGTCTTTGCTTGCGCGTGAAATATACGCATACAGAAAGTAGTCCCGGGCGCTATTGAGCACTTCATCGCTATACTGTTTCAACACTTTTTTTGCTTCGGATATTGGCCATTCTATGATACCCCCCATCACTGTTGGTGGTATGTGATGCACTTTTAACGTTATTTCTGTAATAACGCCAAATTGGCAGCCGCCACCGCCACTCAGCGCCCAAAAAAGATCGGGGTTAGAAAATGAGTTTACTACCAGCTTTGTTCCCTGTGCATCAATCATTTTGACGCTAATTAAATTGTCACATGTCAGACCAAATTTACGTGATAACAATCCAATTCCGCCTCCAAGTGTCGCTCCAACCACTCCCACATCTGGGCATGTACCCAGTGGCACAGCCACGCCATATTGCGCGGTATACGCATCTAGTTCTTTATTCTTAACCCCTGCGCCAATGACAACGGATTTTCTATCGTCTGCAAGCGCAATGAATTTAAATAGAGACATGTCTAGCACGATCCCATCGTTTACAACGCAGCTTCCGGTATTGGAATGCCCGCCTCCTTTTACGGATATAGGTAGGCTGTGTAGGTTGGCAAATTTGATCGCTAGACATACATCCTGCTCACAAAAAGCTTCAATAATCACTACAGGATCATTGTTAATCGCGTGGTTGAATACTTTTTTGCGAATTTCATATTGCTCGTCAAGAGCGAACCATAAGTGGCCCTTGAATTGATAAGCGATGGCTTGAAGTTGTGTTTTTAATCTGTTGACGTTCACGTTAGATATCCAAAAGAAAAATGGGGCCGTTAGCTAAAAGGGCTTATGGACGTTTTAGGTACTCACTGATATTCCAGCACCTGGACGAGAATTCTTCGCTATTTGCTGTAAGCAGAATCTTCGATATGTAAGTGGCCGCTAACTCAGGTGTCAGTAGCCTATTTTTTTCATAAGCATCGGTCATGGCTGTCGCGATAGGCAAGTCGTTTGGATCTGTCATTCGAATACGTTCTTGCATTGGCGTGTCAACATTGCCAGGGGCAACAAGGCCAAATATCGCCTTTTCAACCGCGATTTCAGTCTTCAGGCAAGCATAAGCCATATGCAATGCCATTTTACTCACACAGTAACTCGCCGCGCCATAAACAGGTTGCAATGTCGCGTCGCTAGTAAGAAACAGCACTCTTGAGTGCGACAGTTTTTTAAGTAATTTCAGCGTAATGAAAACAGGAGCATCGACGTTTGTTTGCTGGCAAATCATCCAGTCGTGATAATCGATATTTTCCAGTGGTGCTAACGGGGTAACCACCGCTGCGCAGTGCACGACAAAATCAATTTTTACTATATTACCTAATACATTACATAAGTGATTTCTGCCAGATTCGGTTGCAATATCAGAATTGACAATCGTAAGCCGTTTTAAAAACTGACGAGATAAGCCTTCTAAACTCGACGGTTCTCGACACACAGCTACAACTGATATATCAGTTGTGCTCGTTAATAAGCTTGTACATAAAGCAAAGCCGATCCCAGAGCTTGCTCCTGTTACCAATGCAACACGCTTCATGTTTGCTACTCCAGAAATATTGACGCATGTGTTTCTCTATTGCTATTAAGGTAGGGTAAACGACCTTAATCATAGAAATAAGTAATGACTTTTTAAGTGTAATTAATTTTTCAGCTACAAGATATAAGGCATTGTTTAGATTACAGTAATGTAATGAAACAGTAATCTTCATGTTCTTTTGCGATTGTACTGGAGAGGTTAGCCCTTTTAATTAACGAGCTGCTACTTGCTACACAATTTAATTTTCGGGCATTTGGCGTTAAGCGACATTTTGTTGTTCAAATTTCTCCGAGCTTAGATAGCCCAAGGCACTATGCCTTCTCTTTTTGTAGTGATCAATTTCTGCGTATTCAAATACATGTTGCGTCGTAGTTTCTCTGTTCATAGTCGGCTCATACTGGCTAGTTTCGACTTTCAATGAATGGAAGAAGGATTCAACACAAGCGTTATCCCAGCAGTTGCCTTTTCGACTCATACTTTGTACCAAATCAGGTTTATTTATTAAATCACGGTCGGCATGAGAGACGTATTGGCTCGATTCACGAAGAAGAAAGACCGACCTTATGAAGGGATACCCCAGCGCCTGCATAAGCGACGTATAAATAGTTGGCTAAAATGTTGTACGGAGTGAAAACAGCCGACTATTTAAAGTCCGTTTAGTTGGTTTGTTAAATGCCTATTACAAATTATTTTGAACCATTTCTTTAATTTTATAAGCCTTAACAAAATGATCTAATTTGTGAGTTTGTATCCACCAAGTAGCGACCTCCATTAATAACTCAGGATTATCATTTTTATTAGCGAAAAACGCATAAAATGAAAGCCCAACATTGTCACCCTTGCTTGCAATTTTCTTATCACAAACGTCGATGATTTTAGATCTTAATTCTGTTCTCATAATATAATTACAACCCTAAATCTGATAACAACACTGTGCTTAATATTCCGATCTTACACGATTTGCTTAAAAAGCAATGCCCAAATCTACATGGAAAACGCTTTTCCTTCCTTATAGTTGCCACCCAATCCTTACTGGATGGACAACAATAGTCGCTAACCGAATTAGGCCGAAACATTGCAGGCTCTGTCGCCCCAAAACACAACATTAAACGTATAGACAGGCTGTATCGGAAATAGGCAATTATCTAATGAACGATTTGACATTTATCGCTGGCTCACACGATTGCTCTGCGGTTCGAACCCTATGCCCGTTGTACTCGTGGATTGGTCTGATGTACGGGAGAAAATACGGCACTTGACCTTGCGTGCATCAGTAAGCGTGCAAGGACGTTTGGTCACGCTGTATGAGCGGGTATTTTCGTTTGCTGAATACAACTCACCCGTCAGTCATAATCCCTTTCTGCGGGAGCTAGCGAGTATCCTACCGTCAGATTGTTGCCCATTAATGATGACGGACGCTGGCTATCGTAACCCGTGGTTTCGCGAAGTAGAAAAACATGGCTGGTCCGCTGCGCGGCGATGTGGATTTTAAGCTTGATGGACAAGCCCTGTGGCGAAGTAATAAGTCGTTTTATCCCAGCGAATTCTCAGGCTAAGTAACTAGGCTGCGGTGAATTAGGGCGTAAAAATCCACGTCATGCACATCTTCATTTATACAAAGCAAAACCCAAGCATCGCAAAGATAAACGCTCTTCAAAAGCAGGCCGAAATCATATTGCTTTCGGTATATATCCATGCAAGATACTCCTAGTAGCTAACGCTTTGCTAAGCGGAAAATTATGGTTGGCTATAATGCGCGAGCCAACTGTTATTTTTCCGTTTGAGCAACTTGTATGGATAATAACTCGTGTAAATCATCCTGATTTTAATCGGGGTGAGGTAAAGTGAGACCCAAGCTTTAGCAGCAACTAAAGCCTTCTTTTGTGGTAGTTCGATTGAGCGATGGCTCCTCAGTTGAGAGACCGATAACAAGAAAGAACGCCACAAAGGACTCCAAGCAAAACACTCGAATAGTCTACTGGGTCTCAACCCGCATTATGCAAGTAAGAGTTAGCTTATTATGAATACAAAAACAAATCAAAGCGTTAACGTC
>NZ_BAER01000095.1 GCF_000315055.1 Paraglaciecola polaris LMG 21857 | reverse complement strand
CAGTCTCGAAAGGTCCTAGGTTCAAATCCTGCTCCCGCAACCAACCGATACCTCAGTAATCGTTGGTAGAATTCAAAGTAAAAACAAAAGCAAATTAGTTACGGCATAGTGTAATTAGAGCTATTACGTTGGTTTACTAAAGTTGTTTTAATCCGCTCGTTCGTTGTTCATTGTGCGACTAAATGTCATTCCTAATCGACTAAGCCAATTTCAAGGTATTCAAGTCGCTTAAATCTAGGTAAAATTTGCCATTCGTATTTTGCCAAACCTGTTTGGCGTGTTTTTCCCCATCCCTGAGTAAAGGACAGCTATGCCTGGGTTACACCGCATTATATTAATTAATTGTCATCTTCCCGGTTTTGTTGAACTTGATGTATCTGGGCACAGTAATATCTGTGGTACCAACGCATCAGGTAAAACCACCTTACAGCGCCTTATCCCGGTTTTTTATGGGGAGTTACCTAGTAAAGTGGTGCCTAAAACCCGTAAAAAGTTTGATGAATTTTATTTGCCCCATGCCAATAGCTATCTTATCTATGAATATCAGCGAGAAGATGGTCATCAATGTCAGGTCGTGCTAACCAGAAAAGGCAGCGACGGCGTGCAATATCGCTTTATCGGTGCCCCGTACCAAAGTGAACAACTATTAGTGGCTATGGAGAATGGCGAAGCTCAAGCTATGATGCCCGAACAATGGATTAAGCAACTCAGACAGCTGCAGATTGATTTTTCTCATAAGATCCAGGCAACCAGTGAATTTAGAGGGATCATCCAAAACGATGCGAGTGTCGGGGGATCGGGGCGCGAGAATACCAAGCTGCGCCAGTTAGCCAGTCGTTACAGTTTAGTGTCGAGTCAACATCGCATTCGTCACATGGAAAAGCTCGTCAGTGCGGTCCATGCCAAAGAAGGCAAAATGGATACCTTGCGCACTATGCTGGCAGCCATTTTCGAAGAAGATGGTTTAGTGCAGCCAATGACGACTGTGAAAAATACTAAGGCGCGTGAATGGATCACGCAAATGCGCCAGACCATGCGTTTACAGAGTATGCAGGACGAATATGAAAAAATTCAGGGACAGACTGAGCAGCTTAATGTCATTGAACAGCAGCTACTCCTGCTTAAACCGCTGTTAGAAAAAGACTTGCACACCTTAACCACAGAAAAAGCTGACGGTCAGGAAAACCGCAGCGCTCTAAAGAACCAACAGCGTTCTGAAAAAGACATTTTTGAAAAGGCAGAAGGGGAGCTCAATAGCCGTCTTAGTGAAACCAAGGAACAACTTGGGGCCAAGTCGTCCCGTTTGGATCATTTACAGCAGCAGTATGAAAAATATCAAGACACAGATATCGAACGGCTGCAAAAAGACATGGATGCGCTACCGTTAAAGCGCGAAGAATATGAGCAAGGTTTAGAGCAATACAACTTACTGATTGAACAACACAAAGATCTGCAGAGTCAGCTTGAACAACAGAAATTTAAATTATCTGAGTCGTTAGAGAGATTATCGCGCAAGAACCAAGCGAGTGTGAAAGTCATCAGGCAACAGAAAGAAAATGTTCGCCAAACACATCAAGATAAGGAAACCGAATTACGCGGTCAATTTGAACAGCGTAAAGAACAGCAAGCTCAGCAATTTGAACAACAGTTAATGAATGTTGAGCGTAGTATTGTGCGCCAAGAACATCAGGCTAAACATGCATCGGCCACAGATCAAGAAGTTGAAAATGGTGGGCTGGCAGACAAACGCTTAGAATTAGCACAGCGTGCATGGCAACAAAGCTCCAGTGCTAAAAAACAAGCTGAAACTACGCATCAGCAATGTCAGCAAAAACGCGACGAAGCAGACAAAGACCTGCACCGAGCTAGGCTTGCCACTAGGCAAGGTAAAGATCATTTACAACAGTTACATAAACAACTATCTCCTGAACAAGACAGCTTACGTCAGTTTTTACGTGACAATAAACCCGGTTGGGAGCACAGCATAGGTAGGTTGATTGTTGAGCCTTTACTTGAACGGAAAGACCTGTCACCTGTACTAGTCGCCGCGAGTAGCAAAGAACACGATAATAGCGTTTTAGGTGTCCAGCTGGATATGTCGGTTATTGATGCGCCGGCTTATGCGCAAGATGAAACGGCGCTGCGCTTAGCGCTTGAGCAAGCCACCAAGCATTTACTCGGCGCAGAGAAGCACCAAAAGCAGACTGAGTCTGAGTTAGACCAGCTTCATCAAGAAGCTGAAATTCAACGTGAAATGGTGTCTGAGCGAAACCGAGCCTTCGAACAGGCAGAGCAAGAAGTGAGTTATGCGCAAAGCGCCAAGCAGCGCTTTTCTGATGAACTGAAAACTGCCTTAGAGAAAAGGCGGGCCCAGGCTCAGCAAACGTTACAAAGCCTGCTGCATGAAAAACAGCAAATAGTTGAGCAAAAATCCGCCGCAATCGCTTTGCTTAAATCTGATTACGACGAGCAGTTACTGGAATTTAAATCCGGTTGGCAAGATGAGCTAGCGGTATTAGATGAACAAATAGATGAATTAGACAAACAAGTTGAATATAAGCGCCAGCAAAACCGTGAGCAAATTAAGCAATTAGAAGATGCGTTCAATCAGGAGCTGGCGAATAAAGATATTGACCCCAACACGTTGAAAGCGCTGAAACAGCAAACAGAATCTTTGAAAAGTCATATTCAAAGCGTGACGGGTCGCCGGGAAGAACTAAACGAGTACAAAACGTTTATGCAGTCAGATTGGCTTAAGCAACGCCCCATTTTACTCGAGCAAGAAGCTGAGCTTAAAGCGTTATCCCAACAATTGACACAGCAGCAAACGTCCTTGCAACGTCAGTATCAAAACAAACGCACAGAGCTAAGCCAAGCACTATCAGCAGTTGAAAAACGTCTAGCTGCTTGGGGAGCGTTGGTAACAGAAATCGAACCTATGGTCAGGCAGTTGGCGAACATAGTATTTTCATTTACCGCTGATGATGATCACGAGATAAATGTAGGTGATCAGGCTGAACGTATCAGCCGTTGCACTGAAGCCCTCGAAAGTCGCAGTCGTGGCGAGAAAAAGCTTAAAGAAGCCCTAACGGAATTCGAAGCAAGTCTTGGAAAAGATGCCGGTAAGGACTTCTTAGATGCCATGCTGCAAGCGTTTAGCGTATTAGATGACGATGCCAATGTGCGTGACAGGTTACCGATCCTGCAACGTTTACTGAGTATATTGGCATCACGCCAGCGACAAATTGTTGAGCAAGGTGAAACCATAGGGGGCGATCTGAATAAGTTTTTCACTGTTTTCAGTGATATCAATCGCAAAATATCCCTACAGAGCAAACGATTAACCGACGAAGTTTCCGATGATTTAACCCTCGACGGTATAGCCCGCTCCGAGGTGAAAATAATATCGACGGTAGATGAATTAAACTTCTGGACGCCCCTTAAGCGATTCGCCCAGCAATACGATAGTTGGAATAAATCCGATGCTTTTTTACCGAGTGAAGCCTATTTAGATACATTGGCCGACGTGGTAGAAGTACTGCCAAATGATGCCAATTATAGTATTGAATCCTTGTTGCGCTTAGAACTGCACTTGAACGAAGGCGGCTCAGACTTGGTGATCAAAAATGACCGTCAACTGTTAGAGTCTTCGAGTCACGGCATGGCGTACTTGATTTTATGTAAGTTTTTATTGGCCTTTACCCGTTTGTTACGTAACAACGCTAACATCGATATTCACTGGCCCATAGACGAAATTGGTACATTGGCCTATCACAACGTCGAGAAATTGTTCACCGCCTGCGATACCAACCACATTCATATTTTAGGTGCATTTCCTAACCCTGAATCTGATGTGTTGATGTTGTTTAAACATCGCTATTTGATTGATAAACAAAGACAACGCCTAGAAAAAATTGAACCTAAGCTGAGTCGTATCGCTCAGCGTCTGCAACAAAATAAAACGATTGGCAATGAACAGTCACAGGTGACAGCATGATAGAAAATGGCCCACTATTAGAACGCTTATTAGAAGGCGAGTTTATCTGCGCGGTAACGGACGAGCATAGTTTTCATAAACTGCAGAACGCGCAACTGGTTGAAGATCTTAATCACTTTCTGCGTCCGTTAAATCGTCGTGTGGCCAAAAGTGAAGATGGTGCGGTCTATTTTCTCGCTTACTGCGACTTAAATCAGCAAGCTCGCCAACAATTAAGCCATCAGTTTAACGCCACAGTGCAGTCGCTGTTACCTATGTTGGAATGGATGCAGCTAGTCCAAGAAGCCATGGGCAAAGATGGCGCGCTTAGTGCCGGAGACACGATTAAGTTACAGGATTTTGAATCAAAGGTGGTAGATAACCAATCCCTTAGTCAACGTCTTGCGCAGCTCTCCAGCGATAAGTTGTTCAAATCCACCAGCGATAAGTCTGACATGCAAATCAAGCAAGTCTTTAAACGTATTAAGGAGCTTGGCTATTTGTATCAGCCTCACAAAGACCGTTTATTTTATATTGTAACGGGTAAAGTTGAGCAACTGATTGAACTGGTGCGCTTCATTAAAGATGAAGAGAATGTGCCTATTAGCGACGATATCTCTGAGCAAGAGGCGATGTTTTGAGCGCCCTAGTAGAAGCAAAAAGCAGCGCCCAAAGTAATCCTTTATATGCGTTAGGAAAAGAGCGCTTGGAGCTGATTGGTAAACACGCTGATGCCCTGATGCAAGGGTATTTGCAAGGTCATGTTGATGAGAGCAGTTTCAGCCAACAAGCCCTCGACAAACTGATTAACGGGCGCATTCTGTGGCGCCCAGACGAGCAACAACCTCTGAGCCTGCGACCTAATGTAAATGAACTTATTGCAGGTTTAACCCAGGATGAACGTAAACGGCAGATCAACTCTGACGTAGGCGAACATTTAGACTTGATCCACACCCGGGTACAGTCATTGCACGGCGCGCGGCAAAAAGGGGATTATGCTGCCAGTGAACACCATATGCAGCTGCTTACCGAGCGTGTGCATGATATGACCGGTCAGTTCGGTGATGCCATTGAGAGTCTTTGGCATAGATTGAACACGGAGTTTGGTTTTGTTAGCAGTTTAGACGATAAAATATTAGAAATTGAGCTCGCCCAGCGTCAATTACGCCGTATATTGGATGGTTTTAAAATCATTAACTTCGATGATTTGATTCAATTAGCCGGCAGTGACGGCGCATTACGCAAGTTGCTTGTTAGTCAACTACAGGCCCGTATTTCAGAGCATTCAGGTTCCTTGTTTGAGGTACAAAAGCGTTTGGTGTTGCTCATGGCGCGTTTTCGCCATCAACAAGAACGTGCATTGTTGGTTAATCGCATGAGTGCTTTTTTACGTCAGCATCCGAATTTTAAAGTTGGAGATTACGCCAACCGGAGTCAAGTGCCGTCTGTGATAAATCAGGCGCACGGCATAATTGCACTAGGGTTTATTGCCATAGACAGGGCACAAGACAGTTACGCGTTAGCTGAACTCGCCCGCGCTATTCCAAGAGATCTGGTTCCAGCATTACATTCTGAAAAACAAACTCAAGGTTTTGCGACATCGATACAAGATTTAGTGGCCACAGAGCAAAAGCAATTAGCAAAAGATGTGGAAGATTACTTTTTGCACGTAATTGAAAGTAGCGCAGCGATAAGTGGTGTTGAATACCTCGCTGAACAGCAATTACCTTGGGAGCCTGAAATGTGGTTGTTTCAAATCGTGGCAGAATACGAAGGCCTACCTCAGCAAAACAAGCAGAGTTTTATGCTCAAAAAAGACAGCGACCGACACAGCCCGTTTAACCATTTGCATATTATTGAAGATGTCACTTTGGGTATGCGTTTCTTCGATGAGTTTCAGGCGACAGGTTAATACGGACAATGACAGACGCACTCACCCCTAAGGCGAAAGCACTGTTAAAGGAACAGTATTTCGCCTTAATGTACGATGATAGTGCCTTCACGCAAAAAGTCGCCACGGTGAAGCAGATTACCACTTGGTGCGAACAGGCATACATAGAGCCTGGCCATTGGCTTGTCATGGATAAGCGTTATCGTTTTCACCGAGACGCCATTGAGGCTATTCGGGATGCTTACCAGATGAGCATGGGTGAGGATATATTTACTGATTTTAGCCAAGATACGCATCAAAGCGCCGCCCAAAAAAGTGCTGATGAAAAGCAAGGGAGCATAAAGCCTACTCATCACTTGATCCTATGTGCGCTAACACAACCTTCAATTGTAGACCGCTTCAAACAGGACTTTTACCCGAGTCAGCAAGTGAACATCGAACTGGATATACGAGCTTTAGATGTCAGTGGTTATGACGCGCTTTTGATGATAGAAAATCGTGATAGCTTTAATGATTGGCATGTATTTTCAGCCCAGGTAAAGAGTGACTTGCAAAAGGTACTGGTCTTTTATCGAGGTGATAGCCATTACAGTGTTGCCGCCAGCCATTTGTTACAGCAATGGCGCAAGGATCACAGTGCGAAGCCAGTGATCTATTTTGGTGATTTTGATTTAATGGGCGTACGCATTGCTGTGGGTGGCCAATGTACACATTTATTGTTACCAACCTATGCGTATTTGGATGCTAATTTAGTGCCGCAACACTTCCCCGTTGAGCAAGAGAAGTTACTGGCAGGTTTACGCCGGGATTGCCCGTCAAGCTGGCAGTCACTGATAGGTTTAATGGCTTGTAAACGTGCTGGGTTACGACAGCAGAAAATGTATCGCGTGCCTTTGGCCCTTTATCCTGCTCAATAAAATGGGGTCGGGAGCATCTCTTCCCAGGCATTCTGTTTAGCCTGATAACAACGCACCTAGGGTAAACGTAAACTAGTTACTTCTGGTTGCCATCGCAGGGGAAACGCCCATCGCGCGATAAGCGGGCTTAATCACCGCTAACTGACTAATCAGGAATAAACTTACTATTCCAAGTGGCAAATAATATAGCGGCAGCGGCACAAGAGCATACTGGGATACGAGAAAAACATTCAAGCCGAGTGTCACTATGCTGCCTAACAACACACCCATTGCACAAAGTAGTGCGTTTTCGAGCATAAAATGATGCAATATTTGACGCTTACTTGCCCCTAATGCTCGGCGGATACCTATTTGTTGCCTGCGTTTATTGATATTAAAACTGGCTAACCCCGCCACTCCCATAGCCGTCACAAAGGCCAACACGATTATGACGATCAGTAATATGCTGACGGTGGCAATATCCGCAGCGTAGATTTCATCTTTGGCCTGTTGAATACTTTTTACTTTACGAATGACCCGTTGGGTGTTCATCTTGGCCAGTGTTGCCGTTAATGTTTGCATAATTTCATCTCGTCGCCCGGGCTGCGTACGAATAACATAGCGTGCTGAGTTATGGGTGACTCGGGCAGGGGAGATAATTGTTTGTTCTACATGTGCCCAGTCAACCCAAGGGGCATATAATTGTTCAACAATCCCTTTAACAATTATGGGCGTGTTGTGATTGACATAAATCGTTTTGCCTACGGCTTTTTGCCATTGCTGATCACCAAATAACGCCGCCGCTGTTGCGCGGCTAAGTAAAACGTGACTCGGCCATTGGCTATCAGCTTCCTCAAGCCATAAGGTATCCTGTTGGTTAAAGTTTTCACCTGCTAGCAATGTTAACCCAAAGGTATTGATGCCGTGCTCATCGAATTTATAACTCGCAGCGGGAATGAGTTGGGCACTGCTCTCAGGGCTCGTTTGGATCTCATACCAGTTGCCGCTGTCTGACAGTGGAAATGAATTGGCTTGTAGCGCGTCTATCACCCCATCTGTACCACGAATAAGCGCTAAGTCTTGCTCTATAGAGGCTCTGGGGTTGAAATCTTGACTGAATCCAGAGCTGGTAAGAAAAAACAAATTGGGCTCATCAATGCCACTTTCACGCTCTATATGCACATAACGATCCCATGTAATCGCAACGCCATTGGTGATTATGGCCATTGTGATTGCGACTTGTATCACGACTAATATCGCGCTGAATTTTTGCTGTAACAGGGCACGAAATATAGGACCGATATTTAGCAGTAAATTCATTAGATAAGCCCTCGGTTACTGTTTCAATTGTGTGGCTAACACTGGGCGACATGCAGTATAAACGGGCACGAGTCCCGCGATAATAGTACCCATAACTGCCAGTAGAATAACGCTTAGTGCGATAGGTATATCAAGTTCGATCAAGCGTCCATAACCAGCATAAAGTGAGGCAACCCCCTGCAATCCCACTAACGCTAAAATAATGCCTATCAAGCCGCCACACAGGCCGATGAAAACAACCTCAAGTGAATATTGCATTACGATTTGACTAAAATTAGCACCCAAGGCCCGGCGCAGGCCTATTTCGCTATGCTTGGTGTGTAATTTGGCACTTAATAAGCTCGCCGCATTGATTAAGCAAACCAGCAAAAACATAATTGATAACCAAAACATAATTTGCACATCTTGTTTAACCACTTGTTTATATTCAAGCCATTGAGCAACATTTAACAATCGGTTATTCAATGGACGAGGGAAGCGGCCTAAGGATTTCTGCTGTTGTACGTACTGGGTGAGATAGTCAGCAAACTGTGATTTTTGTTGGGGATTATCCAATTCGACCCAAAGCTGGAAATTAGTGCATTCCGAATGCATAAATGCATCATAACGCTCGCTTTCTACCGCCTTCCAGCAACTTGTTATCCCGCCATGGGGCAATTCAAACACCGCTTTTAACTCTAAGGGTAAATACATTTCTTCTGGATCACTAAACGCGCCATAAGACATGTCGTAAAACTTTGGTGACAGGTGCCAGTCGTTCAATACCCCGACCACGGTAAAGGTAGCGCCCAACATGGTAAGTGTTTGGCCAACCGAGTTGGCACCATGAAAAACCCGTTGATTGGTTTCTTTGCTTAATACCACCACATAATCGTTATTTTGTTCAGCGTTTTCATCCCAACCTGCGCCATATAAAAAAGGCACATCAAACATGGGGAAAAAGTCTTTGCTGGTGACGCGCATCAATGCCAGAAATGGGGTTAGTCCTTGCTCTGCCGGGTTGACCATTCCCCAGGTTATGGCGCTGGCACTCTGGCGTTTTGCTTGTCTTGCTTGAACGACATTACGGGCATCGGTCCAAGTAACGAATTCAGGGGGCAGATCCGGAGATATCGCAGCCTGATTCGGATCCCAGTTATCTAATTGCACGCGAAATAACTGCCCACTTTTATGGGCAATCGGATTAGACGACATGCTGTTAACCAAAGTCAAGGTGATCGTACAGGCTGCAATCCCAAGAGCAATGGTAAGCATGGTTAATATACTGTGCACTTTAGCGCCTAAAATACTCAACAGGGCCAGTCGGCAATAGTAGTTAAACACTTGGTGTGATTTCAGCTTGTGTTTGTATATGAGCAGCCGTTTCGCTGGCATCACAGACTTTGCCATCACGTACAATAATTTGTCGCTGAGCTTGTTTGGCGAGCGCCTGATCGTGTGTCACCATGATAATGGTGGTGCCACTTTGGTTAATTTCTTGAAGTAGGGTCATTACACTGTTGGCCATGTCACTGTCTAGGTTACCGGTTGGCTCATCAGCCAATAAAAATCGTGGTGTGCCTGCTAGCGCCCTCGCAATCGCCACGCGTTGCTGTTGGCCGCCAGATAATTGCGCGGGATAGTGCTTAATACGCTTGCCTAGGCCCACTCGCTCAAGGTTTTGTATGATCCGACTTTTACGCTCAGCAGCGTTAAAACCACGATAACGTAAGGGCACGTCTACGTTATCAAATAGGTTTAAATCAGGAATAAGATTAAAGCTTTGAAAAATAAAACCGATTTTCTCATTGCGTAATTGACTGCGCTGTTTATCGTTCAGACCCTGTATGTTTTCACCATCCAGGGTGTACTGGCCACTGTCGAACGTTTCGAGTAATCCTGCAACATTTAAAAAAGTGGTTTTACCCGAGCCAGATGTGCCGGTTACCGCCACAAAGTCGCCTTCACTGACGTTGAGGTTGAATTCTCTTAAGGCATGGGTCTGCACCACATCCGTGGTGAAAACTTTACCGATATTTTTCATGACTAACATAGTGCACCTTATTATTGTTGTTGTGCCAATTACGCGACTATTTTTAGCGAGTCAATTTTAGTGAGCCAATAACACAGTTTCGGCACTGTTAAGCGCGTCTGTAGAAGAGATGATGACTTGGTCACCTTTATTTAACCCTGCGAGTATCTCCACTTCACTCAAGCTACGCGCGCCAATTGTTATCGGTTGGCGTACTGCCATGTCGTTTTTAACCACGTAGGCGAAACGACCATTATCACTTTGTAAAAACTGGCCTCTGGTGAGTGTCAGCACATTGTGCTTATTTTCCATCAATATACGCGTGCTTAAACGCTGGTTTTGGCGCAGGCCACTTGGCTGCTCTAGGGTTTTGCCTTGTATATCTTGCTTGGCAAAGCGCACTCGACCGTTCACCTGATTATTTTCAATTTCAGGTGAAATGGTGACCAATACGGCTGGGTATTGTTGTCCGTTAAGACCCACTTGGGCATCCATACCTATTGCGAGATCATCGGCATAACTTTCAGGAATATCGACCTCTAACTCGAATTCGGATAAATCGACCACACTCAATATGGCCTGATTTTTACTGACTTGATTTTTTTGCTGTACGGCAAGATTACCCACAATTCCATTGACCGGTGACTTGACTTGTAACTGGTCTACTTGGCGCTGTGTTTCTGATACTTGCAGCGCTTGATGTTCTATCATCAACTGCTGTGTTTTGAGTTCAAAATCGTGACTTTCCTGATCCAAACTGGCATCTTGCAACGCATGCTTGTACACCAATTGAGCGTTTTTAAGATCGTCTTGAGCCTTCTCGTAATCTATTTCGCTAATGGCATGCGTGGTATAGGCATTATCGGCCCGGCGCTTTTCCCGCTCGGCCGCTATGGTGGCGACTTGCGCTAAGTCCGCTGCCTTTTGTTTTTCTAAGGCGAGTTTTTTACCTTGAATCGCTTGCCTTTCTAACTCTAATTTATTGCGCTGTAAACTGGACTGTTCTTGCTTGAGTTGGTTGGTTAGTTTTGGACTATCAATAAGTGCTAATACTTGATTCTTTTCTACTTTATCACCTGCATCCACTAACAATGTAATGGTGCCTTGGGCAGGACTGTAAAGCCGTGGACTCACAGCCGCTACCACTCGACCTTGGACTGATAAGTCGCGTACAAAGTCTTTTTCGGTGACGATTGCCATGCGCACATTTTGCATAGATAAACTGGTATCTGCCGATGACCATCTGGCAAACGCTCCTGCAAAAATAACCAATAATGTTATCAATATCAGCAAAACGATGAGGCCAACCCATAGCCGTTTTTTGGATGAAGATGTTTGCAACACTGTGTCTTGTGAACTGGTATCGGTAATATTCACTAATGATCCTTGAGACATTTGTCATAGGCGAGTACATTTAAATAACGACTCGACCCTCAACGTCTTGTTAACTAAGGGTAAATTAATTGCGCCTGAGTGTCTACTTTACAATTTAACATTTACTTACATTTACATTGGATAGAGGTGTAAAAGCCATATGTTAGCCCTAAGACCGAATTGTGAACATTGTAACAAAGCCTTACTACCCGCGGCCGAGGACGCCATGATCTGTAGTTTTGAATGCACATTTTGTGAAGTGTGTGTGCAGCAAATTTTAGCCAACGTGTGCCCCAACTGCGGTGGCGGGTTCACCCATAGACCGATTAGGCCCCAACGTAATTACGTTAATCATAATTGTTTGTTAGATCACCCAGCAAGCACCGCGATCGTACATAAACCCGTGGATCTCAAAAAGCATAAACTGCTAATAAGCATGCTTAAAGGGCTGGCACCGAGTTTTCGATAAATTTCGATGATGCTTGTGTATAGGATGTTAAATGGATAACGTCTTGTTAACTTAATTCAAAGGAATATGTTGTGATGCAAGCACAGCCACAAAAGCACTACTCGACTTGTACCCTCTGTGAAGCCATGTGTGGTATTGAAGTAACCACTCAAGGACGTGAAATTTTATCTGTCGCTGGAGATAAGAAAAACCCTTTTAGCGAAGGTCATGTTTGTCCTAAAGCGGCAGCAATTAAAGATTTATACGATGATCCTCAGCGTCTTCGTCAGCCGATGCGCAAAACAGCCAGTGGCTTCGAGCCGATCAGTTGGGACGACGCACTAGACTCGGTAGCGACTCGTTTGCACGCTATTCAAAATCAACATGGTAATGATGCAGTAGGGGTGTACTTAGGCAACCCTAATGCACATAACATGGGCAGTATTTTATTTGGGCCTTATTTTTATCGGGCACTAAACACTCACAATCGTTACTCGGCCACCTCAGTCGATCAGCTACCTCACCATATTGTCAGCCGGCAA
This sequence comes from Paraglaciecola polaris LMG 21857, assembly GCF_000315055.1. Taxonomy (GTDB): domain Bacteria; phylum Pseudomonadota; class Gammaproteobacteria; order Enterobacterales; family Alteromonadaceae; genus Paraglaciecola; species Paraglaciecola polaris. The sequence goes on along the minus strand of NZ_BAER01000095.1, from coordinate 43,668 downwards.
ATGTTCGGCCATCAACTACAAATTCCAATTGGTGATATCGATCACACAGATTATTTCATGATCATCGGCGGTAATCCGCTTGCGTCCAATGGCAGCATCATGACGGTGCCCCATATTAAAAGACGCTTGAAAGCGATCCAGAAACGTGGCGGTAAAGTGGTGGTCATCGATCCTAAGAAATCTGAGACGGCAGATATTAGTTGCGAGCATCATTTCATTAAGCCCGGCAGTGATGCCTTACTTATGCTTGCCATGCTCCATACCATGTTTGCTAGAAACTTGGTTGATGCCGATGAGCTGCTTGAACATGCACCCGACCTATTACAAGTGGAATCGTTTGTAAAAGATTACCCCCCTGCAAGAGTGTCGGCCCGGGTTGGTATCAGTGCCGATGAAATAGAAACCATGGTGACCGAGTTTTGCGCCGCAGGCTCTGGTATTTGTTACGGCAGAATGGGCGCCAGTGTGCAGACATTCGGTACCCTGACGCAGTACCTGATCATGTTATTCAATATGCTCAGTGGAAATCTAAATCGTCGGGGAGGGATGATGTTTACCCAACCGGCAGCAGACACCTTGCCCCATTCTGGCCGTGGCACTATGGGCAAATACTTCTCCCGAGTGCGAAAGCTACCTGCCTTTGCTGGTGAATATCCAGTGGCAGCGCTATCAGAGGAAATTACCACTCCAGGAGAAGGTCAAATAAAAGCCATGGTGATCGGAGGCGGTAATCCTGTGCTAACCACAACGAATGGTAAACAGCTTGATAAAGCGTTCGAGCAACTCGACTTTGTGGTCGCGGTGGACTTTTATATCACTGAAACTAGTCGCCATGCAGATATTATTCTACCGCCTGTCACTGCGCTAGAGCGGGATCATTATGATGTGGTGTTTCATAATTTTGCCGTTCGCAACAGTGCGAAATTTTCACCTGCGTTATTTGAACAAGCCCCTGAAACCAAAACCGATTGGCAAATTTATTTAGGTTTAGCAGAGCGAATAGACAAACTGAATGATAAAGCCACAGAACATTATGCAACACTTTGGCAAAAGGAACCGACGGGGGTCGTCGATGACATGTTACGCAGTGGTCGGTACGCAAATGGCGAGCACAACTTAAGTATTCAAACTTTACGTGACCAGCCTCACGGTATTGATTTAGGGCCGCTACAACCTGAGCTTCCAGCAGCGGTTTATCATGGGGATAAAAAGATCAACATGGCGTTTGATTATTTTATGGCTGATTTAGTGCGGCTCGAGGACCACTTTTTCTCACCCGCATCCCCCTTAGACCAACACAGCGCTGAGATCTTGTATTTGATTGGGCGTCGGCATTTAAAGTCCAATAACTCCTGGTTGCATAACAGCCCGAGAATGATGAAAGGTTTGTTGAGCGACGGTAAAGGCCAAAATCCTCGTTGCAGTGCACAAATTCATCCCGCAGATGCGACACGCTTTGGAATTCAAGATGGGCAGCTAATCAGTGTCACATCGCGTGTGGGAAAGGTAGAAATCCCCGCAGAATTGACCGATAAAATTATGCCAGGGGTTATCTCCATACCCCATGGCTGGGGTCACAATAAAGCTGGCAGCGCTTGGAAATTGGCTGAGCAGCACAGTGGCGTCAGCGTTAACGATTTAACTGATGAAATGTGTCTGGACGAGTTATCCGGTAACGCGGTACTCAATGGCGTGCCGGTGACCATAGCTCCAATAAATGCCGGTTAGGTATAGGGACAGTTACTAATAACCAGTAGTCGATATTGAAGGCCGAGCCATCACATTGCTCGGCCTTTTTACTTTAGACCATAGACTGAACATATATAACGCTTCAGCTAATCAGCTAATGCTAGGGCGCTTCACTTTAAAAAAACCGGCATATAGTACCGGAACCGCACCCAAGGTCAGCACCGTACCCACGGCGAGTCCGAATGCAATCACATTCGCCATACCATAGAACAAAGGATCCCGACTCAGAATAAGCGGCAGCAGGCCTGCCACAGTGGTTATCGTAGTCATGGCGATCGGTCGTACCCGAGTGATACAGGCGTTGACGATGGCGTCATAATCCGACGCACCTTCTCTGCGTTCAATATCGATACGATCGATTAGGACGATGGCGTTGTTAATGATAATTCCCGCTAAACTGTATAAGCCCAGTGTCACCATAAAACCAAATGGGGCGAACATCACACCTAAACCCAGCACAGCACCTATGAATGATAACGGCATGGTTAAGATGATGATCCCCGCACGGCGAAACGAGTTGAACTGAGCGACTAACAACACCAATATCAAGCCCAGAACCATAGGCATGCTGGCACTGAGGGCTTTTTGCGCTTCCTGTGATTGCACAATAACACCGTCGTATTCTATGTGGTGGTTAAGGGGCAGATCTTGGGCGAGCTTTTGTAAATCGGCATCAATGATCGCTTTTAAATCTTCCGCGGCCATCCGGCTATTACGTGCCTCGACACTAACGGTCGTGAACATATCTTCGCGCTGTATAATCGAATATTGATTGACCGGCGAGAATTCAGCCACTTGGAATAGTGGAATAGCCGTGCCAGTGGCTTGTGAAAATACATTCAATGAACGTAAACGGTCGAGGTTATGGCGCTCGGCGTCACTTGCTCTAAACATGATCGGGATAATGTCATCTTCTTCACGAAATTCGGTGACCGCGGCCCCTGAGAAGTAAGCTTGCAATGAACTGGCAATATCTTGTGAGGTCACGGATGCGCGCCTAGCACGCTGCTGATCGACTCGCACCTCAATTTTAGCAATCATGTTTTCCCAATCATTGCGTATATCTCTGGTATCTGGGACTTGGTATAGCAGGTCCATAACCTGCTGTGCTTTTTGATAAATCACGTCTTTATCTGGCCCTTTAATTTGTATTTTAATGGTCTTGGAGTCAGAGGGGCCGAGAAACATCTTTTTAGCGCGCACCGATATATTCACAAATTGATGTTCTAGATCGCTATCGAGCTGAATGGCCAGCGCCGCAACATCGTTGCCAGGGGCAATATTGAGCACCATAAATGCTTTATTTTCGGCGGGATCTTCAGGGCTAAGGGAAAGCACAAATCTGGGCCCACTAAATCCTACGTAGGCAGAATGACTTTCGATAAAATCATAGCCAGAATCCTTGTCTAGCCAGTCCATGATGACGCGCATCTGCTCATTTGTTTGGCGTTCTGAGGTACCGCTGGGTAAATCGATATTCACAATCAGTTGATTACGGTTTGAATCCGGGAAAAACTGTTTTGGAATGACTTTCATTGCCAGTATTGATGCGATCAGTAAAGCGAATAGGGTGCCCATGAAAATGACTTTATGGCGTAAAATTAGATGCAAAAATTGCTCGTATCGACCGGTCACTTTCTCAGAGGCTAAGACGTCAGCTCCCCCTTTTGGGGCATCTATTTTGATAAAGTGGTAGCACAACAGTGGCGTAACACACAGTGCCAGCACCCAACTGGTGAGCAAAGTAATCAAAATAACCAAGGACACCGAACGGGTATACTCACCAGCGACATGTTCAGCGAGCATCAAGGGTAAAAAGAACAAAATGGTGGTTGCCGATGAACTGAGCAGGGGAATTGATAGCTCTTTACCGCCCTGGATCATCGCTTTGTAGCGTTCTTGACCGTTTTCTAACCTGCGCTTGAAATCTTCCGCGATAACGATGCCATTATCAACCAATAACCCCAAGGCAATGATTAATGTTGCCAGGCTCATGCGCTCTAAACGAATGTCGCAGATTTGCATGATGGTCAATGTAGCCAGCATAACGAATGGTACTATCGTCCCAACAATGAGGCCGGTGCGCATCCCCAAAAATAACACGACTACAATCAGCACAATCACCAAGGTTTGTAAGACGTTAATCGACACACCTTGTACTGTTTTTGCCACTTGATCGGCTTGATAAGTGGCAATATGCAATTGATACCCTATGGGTAAGCTGTTTTCTAGGCTGCCGATAGCCGCTTTGAGACGGGGTGCATATTCTAAAATGTTGTATTCAGGCAACATAGATATAGCGAAAACGATGGCTTGCTCGCCATTGAAATAAGCTAAATCATTGGGGGGATCAACATATCCGCGATTTAATGTGGCAATATCGCCAAGGGCAATTGATTCTTGGGTACCTGGAATAGTGATGTAGGTTTCGGCTAAATCGTCAAGACTATTAAAGTTTCCCGTGGGCTCGATAATGAATGACAAGAGTCCGGTATCGATTTGCCCGCCAGAACTGATAATATTTTGTGTCTGCAATGCGGTCATCAATGTGTTAGGTGATATACCCAACTGGGACAAGCGGGCATTAGAGGTTTCTAGGAAAATACGTTCGTCTTGAACCCCGAGCAATTCGATTTTTTTAGTGCCATCTACCGCATAAAGCGTATCCCTAACGTGTTTGGAAATATCAAACATCTGACCGAGATCAAAGCCATCGGCAGTTAATGCGAGAGTCAGCACTGACACGTCGCCAAACTCATCATTTACAAAGGACGGATTGGTCCCCTCGGGTAATGAGGCCTGTGCCTGTTCGACTTTATTCCGTACGTTTTGCCAGATGGCATCTAAGTTAAAATAACGATCGTAGATTTCCACGTGTATCACTGATAACCCGGTGGATGAAGATGAGCGCAACTTCTCCACTTGGGGGATTTTGCGGATTTCCTCTTCCAGCGTTTTGGTGATCAGCAACTCAATCCGTTCAGGAGACATGCCTGGATAAGAGGTACTGACAATCGCTTCGCGAATAGTAATACTGGGATCTTCTCGCGCAGGCAGAGTGAAATAGGCAATGACACCATTAATCAATAATATCAGAACGATCATCAGCACCAATTTTTGGTGCTTGAAAGCAATTTCAGTTAAATTCATTATGCTCAGCCGTTAGTTAAAACGTTTTACGTTGGCGTCGAGCAACGTCACGTGCTGGCCATTACGCAAGAATGAAACGCCCGCAATGGCGATGATTTCGCCGGCTTGCAGACCTTTGGCGATATAGACCTCATTGCCCAATATGTTGTTTGCCAGCACGTCTCGCTTGGAGACGGTTTGGCTATCTGGGTCGTATACAAATACATATTTAGTCTGGTCTTGCCCTGCGGCTAATGCAGAGACAGGTATGATCATCATTTCTGTGCTAACCAGGTTAGTCTCATTTGCTTGGGCGTCAGCTCGACTGGTGTAAGTAATATCTACTTCGGCCGTCATACCTGCCCGTAACAAAGGGGAGCTACCGTTCAACACTAACGTGATGGGAAAGGCGTTAGCCGCTTCTGCTCGAGTACCAACTTCGGTGATAACGCCGGTTAATTCAACATAGGGGGCAGCCGGGAAACGCACGGGTACAGTCATGCCATCTGATAATTGTTGTATCAAGCTCTCGGGTACCGATACCTGAACTTCGAGTCCACCGTGGCCTTCCACTTCAAACACACTTTGTCCTGGAGAAATCTGCTGAGACGGCTCTATCATACGTTTGGTTATCACGCCATCGTAAGGGGCTTGCAGGGTGCTGTCTTGTCGGTCCTTTGTGGCAAGCTCGAGCTGACTTTTGGCGACTTCAACGTTACTTAGCGCTGATTTATAGGCCGCTTCTGCATTATCAAAACCTGACTTGGAAACCAAACCTTGTTCCACTAATTCTTTATAACGCTGGTACTCATTCTGTGCTTCATTTAATGCCGAACTAGCCTGGGCATATTTAGCTTGCGCAGATTGATGATTGAGGACAAAGCTACGTTGATCGAGTGTAGCAAGCACCTGACCCAAAGTGATTTTTTGACCTAAATTGACCGAAACACTGGCGACTTTGCCCCCGACCAAAAAGCTCAAGGCGGCTTTTTCTACTGCTGCGGTGGTACCGGCTAATCTGCGAACTTGGGTTAACGCATGGGGTTTTACTTCCGTCCATGCAATAGGTCGAACAATTTCTTCAGGCGATTTGGCAGATTCATTACAGGCCGTAAGTAAGAAGCCAGAAGCCAATATACCAAGCGCTAAAACAGGCACTGATTTTTTCACGTGTTATTCCTAATCTGTTTGTATGTGACCTAGAGTAAACCCCAAAAAAGCTACGCGTAACCGCCGCATGCCTTAAATTTAGGTTGCTGAGTGTCGTTGGGTTAAATGTTATGCAAATGTGTTATTTCACCCACTTAATGCTATTTCTTGTGCTGTCTTTAGTTATTTTTACCGGCTAGGACTCGTTCACTTTATACAATGAGCCCCTATTGGCTGCTTTGTGCGACCTTTGTACGATTGTTCGTATCTCTACTTGCCACAATAATCTGGTCGCCATATTGTGTTTGAGAAGACTTTGCTAGGCGGTCGTAAAGTACGACGTTGACGGTTGCCGCGAGGTTCATGCAGCCTGTGGTTGGTACGTACACAACGTGTTGGCATTTATCCAATATAGCCTGCTCAATTGAACCGTCTTCGGGACCAAAAATGTAGTAGGCATGCTCGGGATGGGCAAAATGCGGAAGGGGCGTTGCGCCTTCTACTAGCTCTACTGCTACCATCGCCATGTGTTTCTCAGCACAAGGCGTGTCGATATGCTCCACGGGTATATTTAAACCCACATTTTTAGTATCTGTGTTAAACGCTCTCGCTCTTGCGTAGCGTTCACCAGTGTAATGAATGATATCGGCAGCGTAACAACCCGCTGCACGTAAAATACTGCCCATATTCTGTGGGCTCTTGGGATTAATAATACACAGGGCTACATTGCCCATAGTGGTATTTTTGTGTTCAGATGGTGCGTTCATTAGGCCACCAAAATTTGATCGATTTGCGCTAACTGTTCGGCACTAAATTGCAGATTATCCAACGCCGCAACACAATCCTCAATTTGACTAACCTTACTGGCACCAATAATCGCTGAGGTGACTGATGTAGGTTGCAATACCCAGGCTAAAGCGAGTTGGGCTAAGCTCTGTCCACGATCCTCGGCGATGAGACTCAAGCGTTGTACTTTGGCTATTTTGTCTTGCGTAATTTGGTCAGCTTGTAAGTGTATTTGTTCGCTTCGTGCCGCCCGAGACCCGTCAGGGATGCCAGTGAGGTATTTGTTAGTTAAAAATCCTTGTGCCAAAGGTGAAAATACCACTGAGCCCACGCCATTATCTTCCAACACTTGTGTCAGGCCGTCTTCAATCCAGCGGTCGAACATGTTGTAGCGAGGTTGATGAACCAACAAGGGGCTGCCTAAGTCACGTAAAATAGTAATGGCTTGCTTGGTTTGCTCGGCGCTGTAATTTGACACACCTACATATAAAGCCCGGCCAGAACGCACAATATAATCTAGCGCTTGCATGGTCTCTTCTAATGGCGTGTCTGGGTCAAAGCAATGGGAATAAAAGACATCGAAATAGTCCAATCCAGTGCGCTTTAAACTTTGATCGCAACTGGAAATGAGGTATTTACGCGAACCCCCAATACCATGGGGACCCGGCCACATGTCGTACCCAGCTTTACTGGAAATCAATAACTCGTCCCGGTAGGGGGCTAAACTCTTTTGCATTAATTTGCCAAACGTGGATTCAGCTGAACCGTACGGAGGGCCATAGTTGTTGGCCAAATCAAAATGATTGATCCCGAGATCAAATGCCCTGTGCACCATGGATTGAGCATTGCTAAAGGCGTCCACTTCACCAAAATTCTGCCACAATCCCAAGGATAATCTAGGTAATCTAATGCCGCTGTTGCCACAGCGTTTATACGGCATATTTTCGTAGCGGCCAGTGTCGGCAATATAATGAGGATTTGGCTGATGAGTGATCATAATGGCTCAGTAGATAAAATTTTTGATAGCCTAAACGAAAAGCCCTTGAATGCACAATTTTTCTCTATCAATTCAAGGGCTATACCGGAGAGCAAACCGCCAGATAAAACGCTAATTTGTGGGACTAAGCTTGAATGATTTTATTGGCCCATTGCTTAGATAACCCCATTAACGCTGAAGCTTTGCAGCGTAGTCGCAGTAATAAAACGTAAGCAAGTGGCACCAGCACCAAGCTCGTCACAGTAGAAAATGCCAAACCGCCGATAATGGCAATCGCCATAGGCGAATAGGCGGGTCCATCTCCGCCTATTGATGAGTCACCTAGCGCCAGCGGAATTAACCCGACTATGGTGGTGGCTACTGTCATTAAAATGGGTTTGACTCGGGTCAAGCAGGCTTCAATGACGGCGTTATTTAAAGCGATGTCTTGGTTGATTAATTGATTGATCCGGTCCACCAGCACAATGCCATTGTTGACCACTATTCCCATCAAAATTAGCATGCCAATCATACTCATTACCGACATGGGGGTTGCTGTAACGAACAGTGCCCAAAACACCCCCGTAAGAGAAAATAGTAGCGACGTAATGACCGCGGTAGGCAACAGTAGCGATTCAAACAAGGCCGCCATAACGATGTAAATCATGCAAATAGCTAACAACATGTTGGTCTGCATAACGGCTTCGTTCTGATTCTGACGGTCGATACTGCCATCGAATGTCCAGCTGTATCCATCTGGAAGAGTAAGATATTGCATGACATTTTCGATACGCTCTTTGGCTTGCTGTAACGTCACATCATCACGCATATTGGCGCCTATGGTTAAAGACGTTTGGCGATAGCTACGGCGTATTTCTGCTAAACGCGGAACAATTTTTGTGCTGCTTAGCATATCCAGAGTAACGGTTTGTTGGCCAATACGTGTAATGGTCAGGTTCTTAAGCTCAGAAATAGATTCTTGCAGCGCTTCGTCAAATAACATACGCACACCAATTTCACCGCTTTCGTTGTCTCTGAAGGTACGTAAATTGGTACCCCGTAAACCGCTGGCGATGGTGCGTGCCACATCATTGGCGGATAGGCCGTAACGAAAGGCTTTATTGCGATCTACGGTGATTTGCAATTCGAATTTCTGATTATTACCGTCGATACCCACATCGGTAAGCCCCTCGATTTTTTCGATGGCAGGTAATACACGCTGGGCCACACGACTTAATGATTCAGATGATTCCCCTAATAGTGTGAGTTGTAGGCCGCCGCCGTTACCTTCTTCCCATTTAAATGTAGGGCGAGCTCGGGCAAATGAAGGCATATCTTTCATAATGCGCGCTTTGAGTTCACTTTTGGCGACCGGTAAGTCATCACGCAATGTGAGGGCTGAAGTGGCTTCACCTGCAGTGTAATAGGTATACACCTGTTCTACATGAAATGCGTCTTGATTGGCGTACAAATAGGCTTCCATTTTATCTACTGATTTTTCGACTTCTGCAAGGCTGTAGTTCCCTTGAATGTCATAATTTAACCACAGGCGATTATTGTTATCGTCATCATCGTCTCCGCTAACAAACTGCATAGGAATGGCGGTACTAATTAAGATTAAAAGGGCGACAAGGCAGGTTAATCCGCGATGGGACAGCGACCAAATTAAGGTTTTACGGTACACGTTGGCAAGCCGTCCGTGAGAGGCTTGCGGTTGATTTTTAGGCTTTGGGGGATGGGCAACTTTACTGGCGAGTAAGGGGATCAATGTTTGGGCGATAAGCAAGGAAGCAAACAATGAAATACAAATGGCAATGGCCACATGCTCAAGAAATATCGTCAGGTTGACTTTAACGCCGATAATGTTCGGTAAAAATACGATGGCTGTGGTGGTGGTGCCGGCAATCACAGCCAAACTGACTTTACCGACACCGGCTTTGGTCGCTTCGACTGCACTGTGATAGTGATTTCGCTCCTGTTGAATGCTTTCAGTGACCACCACTGCGTTATCGACCAGCATACCCACCGCTAGCATAAGCCCCATCATGGATAAAATATTAATGGTGTAGCCCATAAAATACATGCAGCCTAATGTAATACAGATAGAAAAAGGCACGGAGAGCACCACAATCAAAGTGGTGGTGATATTACGCAGAAATACATACAACACACATACAGAAAGTAATGCGCCTAACATACCGGCATTGAGCAAGTCTGACAGTGATTCGGTGACGCTACTGGCTTCGTCATCCATCACGAACAATGTGATGCCTGCAAATGTGGGGCTGTCATCGGCTTGATTAATGACCTTCATGACGGCATCCGATACGGCGACCAAATTGCTGTTTGATTCCCTAAAAATGTTGAAGCCGACTGCATAGGTGCGGTCTAGATGACGTCCCTCTATGCGTTTTGGGCTTTCGTAACCAATGCTGGCAATATCACTTAACTGCACACCTTTTTTAAGCAACAGGGCTTCAATATCTTCAATTTGGCTGAATTCACCTTGGGGATTAATCGTTATTTTTTTTCCTAAATCGTAAAAGGATCCAGCGGTCATGGCAAAATTTGCCTGACGTAACGCGCTGAGTAATTCGCTGTTGCTGATCCCCAAGCTGGCCTGCTTTTGCGTATCAATACGTATGGCGATTTGCTTTTTTAGAACGCCATACAACTCAACCTTGGATACCCCTGGTACTCGCTCGATAGGCATTTTTAAGTTACGTTCGAGTAAATCATATGCGTCGGATAGGTCACGGTCACTGGATACACGCAACTGGAATATTGGCAAGTCACTGGTGTTGAATTGATATACCAAGATGCGCTCAACATCTGTGGGCAGATCGTTGCGGATAGCGTCTATTTTTTCCCTGGCTTCGATACCTTTGGCTTTGAGATTCTCATCCCAAGCGAACTGCAACTGAATTTCTGCAGCATCTTCGGTGGACTTTGAGCGTAAGCGCTTGATCCCTGACATAGTGGCTAATACCTCTTCCACTGGGCGGGTGATCATTTTTTCAATTTCCGCTGGGGTGGCATTTTCGTAGGGAATGCGAATGGCAATTTCAGGTATATCTATGCTCGGGAATTTTTCCAGGGGCAGCAACTGAGAGGCAAGGATGCCAAAAAGCAGCATTGAAAAAAACAACATACCTATGGTCACTGGACGCCGCATGGCAAAGGCGGCCAGCTTTGCACCGCCAGCACTGAATTGACTTTGCTCAGAACTTATCGTGTTGCTGGTTTTGGTTTTATCATCTTGTTTATCCGTATGCTTGTTATTCATAGCCCAGCTCCTTGTCTGCTGGCTGCACTGCGTTGCTTAATGGCGTGGCACGCATTTGCTGGTCTTGTTTACGGTCAAACAGCACATATAAACAGGGGATAAAAAATAAGGTCAGTAGGGTGGCAAATAGCAACCCAAATATAACGGTCACAGCCATGGGCACCCGCATTTCAGCGCCTTCACCTAGACCTAACGCCATCGGCAATAACCCTAACGAGGTGGTCAGCGTCGTCATTAAGATAGGTCGTAGACGGCTTTGCGCCGCCTCAATAATGGCTTGATACTTTTTGGCGCCATCAGTGCGTAATTGGTTAATTCGATCAATTAACACAATGGCGTTATTTACCACAATACCAGCGAGCATGATGAGCCCGATAAATACCACCACGCTGATGTTGGTTTGGGTGATAAAAAGGCCGTATATCGAGCCAGCACAAGCCAGCGGTACTGTTAATAGAATAAGCAGTGGATGCAGCAGAGACTCAAACTGAGAAGCCATGACCAAATAAACCAGAAATATAGCCAACGCTAAGGCAAATTTTAACGATGAAAAGCTTGTTTTCATTTCTTCACTTTGACCCGCTACCCTTGCCTGCATGGAAAGCGGTAGCGCCAACGCGTGAATATGTTGATTCGCGGCTTCAACCGCCTGCGCGAGATCGCCATAAGCGAGATTGGCTGATATCACCGCCACACGCTGCTGGCCTATGCGCGTGATTTCACTCGGGCCAATGGACATACTTAACTGGGCGACGGCGTTCAATGCTACGGCTCGGCTAGCCCCAGGATTAACAATGATTTGTCCTATGTCTTCAATTGAGTCGCGCTGTGCGTCTAAGCTACGCACGAGAATATCGATTTTACGATCGTCGAGATTGAACTGGCTGGCGACTTCACCACCGACTTTGGCGTTGATTAACGTAGACACTTGGGGGGCATTTAAGCCTAACTGAGCAAGTTTAGCGTGGTCAAAGGTAATTTTAAGTTCAGGTGTTCCTCTTAGCAGTGAGCTTTTTACATCGCTAAAACGCACGTCTTGCTCAAGAGCGTCGACTAACGCGGAGCTATAACGGCCTAAACTGGCTAAGTCATAACCAATAATATCAATTGAAATCGGTGCCGCGAAGCTGAACAGTTCAGGTTGGCCAAATTGGGCGCTCACCCCAGCTTGGGTACTTAGAAACGAGCGCATGGCGGTTTGTACCTGACTAATCTGTTCAGTCGTCACACCGTGTTGCATAACGACGTTGAGTTTACCCCAATTCTCGCCTCCTTGGCTGGCGGAAGCGTTCATTAAACTGCCCGTGCCCGCTAGGGAGTAGGTCCGTTCAACGGCTGCTTGTTGCCCGGTAAATTCGGCTAAGCCCATTAAGGTCTCATCGGTTTTATTTAACGGCGTGCCGTTGGGTAACCTGATCTCTACAAAAAACTCACCTTGGGACATGCTAGGTATCAGCTCCATACCTAAACGGGGTACTAATAATAATGCCCCGGCAGATATCGCCACTATTAGCATTAACAATAATGCGGGTACGCGCATCGCCCTGGTGAGTGCTTTTACATAGTGGGTCGCAATAAAATTGAAACTGCGCTCAAATACCCACAGTAGTGGTTTGAATATGATCTGTAATACGCGAGCGAGTGCTCTGAAAATCACAATCACCCAGGTGCAAATTGCCAATGGGAGGTAATAGAATACACCTCGCCCTAACCAGATGAATGGCAGGCTAAGTATGTTCAGCGTGCGCTTAATTGGCCCTGATTGATGCTTGATATTCTTTGCAGTGGTGTCCAGCTGCTCAGCCTCAAAAGGGTTGTCAATGTTTGCAAGGGGAGCGCTACGTTCAGGTGTTATTTCAGCTGGGCTTCGTTCCCGCGCAGCGAGCATAGGAATAATAGTTAATGCCACAATCAGTGAGGCACCCAAAGCGAAGGTCACGGTTAACGCCTGATCTGCAAATAGTTGGCCAGCGATGCCCTCCACAAACACTAAGGGAAAAAATACCGCCATCGTGGTTAACGTCGAAGCAATTATCGCCATGGAGACCTGCTTAGTGCCTTTAGCCGCAGCGAGTTGAATATCTTTCTCACTTTGTTTGTGGCGCTCAATATTCTCTAGTACCACGATGGCGTTATCCACCAGTAAACCTATGGCGAGGGCAATCCCCCCCAAACTCATAATGTTAAGGCTAATACCATTGCCGTACATTAGATTGAATGTGGCAATGATGGAAACTGGAATCGAAATAGATATGATCAGCGTCGGCCAGATGTTGCGTAAAAAAAGATACAACACCAACATCGCCAGTAAACCACCAATCATGCCTGCGGATTTTACGTCATCAATTGCATTGGCGATAAAAACTGACTGGTCATAGGTCAGCTGAATTTTGTAATTATCCGGTAGGGCACTTTTAAGCGCAGCTAATTCAGTGTTGATGTTTTGTGCGACTTGAACGGTATTGGCATCCCCTTCTTTATAAATAGCAATCTCAACCCCTTCTAGGCCATCGAAACGGGTAATTGAATCCCGTTCCTTGTAGGCGTCTTGAATTTGCGCGATGTCCCCTAAGCGAATATTTTTATTGTCACGACGGGCCACAAACACGTTTTGCATGTCTTGTAGGCTAGTGAACTGGTTTAGGGTACGTACAGTGTAAGCTTGGGAGCCATCTTCTACTCGTCCACCAGCAGCATTGACGTTCTCTTCTTTCAAACGTTTGATGATGTCGCTCATTGAAATCGCTAATTGACTGGCTTTTTGCTGATCGACCAACACCTGAATTTCGCTTTCAAGACCGCCGCCAATTTTAATTGAGGCGACCCCGCTCACGGACTCCAGTTTACGTTTAATTTGTTGTTCGGCGTATTCCCGTAAACGTTTCATACCTGCGATATCCAGCGTATCCTTGTCTACCGTCGACGTGATACCAAAACCCAGACGCATGACAGGCTCTAAACTGGGGTTGAAGCGCAATAATACCGGCTTTTTCACATCTAATGGCAAGGTTAAGATATCGAGTTTTTCCCTGACTTCCAAACTGGCCATATCCATGTCTGTTCCCCATTCAAACTCCAACAGCACATCTGACTGACCTGAGGTTGAAGATGAGGTAACTTTACGCACGCCTTTCACCACACCAATAGTCTCTTCAACCGGTTTTGATACCAGTTGTTCGATTTCTCCTGGTGCGGCACCGGAGTACTCGGTGCGAATAGTCAGGGTAGGGTATGACAAATCAGGTAACAGGTTGATGGCCAGACGTGATAGCGACACCAGACCAAATAACACCACTGCGAAGGTGAACATCCACACCGCGACAGGACGTTTTACTGCGATATCAACAATATTCATGCTAGGTGTCCTTACTTAGCTAGTGTGGTGGTCATTAGGATCGGCAGCTATAATTGGCTCGCTGATCGCTTCGATTTCTACTGGACCCGATTCTTGGGCTTGATTGACAATTTCAACTGGAGCACTGTCTTTCAGATTTTGATGACCTGTGATCACCACTTGTTCATCGCCGCTTAGGCCTGATAACACTTCAACGTAGTCACCTTCTTGGTAGCCAACCGTAATATGTTGTTTGTGAGCCACTCCGTTATTGACCACAAAAACACTGATGTTGTTATCGATGCTAAGCATGGCTCTGCGCGGCATTAGAGTGGCACGCTGGTGGGTGTCGTAATTCAAGCTTACATGGGCAAACATACCGGCTTTAAGTAAATGAGCATCGTTGGGTACTCGCAGCGTAACTTTAAATGTGCCGGTACTGGCATCAATCACGGGACTTATTCGCTCCACAAACGCGCTAACTTGATTGTCGTTTAAGGCGCTTAAGGTTAATTTGGCGGCTTGGCCTTTATGTACCCGAGACAGCTCTTTTTCTGGTAAGTAGACCACGCCATGCAATTCATTTTGCTCCACTATGTGAAACATCTGTGCACGCTGAAACGACTCGGTCAGGTTACCTACTTTAGCGTTTCGCGTAGCGATATAGCCTGATATAGGGGCAACTATGGTCGCTTCTTTTAAATCTAACTCGGCTAAGGAAAGTGTGGCTTGTGATGAGGCATATTGAGCGCTGATTTTATCGTAGGTGTCATCGCTGACCAGTTTCTGGTTATAGACTTTGTCTATTTTTGCCAATTCTTTTTGAATACCGATTAAATCAGCTTTTGCGCGGGCTAAATTTAAGCGATAACGCTCAGGTTCAAGCTGTGCAAGTACTTGACCTTTTTTAACGTAATCGCCTTCTTCAACATATATATGCTCGATAATGCCAGAGGCTCGGGCCACAACAAAAGCTTCTTCCTTGGCTTCTAGCACGGCAGTGGTGGTGTAGTTTGATGATATTTCACCTATATGCAGACTCGCCGCTTCGACTGGGACGGCAATCACCAGTTCTTTTTCCGGCTCAGTGCTGGTGGCATCTGCGCCGCAACCGGTAAGTAAAGTGCTAGTGGCAAGCAATGCTAATACTGTCAGAGAGTTAAAACTGATAATTGGTATCGTTTTAATCGTCATCTTATTCCCCTGTATCTGTGTAATTATTATTTGAATTAGTCGAGTTGCGTATCCGTGTGTTGCTAAAAGCACTGGTAGGCGCTCATCCACGTAATGGCTACTTTTTGTATTAGCTAAAAGCATTAGCTGTGCCACACTAAGAAAATAGACATATATGTTAATTATCAATTACTTATATGTTTCTTGAACAATGACTGATTTAACCGTCTCGTTATGACGACTAATGTTTAGTGAATTTGACCACTTATTCGCTCTACCGCATTTTTATTTCTAGTGAATGTAGCGTGAACGCTCTCGTTCAATGGAGCGGATCGAAGTGCGTTTAATGTGCATAACGGTATGTAGTTGAATGGACGTCTTGAGAAATAGCTGTGCAATTTTTATCGTCTCAAGTTTTGAATCGGCGGGTAACGTGAAAGTGCTGATGCAGGTTTTTTTTGGTGTGTTTTTTAGCCAGTAAAGTTTTCAACACAACTGCAGATTGTACATAGTTGGGTACTACATTTATTAATGCAAAATTAGTTGTGTTTATTTTAAGGTATTGATTTAAATAGTTTTATTTTAAATTTAAATAAAGTGGCATATAGCTTGTTATAGCAAGAAAGACGATGAAAGTGGCCAGACTTTCTGTCGGAAAATCTTGTTATAACAATACGGAGATAATGATGAAAAAATTTACCTTAACAACGCTAGCAGCGACCTCTTTACTTATGACCTCAGGTGCTTCTTTTGCTGCAATGGACGATAACGTTGATCATCACGGAATTTATGTAGGTGCGGGTTATGGGTTAGTTGACGTAGATGGTGACCAAGACTTTGATCGTGAAGACAACGCGCCAAATATATATATCGGCACTCAGTTTAATCAGTATCTGTCAGTTGAAGGCGGTTACATCGATTTTGGAGAATATGGCAATGACACTTTTAACACTGAGGTCGACGGTTATACGTTGGGCTTGAAAGCAGGTCTGCCTGTGAATGAGTACATCACACTTTATGCTAAAGGTGGACAACTATGGTGGGATGCAGATCTTAACGCCGCAGGCGCTGGAGACAGTACGGACGGTGATGATCTATTTTACGGTGTTGGGGCTTCGTTTGCGATTTCCCAAGGCTGGGATGTACGTTTAGAATATACCCGCTTCGAACTGGAATTTGAACGTGATGAGATCGGAATACTAGCTGAAATTGATGATTTCGACAGCGATGTGGATTACGCCAGTGTGTCTGTGCAATATACCTTTTAATCTATGATTGAAAAATGAACAAGGCCTGCTTTTAAGCAGGCCTTTTCGTTATGCGCGCGACAAAAATGGTTTAGTTATTTTCACCTGCAGCCGTAGCCACGATAATTTTTAACGCTTCCTCTTTACTAAACCCAGCCTCGACTAATGCTTGGTAATATTTACGCTGCAATTGAGCTTGAGCTTTTATCAAATCGGGATCGCTCATGGCTTTTACCTGGTTTTTCATCTGCTCTGCTAATTGTGAATTAACAAAATCAAGCGGACTGCCCATTTGCTGAGCTTGGGTATTGGTCGTAGTTAAAGCGCAGATGGCGATGAGTGCCAGCAGCGATGAGGTGTGCTTTGGTAATCGACGTGAACGTTTAAGGCTAAGCATAAGTAGCTCCTTATAAAATGTGCTTAAAATACGCGATAGGTCGTGGCGTTTATTCCTACCCTCTATAAAGCGTTATACAAAGGTTGACCTATCAAAGACGTAAATCGTAATCATTGAAACAGTAACATTAGAGACAAGGGCACACATAATTAGTTGCAAGTCGGCTGAGGCGGTTTAGCCCATACGCAAAGTGTTTATGCTCGACACTGTTAGTCGAGCTAGAAAAATGGGTCATTAGCATGACTAAAAGGAGACATCTTGAAGCAAAATGGACAATTACTTTTTTTGCGTTAAGGTGCGAGCAGATAAGTCAATCCAATCAAAAGTCATTGCCGTGGAAAATAACCCAGTACGAATATTCCGAATATTTGCGGTTATCTGTGCATTATCCTAATCACATTCACTTTAATAAAAAGCGTGGTTTCTGTGGCTATAAAAAAATAGGTTGTGAAGAGCTACTTATTTTCTCTATCTGTGTGATGAACCGAGACTTGCTCACCAAGCGAACCGTCGAATTGAACAACCCGAGTATGCGCGATATTCAAAATGTCCTCACTCATATTAACACCTTCTTTCAACGTCGAAGTGACGATGAGAGTCTTCATGACTAGCATAGGGCTGACCATGGGTATTATATGATTGTAACGGATGCCGTTCACTAGAGATCGATTCAAACTGTGTCAGTAATGGCTTCTGACACGGCCTCACTTCTTTCCAGAAAGTCGGTAAATTACATTCAACGCACAAGGGCATTACCGCTGATGCAAAAATTAGGTCTATTGTTTCCTATAAAAAACAGCCTATAAAACGCCTAACTTGCGTGATCCAGTAATGTGGAATATACCTTGAAGGGCAACGCCCCCGGCGGCTTTAAATGCTAAATGTGCTTTTTAAATGGCGGTTAAGGCCACAATACCGCTTATCACGTTCGAATTAACATCCTTATAAAACGTAACAAAGCGGCTTACACAGTACTAACCCGCTTAGCGGGTCAGCTTTTTGATTAAATCACTGTACTGTGGATAGCTACTGACAAGTTCAGTTTGTTTACCGAGTTGCATGTCTTCGTATTCAAAGCCTGGGGCGACTGCTTCGCCGATAAGGCCGTAACCGTAATCGCCGGTAGTGGATATTTTCGATGCTTTCCATGTACCGCCTTTGACCACCATTTGCATTTCATGGCCTTGTGTGGGGTCAGGTCCTAGAACGTGTGTTTCAAGGGTTCCGTCCTGATTTAATAGATAGTAGGTAATGGGATCGCCCACATGAAAGTAATGCATGATATCTGAGCGGTTCATATGAAAATGGCCGATGGGCGACTTAGCGCTGAGTAGATAATAAATGGAGGTCATGTTCACTCTATCCCCATTTTCAGTGTGCAGCACAGGGCGGTGATCTGCTTTAAAGGTTTGACGATAGAAACCGCCTTCCACGTGACCGGATAATTTGAGTGATTTAATGAGCTCTTCTGCACTCAGTTTCGCATCGACTGGGGCGGCTGATGGTGTCATTAATTCATGCAAAGTGTCTTCGTCCGGCGTGACCTTTTCGGCTTCGTAGGGTAGGGCATCTTTATACTGGGGCCAGTTAGCAATAATGTTGTTCACGACCACACTGCCCACACTATAAGCAGACTCAAGGGCGGATTGCATACCTGCGTAGCCATTTTCGCCACTTTCCATGGCTAAATTATCGGCGGCGGTTAGGCTATCAGGCTGCATGGCGTAATTACTGGCGGCGCGTAATACCATAAAACGCGACTTATCGGCCTTTTTGGCGTTGTCTAGGTAGATCATTGATTGATAGCTGCCGGTATCTTCCATGCCTGACGTGACAAAGTTGGCTTGGCCATTAGTCCAGTAGTCACTCCAGTCGTTGGCCCATTGGTTGAGCAATTTGCCATGCCAGAACGTAGCTGCAGCCATATGATCGCCGATTAATACAAAAGGGCGTTTTCGGGCATTGGGGTAGTTAAGGTATTTTTCACGTAATTCATACATGGCTGGGTAATCACTGAGTGCGGTATCTTTGCTCAGTTCATAAGCCCATTTTGTTAACTGAGTATTAAGTTGATAGGCTTCGCCATTAAGCGCTTGCACCGTCTCTTTTGTACCTTGGGTAGGTTTAACACTGAACAATGGAAAGTAACCGCTTTTCCAGTCTTTTGGTATTTCACGTGCATCAATTTCATGGGCTAAGTCACCATCGACTAACCAATTTGCCCAAACCGCCGAGCCTATTGATGCATCTTGTGGATCAACGCCTGCAATCCCTGCCACCAACCAGTAGGCATGGGTTAAATCAAAGCGCGGGTCTAAACCCAGGGCCATAATGGCTGCTGCGGCTTTTGCCGTGCCCATGCCTGTTACTATACCCATCACACCGGTATCTTCGTTTACATAGATATCATGGTGAGACATGGGAAATGCATAACGGGTATTCAGGTTTTGGCCTTCTTTCCACATTTGAAATTCACCTGGTTTGTCATCGTCGTCTTCACCGATTTCAAACATGGTGACCACCACTACTTTTATTTCGAGTGGGGTTGATGGCACGTTAGTCGCTTGCGAGCCTCTGACTGGATCAGACGCTGAGGGAGTGCTTTGACAAGCACTGATAAAAAAACTTATTAAGATAACTGCACTGATTGGCAGCCAAGATTTAGGGAGTGTTGAAAGCATAATAAAAACCGTCATATAAAAAAACAGGCATGCTATTTAGCATACCCGTCAGTTGGAATAAATCACTTATTAAAAATCAAATGTGATTAGAATTTATAGGATACCGACGCTTGATAATGACGTGGTAGCTCTGGTAATACAATCTGTGCCCCAAACAAATCAGGGAAGTTGGCACGGTAATACTCTTCGTCTGTTAAGTTTTTAATGTTAAAGCTTGCTGACCATGTATCGGTTGTATATGACACACCTGCATTGACCAAGGTGTAAGCAGGGAGTTGAACCGACTGGGAGAAACTAGAATAAGTTTCGTCCGCTCGCACTATACTGGCATTAGCTGCGTATCCGTTTAAGAAGTCGTAGGTGGCGTTAAACGTATAAATGTTTTCAGGAATACCCGCCTTACGTGCATCGTCTTTCGTTGCGCCTTCAGGCAGCAGGGTTAACCCTATTGGGTTACCACCGAAGATCAATGATGGGTCGGTTAAGCTAGTTAAATCTTCAGCCCCTAGGAAACCAAACTGGCTGCCTTCATTTAATGCCGTTAAGTTATATACGTTTAAGTGGGTGTAACCCGCGCCTAAAACAAGTTGGTCTGTCGCTACCCAGCGTAATTCAAATTCAACACCTTCATTTTGTGTTGTTGAGTTGGTGACGATGGCTTGAGCACTAAAATCCGTACGTTTTTGTTCGTAAACAGATAAAGCGAAGTACAGACTGTCGTCAAGGAAGGAACCTTTTATCCCGTACTCAAATAATTCAGATGTATCAAACGCACCGTCTCTAAGTTGGTCTACCCCAATTTCTGCACCTTGGCCAGCGACAATGGTTGCTTGCTCGGCGGCCGTGATATATGGGATCAAACCAAATTCTGTTTTATAGGAAATACTGGTATTCCATGATGTGCCGCTTTCCGTTTTACTTTCGGTAATGACATCACCTTTGACTAACAATAAATCACCTCGACTGGTTGTTTCAATATCGATAGTGTCGTAGCGCAAGCCTAAAACAATGTTCAAACCCCAATCCCAGGTTAAATCAGTTAGAGCAGCAATACCGTAATCAGTGTAATTGCCCTTATCATAGTTATCGAAATTATCACCAGTACGCGTAGATAACTCTCGTCTGTCTAAAGAACTTGATGCCATCGTTAAATCACGACGGTTAAAGTATTCATAGTTGAAATCATCACCGTGTAAAAAGTTAGTGTGACGAATCGATGGCGACACTTGAAATTGCGCTAACAACGAATTGCTTTCATATTCTGTAGAAAATATTAATTTGTTTTCAAATACCGAGCTGTCGTGAAACTGCGCGAAACCATAGGCGTTTTCATTTAAGTTGTCATAGTCTTCATAGAAAAACTGGTTCTTTAGTTCCCAACCGCTATCACTATAATAAATGGCATCAAAATAAAGTGTTTGAACGGTATTTTGTAGAACGTCATCAGCCGCTACCAGCACTTGGTTGCGGCCCAATGTGGTGGTACCGACGTTTTCTAACTGCATCAAATCAGTGGCTTCATCATCAGTAAACCCCGGCGCAAAAGGATAGAAAAAACTATTACCTGCTAAGTTCACCGCACCATATTCAGCATGCGAGATAGCGCCGCTTCCATCTGTATCAATATTTTTCGCCGTACCGGTAATATAGGTACCATTATCAATTAAATCTTGGGTTAAACGGTTCCAACCAGCTACTTGGTTACCATCGTAATCATGATACATACCACCAAATTCAAAGCGTAAATTATCGGTTACATCAATATTAAAAGAACCCTGCAAAACCGTTTGATCCGTTCCGGAGTTTTGGTAATAACTACCTGAATTTTCAACTTCACCGTACAGGTAGAAACCTGCTTCTTTACCGGCAAGTGTTGCGGGGCCGCCAATTTCGGCCGTCATGACGCTTTTATCCCATGACCCTAATGTGTATGAAAACTGACCTTCATTCTGTTCAAGGTATTGACCACCACTTGCGCGAGCAGATTTAGGATTGAAGTTTAAGTAACCGCCAATTTTAGCGGGACCGTAAATAGGAGATGCCGGGCCGCGTACTATATCAATGCGGCTCGATGCGCCAATTGGCGTAGGGTAGTTACCGGGATTATCTAAGCGTTTAACCCCGCGAAAATAGGTTTCGCCGGGCGTACCACGTACGTCTAATGAGCCTGCTACACCGAAAAATGATTGGGTAAACGTACCTGGTGAAAACGCCACTAAGTCATCAATATCGGTTACTGCAAATCGTTCAAGCATTTCATCGCTGATTGTTGATGCTGAGCGTGGCGTTTCTAAAATTGACTTGCCAAACCCAAATACCGCCTCAACGCCTTGGCCTGGCAAACTGCCAAGTGATCCCGTTACTTCAATTCGCTCCACTGCCGCGGTTTCTTCACTGACGGTCTCTTGCGCCAATATCGTGGGTGATAGCGTCATGGCTAGCCCTAATAGAACAGCATTACTCAAGGTTGAGCTTTTAAATAAGGGATGTTTCATCAGTATTCCTCTAACTATAATTCTTATGTGTATTAATGAGTGGTGTTTTATGGTGTTACTGATGAGGTAAAAGCATGAACGATGCCAAGGACTTGTCCAAATGGTCAAGAAATATTAAATCTTTTAAGGTATTGATTTTTAGTTATAAAATTTAACTTTGAGAGGGACCTTATGGTTGTGCATAGCCGTTTGTGTGAATTACATTTTTAGCGCGCACCAAAATGATTCGAAAAACCCGCAATTGCACCGTTACTGTACTTAGGCCTAGTGACGCTGAAGAGTAATTAATTTCACAAAGCCGACAGAGTTAGCCTAAATTGCCGAAGATTGCAGCTTTTTTGCCAGTTTTTGGTGTTCTATAGCTAGGGCATTATCGTCAATTGCATAATGCTTTGCATCTTCGATAACCCATTTACCCGCGATCATTAATTTGTCTACTGTGTGTGCACCGCACGTTACCAATGCTGCAACTGGATCGCCAGCGCCAGAAAAACGCAAAGCATTTAAGTCAAACACAGCTAGGTCAGCCTGTTTGTCAACTGCAATCTCGCCTATGTCATGTCTATTGAGTAAGGAAGCAGAGCCTGTTGTAGCCAGCCCTAATGCATATTCTGCAGTAATGTCACTGGCACCATAGCGCAAGCGTTGCTGCAGGAGAGATTGACGTACTTCTTGAGCCATATTCGAACAATCGTTTGATGCAGAGCCATCGACCCCTAGCCCAACTCTGCACCCGGCGTTTACCAAGTCGAGTGTTGGGCAAATGCCTGATGCCAATAACATATTAGAAGTTGGACAGTGTGCAATACCGACTTTGGCGTTTCCTAAGCGCCCAATTTCCTCTGGCGTAAAGTGAATACCGTGTGCTAACCAAGTACGATCATTTAACCAACCACATTGCTCCAAATAATCTAATGGACGGGCACCATATATACGCTGACAAAATGCATTTTCATCTTCAGTTTCAGCGAGATGTGTATGTAATAGCACGTCGTTTTTTTCCGCTAATCGCGCGGTTTGCAGCATTAGTTCTTTGGACACGGAAAAGGGAGAGCAGGGGGCTAACGCAATTTGCAGCATGGGGTTGGCATGACTACCTGTTGACTGGTGATAAGCATCAATGACTCGTTGAGAGTCTGCCAATATAGAGTCCTCACTTTGTATCACTGAATCGGGTGGTAACCCGCCTTTACTTTGACCCAGGCTCATGGAGCCCCGCGTGAGAACTGCACGACAGTTTAGCTCGGCGATGGCTTGCACTTGCACATCGATCGCATGATGCAAGCGCGTAGGAAACACATAGTGATGGTCTCCGATAGTGGTGCACCCTGACATCATCAATTCGAGCCCAGCTAGTTTGGTTGCGCTGTAAAGCATTTCTTCGTCTAGGTTTTTCCAAACCTTATAAAGAAAGGTTAACCAAGGGAGTAATGGTTTGTTTAACGCCCCAGGAACACAACGAGTAAGGGTTTGGTAGAAATGATGATGGGTATTGATCATGCCGGGCATAATCACTTTGCCTGTACAGTTTTCTATCGCATCAAAGGGTAATGTTGGGGATTCACCACTTTTCACTAGCTCGATGATTTGGCTATTCTGTACCAATAGGCCATTGCCGGCTTGCTGGGCATTACCGGTAAAAACGCCCTCTGGAGACTTGAGCCAGAGAGTCGGGGCCGCTTTTTTGTGTGGGGACGATTGCATGCTTGTTCGCTCTTAAATGATGATAGTTATGTGATGTTCATGATTCATTTGTGCGTCAGTCTTTACTTGGGATAATTTTTCTATTTGTCGTGGACGGTACTGGGCTGTGGTCGCCATATTGATAGGCATGTGCAGTGCTTTGCTTGATAACTGTGGTCGTGTTTTGTTCAGGAATAATAATACTCATAATGATGGCGCAAAAACCTGCGGTTGTTACCGAGGAGGATAAAATGTTGCTGGCCAATTGTGGTAATTGCGCCAGCGCATCGGGCACCATCATAACGCCTAGCCCTAAACCTAATGACGTCGCGATGATTAAGCTTTTTCGTCTGTCGATTGGTTCGCTGGTGAGTATTTTAACGCCGGCAACGGCAATTGTGGCAAACATGACTAGGGTTGCTCCGCCCAAAACCGGTTTGGGCATTAATTGCAGCACACTGCCAATAATAGGGAATAAACCGAGTAACACTAAGAAGCCAGCAATATAAAAACCGACGTGACGGCTTGCCACTCCAGTCATTTGAATGACTGCATTGTTTTGACCAAAAGTGGTGTTTGGAAAGCTATTAAACATGGCTGCCAACATGGAGTTGATGCCGTCAGCTAATATCCCGCCCTTTATGCGTTTGATATAAATAGGGCCTTTAATCGGTTCTTTACAAAACAGACTGTTGGCGGTTAAATCGCCGGATGTTTCGATAGCACTTAAAAAATAAACCAATGCAATGGGGATAAATAACTCCCAGTCAAACGCTACGCCGTATTTGAAAGGCTGAGGAAAGCTGATTAGTGGTAGAGACACCATATTATCGAACGTCAGTATGCCTTGCCACCACGCAATGAAGCAGCCGACAAACATGCCACAAAATATGGCACTTAGTCGAAGCATTGGATACCTAGATGCATTTAACGCGATCACTGTAATGAGCACACTTAAGCCTAAAATTAAATTGTGCGGGGCACCAAAGTCAGTCGCATTAAATCCACCAGAAAGATCTGTCATGCCAACCTTGATCAATGTTATCCCTATGGTTGTGATTACAATACCCGTCGTTAATGGCGTGATAACGGCTTTGAGATGTTGAATAAACTGGCTTAGTATAATCTCGACGAAGGCTCCAAAAAAACATAGGCCAAACATTAAAGCCATAATTTCATCATTGCTGCCGCCTCTACTTTTTATAGCGGTACCTGCGACTAATAACGCGCTGATAAAGGTAAAGCTAGTGCCTTGCACTGCAATGAGACCACAGCCGATAGGGCCGAATTTTTTGGCTTGAATGAAGGTTGATACTCCTGAGGTCATCAATGCCATGCTAATTAAATAGGGGATCTCAGCCTGCAAGCCAAGCACCGAGCCAATAATTAAGGTTGGGGTAATGATACCAATAAAGCAGGCCATAATATGTTGCAGCGCCGCCGTTATACTGTGACTCACGGATGGCACGTCTGTGAGTGAATACAGTATTTCACCATTTTGAGGACGGGATTTAAGCATAATTACGCCTATTAAAGTTAAGTGAGAAAAAGGAAAAGAGCCGCTGCTGGGCAGTAAACCGATAAAGGTAATAATGCCGACAAGCTCGCTCTTGCTACAATAATCTATATGGGAAAAAGTTGGATTATATAAAATAGAAAGCAATTATTTGACCAAATGGTCAATTGCTTTCTTGTTATCAAGTTATTGATTTTAAATGATAAATTTTTAATTTTTTAAAGCGGATATAGTAAGGGATATTCAAATGCACTCATCTAGTGCGCATGTGGACTATTTTGCATCATTTATGTTTTCATTCTAGGTGTGACTGCCGAAGGGTAGAAAATACGCACGGATAACAAATTGATGAAATTCGTCATTATTTGTTTGCTACAACCTTGGAGTACAGTATGCAAATCAGCAGCGCGCTCGTTAGCGCAAATTGGCTCAGCGAGCATTTACAAGATGAAAACCTAATGGTTTTTATGAGCACAATGGATGATATCGCCAGTGGTAAACCGGAAGCCACTCCGGCGGGTTACATACCCAATGCACAGCTGTTCGACTTTGAACATAAAATTTGTGATACCCAAAGTGGGTTACCACATAGCATGCCTAGCCCAGCCGTATTCCAACGTGAAGTTAGAAAATTGGGCGTGAATCAGGACAGTGTGATCGTTATCTATGACAACCAAGGTTTATTCAGCGCGCCTCGTGTGTGGTGGATGTTCAAATACATGGGGCACAAGCGAGTTTATGTCTTAAATGGGGGTTACCCAGCTTGGCAAGATGGCGCTTTGAAAACTACATCTAGTCTATCAAAAGCAACCTTGCCGGGAGATTTTGTCAGCGAGCCTCAAGCTGACTTGTTAGTCGATGCTGGACAGGTTTTAGCTGGGCTTAATGCAACGGATAGACGGGTCATTGATGCGCGCTCTGCTGACCGTTTTTATGCAAAGGTTGCAGAGCCTAGGCCTCATTTACGTGCTGGGCATATGCCGAACGCAGTAAATCTGCCATTTAATCAATGTATTGATAATGGTCGCTTGGCAGATGTTCACACATTACGCAGCAAATTTAACCTGTTAGGGGTAAATCATCAGCACAGACTGATTTTTAGTTGTGGCTCAGGGGTGACAGCCTGTGTGCTGGCGCTAGCAGCCCATGAAGCGGGTTATAATCACCTAAGTGTTTACGATGGATCATGGAGTGAATGGGGGGCAGGTAATACCTTGCCTGTAGTGGCTGAATAAAACATCACAGATATTTTGCCTTTAAGCCTAGGTATTGGGTTGATTCAGTCTCAATTCATTCAGACGAGTCAATACTGTGTCGCTTGAAAGGTAAGGTAATCGAAATTAATCATATTGTAAGGACGTAAAATGAAAAAAATAATCGCTATTGTGACTTTGCTAAGTGCCAGTGCTGCATTAACGTTTAGCACCACAAGCCTAGCAAAAAATGCTGAGACGGTTAATCAAATCAGCGTCAGTGGGCAGGCAAATGTGGCTAGCGTTCCTGATTTATTTGAATTCAGTGTTTATGTGCAAGAGCAGGGGGAGCGGGTTCAAGACTTGAACAGT
This sequence comes from Paraglaciecola polaris LMG 21857, assembly GCF_000315055.1. Classification (GTDB taxonomy): domain Bacteria; phylum Pseudomonadota; class Gammaproteobacteria; order Enterobacterales; family Alteromonadaceae; genus Paraglaciecola; species Paraglaciecola polaris. Next base: position 16,502 of record NZ_BAER01000095.1, on the reverse strand, counting down.
GTGGTGTCTGATAAGACCCAAACGATTGTTAGCAGTGTGTTAGCCTTTGGTGTTGACAAAAAGGATGTGCAATCGATGCGCGTCCAGTTGAGTCCTTGGTTTGAACATAGTAATAATGCTCGAGTGCAAAAAGGTTTTCAGCTGTCACGGGAAATCAAATTTACCTTACGTGATATTAAACTTTATGATCAGGTGATTGATGCGGTATTAAGTACTGGCGCTAGTCGCATTGAGGGCTTCAATTATATAGTTGAGGATGCCCAACCACAGTATTTAGCCGCTCTTGAGCTCGCCCTTAAAGATGCAAAATTACGCGCATCGCGTATGGCGCAAACCTTGGGTGCAAAATTAGGCAAAGTTATTTCAATCAACGAAAATAGCGGTTATTCGCCTATACCTCGGGGACGAGAAGTGATGATGATGAGTAAAGCCAGTGATTCACTTCCCGGGCAAATTAACACGGGTGCTCAGGTCAATGTAGTATTTGAGCTAGTTGAATAGATAAGTCGGACGCAATATTACAGCGGTTTTCCTTTGATGAATGATAACCGCACATTCCGATGACTAATGTAAGGTGGGGGCATGATCCCGCCACGTTTTTGTTAATGTCACTTCCCCCATTCTAACGCTTTCCTTAGCTGTTTTGGCTCGTTCATAGTCAGCTCAGGCTTGCGCTGTAAATCTTACCTATTTATTAGTTGAACACAGTTAATCGCTTTTCCGGTCTGAACATTAACAATTGTTGATAGACGAAGGACTAGCGATGAATATTGACACAAAAAGTTTTTCCCAAAGCTTTGCAGAACAACTGCGACGAAATTTGGTGGCGTTGATTAGTTTAAGTGTCGCGGTAACGAGTTTAAGCTATGCAACGTGGCGAAATGAGGTCACTGAATTTAATCGTAATCAACGCCATGGGGGATTTGAGGTACTTATAAAACTTAATGAACTGCAGTTAGTCGTATTTCATAATCGTTATGATCAAACCTTACAGGACAAGGGTAATCCACGCCTAGGTTGGGCCTATGTATTAACCATTCAAGATTTAGCCCAGGTATTACAAGCGCCAATGCCGGATAAAAGTGCAGCCTTGGTGCAGGTGTGGAGTGACAATTGGCAAAGCATCGGTGACGAGCAAAGTAGTGTGGACGCAATTCTTAACCAAATCGAAGTGATGCGTGCAGAGACACTCTCTATGCTGCGCGAACTAAGCTAACCCTAATGCACAATATGTTTAATAATAGTAATCAAGCTCAATTTCTGGAACGGCAATCACAACTAACCAATACATAAAAATAAATATGATCAGTGCTAACACGATGGCCAGTGGCCATCTTGAGGATGATATGCCGCTCTTTGATTGCACATTTTTATGACCATGAAACATAGCACCGATTAACGGCTTTTTAAGAAGAAATTGATAACTTGTTATTGCCAATACATGAAGCGCAATGATAACTAGTAGAACATCGAACATTTTGTGATGTAACCATTGCATAGTGCCCTGCAATTCTGAAGATATCGCCGGATAATAAGGGCCGTTAAACAAGACGTCATCTGTGGTAAATAAGCCGCTTACTGCTTGTGTTCCGACGACTATTAGAATGGCTGGCACAATTAACGCACCCAATGGATTATGCCCAGTATAAGTGGGCTGGTGCCGGCTAAATAATGATTGCCCGTATTGCCAAATGGCCTTAGGCCCGCGCAAAAAGTCATTGAAGCGGGCGTGTTTAGGTCCAACAAATCCCCATAATAAACGAAAAATCATTAATCCTAACAGCGTATAGCCAAACACAGCGTGGTAGTCCATATAGCCTTCTAAGACTTCAGCGGTGAGCCATTGAGCAAAAATCAAACTAACTAGTGCCCAATGAAAAATACGTAAAGGGAGGTCCCAGACCAATGTTCGTTTCTGCATACTGTATGAAGCCTATAAAATGAAAAATAGTATGCAGAATATTGTCACTGGACGCGGGATTAAACTCAAGGAGTAATCTCATTAACATTTTGTGTTTAACGATATTTTCCGCATCTGATTGACCCGTTGAGGCTGTTTGCTTGCCAAGCAATTTGCATTTTTACAAGGTAAATTCACTACCTGTCGCCCACCTCGCCAGTTGAAAAAACCGACAAGTGACGCCATAGCATTATGAATTGGCAATTTTTATGCCGTATAAAGTAACTCATTCTCTATTTTGACAATTAGAATGTGCGCCAAACTATCGTGACTTTCAGCCTGAAAAGTTTAGTTGCATACAATGGCGTAAATATAAGTAAGCATTCAATGTTTGGACGAGTTTATCCCTTTTTTTTAACGACAGAGAGTTTCTATGTTGCACGTTAACTTACAATCCATACGTCATGCGATTCGCACCAAGACTTACTTAGCGGAAGCACAAAGTGTTGAGTATATGCTTAGCACAAATCCACTGGGTGAAGAAGATCGACAAAAAGTGCATGCCAGCGCTCTGTCTTTTGTTGAGCGATGCCGTGCTAATCCGGATAAACAAAGCTTATTCGACGCATTTTTACAGGAATATAGCTTGTCGAGTCATGAAGGCGTAGTGTTAATGTGCCTGGCCGAGGCACTGCTTAGGGTGCCTGACACCGATACCATTGACCATCTTATCGCAGAAGAAATTCATTTAGGTCAATGGCGAAAGCACATAGGTAACTCCAATGAATTATTGGTTAATGCCGCCAGTGTCGGTTTGTCCTTAAGCAATAAGATTTTAGGAAATAAACAATCTAACGATGATGCCCCTAACGGTTGGTTCCATAAACTGATCCAACGTTTAGGTGAGCCAGTGGTGCGCGGTGCCACTTTGCAAGCCATGAAATTGATGGGGCAGCAATATGTGTTGGGTACAGATATCAAAGAAGCCACTGAGCGCGGTCGAGAAATTAATGCTCCCGGGACGCGTTTTTCCTTCGATATGTTGGGTGAAGCCGCCAGAACATATGAAGATGCAGCGAAATTTCATGATGCCTATTTGTCGGCGATACGTTCAATTGGCAATGATAATAACCACAGTGATGTCAATGCAGCTGATGGGATTTCAGTCAAATTGAGTGCCCTTCATCCACGCTACGAATTCAGCCAGCACCAGCGAGTCATTGACGAATTGTTACCCAGCGTGCTGGCGCTGGCTGTGGAAGCCAAGAAATTTAACATTGGTTTGACTATTGATGCAGAAGAAGCCGCGCGCTTAGATATCGAACTCGATGTATTTGAAGGATTGGCTTTCGCACCTGAATTAGCGGGTTGGGATGGCCTTGGGTTCGTGCTTCAAGCCTATCAAAAACGTGCCTTGTCAGTCGTGGATTGGTTAGTTGAATTAGCTAAATCCAGTGAGCGAAAATTGAAGGTTCGCTTAGTTAAGGGGGCATATTGGGATGCAGAAATTAAACATGCCCAAGAAATGGGCGTCGCAGAATTTCCGGTATTTACGCGCAAAGCTCATACGGATTTAAGTTATCAGGTGTGTGCGGGGAAATTACTCGATAACAGAGATGTTATTTACCCACAATTCGCCACGCACAATGCGTACACCGTTGCCTTGATCATGCAAATGGCGGGAACCGATACCAGCACTTTCGAGTTTCAGCGTTTACACGGTATGGGTGATTTACTATACAGACAGATAAGGGAAAGTACAGGTGCTGTATGGCCACTTAGGGTTTACGCCCCAGTGGGCGTGCATCGTGACCTATTGCCGTATTTGGTCCGCCGCTTGCTTGAAAATGGCGCAAACGGTTCATTTATAAATCAGTTCTTGGACGAAGACGTCGCCGCTGCCGATCTTGTACAAAACGTGGAATCGACGATCAGTAAAGCCCAGGGCAAGCGCAATACTCAGATCCCATTAGCGCTAGACATATTCAATGCATTTGGTGAAAAGCGGGATAATTCCCGAGGTATCGATTTAGATGATCCCTTGGCGTTTGATATCGTTTCCCAAAAGGTCAGTGAGTTTGCACCGGAGAAATGGCGCGCTGGTCCAATTATTAACGGCGAGATGCGTACCGATAATGCTCATGGATGCTATTCACCTGCTGATACATCAAAACTGATAGGCCATTGCAGTCATGCTACCGCTGAGGATGTCGCCGCAGCGATGAACTCTGCAGCTGATGCTTACCCAGATTGGCAGGCGACTACCTGCGAGCAACGGGCGCTTATTTTAGATGCAGTCGCTGATTTACTGGAAGCCCAAACAGAAGAACTCACGACGCTGATTAGCTTTGAGGGGGGTAGAACATTAAATGACGGTATATCCGAAGTTCGCGAAGCGGTAGATTTTTGTCGCTATTATGCGTTGCAGATCCGTTACTTGACGTCCGATAGCCCTACTCAGGTTAAATTGGCTCAGGGCCAAGGAGTGTTTGTATGTATCAGTCCTTGGAACTTCCCTTTAGCCATTTTTGTCGGTCAGGTTGTCGCCGCTTTAGTCACAGGTAATACTGTGGTGGCTAAACCAGCGGAACAATCACCGTTAATTGCAGCTCAAGCGATAAAGCTTATGCATAAAGCGGGTGTGCCTCACAACGTATTGCACCTTTTAACGGGCTCCGGCCGGGAGCTAGGGCCGCTGCTAATGGCCGATAAGCGTGTGGCTGGTGTCGCATTTACCGGTTCAAATGCGACGGCACAAAGTATCCAAGGCGACCTAATCAAGCGTGGTACCGAACTTCCTCCCTTCATCGCTGAAACCGGCGGACAAAACGTCATGTTAGTAGACTCAACCGCCTTACCTGAGCAAGTGATCGATGATGTGATCCAGTCGGCATTTTTAAGTGCAGGCCAGCGGTGTTCGGCGTTACGTGTGTTATATATTCAACAAGATATTGCAGATGACTTGCTGAATATGCTCAAAGGGGCCTTGGACACCTTGCAAATTGGTCGTCCTTGGAAACTCAGCACAGATATCGGTCCTGTTATTGATGATAAAGCGCTGGTCACGCTCAATGAGCATTGCGAAAAAATGACCAAACAAGCGACATTAGTGGCGAAAGCGAAAGTCCCTGAAGTCGATGTCGAAGGTTATTACATGCGACCGCATGTGTTTGAAATCGAGCATATTAATGAATTAGATAAAGAAGTTTTTGGTCCTGTTTTACACGTTATTCGCTACCGGGCTCAGGATTTAGATCGGGTGTTAGACGATATCAACAACACAGGTTATGGCCTAACGCTGGGCGTTCACAGTCGACTCAACGAATTTGCTGATAAAGTGTTCCGCAATACGCATGTGGGCAATACCTATATCAACCGCAATATGGTGGGGGCTGTGGTGGGCGTTAATCCGTTTGGAGGTCAGGGCTTGTCCGGCACAGGGTTCAAGGCTGGCGGCCCGCATTATTTATTACGCTTTACCAAGTTGTGGGCAGCAGAGCAAGTGTTAGGTGAGTTGCCAGAGATTGGTAGCCTGAGTCAAGAAACTAAAATGAGTCTGAGAGTCGCGAAGGCAGGGCAGGTTGACTGGCAATCCACTCCCGTCAACCAACGTATAACGTTATTGGAAAATGCCTTTGCTGGCGCGCAAAATTTACCGGCGTTTAGCAATTTATCAGTCGATGTACTAAAACAAGCAACCCATATGTTCTCTCAGGCCAGACATGATTTTGGTACCTCCACTGAATTGCCAGGCCCTACAGGTGAGACCAACGAGCTATCATTGCACCCACGAGGGATATTCTTAGCTGTGTTAAAAGAGGGTGAGGAAACAGAAAACTTGTTACAAACTCTTGGGGCATTGTTGGCAGGGAACAGTCTGTTATTGGTCAATAATGGGGCGAAGAGAGCCAGTGAGACAGTGCTTTACCAAGCCTTAGAAAGCTTCATTCCCGTTGCGTGTTTGCAATGTATTGATGACTCACAACAATTGCATGGCGTGTTAATTGACAATGCGTTGGCCGGAGTGACCGGCAGTAACACTGATGGGCTGATTTGGGCACTCGGTTTGCGTAAGGGGGCAATTATTCCTTTTGTGGGTAAGCTGTCTGCCGATTTCAGTTTGCTGCGCTTTGCCTGTGAAAAAACTAAAACGGATAACGTCGTAGCGACAGGCGGAAATGCAATGCTGCTTAACCTAAAAGAATAGTATTATGCCCAGGTTCTCAGGCTGTAGCTCATCAACGCAGTACTTATCACTAGTTAAATAGTGATAATGCTGCTTAAATTAAGCCTTTTGGGTAATTTACCTGACACTAATTCTGTCTATGATTAGCATGAAGAAAACAAAAAACGATAAAATCGTGTTACTACAAGGCAATAAAGATGAAAAAAGGGCAAGATACGCTAGACCGCACAGACTTAAAAATTCTCGATATTCTTCAACGTGAGTGCAGAATATCGAATGTCGAATTAGCCAATCAAATTCATTTAAGCCCGACTCCTTGCCTAGAGCGAGTTCGTCGCTTAGAAAAAAATGGCTATATTGAAAAATACGTCGCTCATTTAAACCCGAAAAAACTAAAAGCAAATTTAACCGCCTATGTTCAATTGTCACTGGCCAGCACGAGTACGGAAGCGGTGAAAGAGTTCAACCAACAGATCAGTGAAATTGACGAAATTGTCGAATGTGCCATGGTGGCCGGTCAATTTGATTACTTGATCAAAATACGCACAGAGAACATGGATGAATACTGTAAATTTTTGGGCTCAACATTAGCTGCTATTAAAGGTGTGACGCAAACCCACACTTACGTTGTGATGGAAGAAGTCAAATCTACTCATTTGATTCAATTATAAGAAATGATGGATTGACCTGTTTGTATGGCTGAAAGCCTGATGCAAATCAGGCACAATAGCGTCACTGATCATTTGACGTACATACAGCATGAATAAAATTGCAATTTTTGGGGCCAACGGCCGAATGGGACGCGTGTTAATCGACGCGTTAGATCAAGCGCAAGACGCCATATTAAGTGCGGCTTATGTCAGAGCATCTTCATCTATGATGGGGGTTGATATAGGTGAATTAGCTGGCATTGGTCAACGGGGACTTAATGTCTCTGACGCGATAACCGCCGACCTTTCTTTACCCGATGTCCTCATTGACTTTACCCTTCCTGACGCCCTTGAGGCGAACCTCGCATTGTGTGTGAAGCACAAAAAGCCTGTAGTAATAGGTACTACAGGTCTTAATAAAGCGCAAAAAGAAGCCCTAAACAATGCCAGTCAGCATATACCTATAGTGTTTGCAGCGAATTACAGTGTAGGCGTAAATCTCTTATTGAACTTAGCCAGACAAACGGCCCGCGTAATGGGCGACACCGCAGACATTGAAATTATTGAGGGTCATCATCGCTTTAAAAAAGATGCGCCTTCGGGTACGGCAGTTGCGATAGGTGAAACCATCGCCGACGAGTTAGGGCGTGACTTGGCGACTTGTGCTGTATATGGCCGCGAAGGCGACACAGGTGAGCGAAATCAAAAAACGATTGGCTTCGCTACCATACGTGCAGGAGACATAGTAGGAGAACACACGGTTTTGTTTGCGGATATTGGTGAGCGTCTGGAGTTAACTCATAAAGCGTCTAGTCGACTAACGTTTGCCAACGGTGCAGTTAAAGCCGCAACATGGCTCAAAGATAAGCCCGCTGGATTGTATGATATGCAGGATGTATTGGGTCTCGCATAATCGAGCATCCCACAATTACGGGTAAGTAGGGGTTTTAACCCTTAATGGGGTAAATATGCGTGAAAGCGGTATTTTAACAAATTTTCTAATTGGGAATAGACCTTAAACGGGCTTTCATGTATATTATTGCGAATTTGCCAAATTTTAGTGGGGTTTTTATTATCTCACGGAATTAATAGCTGCAAATACGGTTAAGCGGGATGTAATTCAAATAGTTACAGCCCGTTTTTTATAGGTTTTTGCACATTGCCCGTGCAAACGCCTTAGGTTAACTATATTCGGAGGTTGACTTGGCTAATTCCGCCCTTTTAGTGCTAGAAGATGGGTCTGTTTTCAATGGCACGGCTATCGGAGCGACTGGTATGTCTGTTGGGGAAGTGGTGTTTAACACCTCAATGACAGGTTATCAGGAAATTCTTACTGATCCCTCTTACGCAGAACAAATTGTAACTTTAACCTATCCCCATATTGGTAACACCGGTATCAATAGTGAAGATTGTGAATCCACTAAGGTATGGGCCAAAGGCCTCATTATCCGAGATTTACCCCTTCTTGCGAGTAGTTTTCGTAGCGAACAATCTCTTTCTGAATACCTACGTTCAAATAACATTCTCGGTATCGCAGATATCGATACCAGACGCTTAACACGTATATTACGTGATAAAGGCGCCCAAAACGGCTGCATTATTGCCGTTGAAGCAGGTTCAGAACTGCCCCTAGATCAGCAGCTCGCGCTAGATAATGCCAAGGCATTTTCTGGTTTGAAAGGGCTAGATTTGGCAAAGGAAGTGACGACTGATAGCGCATACAGTTGGACTGATGGCTCATGGACTCTGGGTCAGGGTTTTAATAAAAATCAGACCGATTTACCGTTTCATGTGGTTGCCTACGATTTTGGCGCTAAGCATAATATTTTACGCATGTTAGTGGACCGAGGCTGTCGTTTAACCGTCGTTCCGGCAAAAACCAGCGCACAAGAGGTGTTGGCGCTTAATCCTGATGGTGTGTTTTTGTCAAATGGTCCTGGGGATCCAGAACCGTGTGATTACGCGGTCACAGCCATAAAAACCTTACTTGATAAAGATCTTCCTATTTTTGGTATCTGTTTAGGGCACCAATTACTTGCATTAGCGAGCGGCGCTAAAACGGTAAAAATGAAGTTTGGTCACCACGGCGCAAACCACCCAGTGAAAGACATACTTGGTAATCGCGTGATGATAACTAGTCAAAACCACGGTTTTGCAGTTGATGAACAATCCATGCCAGATAATTTAGATATCACACATGTATCCTTGTTCGACCAATCATTACAGGGGATCCATCGTAATGATAAGCCTGCGTTTAGCTTCCAGGGACACCCTGAAGCAAGCCCTGGCCCTCATGATGCGGCCCCGTTGTTTGATCATTTTATTGAATTGATGCAAGCAACACGCTAGACGATCCTTAAGCCCAAAATTTAGAGTAACAAGCACAATGCCAAAACGTACCGACATAAAAAGTATCTTAATTATTGGTGCTGGACCGATCGTCATCGGCCAGGCCTGTGAATTCGACTATTCTGGTGCGCAGGCGTGTAAAGCACTGCGTGAAGAAGGTTACCGAGTTATTTTGGTTAACTCGAACCCTGCGACGATAATGACCGACCCTGAAATGGCTGATGCGACCTATATCGAGCCAATTCATTGGGAAGTGGTTAAAAAGATTATTGAAAAAGAACGTCCTGACGCTATTTTGCCAACCATGGGTGGGCAAACTGCACTGAACTGCGCTTTAGATTTAAATAAGCACGGTGTGTTAGCAGAGTTTGGCGTGGAAATGATTGGCGCCACTGCCGACGCCATCGATAAAGCGGAAGACCGCGAGCGTTTCGATAAAGCGATGAAATCGATTGGTTTAGAGTGTCCTCGTGCCGAGATTGCCCATACGTTAGAAGAAGCGTTTGATGTGTCAACACGTATTGGTTTTCCCTGTATTATTCGCCCCTCGTTTACCATGGGTGGAAGTGGTGGTGGTATCGCGTATAACGTCGAAGAGTTCGAAGAAATCTGTCGCCGAGGCCTCGATTTATCTCCCACCTCGGAGCTGCTAATCGATGAGTCGTTAATCGGTTGGAAAGAGTATGAGATGGAAGTCGTACGTGATAAAGCAGATAACTGTATTATCGTATGTACCATCGAAAATATCGACGCTATGGGTGTGCATACGGGTGATTCCATCACAGTGGCACCTGCACAGACGTTGACTGATAAAGAATTTCAAATAATGCGTAATGCTGCCATGGCGGTACTGCGTGAAATAGGTGTTGAAACGGGTGGTTCGAACGTCCAGTTCGGCGTCGATCCTGATAGCGGTCGTTTGGTGATTATAGAGATGAACCCACGGGTTTCTCGCTCATCAGCGTTGGCATCAAAAGCCACTGGTTTTCCTATTGCAAAGGTAGCTGCTAAGTTAGCAATTGGTTATACCCTTGATGAGTTAGCAAACGATATCACGGGCGGTTTAACCCCAGCGTCGTTCGAACCTGCTATCGATTATGTGGTAACGAAAATTCCGCGTTTTAACTTTGAAAAATTCGCAGGAGCTAATGACCGTTTAACCACGCAAATGAAATCAGTGGGTGAGGTCATGGCGATAGGCCGTAACCAACAAGAATCACTGCAAAAAGCCCTTCGTGGTTTAGAAGTCGGCGTTAACGGGTTTGATTCGATCATTGACTATACCGACCCTGAAAATAAAGCCACTATTTTACGTGAGTTGCGCGAACCCGGTGCTGAGCGGATTTGGTACGTAGCCGATGCAATGCGTATGGGGATGGATATCGAAGAGATTTTCACCCTTACCAATATTGACCGTTGGTATTTAGTACAAATTGAGGATCTGGTAAACGAAGAGAAAAACATTATTGAAATTGGTTTGTCTGGTATCGACGCTGCATTAATGACTCGCCTGAAACGTAAAGGCTTCTCTGACGCGCGTATCGCTGACTTAACTGGCGTTGACCAAGGTGACGTGCGCGAAATTCGCCGTGGCTTTGATATTCATCCCGTGTACAAACGTGTTGATACGTGCGCCGCAGAATTTGCCTCTAGTACGGCTTACATGTATTCAACATACGATGAAGAATGTGAGGCGAACCCCACTGATAAAGACAAAATCATGGTCATAGGCGGCGGGCCTAACCGTATTGGTCAGGGTATTGAGTTTGATTACTGTTGTGTACACGCGGCACTTGCCATGCGTGAAGACGGTTATGAGACCATCATGGTGAACTGTAATCCTGAAACGGTTTCTACCGACTATGACACCTCAGATCGTCTGTACTTCGAGTCAGTCACACTAGAAGACGTGCTCGAAATCGTGCGTATAGAGAAACCTGTTGGCGTGATTGTACAATACGGTGGACAAACGCCTCTTAAACTTGCACGTGATTTAGAAGCGGCTGGGGTGCCGATTATTGGTACGTCACCTGATGCTATCGATAAAGCAGAAGACCGTGAACGTTTCCAGAAGATGGTTAATAAGTTAAACCTTAAGCAACCAGCGAACGCGACGGTTAGTAATCTTGAAGAAGCGATGGTTGCTGCAGAAAAAATTGGTTTTCCATTGGTTGTTCGTCCTTCTTATGTTCTTGGTGGTCGTGCGATGGAAATCGTATATGACCTAAAAGATTTAAAACGCTATTTAAATAATGCGGTGAAAGTGTCTAACGACTCCCCAGTATTATTAGACCGTTTCTTAGATGACGCGATTGAAGTAGATGTTGATGCAATCTGTGACGGTAAAGAAGTCATGATTGGCGGCATTATGGAGCATATTGAGCAGGCCGGTGTTCACTCTGGTGATTCAGCTTGTTCATTGCCACCTTATTCGCTTAGCAAAGAAATCCAAGACGTAATGCGAGAGCAGGTTAAAGCCATGGCATTAGAATTGGGTGTTATTGGTTTAATGAACACACAATTTGCGGTGAAAGACGGCGAAGTATATTTGATTGAAGTGAACCCTCGCGCTGCGCGTACTGTGCCATTTGTGTCTAAAGCCACGGGATTACCTATTGCTAAAATTGGTGCACGCGCCATGGCTGGCCAATCTCTTGCGTCTCAAGGGTTGAGCAAAGAAGTGATACCACCGTTTTACAGCGTAAAAGAAGTGGTATTACCGTTTGCTAAATTCCAAGGTGTTGATCCGTTACTTGGCCCTGAAATGCGCTCTACCGGTGAAGTCATGGGCGTCGGCGATACTTTCGTTGAAGCATATGCGAAAGCTAATCTCGGTGCTGGCGAACCTATTCCTGCCGGCGGTAAAGCCTTGTTGTCTGTTCGCTTAAACGATAAAAATCGTATTATCGAATTAGGCCGAGCTATGGTGGCTAAAGGCTTCAGTCTTGAGGCGACCCGAGGAACGGCTGAGGTGCTTAATAATGCCGACGTACCTTGCTCAATCGTCAATAAGTTGTCTGAAGGACGTCCGAATATCGTCGATGCGATTAAAAACGGTGAATATTGTTATATTATTAACACCACCGAAGGTCGACAAGCGATCAATGATTCAGTGTATATTCGTCGGGAAGCCTTGTTGAACAAGATCCCGTACACCACCACTATGAATGCTGCTTTTGCTACGGTAAATGCGAACAAAGCTGATGACCGAGCACGAGTAAATTCGTTACAAGAACTGCATAAACGATTAGTTTAATTGTTTAAAAGTCTGTGCTGGGCATTGAAATTTTGCGCCCAGCACATATTTTGTATCTATATGAAACAACAAACAGAAATAAAAGCGAGCTATTGATCAATGACTCAATATCCAATGACGGCAAAAGGCGCAGAAATGCTGCGCGTAGAGCTGCAGCATTTAAAGTCGGTAAAACGTCCTGAAATCATCAAATCTATTGCTGAGGCCCGTGAACACGGTGATTTGAAAGAAAACGCCGAGTATCACGCCGCCCGTGAGCAGCAAAGTTTTTGTGAAGGCCGAATTCAAGATATCGAAGGAAAACTATCTAATATACAGATTATTGATGTGACCAAAATGACCAACACAGGTAAAGTCATTTTTGGTGTCACAGTGACGATTTTGAACTTAAATAGTAATGAAGAAATTACCTATAAAATCGTTGGTGATGATGAGGCCGATATCAAAAATAACTTGATTTCAGTCAGTTCACCTATAGCTCGTGGCCTAATCGGTAAGAGTATGGATGATGTTGCCACTATTCAAACGCCTAAAGGCGCGGTTGAATTTGAAATTATTGAAGTGCAATACATCTGATAATTTTCAAGTATTGTGTTGCCATTCGATATAGATAAAAGCGTGCATTTGCACGTTTTTTTTGTGTGTATTTATGCGTAATATATTAGAGTGTTCAGTCCCAATCAAACAACCACTTTCGTTCAATCCACTGAACAATAGTACACTATCGGCTTAATGCACTCTTGGCTTAGTCAGTTGTTGGATCACCTGCTGATTTAATGCAGCAAGATTGTGTGAACTACGACTGGTGTAAAGACCTTTGTCGACGACCAAATCTCGATCTACCACTTTTGCCCCAGCATTGCGTAATCGGTTGAGTACGGTAGGAAAGGACGCCACAAGTCGATTTTTGAGTACATCGGCTTCTAGCAACAACCAAGTGCCTTGATTAATCGCGACCACGGGTTTGAGTTCGGCGTCGGTAAAGAATCCTTTTACGAAACGGATGGCATCTTTATCTTGCAACAGGGCATCCGGATTAAACAGCCCACCCGGTAAAATTAGCGCATCGTAATCGTCAGCAGATACTTTAGAAACGACTCGGTCTACATCCACCTCTATACCCCATTTGCTGCCGTTCCAACCTATAATAGTGCCGGGCTCCAACGAAATGATATGTACGTCGACACCTGCACTGACGAGTGCATCTCGCGTTTCGATGAGCTCACATTGTTCGAATCCATCCTTGGCTAATATCGCGGCTGTTTTGTTGTTTGATAATGTGGTTAACATGCGTTGTTCCTTCTAATTGCATTGGCGTTTATTTTGACGTAACAGCAGTTAAAGACGGCAAATACACTTAAGGTCTAATAAGCAATTATTAAACCAAAATATATATATGTGAATGTTTTTTAACGACAGACCGTTACCTGTTGATTATTAGAAGTAAAATAATAATTACACATAAATTAGACCGAGTGTTAGTCGATTAGGTTGCAGAGAATACCGGAAAATAATGTAAATTTAGTCGCAGAATACAGGCATTTTTGTCACAAAGATTTACAGCAAAAAACACCTTGGGTAGATAAGTTTACCCTAAGCCTCGTTTTTAAGTATTTTACATTGTGCAATTAGTTTACCGGTTTGACTTGGGCCGACCTAATCCCCATTTTTTTTGCTAAAATGGCATAACTTAAAAGTCTGGTACTAATTTATGGTTAACGTAATTGACCCTAAATAGCGATCTGTGTTGACGATCAATTCTGTTCGAAATGCCCCTGAATTTTATGTGCAACAGTCTTTTTCTCCTAACAAGAATCAGTTTATATGCGTTTAGCGCTTGGGTGTCTTCAGAATGTATTTGCCCAAGCTGTTTATTTTTGGCTAACTATTTATGCTACTGTGCGCGGCTTCAGTAACATGCATTTTATCATTGGGAACAAAAACGACCATGCGCAGTGCAGTTTTATATGTGGTGACCGTGTTGATTTGGGGTTCAACTTGGTTAGCCATCGAGTTTCAACTTGGCGACGTTGCAGCGCAAGTTTCTTTAGTGTATCGCTTCGGTATTGCAGCAATATTGATGTGGGCATACTGCTTATTTAGGCGTATGGATATGCAATTTCCTTGGTCGGACCATGGGTTCTTCATTCTCTTAGCTGTGTGTAATTTTGGCTTGAATTATCTCATCTTGTATTGGGCGCAAAATTATTTAACCTCAGCTATGGCGTCAATCGCATTTTCTACCTTGTTGTTGATGAACATTATCAATACTCGGTTGTTTTTTGGTCGTGCTATCGCAAAACGTATATACGTAGGGGCAGGGTTAGGTGTTATCGGATTAGGTGCGCTTTTTTGGCATGATATTAAGGATCTCGATTTCGCTAGTGACGCTATGCTTGGCTTGGGGTTAGCGCTCGGAGGAACTTTTATCGCCTCTTTGGGCAATATGGCCAGTGTGCGTAATTCCGCACGCAAGATAGGGGTAATGCAAGGTAACGCCTGGGGAATGTTATATGGCACATTAGCGCTGACTGCTGTTGTGCTGCTAAGTGACGCCCAGTTTAGCTTTTCAACGAAACCGAGTTATGTGTTGTCTTTGTTATACCTTTCACTGTTTGGGACGGTGATCGCGTTTGCTTGTTACTTTTTACTGCTGCGGGATATCGGCCCAGAAAAGGCCAGCTATTCTATCGTGCTTTTCCCTGTGGTAGCCGTTGTACTCAGCACGTTTTATGAAGGTTTTGTGTGGCATAACAATACCGTTCTTGGCTTTGTCTTAGTTATCGTGGGTAATGCTATCGTACTGACGCCAATGGCAAAAATTCGCCACTGGCTTGCTCTTCGTAAATTACAACGAGGGTCTCATTCCCGCTAAAGTGCCGAGCATAATTATTTAGCTCGATGTAATCGAATGGCGATGAGAAATCCGAGCACGGTCAACAACCAAGCCGCGACATTTCCTAAATAACGGTAAGGGGTAGTACCACTTACCCTTTGTATCTCATCACTTAACACCGAAGTTTCAAACTGAGGTAAACGACTTTGTATCACGCCGTTGGCGTCGATGAATGCGGTGATACCGTTATTTGTTGAACGCAGCACAGGGAGGCCAAATTCTTTAGCCCGTACTTGGGCAATTTCCAGGTGTTGCGCAGGTCCATGGGAATGACCAAACCAGGCGTCGTTACTTACGGTAATGATAAAATCTGTATCGGCATATAGATTTTGTTGAATTTGGCTGGGAAAGACAATTTCAAAACACAGAGCCGGGGCAAAATGATAGCCATTTGCCAACAGGTTGGCTTGTTGATAATCCCCCCGGGTAAAAGACGACATAGGTAAATCGAAGATTGGCGCTATACCACGCAACCAGTCTTCTAAAGGGATATATTCACCTATGGGTAACAAGTGATGTTTGTCGAAACGATTTGCTTGAGGATACCGGTAATGTCCTTGCTTATCGCTTTGTTCGCTTAAGCCTAACCCTATAATACTGTTGTAGGCTTGACGCGTTTCAAAGTTATAGTTAACAATGCCCGTCAGCAGGCCTGTATTATGCGCCGCGGCTTCCTTATCTAATTGTGTCAAATAATCTACGGCGATGGGTTCGAGCTGAGGAATGGCGGCTTCTGGCCAGATGATAACTTGATTATCCCAATGGGCTTGTGTTAACTCCAGGTACTTTTTCATGGTGGGCCAATCTTGCTCCGGCGCCCAACGAATATCTTGCGCGATATTGCCCTGAACCATAGCTATTTTGACGGGCTCACCGCTGGGGTGAACCCAGCTATGGGTATTTAGTACCCAACCGCTTAAATATAGCAAAACGCTTAGTGCAATGGGCGCGATGTAACGTTTGTGCATCAACCAGACAGCACATGCAGCACAAAGCGCCATCAGCAGTGCACTTACACCAAATTCCCCGATAACGGGCATCCAGCCTGATAGCGGGCTGTTCATTTGGCTGTAACCAATGGACAGCCAAGGAAACCCTGTTAGCACAGTGCCTCGTGCCCACTCACACACTAGCCACACAAACGGCAGGGCAAGACCCCATACATGTGGCGTAAAATACCGTTTGGCAAGTTTGCTAAACAACATGGGATAAAGGGCTAAATAGCTGCACAGCAACAGCATTAAACCGAGGGAGCCAATGAGGGG
>NZ_BAER01000096.1 GCF_000315055.1 Paraglaciecola polaris LMG 21857 | reverse complement strand
TCCCCGCCTAAATAAAAGGTGTTGGGGTCAGCAGGTGCCAATGCAATATCACGGGCAAAACGTTGCGGTAAATCTGGATTACTAATGAAATCAGTACCAAATGCAATTGCATCTACACGGTTGTTTTGTATCGCAGTGGTTGCTTCACTTTCGGTGTATCTCATATTAGCAATCAAATTACCGTGAAAATGAGCACGTACGGTGGTTAAGGTATCGCCATGTTGTTTGTCATAGAAATCGGCACGCATCACATGAAAATAAGCTAAGTTACGTGTATCGAGCTCTTTACTAACAAAGGTTAATAGCCCAAGAGGATCATCATCTTGCATGCTGTTAAAACTGTTTAACGGTGACAAGCGCAAACCCACTTTTGTGCTACCGATTTCGTCACTGACCGCATCGATTACTTCTAACAATAAACGCGCTCGGTTTTCTACTGAGCCACCGTATTGATCTTCGCGTGTATTGGAACTGCTGCGCAGAAATTGATCGATTAAATAACCATTCGCACCGTGTATCTCCACCCCATCGAAACCTGCCAACATAGCATTGTGGGCAGCTTGTCTGAAGGCATAAACAACCATAGAAATTTCACTGGTTTCAAGCGCTCTGGGCACTTCGTAGGGTAATTTCCCCTGAGGAGTATGGATAACATCATCAATCGCAATAGCTGAGGGAGCTACTGGCTGCTGACCGTCGTTTAATACAGAGTGCGCAGCGCGCCCACCATGCCAAATTTGCAAATAAATTTTGCCCTCTTGTGCATGCACAGCATCGGTGACGGTTTTCCACGCTGATATTTGTGCTTGGTTATAAATCCCAGGCTCATTAACGAAGGCTGAATTGCCTTGGGTAATCATAGTCGCTTCAGAAATAATTAAACCTGCAGTAGCGCGCTGAGCATAGTAAGTCGCCATTAATTGATTCGGCATATGGCCTGTACTCGCCCGAGAACGGGTCAAAGGTGCCATAATAATGCGATTGTTAAGCTGTGTATCGCCTAATTGAATGGGGGAAAATAAATCACTCATGTGATCTCCTAGTGAGCCAAAAATATATTCGTACCACTGTTAATTGGGATGCAGAGTGAAATTACGAACGCAAAAAATGCGTCTATCCATTCGAAAAAATAGATTGGTCGAATTTAATTCAATTTGAGTGGGAATAAATTGGTCTTTTTAACGACCCAATCTAGTATTATCTATCGTCTAACGGTGCGGGTCCACAGATTAAGACTGGGGAATACGACTGGATATTTAGCTTGTCGGTAGCAAGAAAGTTGAATGCTAAACCTCTAAGCGGTGTGATCCAGCTTGACATATTTGATGTAGGATCCCCTCAATATAACATTCACAAAAGGTAGTCTATGTTCGGTTTTTTAAAGTCTTCACCAGTAAAAAAACGTCGTAAACAATATGACCAGAAATTAGAAGAAGCCATGCTCGCTCAGCGAAAAGGCGATATACGCAGCTATGCCAGGTTAACCGCTCAAGCAGAAGAAATGTGGCGCGAAATTGAGCGTCTTGAAAAGCAATAAGTAGATGGCAGTTGTTAGGTACCCAGCCAAAATACGACTATGGATCTGCCATTATCAAAGACGCTTACCGCTCACTTCTTAACGTTTTAATGTCTTCCATTAAATGCCCTACAGACGTGTTGTTTAAGCCGTTATATATGCCGCGAATATGGCGTTTAGTATCAACCAAAACCAAGTTTTCGGTATGTAAAAAATCTTTATCGCTCACATATTCTCCTAAATCTTCATTGGCAAAATAATCATTGCGTGCAACGCGATAAATACTGTCGCGGTCACCAGTAACTAAATGCCATTTACCTGACACGACGCCATTCTCATCTGCGTAGTCACGCAACACCTTAACCGTGTCATTATTTGGCTGAATAGAGTGCGAGATAATACTGACCTTATCATCATCCATAAATTTCGCCTGCACCTTGGAAAGTTGAGAGCGCATCCGTGGGCAAATTCCCGGGCAAGAAGTGAAGAAAAAACTAGCGACATAAACCTTGCCTTGCATATCAACTTGCGAAATATGCTTTGCGTCTTGGTCAATGAAAGTAAAATCCGAAACCCGATGAAAATCAATAAGCTCGACACTGTCGGGGCTAAACCAATGAGGGGTAAAGTCGGCACTTGCGTAATATGGCAATGACGACACTCGGGCAGAACTCTCTACTTCTTGCAGCTTTGCATGTGAATGTGTATTAATCAATACGATACTGGCAAATGCCACTACAAAACTAATCTGCTTTAACAACTTTTTCATCTTCTAATCCTACGCACATATTTGACCGTTTCAGACCAAATACACGACCATTGATGTACTGATAATTACTGTATAACTTGCCATTTTGACGCCAAGCTTGTTGCAAGCCCACTTCTTGCCCATCGAGGTAATGCATTTTTTTAAACAACTCGCCAGTGACGTACCATTGTTTAGATTCTCCGGTTACTCGCCCTTTTACATAAGGTGAGATAGAACGCAGATTTCCGTTGCTCCACCAACTTTTTGTCTCCCCTTCAAGACGTCCAGCAACATATTGAGAATCAAATGCCAACACCTTGTTTTCAAACCACTGCCTGAGGAAGCCCTCTCGACGCCCCTCTTTAAACTGTTGCAACTTTGCAATCTGTCCTGAAGCATAATATGTCACAGCTTCACCGGTGAAAGGCAACCCCAGATACATACGTAAACCAGTATTCATCGCAATATTGATTTCATTTGCAGCAACAGGTTTTACCTCAAGCTGCATCTGAGCGACTCCTGGCCAGCTAAAAGCACAACTTAGGACAAAGATTAAGTTTCTAACGGATAGCACTGGCACTGCCCTGATAATCCCCAGGGAACAAAATATAATATGACCCCAGATACACTTCATTTTGGATATGGTAGTGATACTCTGCGTCTTGTGCGTACTGAGTAATAGAGGTATGCCCACCAGATACATCTAAATCTGTCGGATACGTTCCCGTGGAATTACATTTGCGCCCATACAAAAAGAAACCGTCAGCAATGACACCAATGAGGTTGCTGTCATCTTCGGAAAATGAAATAGGCTCTAAATGATAGTGATAACTTTGTGGTCCCGTATGGGCGCCATTAAAGTCCAAGCTTCCCACCGCTCCATCAAGCGCAATCCCCGGACCTTCCTCGTCGTTATATATTACCGAGCCACTGACCGCGATACCTATCGCCCCTAGACCCGTCGCGGAGGTAGCGGCTGCTTTTTGCGGGGTATTATCCACGGTTAACGTATACGTACCGACAAATTCGTCAATGTTACCCGGCGCCATTTGCTCATAGGAGGTAACCGTCGGCTCAACAAACAGTGCGTGATCTGAAGACCAATAGGGAGACGTGTGATTGGGCAAACCATTGGTCTCAATGCTAACGGTATCGCCATTAAGCACGACTTCAACATGGTCGCTGTCAAATTCATAATAAGCTGAATGTAAAATACCCGTGCCGGTTACCCCATCATCACTACTTTCATCTGAATCTGCACTTGTGTCAGTTTCCGAGTCAGAGTTACCAGTCGTATCAACTGTATCCACGTCGTTATCCGTACTTCCGTTGCATCCTGTTAGCGCGAGCGTTAGCCCAATAGTGACAAGTGATGCAAAAAAGTATCGGCTTAAATTGATATTCATAATAGTGCTCATTAGTAGTGATGTAATAAGCAAAATTTAACAATAAAATGTGCAGAATTGGTGCACAAAGAAAGCAATATTCTAGGGGAATCGTTATTGCTTAATATATACCAGCCCTAACGCAGCTGAATGTTCATGCTGGTTTTAAACGTGCTATAAGTTCATGAGGAAACTGCCACTGCATTTACTAAAGTCAACGACAAGCAACAGGAACTCGGTTGTTCGTTGCCCCCTCATTCGTTTTTAGTTGGTTATCATTTCATCCACTTTCCTTGCAAGTAAAAAAGTGCTCATCCCCCTTACGGTTACTCGATTAAAACTAAGGACCTTTTTGATTAAAAAACGTATTTACAGACATCAAATGGAATCACAGCCAAGTGCACGTAAATGAAAAACTCATGCTTTGTTAAATAAAAGTAAATAGCGGCCTTTGCAAACCCCGTTCAATATAGCCCGAAGAAAAATTTATAATAAAAATGAGTTATCACTATGAGTACAGCAGTCAAAACCGCCCCCCTGAGTCAGGTGCTAATCACGGGTGTATTAGGATCATTATTCGTGTTTGCAATTACAGCCGCTATCATCGCCCCTTTCGGACATCACACATTTACCGATTGGGTCGGAACAGCATTTATGGCCGCCACTCCGGCCCAAGTTATTCTAGGCTTACTGTGGCACAACCAAAAACCGGCCTTCGTGGCAACGTTAAGCCAACCGCTCAAAGGAATGGTATTAACCCTCATTACCATAGCCAGTGGCGCCATAGTATTCGCTTTTTTGTTATGGGGCGTGGGCCAAAATCAGGGAATAACCCCATGCTTGTTCAATACGCGATCATGACCATTATCGCGATCTTGTTTTTGGTACCTATTTGGCAATGCTGGCCATTTAAATTACTCAGTAAAGATCCCATCAAAGTGGGAATTTATACCTTAGTTGGCGCCTATGTTATTGCGTATATTCTGTGGATTGTATTCTTTGATTATT
The DNA here is from genome assembly GCF_000315055.1 of Paraglaciecola polaris LMG 21857. GTDB lineage: Bacteria > Pseudomonadota > Gammaproteobacteria > Enterobacterales > Alteromonadaceae > Paraglaciecola > Paraglaciecola polaris. Next base: position 43,080 of record NZ_BAER01000096.1, on the reverse strand, counting down.
CAATGCTGCAAAAAGTCGGACACCCTAAATATTTTGCCTCACTTGACCCGAGTGGGTTATTTGATATGTGGGATGCCATGACATTTTCCGTTACCGCTGTGGGCCTGGTTATCGTCCACATGTTATTTGATTTCTGGCCTATTGATAAACTCACCCGAGGTGCATCTCAGCCCATTCGTGGCATCATCGCAACAGTATATTTATTAATACTCTCTTGGGTATTGCGATGGGTTTTCGTCAGTGGGTTCGGCATGCAACAGGTCGAATACATGATACGTGTACCCGTATGCTTGATCCTAGGTACATTCTTAGTCAATAACATGATGCAGTTTTCGTTATTGACTAAGATAGCACAACCGATACGGGGCATTTTGTTAACTATTTGCGCTGCTATAATGGCCATCATTATGTACAAGGTGTATGCCTATGGTTCATACCTGCATACAGGTCATGAGTTGGGCATGGGACCACAAAATGGTTTTGCAAAAGAAATATGGATCGCATCAGCAATGTTGGGCGTAACCTTCCCTGTCATCTTCGTGGTCTCTGGATTTTTCAATTTTTGGCCGCTCAAGCGCCCAGCTTAGGCAATAGGACAAATGCAAAACCCACCTATGTGGGTTTTTGCATATACTGCAGTCTAACGACTAATTTCCAAAGCTGCCTGTTTCAGGTGCATTAAGAACAATTTGGCCGCTGGGGATGGCTGTGTGTGAGCACGCATTGTGACCCCAATAGGTCTGAATGTATTTTCCAGTTGAACCGGTAAGACATCTAATACATCAAACATTTTGTCGTAATGAATTTGATGCTCTGAAAGCAGCGCTATCCGATCGCTTCCCAGCAGTAAGCCCCTTACCATAGATAAAGAACTGGTTTGCACTGCATGTTCTGGTATTTCCATGCCATGACGCTTAAGTGTTTCTTCAAACAGTTGCCGTGATGGCGTTTGTTTTGATGGCAACACCCACTGAGCATGTTGCAAGTCTTGCATCTTTAAGTCCTTTTTATGGGCTAAAGGATGATCCTTACGTGCAATGATAGCCAGTTGATCTTCAAACAGTTTTATCGTTGCAATCTCAGGGCTATCACCGTCATCACGAATGGCCCCCACGATAAAATCAACGTCACCACTTCGCAGCGCAGTTTCCATCCCAGAATAAGGGCCTTCAACCGTCTCCACATCAAGTTGTGGGTGCTTGTCCAGCAGACTGTTTATTGCTCTTGGAGTTAAGAATGTTCGCGTATAGGGCAGCGTTCCAATAACCACTTGTCCTTTTGTCACCCCTTCCAAACTGGCAATATCCTCTATTGCATGACGTATCTGATAAAACGCTAGCTTTACGTGGCGCGCTAAAATAGTACAAAAATTAGTCGGAATTACCCCCATCGCCTCACGTTCAAACAGCGTTAAATCTAACAACTCTTCAATTTGCCGAATGGAGTTATATACTGCAGCCTTAGTGATATTCAATAACGAGGCTGTAGCATTAATATCATGGGTTTCGAACAAGGCAACAAATGCTGCAAGGCGCTTATGGCTGATTTCCATCGAAAAAATAGGAATAGCTCTAAACGGACGACATCCCACCTTATGTTTTTCGTACTCTACACCCGCTTTGCAAAATTCTTCTTCTGCTTGTTTGACCCTGTTCGTCAGGGCTTCACCGTATACCGTCGGCACCATCCCAGCAAACGTACGATCAAATAATTTAACACCTAATGTGGCTTCCAAATCACTTAACGCTTTTGTCACAGCTGTCTGTGAACGATTAAGCGATTCAGCTGCCCGAGTAACACTTTTTTCATCAGCAACATACAACGCGGCCTTCAATTGTCGCAGGCTCAACTCCGGTATACCTATACTTAAACGGCTCATATCAATATCCAAATAATAAATATTCATTTAATAATCTAGCATTCATTTTTTTTATTTCATACCAATTATTACATGACCACCTATCGCCCCACGTTAATTGGCGACTCCAGAGTACAAAAGCGCAATAGATAATTCGTTAACTAATTAATTTTATTTTTCACATGGCTGGCTAATTTTTTTCCATTAGTCGAGAAGCTTTCAAGTTCATAGAATATTGCCAACTGAACTAGGGGATGAATATGCAACAAACGGCTATCAATTTCATGCAACTGCGCGGTGGAAGCTCAAAAGGACTCTACTTTTTAGCCGACGACTTGCCATTGGACGAAGCAGTGAGAAATCAAGTGATCCTCACTGCAATCGGACGAGATGAGAGGCAAATTGATGGCTTAGGCGGGGCCGATGCCCTGACCAGCAAAGTAGCGATTGTTTCGCCCGCGTCACGTGATGATGCCGATATAGATTTTCTCTTTGTCCAAGTTGTGGTGGGTAAAAACCAAGTAGATATCACGCCAAATTGCGGAAATATTCTTGCCGGTGTAGGTCCTTTTGCGATTGAGGCGGGTCTTATTGCTGCCAGTGAAGGCAAAACCTTTGTGCGTGTCCATATGGTTAACAGCGGAAAAATATGCGAGCTGGAACTGTGTACCCCTAATAAGCAGATGCAATACGAGGGCAATGAATCCATTGACGGCGTCCCCGGCACTTCAGCCCCTGTGGTGTGTAATTACTTAGATGTCGCCGGTTCCATTTGCGGCGCCTTGCTGCCTACAACGAATCTTATTGATGACATTCAAGGCACGCTCGTTACCTGCATTGATAATGGCATGCCAGTAGTCATGATTAAGGCGCAAGCATTGGGTGTAACAGGTAGCGAATCCCCACAAACACTCAACGACAACGTTCCATTGCGGGAGAGGCTTGAACGTATTCGCATCGAAGCAGGTCAACGCATGAACTTAGGAGATGTTACGCACAAGGCTATTCCTAAGATGTGTTTGATTTCTCCAGCCCAAAATGGCGGCTTAATTAACACCCGCACGTTTATCCCCCATCAATGCCACTCGTCTATTGGCGTGCTGGGAGCGGTGACTGTCGCTACCGGGTGTATTCTGCCCGGCACTGTTGCAAGTGACTTAGTACACATATGTAGCGGCCAGAATAAACGTATTTCCGTTGAACACCCCAGCGGAAAATTTGACGTCTCATTACTCGTCGATGAACAAGGCTCGTTGCCATCCATCACGAAAGCAGGCGTGCTGCGAACAGCACGGCTACTCAGTAAAGGGACACTCTTTGTGCCCTCATCTTTATTCTGCCAGGAGAAGTAATTTATGAAGACAGTTGCCGTTAAAAACATTCCGCGAGCAAACACAGATATTGTCGATGCATTAGGCAAACTTGGGGCATCGACGGTGCATGAAGCGCAAGGTCGAATAGGTTTACTCAAGCCGTACATGCGCCCTATCTATTCGGACGCACGCATTAGTGGCAGCGTTGTAACCGTATTAGCCCAGCCAGGCGACAACTGGATGCTGCATGTGGCAATAGAATTATGCCAACCAGGCGATGTGCTGTTAGTCGCATGTACTACAGAGAACACCGATGGCATGTTTGGCGATCTACTCGCGACCTCGGCACAAGCTAAAGGTGTTCGCGGCTTAATTATCGATGCAGGCGTGCGGGATGTGGCCGATCTGAAAGAAATGAATTTTCCTGTTTGGTCTAAAGCAATTTCGAGTAAAGGCACGGTAAAAAATACCTTAGGTGCGGTCAATGTCCCCGTCGTATGCGCCGGTCAATATGTAATGCCGGGCGATGTGGTGGTTGCTGACGATGACGGTATCACCATAGTTCCCCGTAAAAGCGCCGAAAAAGTCTTATCGATTGCCCAAGCAAGGGAAGCCCATGAGGCAGAAAAGCGCGATAAATTGGCCACAGGCATACTCGGATTAGACATGTACAACATGCGCCCCGCACTGGAAAAGGCGGGCTTGGTTTACCTTGAATCACTTAGCGACTTGAACGACTAGGAATAATAAAAAATGATAATTGATTGCCACGGACATTACACCACTGGACCTGAAGAATTGGGGGAGTATCGCGAACAACAAAAACGTGAGTTAGCCCAAGATCCACAGTTTACACACAAAAAAGGTCAGCTAAACATCACGGATGATCAACTACGCGAAAGCCTAGAAAATAACCAACTTCGTTTGCAGCGTGAGCGCGGAACTGACATGACCATATTTTCTCCCCGTGCAAGTTGGATGGGACATCATATTGGTAACGAACTCACCAGCAAATATTGGTCTGAACATTGTAATGAATTAATCGCCCGTATTACCGAGCTCTATCCTGAGAATTTTATCGGTGGTTGTCAATTACCTCAAACCGAAGGCGCGCCGCTTGATAATGCCGTTGCAGAATTAAGACGTTGTGTGAGTGAATTCAATTTTGTCGGTTGCAATCTGAATTTAGATCCTAGCGGCGGCCATTGGAAATCCCCTCCTTTAGGTGACCGTTACTGGTATCCAATTTACGAAGCAATGTGTGATTTAGATGTACCCGCGATGATCCATGTCAGTGGTTGTTGTAATCCCGCTTTTCATGCTACTGGCTCGTACTATCTAAGCGCAGACACAGTTGCATTTATGCAGCTAATGACGTCTGACGTATGTAAAGATTTCCCTGACATTAAATTTATCATTCCCCATGGCGGCGGCGCGGTTCCTTATCATTGGGGGCGTTTTCGCGGCTTAGCCGACATGATGAAGTTGCCACCATTGGACGAGCTTGTCATGAATAATGTGTATTTTGATACTTGCGTTTACCACCAGCCGGGCATCGATTTATTACTCGACGTTATCCCGAATAAGAACATTCTTTTCGCTTCCGAAATGGTGGGTGCTGTGCGTGGAATCGATCCACAAACAGGTCAGTACTTTGACGATACCAAACGCTACATAGACAATGCCAACATCAGTCAAGCAGAAAAAGACGCTATTTTCGATGGCAACATTCGTAAGGTCTTTAGCCGCATTAAAGACTAATCATTATCCATTGCCAAGACCTGAAGCAGATAGCTGTTTCAGGTTTTTCGTTCTTCTGTCCAAAGGGATCCAATCATGACCTTTTCACAATCCTCTACCGCCCTTATATGCATTGACTTTATCAATGATATTGTCCATCCCGATGGAAAAGTTGCTAAACATGGCAACGCAGATTTCATAGCCCGAAACGACACCTTAAGCAAAGTAGAACAGCTGCAGACTTGGGCCAAGAATAAAGACTACTTGGTGATCCATGTTAAAATAGGCTTTTCAGATAACTACAATCCCCATCCGACGACCTCTCCATTATTTGGCTCAGCTAAAAAGAATAATATTTTTGTCAGTGACACGTGGGGCACCGAATTCATAGCGCAATTGGCCAATCAAGGGAATGACCTACTTATTGAAAAGCGCCGCGTAAATGCATTCTACAGTACGCCATTGGCTGACATCCTGCGCAGTCATAATATTTCACAGCTCATATTATGTGGTTGCGCCACCGATCTCGCTGTTCAAAGCACTGCCCGTGATGCCCATGACCGAGATTTTATTGTTACTGTAGTGAGCGACTGCTGCGTAGCCAAAAATGAAGACGTTCACAACTCTACTTTGCAGTTACTAACACGGATTGCTTCTGTCACCTCACTTGAGACCATATTAAAGCAAAAGATTTAATCTGCTTTACCGTAAGCGCGCATGAAGGTTTCAACCACTAGCCCAGACCATTGTTCTCTTTGTACCTTAGTTGGTTTTTCATTGGGATGGGTTAAATAGTGCAATTGCGGCTCGCTTCGCACTGCGCCGACAAATACTCGCGCCGCTTCTTCAGGCGTGAGCGTGCCTAACTCAATATCACCGGCGTCATGTGCCAATGACAACAACTGCGCAACTAATAAGATACAAGGTTTAGGACCCGCTTCGTAAAAAGTTTTTCCCAGACGGGGAAAACGCTCTACTTCAGCAATCACAATTCTTGCCAAAGATGCCCCTGATTTCGATAACACGATTTGCAGATATGCATCGGCAACTTCGTGCAGCGTTTCCTTAATTTTGCCGGGTATAAATTGAATACTGCGAATATGATTCGAAGTCGATAAACACTCAGCCTTCACCACCTCACTAAACAATGTTTCCTTATTCGTAAAGTGGGCGTAGACCGTAGATTTGGATACCCCGGCCTCTCGCTGGATCATATCCGTGGTAGCCCCCGCAAATCCATAGGTTAAAAATATGGTTCTAGCTGCCTGCAGAACCGTATTGGCTTTTGCCCCCAACCCTTTTTCAACACCTACATGACGATTCGGTGTGACAATTAATTTAGTCATAATGTTTTACCTAATAATGATCTTGATTGACAAGTCGTTTTCACAGCGATATAGTACCGAACTGAGCGGTACAGCACAACAGTAAGTTTCAGCGATCTTTATAGTCCGCCATACTCACAATATTTAGCTATCGACAATAACCTTATGCCCAGATAACAGCCGTTATAGGTTTTCTGACACCGTGAAACTGTACCGATAAGTTCGGTTCGATTTATGGGCATTTATACGAGATATCAAACACATGCGTAACAATACTCACAACACAGCCACTGCCACTGCCAGCCGAATGTTGAAAAAAATAGGTATCGCGGTAGGTATTGCGTTATTGACTGGCTGCACCGTGGGCCCTAACTTTACCTCTCCCAGCGCCACCGCGACACAAATTGATCTTGCCGCACGTGATGATCACAGCCATCAATACCCAGTATCCAACGCAGATATCTCATCTCAATGGTGGACTTTATTTAACGATCCTATCCTTTCAAATTTAGAAGCACGAGCGCGCTTGGCAAATTTAGACTTGAAAATAATGGCTAGCCGAGTCGAACAAAGCCGCGCAAATCTAGGGATAACCTCATCCAACTACCTCCCCAAAGTATCCACGAGTGGCAGTTACACTCGAGAAGACATCAGCGATAACAGTAAGTTTGCAGCGTTAGGCGCAAAAAGCAGCGGTAACGATTATTGGCAGGCTGGGTTCGATGCAAGCTGGGAAATTGATTTATGGGGGCATATAAAACGCACTGTAGAAGGCGCTCAAGCTGAGTTTGAAGTAACCGTTTTAGCGCGCGAAGCGTATCAAATCACCCTTGCTGCCGAAGTCGCTCGTAATTACTTACAGTTTCGAGGAATTCAGGCTCAGCTGCGCATCACCGAGCAAAACAAGCAAATTGCTGAACACAAATTGACGTTAGTCAAAAGCACAACAAAAAATGGTTTAACCAGCAAATTTGAAACATCAATGGCAAGCGCTCAACTGGCCGCAGTCACAGCGCAAATCCCCAAATTAGTCGAACGCAGAAATACGCAAATGAATAAATTAGCCTTGTTGCTAGGAGAAAACCCCAGAGCGTTAGACGAAGAGTTAATCAATGATGTGCCATTGCCGTCACTCCCCAAAACGATTCCTGTTGGCATACCTGCCCAACTCGCGCACAAGCGTCCTGATGTTTTAAAAGCAGAAGCGCAATTGCATCAAGCGACCGCCGCCATTGGTGTGGCTCAATCAAATTTCTACCCGCGTATCACGCTTGTTGGTCGTTCGGGATTTGAGGCATTCCAAAGTAGTGACTTAGCCAGTTGGGATTCCAGTTTTTTCTCAGTGGGACCAGCTGTGTACCTTCCAATATTTCAAGGAGGTGAGCTAAAACAGCGCCTCAAGTTAACCGAAGCGAAGCAAAAAAGCGCCGCGTTAGCGTACCGGCAAACCGTGCTTAACGCATGGCATGAAGTTGACAACGCCTTGGACGGCCTTGCCTCACAACGGAGTCAGTTTGATCACTTAAATGATGCTTACGAAAGCTACAAAATAGCGTTGCATTTCGCCCAACGAAACTATCAAGAAGGCGCAGGAAATTATCTAAATGTCCTCACTGCACAGCGTAACGTGCTCGACAGTAGAATGGCACTCAATGATAGCGCAACCAATGCCACTCTTAGTCTTGTTACGCTCTATAAAGCACTCGGTGGGGGCTGGGATGTGAGCAATAATGACCCAACCGCACCGGTTTTCGCTGCCACCGACGCAGCAACGATATCCAGACCGAATAATGCAGCAGCCATGTCTGAGGTGCGTGATGGCAAATAGTATGACAATAACCATTCCCACAAAGGCACCCGCTAATAGTGCGGCTGAGACGGCAACCGTGGCCAAACCCACGTCCCATCTCCCAGTGAAGGTCATGCTGGTACTGCTTGGCATATTTATCAGCGCCATGATGGCAGGCCTTAACAATCGGGTCGGCGCCTTGGGGTTAATCGATGTGCGCGGTGCGCTTGGGTTTGGCGTGGACGGTTCTTCATGGGTAACAACCAGCTACCTCGCCGGTGAACTGCTCATCACTCCCTTTGCCACTTGGTTCGCGATAACATTATCCATTAGACGCTTCCATACTTATACAGTCGCTCTGTGCGCCGTTATTGCGCTAATACTGCCATTTATTCATGACCTTTCACTACTGATTGCCTTACGTTTTGTGCAAGGTATGGCAAGTGGCGCATTAGTGCCCCTGTTAATGATGATGGCGTTAAAGGCGTTGCCCCTTCATCTGCGTCTTCATGGGCTTGCGCTGTACGCGATGACCGCTACATTTTCACCCAATATTGCCATTTGGTTGACTGGACAATGGACTGACGGTTTTAACGATTGGCGTCTTATTTATTGGCAGGTGATCCCACTTTGTGTGCTTGCTATCGGGCTTGTTAATGCAGGGCTGCCTAAAGAAGAGATTAAATATCCACGCTTTAGCCAAGGAAATTGGTTGGGAATGGCACTTGGCGTGGTTGGTATGGCGTTACTGACCATTGCTTTGACTCAAGGTGTACGTTTGGATTGGTTCAATTCTACTTTGATCACCCTGAGTTTGATAAGCGGCGTGATCTTGTTCTCCCTGTATTTACTCACTGAATGGTATCACCCTACGCCCTTTATTGATCTTCGACTGCTTGGGCGTAGAAACCTCGGCTTGGGCGCCATTATCTTTACTATCTTATTGATTGTATTGATGTCTGCGACTTCATTGCCGCTCAATTTTTTGGCTGCTTTGCAAGAATACCGAATCTACCAATCGGCTCAATTAGGCCTAATCGTCGCCCTACCGCAATTGGTGCTTGGTTCGCTCGTCGCTTTACTGTTGTATAAAAAATGGACGGATGCGCGCATTGTATTTTCAATCGGTTTGCTTTTAATAGCCTGCGCATGTTTCTTCGGCGCCGAACTGACCGCCCAGTGGAATAGAGAGCAATTTCTCATTGCCCAAGTTTTACAAGCCGTTGGCCAACCAATGGCTGTGGTTTCTATGCTGTTCTTGATGACGAGCATAGTGCATCACACAGAAGGCCCGTATTTCTCTGGCATCATTAATACGCTGCGCGTCCTCGGTACGCTTATTGGTGGCGCTTTAGTCGGTCACCTATTGGTTATCCGAGGGAACTTCCATACAGAAATGCTTATCGAGCACTCGACAAGCAGCAACACGGTATTTTCAGAACTGAGTGTCGCTGGGCTAGGTCAAGCCATTGCCCAGCAATCAATGACCTTATCGGTTGCTGACATATATCGCATTTTCGGCGTGGCCGCCTGCTTATTGATCCCTTTAGTTTTACGTATGACCCACATTCCTGCGCCCAGCGCACAATCCAATTCGAACTAACCTATTTAAAAAAGGAAACAAACATGGCTTTACCTACTCCCATCAAATTAACCGTAGCCACTGTGTGTATTGCGCTGGCAATCGGTTGCATAGCGTATATCAATCAACCGGATTCTAGCAGTGCATCACAGTCGACTAACGATGCTTATGTGCAAGCTGACTTCAGTGCTGTCGGGGCAAAAATCTCTGGAACCATTACAGATGTACTGATAGCGGAAAACCAACCGGTTCACAAAGGAGATTTATTGGTTGCTATTGATGATAAAGATTTTGTTTTAACGGTTGCTGCTGGCAAAGCGAAAGTAGGTAGTGCCCAGGCAACGTTAGCCAGTTTTGAAGCCCAGCTCACACAGCAACAAGCTGAGATTTTACGCGCAGAAGCCACTTTCAACGCGAATCAGGCATCGGTTACATTAGCCAAGGCCGATCAAACCCGTTTTAGTAATCTAGCTGACGATGGTTCAGGCAGTGTACAAGCACGCCAGCAAGCCAATGCCAAACTGGCCATCGAGCAATCTAATTTAACCAAAAGCTTGGCGCAAATTTCGTTCGCCAAGCAACAACTAAAGGTACTAAGTGCCAACGTAGACAATGCTGTGGCGGCGTTAGCTTTAGCCCGAGCGGACCTAAACACGCAACAATTAAAGTTGTCTTACAGTAAAGTTTATTCCCCCATTGATGGCGTGATCGGTAGAAAAACAGCTCGCGTAGGTGAATTTGTTAGCACTGGCAAACCACTAGCGGTGATCGTTCCCACATCTGCTATCTATATTTCTGCGAATTACCGTGAAACGCAACTGGCCAATGTGCAACCCGGGCAGTCCGTTGATATCGAGGTGGATGCCCTACCAGGGGTGAATCTATCCGGAAAAGTCGAAAGTCTAGGACCTGCCAGCGGCGTAAGCTATTCGGCTATTGCGCCACACAATGCAACAGGGAATTTCACTAAAATCGTCCAGCGTTTACCCGTGCGCATCAGCATTGATATGACTCAAAAAAACGCGAGCAAACTGCGGGTAGGCATGTCAGTCACCCCCACCATAAATACCGCAAACAGTGAAAAAATTTAAAACATCGGAATTGATTTACCTTAACCTAAAAAATGAGAATGAAATGAAAAGATTAGATGGAAAAGTAGCAGTAGTAACGGGGGCAGCCCAAGGTATTGGCGCTGCATATGCGATTGGTTTAGCTGCTCAAGGGGCAAAAGTAGTAGTTGCAGATATCGCCGATACGGCTTCAGTTGTCGCACAAATCGCCGCCCAAGGCGGCAGGGCAATTGGCTGCAAGGTTGACGTGACTAATAATGAATCGTTAAACGCAATGGTCAGCCAAACTGAAGCGCTATTTGGGCCGATAGAAATATTAATCAACAATGCCGCTATCTTCGCGACGTTAGCATTAAAGCCATTTACCCAAATCACTGAAGATGAATGGGATCTCGTCATGCGCGTAAATGTACGCGGGCCGTTTCAGTGCGCAAAAGCGATCGTGCCTAGCATGCGTAAAAATGGTCGTGGCAAAATTATTAATATTGCTTCAGGCACCTTTTTACGCGGCGCGCCCATGTTTTGCCATTACGTTTCATCCAAAGGCGCCATTGTCGGGCAAACCCGCGCCCTGGCCGCTGAACTAGGGGCTGATAACATTTTAGTTAATTGTATTTTGGTTGGTTTAACCGAAAGCGAAGGTGTTAAAGAGCATAAACAATTGGGCGCCGCTAAAGCACCTACCCTAGCGGCCAGATTGATAAAACGCGAAATGGTGCCAGAAGATCTGCTTGGCACTCTTTACTACTTAGCATCAGCGGATAGCGATTTTATCACGGGTCAATGTGTCAACGTTGACGGTGGCGCAATCAATTATTAGCAATGTGTCCCTAAGTCAGCATCGGAAATTGTCGATGCTGCCACTAGATACACACGCCCTGAATAACGAGGCCTCAAGAATGCTTTATTGGCAGCCCACACATATTGCAGAGCTATGATTAAGCACCAAGCATCAAAGACGTTTGCACTAAAAGTGACACACCCTAGGGTCACCATACTTCAACGCCTCATGCAGCCGTCATGCAAACATTCAAGGGCCGAAGACCTAGATGAAACCTTATTGGAGAAAAACCAACAAATACGATTGGCCTTTGTATATCGGGTACTCAACCATTTTAGTGAGCTTGCTAAATTAGCACGCATCGATTTGACGCAGGGAAGTCCGTTTTTAAACTAAGTAGCTCACACCGCCATAATCAATTGGTATGCATAACGTGTAGCAAGAGCACTGCACAACTGAAAGTTAGCCTACCGAACTAGCATGTATCAAATATGACTAGGCATTTGCCCTTGGCTGTTTTGCGCGATAGTAAAACAACCATGAAACGATTGTTAACCGAGTGTAAAAAATAATATTCATACGCTGAAAACAACTAGTCATTTCGTTTTCAGTGGTATCAAAGTTAACTTCTTAACACCAAGTTACCGCAGTCCACCAGCATCACTAAAATCTTAATGGGCGACATGCACCGAAAAAGCGGTAATGAAGGAAGACGTTCACACACTTGAGCGAATACATATTGGAACTAGGGGTTTACATCATGAGTTTGACAGAGAAGAAGAAAAATAATAAATATCTACGCAGCTTACATCACTGTTTTATTTTTTCCACATTAACGCTCGGTATTAATCAGGCTTTTGCACAAGAAAAAATGGAAAAAACCAAAGAGAGTGACGTAGAAGTTATTCTCGTATCTGCTACCAAACGCCCCGCAAGTATTCAGGATGTGCCCGTTTCAGTGGCAGCCGTTTCCGCAGATCTCATCGACAAGGTCGGCATTAGTGACATGGAAGACCTTTCCATCCTGATCCCCAATTTCGAAATTAACAGTGCTGGAATATTACCCAACCTTTACGTGCGTGGATTAGGCGGCGGCACATCACATTCTATTGAGCAATCGGTCGGCCGATTCGTGGATGACGTGTACATCAGCCGTGCTGCTATTAACTTACATCCATTTTTAGATATAGAAGCGGTGGAAGTGTTACGAGGCCCACAAGGGACATTATTTGGCAAGAACACAGCGGCAGGTGCCATGATTTTGCGCACCGCAAACCCGGACAGTAATTTTGGTTATGGTTTTGATGTATCCGCCAGTACATACAGCACGACTGGAGGCACAAAAGAAGTCTCAGGCTATGTGACCGGCGCACTCAGCGATACCGTGGATGCGCGTTTAGCCTTTATTTATCGTGACAAAGATGGCTTTTATGAAAATACCCTCAATGGTCCTGACGGCGCAAACCGCGAAGATACCGGCGTTAGAGCAAAATTTGCTTGGCGTGCCAGTGAAAACACCAAAGTTGGTTTGAAATTAGAGTACATGGAATTTGACGAGTATGGCTCTGATGCTGCCGAAATCAATGCGTTAGGTGGACCACCTTTAGCCGTTTGGCAAAACCTATCGACGGGATCAGGTGCTGACGGAAGTACAGTGACTGAGCCTAAATTAGACTGGGTTGTGCACTATAATTGCGGGCCAGCCACAGACCAAGAGGGCAATGACATCGGCTCTTTTTGCCCGTCAAGGGATCAGGATTCAACCAATATAACCTTTAATGTTGAACATGACTTCGAAGCTGGCGCATTAACGTGGATTTCAGCATACCAAGAGTATGAGTATGACCATAACTTTCAAGGTTTAGATATGGGGCTTGCTAACTTATTCAGAGCAAATCGCCATGAAAAATACGATGGGTTTAGTCAGGAAGTTCGCTTTACGTCAGAGGAAAGTGACACGTTCGACTACATTGTCGGACTTTACTACGAAGACAGTAGCTTAGCGCGTGGCCAAACCTCTCACTTCAATCTCACCTCATTAGCTGGCCCTAAAGTGACCGAAGAAGAGCCGTGGACTCAAGACACCGAAACCTTGGCACTGTTTGGACAAGCTCGTTATAAATTCAATGAAGATTGGACCGGCATTATCGGTGGGCGCTGGGCTACCGAAGATAAAGATTTCGCCTTCCGGCGTTTCTTGAAAGAGTACCAAACTCAGAACGTACTTGGCGAAGATGAAGTGAATCGTATCGAGAGCAGAAGTGAAAGTAAGTTCACTCCATCAGTCACTATTCAATGGCAAGCCCATGATGACATCAATCTTTATGGAACCTTCGCCCAAGGGCATAAAACAGGTGGATTCAGTGATCGTATTGATGAACAAGACGCCCAAATCGAGTTTGATGCGGAAGAAGTGGATTCACTTGAATTTGGTGCCAAGACGACTTGGTTAGAAGGCACGTTAAACGTTAATTTCACTGTCTTTAGTATGAATATAGAAGGGTTACAACTTGCAACCCAATTAGCCGGCTCTGTGGCGCAGTTTACTGTGGGTAACGCGGCTGATAGCACCAGTGAAGGCGTCGAGTTAGAAGTATTATGGCACGCCGCCGACAACTGGACTTTAGGCGGTAACTTTGCCTACACAGATGCAACCTATGACAAGTTTGTTGGCGCCGCCGATTGCGACCCTAAATTCCTCAATGGTGATGGCGTCTGTGATTTAAGTGGACAGCCCCTTATCTATGCCCCTGAAACGAAAGGCGCGTTATTCGCTGAATATTACTATGACGATCTTTTTGGCGAATGGGACTTCAGCGCACGCACTGATATTGCATTCAACGGTGCTCAATTCACTGATATTACCTACAGACCGACAGTGGAGCAAAAAGCCTATGAGACCTATAACGCCAGCCTGCGTGTTATTTCGCCTGATGAAAACGTTACTATCTCTTTAATAGGCAAGAATTTAACAAATGAGGAAATTTTGGCCTGGGGTGTTCCGTCAGGTCCAAATATTTTGGCCGCGATGGCGCCACCACGTGAAATCACCCTCAAGCTTAAATATCGTTATTAAGCCTCAGGATGCTTCAAGGCGGCATGTGCCGTCTTGAAGAAGTGAAGTTTATAAACAAAATAATAAGAATTGCTAAGCAATCAAGTAATTAACATTTCCCTAGAACGGGAGCAGGATTTTCATCAAGTGGTGAGAAAACGAATGTAAAAAAGCGTCAAACCTTAATAGGCAAAGCGTGAAAGCAGTCATAAAGAACATTTTTTCCAAACCAACGGCTGGGATACCGCCGTTATTTTTTCTAAGTAAAGGTAATAGATATGCTCGACTTATATCATCATGGTTCTTCAGTATGTGCCGCCAAAGTAAGATTCGCTCTGGCTGAAAAGCAAGTGCAGGTGGATAACGCACACTATATAGACATTCTTAAAGGTGAGCAGTTTACCGAAGATTATCGCAAGATAAATCCTAAAGCGGTTGTGCCGTCTTTGGTACATGACGGCCTGATTATCAACGAATCTACGGTTATCTGCGAATATCTTGATGAGGTGTTTCCTGGACCAAGTTTAAAGCCAGAGGGCGCCTATGAAAAAACGTTAATGCGCATTTGGACTAAAGCGGTTGACGAGCAACTTCACCCTGCGTGCGGCGAACTGACATTTGTCTGCTGTCATCGCTTTATTGTGCAGCGTCTAGGCAAAGAAAAAATGCAGGAATTTTTAAGCAGTACACCAGACCAGTCTGTTACCTCTAAGTGGAAAGAGCGTAAAAAACAAATCGTACTAATGGGATTTGACGCCCCTGGAATCGAAGACACAATTCGTCTTTATGATGGCTACTTATCGAAAATGGAAGAGACCCTTAAAAACCACACTTGGTTAGCGGGTGAAACCTTCTCTTTAGCAGATATTGGCTTAACACCGTACGTTAACCGGTTAGACATGTTGAACATGTCTGGTATGTGGGAAAACGGCCGTTTACCCCATGTGGCTGATTGGTTTAGCAGAATAAAACAGCGACCAGATTTTAAAGCCGCTTTTCTTGATTGGTGTCCAGCAGATTTAACCGAGGATCTTGCCACCTTTGGTGTGCAAACCTGGCCTGATGTGAAACGCATCATAGGTATGGCTTAACTTCCTCTTTATTTATAAGTGAGAATGAAATGAAAAGATTAGATGGAAAGGTCGCAGTCGTTACTGGTGCAGCACAAGGTATTGGTGCAGCGTATGCTATTGGCCTCGCTTCACAAGGGGCGAAAGTGGTCGTTGCTGATGTAGCGGATACATCCGCTGTGGTGGCTGAAATAAATGCCAGCGGCGGCATTGCAATCGGTTGCACCGCGGACGTAACAAACAATGATTCGTTAAATGCACTGGTTGCGCAAACCGAAGCTGAATTTGGGCCGATCGAGATTTTGGTCAATAACGCGGCCATTTTCGCGAGCTTGGAGCTAAAACCCTTCAGTCAAATCACTGAAGACGAATGGGATCTTGTCATGCGCGTGAACGTGCGTGGTCCTTTTCAATGTGCCAAAGCGATCGTGCCTAGCATGCGCAAAAATGGCCGCGGCAAAATCATCAATATCGCCTCAGGTACGTTTTTACGCGGCGCGCCGATGTTTTGTCATTACGTTTCCTCAAAAGGCGCGATTGTCGGGCAAACCCGTGCACTCGCTGCTGAACTAGGGGCTGATAAGGTATTAGTGAATTGTATTTTGGTCGGCCTGACTGAAAGCGAAGGCGTAAAAGAGCACAAACAATTAGGCGCGGCCAAAGCACCAACCTTGGCGGCTCGCGTTATTAAACGTGAGATGTTGCCAGAAGACCTACTGGGTACACTTTACTATTTGGCCTCAGAGGATAGTGATTTTGTGACCGGACAATGCGTGAACGTCGATGGCGGCGCAATAAATTATTAATAACTAGTTTGCATAGCGGTGCTCAAATTTGTGGTTTATCCGCAGTGAGTGCCACTATTGATGGAGAACGAGATGGCATTTTGTAACACAGGTAACCTTGGTCCCAATTTGGATGGAATTTGGATTGATAATAAGCCTACGGCAGCTTCGGACGGTGGCGTTTTAGCGGTATTAAATCCACTGGATGATAGCCTTTATCGCAACGTCGCAGAAAGTACCGTGGATGATGTCAATAGGGCCGTTGAGTCTGCACATAAAGCATTTCAAACTTATAAGCACACCACCACTAAAGAGCGTGAGAAGATGCTGTGTAAAGCAGCGGACTTGATGGAGCAGTACATAGATGAGTTAAAAGACATCTTGATAGATGAAGGCGGCTCAGCCTATCGAAAAGCCTCCTTTGAAGCGGAAAAGGCCGTTTCATTTGTACGCGCCTCTGCTGGTATGGTTAGGCAAATGACGGGCAAAACGTTACCGTCTGATTACCCCGATAAAATTAGCATGACCATCCGCGCCCCAAGAGGGGTTGTGGCCGTCATTACGCCCTTTAATGTGCCGCTAATTAAAGCTGCGCGCTTATGTGCTAACGCACTGGCAACAGGCAGCACGGTCGTTTTATTGCCATCAGAGCACACGCCTATTGTGTCTTTGCGTTTCGCAGAAATTTTAGCTGAAGCAGGCTTCCCCTCTGGAACCGTTAACGTTGTACCGGGTAACGGATACAAAATTGGCGATGCCTTGACGACACACAAATTAATTAAAACGGTGACCTTTACGGGTTCTACGGTTGTCGGTAAGCACATCCAGAAATTGTGTGCAGAACAAAACAAACACGTGACCTTAGAACTCGGCGGTAAAAACCCCCTCGTTATTATGGCGGATGCCAATATGAAAGATGCTGTGCAAGGTGCACTGCGTGGTATTTTCATGCATCAAGGGCAAGCCTGTATCGGCTCGAGTAGAATTTATGTAGAGAAGACGATTTACCCGAAATTTGTTGAAATGTACGTCGGAATTGCCAGCAAAATCGGTATGGGTGATCTACGGGATCCAGAAACCATCATTGGCCCGATAATCAGTGATCGCCAGCGAGACCGCATTAAACAACATATTGAAGATGCCGTATCAAAAGGTGCTGAACTGGCTACGGGCGGAGTGTGGACGGGTAATCGATGCGCACCGACTGTACTGCTCAATGTCACCAAGGAAATGGATGTTTGCCAACAAGAAACATTTGGCCCTGTGGTGAGTATCTATCCGGTTGATTCTTTTGACGAAGCCCTAAGCTGTGCAAATGATACCGAGTACGGACTCAGTGCCGCCATTTATACCGCTAACCTCAATAATGCTATGGCTTTTGCCAAAGGCATTGAAAGCGGCATGGTCCATATTAACAGCCCGTCTATTTCTGACGAAGCACACGTGCCATTTGGTGGCATCGGTGACAGTGGCTTTGGTCGTGAAGGCACAGAGGCAGATCTGGAAACCTTTACCGACCTTAAGTGGGTTACGATTCAAAGTTAATAGGTATGACCCAAATGCAGACAAACTACCCTAATCGTATAACAGGTACCGCCATTCCTGAACTGACATTCGAGTTGTTGTCTGGAGGCCAATGGAATAGCCAGGCTAAAATGCACTACGCTTTTACGCTATTGACTATTTATCGTGGCATGTGGTGTGGGCATTGTAAGCACCAGTTGATGGAACTGAACAGGCTTCATGATGAGTTCAGCGCCAGAAACGTAAACATGGTTGCAGTCAGTGCTGACACCTTGGAAAGGGCAAGTTCAACTGTGGTTGAGTTGAACTTGGATAAGCTTGAAATAGGCATTAATCTGCCTATTGAGCAAGCACGTCTACTGGGCGTGTTCGTATCAAAACAAGTTAAACCAATTGAAATGCCCCTGTTTTGCGAACCGGCATCGTTTCTCATTCGCGAGGATGGCACTGTATTCGCCGCATGGATAGCGTCAAATGCTTTTGCGCGAACAGAACCGGCAGATATTTTGGCATACCTTGATTTTGTAAAAGATAACGCAGCTCGTCCCCCTAGAGGTTCAGCGTAAAACTCGTTGAAAATAAGTTAATGTCAGATCTAAGCGGCGATAGCGAAACGACATTCGCCATGGTTAGATCTGGCATTTTACCTTTCGAAATAGCGCGTTATTCAGTGCTCTGTGCGTTAACGTTGCGTTTGCCCTAACAGCAGAGCATAGCCACTGTTACATTCAAACGTCTCCAAATTTGAAACTTGATGAGTACCATTTCTCATTAGCTTTTCACTTTTCTGAATTTGAATTCACCCACTCAATAGAACTAGACTTTAGCTCTATTAAGAAAAGTTTCAATAATATGCGTGTAGTAAACAAATAGGTTTCCCCCAAGAGAGTTAACTAAATGAGAACAGACAGAGATTACAGCGATATTCCCGGTACATACGTATTTGATCCGGAGCACTCCAGACAGGGTTATCATTTAAACATGTTCTGCATGTCACTGAACGAAGCAAAGAATCGCGATGAATTCCGTGAAAGTGAAACACACTATTTGGATAAGTTTCCAGTAACACCTGAACAACGCAAAGCGGTACTTGAGCGCAATTGGATTGATATGCTACGCCTAGGTGGAAATTTTTACTATACCTTCAAAATTGCGATTTTCGACGGCCTGACCATGCAAGAAGTTGGCGCAGCGATGTCAGGTGTTAGCAAAGAAACATTTCAGAAAATGATGCTGGACGGTGGAAGGCAGATAGACGGCAACAGATATACTTCAGAGTGGAAAAAATAATGGCGAAATTATTTGCAGGAATAGGCACATCTCACGTACCACCAATTGGTGGTGCAGTCGACCACGATGCAACACAAACCGATTATTGGAAACCACTGTTTGATGGTTATGAGCCAGTAAAAGCGTGGATGGAAAAAGAAAAGCCTGATGTGGCTATCATTGTTTACAATGATCATGCATCTGCTTTTTCTTTAAAACTTATCCCAACATTTGCGATTGGCGTTGCGGATCAATTCGCACCAGCTGATGAAGGATTTGGGCCACGTAAAGTGCCCGTTGTTCAAGGGCATTCTAAACTCGCTTGGCACATTGCTGAATCGCTTATATTTGACGAATTTGACATGACCATAGCCAACGAACTTCCCGTTGACCATGGTTTAACCGTGCCACTTTCCATCACCTGTGGAAAACCAGAAGAATGGCCGTGTAAAGTCATTCCATTGTGCGTCAATGTTATTCAATACCCCTCCCCTACCGGTAATCGCTGCTTCAATTTAGGCAAAGCGATTCGAAAAGCGGTTGAGTCTTTCGACGAAGACATAAAAGTCGCTATATTTGGCACTGGTGGCATGTCCCATCAATTACAGGGTGAACGGGCTGGCTTAGTTAACCCTGCGTTTGACAAAGCATTTTTGGATGATCTGACTAACGACGTGGATAGACTCATAAACATCTCACACGTTGAGTACTTACGAGAAGCAGGCTCTGAAGGTGCAGAATTAGTCATGTGGATGATTATGCGCGGGGCATTGGACGATAACGCAAAAGAGATTTATCGCCATTATCATGTGCCAGCGTCAAATACTGGTGCAGGTATTATTGTGTTAGAGAACGAAGACAAATAAACCTTTGTCAATTCATTACCTGTGCGGCTCTCGTCGCACAGGTATCATCTTTTTCAAGCGAGTAACCAATGGACAAAGACTGGATCCCTTTTCACCCCAATCCCAGCCAGCCAACTTTCATCCCCCCGGCAGGCGCGGTAGACGCTCATTGTCATGTATTTGGCCCAGCGGCGCAGTTTCCTTATGCACCCGAACGCAAATATACGCCTTGTGACGCGAGCAAAGATCAGCTGTGGGCATTAAGAGACCACCTAAAATTCAGCCGCAATGTGATTGTTCAAGCCACCTGTCATGGTGCAGATAACTCAGCGCTCGTTGATGCCTTAGCCCACGCCAATGACCTAGCACGCGGCATAGCAACGGTCCGTGGCGATGTAACAGACGAAGAGTTATTTAGACTGCATGAAGCAGGTGTGCGCGGCGTGCGCTTCAACTTTGTTAAACGTCTAGTTGATGCCCTGCCATTTGATGAATTAACGGCTATTGCCCAGCGTATTGCTAAATTAAATTGGCATATTGTCATTTACTTTGAAGCGAGCGACCTCGCCGAATATTTTGACTTTTTTAGTTCCCTGCCCACCACAGTTGTCGTCGATCACATGGGTCGACCTGACTTAAATAAAGACATTAATGGCGCGGAATTCGATTTATTTTTGAAATTACTCGATTACAACCCTAATTATTGGTCAAAAGTGACCTGCCCAGAACGGATTTCTATCTCAGGTCCAGATGGTTATGATGACTTTGTTCCTTTTGGCCGTAAAGTCGTTGAGACCTTTCCAGATAGAGTTTTGTGGGGCACTGACTGGCCGCATCCCAATATGAAATCGCATATGCCGGATGACGGAAAACTGGTCAATATGATCCCACGCATAGCGGTGACGCCAGCACTACAACACAAATTACTGGTGGATAATCCCATGCGTTTATATTGGCCAGAGCAGGTTAATGCGGGAGTTAAATAATATGAATGTGTGCGTGATCGGTGAAGGCGCGTTTGGCAGTAAACACATTGAAGCGCTGAAGAACATTGGCCAAGTGCGCAGCATTAGCTTGGTGGGGGCAGACCCAGCGACGACAAAAAGCGTCGCGAAAAAATATGCCATTGAGGATTTTAGCAATGATTATGCCCAAGCACTGGCGCGAGATGATATAGATGCCGTCATTTTAGCCACCCCCACACATATGCATGCGGAGCAAGCCATTCAGGCACTTACTGCGAATAAACACGTGTTAGTCGAGATACCTATGGCTGACAATATTATTGACGCCCAAGCACTGGTTGATGCAGCCACGCGTTCTAACAAGGTTGCTATGGTGGGGCATGTTCGGCGCTTTAATCCTAGTCATCAATGGATCCATCAGAAAATCCGCACGGGCACCTTATCTATTCAGCATTTGGTCGTGGAAACCTTCTTCTTACGCCGTAAGAACACTAACGCCCTAGGTGAGGCTCGTAGTTGGACGGATCACCTGTTATGGCACCACGCTTGTCATACCGTCGATTTGTTTCAATACCAAACGGGAGAAGTCGTATCACAGTGTTATGCGCTACAGGGACCTATTCACTCTGAATTGGGTATCGCCCTAGACATGAGTATTATCATGAAAGTGCCATCCGGAGCGGTTTGCACATTGGCACTATCCTTTAATAATGATGGTCCCTTAGGCAGTAATTTTCGCTATGTGTGCGACAACGGCACCTATCTAGCCCGCTATGATGACCTTTTCGACGGTCAATCAAACCCAATTGACCTAACCGATGTGGCGGTATCCATGAACGGTATAGAGCTTATAGACCGAGAGTTTATTAGCGCGATAAGCGAAGAGCGTGAACCTAACGCTAGTGTAATAACATGCTTTCGTGCCATGCAAACTTTAGACAGGTTAGCCCAATGCCTCAAGTGAAATTAACTACACGCGGGTTGCTGTTTCGCCCAGATATACGCAATAGAAGTATTAAAGTTGCTTTAGTCGTCGGTACGCTTTTAGGTTTAATTAATCATGGAGACAATATATTGATGGGTACGATCACCCTTGCAGACATACTCAAAATATTGATTTCTTATTTTGTTCCTTATTCGGTTTCTACCTGGTCTGCGATACAAACGGCTAAAGATGACTTCCAAAAACAACACATTTATTAGACGCTTTCCCCTGAAGACTTATCGCCTATGCTCTTAGCCATAGGCCTTTTATGCTTAGTAGACCAACTGAGAAGCGAATGAAATTTTTCACGTCCTTGTTAAACGCTATTTTTACCGGAAAAACGAGCGCCAAGAAAAATGTCATCATTTTGGGCACTGACTACCCTGAGTACAAACTTTCAAAAGCACTGAGTCGAGAGGGTGCCTGCCAAATTTTATTTTTCATTGAGAGTGACCCTTGGCGGCACAAAACACGTTTTGATAATGCCACCTGTAAGTATCTCACTGAATTAACTGCTTTGTGCGAGAAACACAATATTGAACACATTTATTACGTTGATAATAAGTGGTTGGATTTAGTCGACCCTGACCTTAGGAGTTTATTGCTAAAAGCGCCTTAATATCATTTGTTATACCCTGAGTTACATCACACCCGCCGCCCGATATAACTGAATATGTACCTCTACCAATGCGTTTATATCTCGTTGATACCCACCACCGATAACCGCGGCGACCGGTACCCTATGTTTTGCGCATGCATCGAACACCATACAATCACGGGCATACACACCTTGAGTAGAAATGTGCAGATGACCTAAATCATCGTTTATATGGATATCCACTCCAGCATCATAAATCACCGCATCGGGCTGAAACGCAGTAAAAGCCAAATTGAGGGCTGACTCAACCACTTCCAGATATTCGTTGTCACTTGTTCCTTTTGCCAGCGCAAAGTCCATATCTGAGATTTGTTTGCGCAAGGGGAAGTTCTTCTCACCATGAATTGACACCGTAAACACCTTGGGGTTATTTGCCGCTAATTTGGCCGTGCCGTCACCTTGATGCACATCACAGTCGAATATCAGCACCTTGTCGATATTAGGCGTTTGCAACATATTCAGCGCTGCCAAGTACAGATCGTTGAACAAGCAAAATCCAGAACCAAAATTAGCAAAAGCATGATGATAGCCGCCGGTTAAATTCAACGCTTTACCATGTTCAATAGCAAGGGACGATGTCAAAACTGTGCCCGCTACCGCTGTCAATGAACGCTCGATTAATTGTGCCGACCAAGGAAACCCAATTCGACGCATCGCCTTACTTTCAAGCACACCTTGGGTGAGCGCGTTGACATACTCTGGGCTGTATACCCTCGCTAATTGAGTTGGCGATAATGCTTGGGGTTGATGAAATTGACTACTGGGTATGCCTGAGTCGATTAATCGGTCGTAAATGGCCTGATATTTTTCGATAGGGAAGCGATGCCTATGAGGTAAATCAAGTTGACTATAAATAGGATGAAAAACTAAAGGTATCGACAAAAGATCTCTCTCATTCATATACTTAGGTGGCTATAATCACTATTGTCACGTTAGCGAAAAACAGCTGCAAGCCATTTTATTTTTTAAGGAGTTACCTTGTTAGTTACCTTAACTCAGTACCAAGCTCGTGTTATCGGCGTTTTATTAGAAAAAGAAGTTACCACACCCG
Organism: Paraglaciecola polaris LMG 21857; assembly: GCF_000315055.1. Classification (GTDB taxonomy): domain Bacteria; phylum Pseudomonadota; class Gammaproteobacteria; order Enterobacterales; family Alteromonadaceae; genus Paraglaciecola; species Paraglaciecola polaris. Next base: position 19,415 of record NZ_BAER01000096.1, on the reverse strand, counting down.
AGCAATACCCGCTGTCACTCAATAGTGTAACCACAGCATGCAACCAAAAGAGTAACCGTGAACCTGTCATGGAACTTACCGAACACCAAGTGCAAAGTACGTTGGACGAACTGTACGCTAAAAATTTAATTTTCGAGCAAAGTGGTAGCCGCGCAACTCGTTATAAACATCGATTTTGTAATACAGAATTTAGTGATCTGAGATTTACTCCCCACCAGTTAGCCATTATCTGCGTGATGTTATTACGCGGTCCACAAACTCCGGGAGAGCTAAGAACTCGTGCCCAACGTATGGCAGGTTTTTCCAGCGTTGAAGAAGTAGATACAGCCTTACTGCAACTGATGGACTTTAACCAAGAGCAACTCGTTGTGCGCTTGGCAAGAGTGCCCGGCAAGCGTGAATCTCGCTATGCACAGCAATTTTATATCGATACTGATGAATCCGTCAGTCACGATAGTGAACTGGATAAAAACCCACAATCCATAACAGCGCAACGCCCGGTGGAAAGCAAAACAGACAATCAAAATAGCCAAGCAAGCACATCACATGAACATCGCTTAGCTGAATTGGAACTAACAGTGGCGGCGCTACGGGAGCAAGTGCAAGTTCTTCAAGCACGAGTAGATGAGTTAGCAGAGTAAACACCACAAACTTGATACGGTTTTAAAAACACCGGTTATTGTCTATTGCTCAAGTCACTGATCCCAAGGGAGCAGTTACCCACAAAAAAACCCGAGTTTATAATCGTTATGAACTCGGGCCACTTGGTCTATTTAGCAGCCAATTGTGATATTCACCTGCCTAGCGGTTTATTTTCGAGCCTCTAGATAAGTCTCTAAACCTTGCTTGGATATTTTCACTGCTTCCAGTGGTTTAAGGCCGTTCGGGTACTCTTCTTGCTCGACGACCAACCATTGCGTGCCCCCCACAGTGATATTTGCTTCAATTAGACTTGACCAGTCAATCGTGTCTTGGCCAATCAACGGCTGCTTTCCTTGCACCTCATCAGGGAGTTTCACCTTATAATGCGTGGTTAGCGTGCGTCCAGGATAGCGCTTAACATATTCCACGGGATCTTTACCTGCATAGGTTGTCCAGCCCACATCTTGCTGCAATACGACGTTTTCATCTGTGTGAGTGGCGATATAATCCCAAAACGTTGTTTGCTCAAAGCTATCAAATTCTTTTTCATGATTATGATAACCAATTTGCATTCCCATAGGCGCTAATTTCACTGCTAATCGGTTTAAATCTGCCACCACGTTTGTTACCTGCTGAGCGTCAAATGCTCGGGCATCGTAAGGTACGATTAAGGTGTCGCACCCAATCGCCTGATAAAATGCCACGGTAGCGGCAAAGTGCTCATCGTCTAACATCTCAAATGGAATATGTGCTCCGCTAACCTGCAAACCTAGACCCGCTAAAAAAGTTTTAAGTCCTTCAGGATTTTGTTGATAGTCACCAAAATCCCCGGCAAACTCAACTCCGTCAAAGCCCATATCAGCCAGCACGGTTAAGGTACCTTCAAAGTCACGTTTGACCTCATCTTTCACTGACCACAATTGTACGCTCACCTGTGGCTCTGTTGTTTCTGGCTGGGGTGTGCAGGCGATGATGGCAAATGCCAAACACACTACAACTGCCCGTGACACTGCTTTATAAATATTGCGACCTTGTACCATTTTATGCTCCTTGTACTGTAATTTATCTTGTCATTAACATCTAGGCCCAGCGCTTAAATGCGCCCTGCCTGCATTTCTTTTGTGGCGTAATCAACCGCTCTTGCTGTTAATGCCATAAAGGTTAACGATGGATTCTGCACCGCTGAACTACTGAAACTTGCACCATCGGTTACAAATAAGTTAGCCACATCATGGGATTGATTAAACCTGTTTAACACAGATGTTTTAGGATCGTGCCCCATGCGTGCCGTGCCAAGCTCATGAATGGCTAGCCCAGGCGGCCCTTGATTCACGTAACTGCTGACATTCTCTACACCTGCCGTTTTTAGCATTTCCTCTGCCGTGTCCGCGGCATCTTTCATCATATCCAACTCGTTATCTGACCACCGGCAATTAATCTCAAGCTGCGGGATCCCCCATTTATCTTTCAAGGTGTCATGCAACTGCACGGTATTTTCATAGCGGGGTAACATTTCGCCCTGAGCATACAAGCCAAAGCGCCATTTACCCGCTTGGGTGACTTGTTGCTTAAATTCGGCGCCAAAGCCTTTTTTGCTCGCGTTTTGCTGCCACCCTTCCCTATAAGCCCCACCGGCTAGGGCATAGCCCCGTAAGTAGTTTTTCTTACCGCGTTTAGGTTCGTATTGAAAATTAGGCACGTAAATACCACCAGGTCGCCGACCTTGGTAATACTCGTCTTCATAGCCCGCAACATCACCTGATGCCCCCGCGTTGTAATTGTGATCCATCAAATAATGACCCAATACCCCGGAACTATTGGCAATCCCGTCAGGAAACGATTTCGAGGTAGAGTTAAGCATGATTTGTGTGCTGCCTAAGGTAGAAGCGCACAAGAAGACAACTTTGCCGTAATACTCACGCTCAGCTAACGTATCGTTATCAATCACCCTGACGCCTTTAACACGCTGGCTTTTTTCATCATAAATTAGGCTATGCACCACACTGTTAGGTGCAATATGCAAATTTCCAGTGGCAGCAGCTGCGGGCAACGTTGAGCTTTGAGTAGAGAAATAAGCGCCAAATGAACAGCCTTTTTGACATTCGTTGCGCGCTTGGCACTGCACCCGTCCCTGTTCAATATGCAACTGCGTGGGCTGCGTTAAATGTGCCATACGCCCCATGATCATTTTGCGATCCGGATACGCTTTTTCGATGGCAGCTTTGATGTCAATTTCCGGTTTAGTCATTTCAAATGCAGGCAAAAACTCACTATCAGGAAGTTGCGCTAAGCCTTCTTTGGCGCCACTGATACCAGCATGGCGCTCTACATGGCTGTACCATTTTTCCAGATCAGCATAACGTACCGGCCAATCATTACCGTGGCCATCTAGACTATTAGCAGCGAAGTCATGATCGCTTAAACGATAAGACTGTCGATGCCACAATAGCGACTTACCGCCCAACTGATTGCCTCGGATCCAGCTAAAAGTGGTGCCAGGTTTGGTGGTATAGGGTAGATCTCGGTCATTCCCAAAAAAATGCTTGGTGGCATCATTAAAGGCATAACACTGCTTCTGAATGCGGTAGCGCTGCTCAAGTAAAATGTTATCCACTTTACCGCGCATGGGCATATCCCAAGGGGGAACCCCTTCACCAATATAATCTTTACGGTGTTCAACCACCCTTCCCCGTTCAATCATTAAGGTCTTCAAACCCCGCTCACAGAACTCTTTTGCTGCCCAGCCACCGGACAGTCCAGAACCAACAACAATAGCGTCATAGACTTGGTCAGTGTCTTTTATATACATTTGGTCACTCATTACATCATCCTATACTTAATACTTGTGCCTGCAGAATTACCTACTCAGTGGGATAAATTGGACGTTACAAACCACCGAGCCAAGCTTTGCCGATTGAAGAATACGGAATTGAACCCTTAAAACCGCCGGGCACAGGTAGATATGCCAGTTCTTTGGTCGCCCCAACCTCAGTGGTAAAATATCCAAAAACGATGAGTTGTTTTAAAAAGGCAAAATGCTCAGCGTCGTCATGGCCAAACTCCTTTTCCGCTTCTTCAATTGACGTGAGTAACGCCAATTGTTGCTGCTGACTGCATTGAGTGAATTGGCTGGTAAAGCGTTTTTGCGCAGCGCGATCGATACGATCCAACAAATCGACCACTTGAGTTTGCTGCCAAGGCGGGTGGCATCGCACCAACTGGTTGTCAATAAAACCATGGGTGTCTACATCAGCAGCCCCTGCTGTATCAGTTTTTGGGATCACTAATTGACAGATATCACGTAGCAACTGCATCTGCCCTTGGGTTAGTAGTCGTCCTGAGGACTGCCAACTTTGAGCGTTACCTTGATAAGCCATCGCCACATTTATCGCGTTACCGCCTAATAAACTCGCAGCGCTAGCGCTGCCAATCAATGCGCTGAGGCCCAATAAAAAAGAACGCTTGTGGGGATTGTCTACTTGAGCCGATTGCGCAGAATTATGCACCGGTTCATTTATCACCTGATGTGGAGGACGAGATGATGATTTATCCATGGAAACACCTTTTATCTTTGATAATGATTACAGACCCCTGATGAGAAAAGCCAAATACAGAGCATTAGGCGTTCAGCATTTAACTTGTCAGGGTGTGCGTCTTCTAGCTAAGTGTTTAATCCTAGGCATTAGTTCAACCATAAGCAGGATATGCACAAGCAATAGGAAATAAGGTTAACTGAATGTTAATTATTGTAAGAGATAAAGGTTAATCATTGATAATGTTAAATCGGTCATGACTAGGACTAAATCAGCGTATTGAAATAAAAAAGTGTCCTTATTAACCTAAATTATTAACCTCGAATAGATTTTAACTGTATACAGTGTCAGTTAATCTGCTTATATTAATCCTTAAAAATTCGACTAAAGAGCGAAATTTAGCACCATGACAACACACCATATTAGTAGCGAAGACAGCGCGCAATTTATTCGTCGTTGCAACATAAGCCAGTTGTTATCCATGTTTGATCTTCTACCCGATATTCTATTTTGGATAAAAGACACACAAAGTCGTTTAATCCATGCCAACCAATGTTTTTTAGAACACGTCGGTATTCATACCTTGGAACAAGCTTTGGGTCAAACCGACGCAGATTTCGCCCCCCGGCACATAGCTAAACAGTTTTTAAACGATGATCAGCGTGTCATCAAAGGTGAGACCGTTACCGAACGCTTAGAAATGAATGTACTCGAGTCAGGGGAAGTATGTTGGTTTACCACATCAAAGCGCGCTTTGTACGATGCCAATGGGGATATTATTGGCTCATATGGCACATCACGGCACTTAGAAAAAACCTCTGTCGCATTAAACAGTATGGATGCCCTGAAAACCCCCATGAGCCATATTCGTCAGCATTACATGCAAAATCTTTCCATGCAGGAACTTGCCGCCCTTTCCCATTTGTCGATCAGTGCCCTTGAACGACGTTTTAAGAAATACTTGGGACTCACCCCTAGGCATTACATCATTCAGGTGCGGTTGGAAAATGCCCGGCGGTTATTAGTAGAAACCACCCTACCGATTAACGTCATTGCCGCAGAAGTGGGTTTTCAAGACGCCAGTTATTTCAGTCGCAAGTTCTACCAACTATTTGAAACCAAGCCATCTGAATTTCGCCAGAGTTACCAGTAAATTCGCCTCTAACGACTTTGTATCTCCCGCTTTCCATAGGCACAAAAAAAGCGACAGGTGTTGAACATGTCGCTTTTTTAGTTTTATCAGCCTCTAAAAAATCACCCTAGAGGCTAGACACGATTTGGCTATAATAAAATACGTGACTTAATTGTGCCTTCAATCAAATTTAATTGTTCAAGTGCTTGATCCGCATCATCAGTTTCCACATCAATAACCACATAACCTATGGTGTCATCAGTTTGCAGATATTGCGCTGCAATGTTGATGTTTTTCTCGGCAAACGCTTGGTTAATTTGCGTTAGCACACCAGGGGTGTTTTTGTGGATATGTAACAAACGTGAACGCTGGGCATGAGACGGCAATGATACTTCAGGGAAATTAACCGCGGATAACGTCGAGCCATTATCACTGTATTTAGCCAGCTTACCCGCGACTTCAATACCGATATTTTGCTGCGCTTCTTGCGTGCTGCCACCCACATGAGGGGTTAAAATAACGTTGTCGAATTTACGCAGTGGTGACTCAAACTCTTCTGAATTTGATTTAGGCTCAACAGGGAATACATCCACCGCTGCGCCGCTTAGTTTACCACTTTCAAGTACGGCAACTAACGCTGGAATATCAATAACCGTGCCGCGGGCGGCATTCATCAGAATGGAGCCTTGTTTCATCCAAGATAACTCTGTGGCACCAATCATATTCTGGGTTTGTGCTGTTTCAGGCACATGTAAGCTCACCACATCAGACGTGCTCATTAACGTTTTGAGTGACTTAACTTGGGTCGAATTGCCCAAGACCAATTTGTCTTCAATATCAAAAAACTGTACCCGCATCCCCAAATGCTCAGCGAGAATACTTAACTGCGTACCGATATGACCGTAACCGACAATACCCAGTGTTTTGCCGCGCGCTTCATAAGAGCCCACTGCACTTTTGTCCCACTCGCCACGATGAGCCTTGGCATTGCGCTCAGGTACACCGCGCAATAATAAGATAAGTTGTCCAAGCACAAGCTCTGCCACTGAACGGGTATTTGAAAACGGGGCGTTGAAAACTGGGATCCCGCGTTTTTGGGTCGCTTTTAAATCAACTTGGTTGGTTCCGATGCAGAAACACCCTACTGCCACTAACTTGTTCGCAGCTTCGATTACCCGCTCCGTTAACTGGGTGCGAGAGCGAAGTCCGATGAAATGCACATCTTTGATTTTCTCAATCAGTTCGTCTTCAGGTAACGACGTTTTCACGTACTCAATATTCTCGTAACCATTTGCCTGCAGCGTGTCTAAGCTACTCTGATGTAGTCCTTCGAGAAGTAAAATTTTAATCTTGTCTTTTTGAAGCGAAACTTTGCTCATTGCGGTATCCAAGTTGATGAAGAGTAAGAAGACATCTGGACGTCTATTTGCCAACGCAAAATAGCAGAACTTGCGTCTATAAGGAAGTAGAACCCTTAAAAACTATGATAAAAAATGCGCATAAGTCAGACATTAATTAGGCAATAACGATTTCACCACTTGTTCTAAACGAGGATCGTTCGGATCCGACAGCCTAGTCGCCACCACCACTTGCCCTTGAGCATTAATAAAAAAGGTTGTGGGAGTACCGCTAACAAAGAATTTTTCCATGCCGACTTTGTCACCGTTAATTAAGGTTTTAAACGATATACCCCGTGCAGTGAGCTCTTCCTGTGGCTTTGCGTCCTCCTCTTCAAGCGAACTAATGGCGATCATCTGTAAGCCTTGCGCTTGGTATTTTTTATACAGTTTATCCAAGCCAGGTTGCAGTTTTTTACAATAGGGGCACCACGTTGCCCAAAAATGAATGACCAATGGTTTGCCTTTAAAATCAGAAGACTTAACTTCATTTCCTTGGGCATCAAACAGGCTCCATTGTGGTGCCATTTTCAGCTTGGCTTTGGTAGGAGCATCTGGCTCAGCGGCGTGAGCCAAAGATGAAATGAATATCATCACAAAAACGAGGACAATTATCTTAACGATTGAATGGTTTACCCTGATGGACTGACAAGATTGCATTGGCATAAGCGGTTATCTTTCAAAGAGTGATGTAAACAAGAAAGCGTTTAAGCACTTAATCTTTCAGAATTTATACCCACTGTTAATATGCCCTAACAGATCAATAGTGCAGGAGTGCAGGACTACAGGACTACAGGACTACAGGAGTGCAGCTTTAAGAATAAGACTGCTCTACCCAACTTTCGAAGATCAGGCACGCTGAGGCACTGTCAATTTTCTGTTTATCTAATTTTTTGAAGCCGCCCATCTCAAACAATCGTGCTTTCGCATCCACCGTAGTCAATCGCTCATCCATGGTTTCAATGGGCACTTTATATTTGGCATGCAGACGATTCGCAAACTTCTTAGCCGCAAAGGTTACCTGTTGGAATGTGCCGTCCATGTTAAGTGGTAAACCCACAACGGCTAAGTCAGGTTGCCATTGCTCGAAGACCTTGGCCACCACATCCCAATTAGGAATGCCATCAACCGCCTTAATAGCATCAAGGGGAGATGCCGTGCCAGTGACTTCTTGCCCAACGGCCACACCAATGCTTTTGGTGCCAAAATCAAATGCTAATACGGTGCGCTGTGCAGCCTTTGTCATAATAAAACTCTATAATATTGGCAATTAGCCACAGGGACGGCCCAATCTAATTTAATTGGCAGCAATGAAACATCAGGCATGCCCCACATCAGGACCAATTTGCCAGGTGTCGATACCCAATTTATGCACCGCTGCTTCCCACTTTTTATGAATAGGCGTATCGAATAGCAATTCACTATCGGCTTCAACCATGAGCCAAGAGTTTGCCCGCAGTTCTTCTTCTAACTGACCTGCTGACCAGCCCGCGTACCCTAAAGTCACAATGGATTTATCCGGTGCGTCACTATTCCCTAAGGATGATAAAATATCTTTCGACGTGGTCACCATGATATCAGAAGTAAGCGCTAGGCTCGCGCTCCAACCTGGTTGAGTGGTATGTAAAATAAAGCCACGATCTTGGCTAACGGGCCCCCCCGCTAAGACAATATTGTCAGCCTTATCATCATCAACCACGGCGTCTTCATCCGTCTGATTAATCAATTCTTTCAAGCTCATACCCGCCGGCTGGTTGATGACCAAGCCCATCGCTCCCTGCTCATTGTGCTCACAAATGTAAGTCACTGAACGAGAAAAGTACGGATCATCCATACTGGGCATAGCAATGAGTAAGTAGTTTTGAAAACTATTCATTGTGTCACCACAGAAATAATAACGGTCGGCATATTAATGACTGTCCCGAGCAGTTAAGCGTTTCTCGATAGCATCGAATAACATAGCAATAATATCAATGGGATAAGCGGCTTGTATTTCGCGTACGCAAGTAGGACTAGTGACATTGATTTCGGTGATGCGATCACCAATCACATCAAGTCCAACAAATATCAGACCTTTTTCAACTAACAAAGGCGCAATACTATTGGCCAACTTAAAATCACTTTCTGATAAAGGCTGTGCTCTTCCTGTACCGCCCGCAGCCAAGTTACCCCGTGTTTCGCCTTTTTGTGGCAGTCGTGCTAAGGCATAAGGCACCACCTGCCCATCAATAATGAGGATACGTTTGTCACCTTCTTTAATTTCCGGCAAATAGCGCTGGAACATGGCGTACTGCGTACCTAACTGAGTTAAGGTTTCAATGATGACACCCAGATTATTGCCATCAGGCTTGACCCGAAAAATAGAGGTTCCGCCCATGCCATCGAGTGGCTTGCAGATCATGTCTTGGTGAGTTGTATGGAATTCACGAATGAGTTTCGAGCTGCGAGTTACCAGGGTGTCAGGGATCAATTCAGGGAACCAAGACGTAAAAAGTTTCTCGTTAAAATCACGTAAGCTCTGGGCTTTATTTACCACCAAGGTACCTGTTTGCTCGGCCAACTCAAACATTTGCGTGGCATACAAAAATTCACTATCAAAAGGAGGATCTTTACGCATTAAAATAACATCTAACTCACCTAAGCCAATGTTCTCTTGCTCTTGTAAGTTAAACCAATTCTGCGGGTCTTCTTGTACGGTTAAGCGACGCATCTGCGCCATCGGCTTACCGTTTTGCAAATACAAGTCAGCCATTTCCATATAGAAAATTTCATAGCCCCGAGCTTGGGCCCCCAACAGCATGGCAAAGCTAGTGTCTTTTTTAATGTTGATCGATCCGATCGGATCCATTACTACGCCAAGTTTAATGGTCAAGGTAAGTCCTTAGATAACGTTAGAAGGCATTCGCTAGAAAGAGATGCCATAGATTAAGCTAATTTTGTGCTGATTATCGTAATTTCAAGTACGAGATAGGGAATGAGACACGATTTGTGGCATTTAGCTTACAACGGACAACAAAATAAACATCACGTTATAGATGATAAAAATCCACTGACGTGTGAACAACATAACAACAAGGCTCTATACACCTTTTGTCTGCGGCCTCAGCTCGTCAATACTGAACTTATATTTTCGCCCCACTTTGACTTGGATCTCGTTACTCAGTTGGGCGACATACTCGCCATTTGAGTTAGGTGTTAAGGTTGACAGTTTAGTAATATTGATGATGGCCGAGCGGCTCACGCGGGGGAAATGTACACTGTCTAATTCTTCTTCAAACTGCTTTAGAGTTTTACGAATAATATGCGTTTCACTGTTGGTATGCACACACATATAATCACCTGCGGCTTCAATCCAAACGATATCGTCCAGTTTCACTCTGATCCACTGTGAACCACTTTTAAGTGAAATAATTTGCCGTAACTCATGCAAGTCTTCGTTATGTGAAACCTCTAAGCTGTGCATGAAGCTATCAATTGAATTACCAGTTTTACGATTGAGTAACGCCCCCAGTTTTTTATGTTGACGCACAGTATCGGTAACATCACTTGCACTGCTTAACTTGTCTATGCACTCTTTGAGTCGTTCATCGGAAAAAGGCTTGAGTAAATAATCAAAAGCATCAAAATCAAACGCCTTGACGGCGAACTCTCGAAATGCCGTCACAAAAACAATCTTAGTCGGATGACCCTCTTCACGCAGTTGTTGGGCTAACTCCAACCCGGTTTGCCCCGGCATTTCGATATCTAAAAAAACCACCTCGGGCTGGTTTAACATCAGCATATCGTATGCTTGTGTGGCATTTTTACAGCTACCTAACACAGATATTTCACTGAATTCGCTTAAACGCAGCGCTAACCCTTCCCGAGCGAGTGGTTCATCATCAACAATGAGTACCTGAATATTACTCATGCGATGGTTTCCATAGGCAGCACAATATTCACCACACACCCACGGTTGGTGCCTTGTGTAATTGCGAACTGGTGATTATTCGTATAAAGCACATTTAAGCGCTCCACCACGTTTTTCAAACCGACCCCACCCCGTTGACTTTTTTCCAGCAATTGCGCTGTTGTTGTGGGGATACTATCTGAATTTGGACCGTTATCTGTAACCGTAAGATGTAACAAGTTGTTGTAAATTTGCGCGCTTACTTCAATGATCCCACCCGCTTCCATCTGGGCAATGGCATACTTTATTGAATTCTCCACTAAGGGTTGTAGCAGTAATCCAGGCACTAACAGTCGCTCAGCCTCAGGCTGTACAGTAAACTTCACTTCTAGACGATCGGCAAAACGCGTTTTTTCAATCTCCAGATATAACATCAACGCTTTTATTTCATCACATAGATGAATTTTTTGCTCAGGATCATTATCCAGTGAAAAACGTAAGAAGGTGGCTAAGCGGGCTAACATATTATTTGCTTTACTCTTGTCGCCGCGCAACACCAAAGTGGAAATGGCATTTAGGGTATTAAATAAAAAATGCGGATTGATTTGATAACGCAGCATTTTGATTTGGGCGATATGAGATAAGCGCAATGCCTCCAAATGGAGATGCTTTTCCCGCAATAATTTAAAGTGATAATTAATGCCGAAATACAGACAACTCCACACCATAATCATGAAAAAAGAATAGGTGATAGTCAGAAACAGCTCACCAAAATAAAAATCCTGGGGCTGGTTTCCTAAATACAAATCCAAAAGCGTTACATGATCAAAGAAATACATTAACAGTAGGTTTTTAATCGGTGTCCAAATACTGGCAACCAGTAAACTCATAGTAATGATAATAAGCAAAACTTGCAGCGGATTACCTTTGGAAAATTGTCGGTAAATACCCCGCAGCGGCCATGTTAATAGGCCTCCAACTAAGCCTGAAAACAATAATGGCAGCAAAATCAAATAATGCGTTTTTGCGGTATACGTATTAAACGCGGCATACTCAATGGTAAAAATAACCACGTAAAAAGCCCAGCCCAGTATATGCAAGAGCCAGAATTGAGGTTTAACGTCTGCAAAAGCAGATATTGTTTGTTTGATATTCAAGTTCAAATAAATTGCGCTCTTCGTAACAATGAATTAATCGTTTTCGACACCTAATGCAACGAGTAACTGCGCCTTGTACGACTGACCAATTTTCACTTCATCACCATTATCTAATTGCAGCAGCGAATACCGACCTAACTCACTGTTGAGCGAATGTATATAATCGATATTGACGATGGCGCTGCGATGAACCCGTATAAATTGTTCCGGATCGAGGAAATGCTCAAGGGCAGAAAGCGTTTCGCGATGCAAGTGCATTTTATCGGCACAATACAGTTCAACATAATTAGCCGACCCTTTTACCCAAACAATGTCCTGGATATTGATAAATTTCACACTGCCGACTGATTTAACCGGTAATTGACGACGTTTTTTATTTAAGTTGCTACTAGGCTTGGGCTTTTTATGTATTTTAGCGATGACGCTTGCTAACCGGCTATCGGCAAAAGGTTTCAATAAATAATCCGTCGCCTCAAGGTCGAATGCATCGAGTGCATACTCACTATAAGCCGTTGTAAACACCCAATGGCATGCAACGCTATTGCGCAGCGCTTTTGCCAATTCCACGCCGCTACCGCCAATGATCTGAATGTCCAAAAAACATATATCGGGTTGTTGCTCGAGTATTACTCGCTTGGCCGTTTCATAACTGCTCGCTTCGGCCACCACTTCGCACACGGTCGACTGGGTGAGATATTGGACAATGCGTTCCCGCGCTAAAGCTTCATCGTCTATGACAATACATCGATTCATAAGAGTCTCTCCGTGAACTCTACGAAAATAAGAATGGAATATACAAGGTACGGGCACACGACAGAACAGCGGTGAGATAAACGACGGTAGAAAAAGATGGAATGTAAAAAAGTGTAAAGAAAAAGGACAATGCCTACAGCAAAGTCCTTTGTCCAGGAAGCGATACATGTTTACAGAATGTATCAATCGGGTCACTACTCCGATAGACAAAAGTATAATGCTTATAATTGTATAATTAGTAAGCTTTGTGATGAATCTAGCATTTTTTGGGATAAACGCACTCAGTTACCCCAAGAAACACCTAGAAACATTTCGTTGTCGCTAATTATTAGAATAATTAGCGCGTTAAATAAAAACGGCAACCTTTGGTTGCCGTTTTTATAGTTTAGCTAAGCTAATTGCTATTAAAATCGAGCTTCAAAACCTAACTCAACATAACGCGGCGATTGCCATGTGTAAGCTGCACCGTAATATGAATTAAATGAACCTTCCGCTCGATTATTTTCATAATGTTCATTTCGTGACGTCTCGGCTTGACCATTTAACACGTTGTACACGTTCAATGTCGCGCGCATATCAATATCACTAAAGATGAAGTTGTAGTTTGCTGACAAATCAAGGTTGAATGTCCAAGGCGTGCGTCCCCTAGTACCACGAGGGCTGAATTGATAGATTTTCTCACTCTGTTCACAAGTGCCATTACCATTCGCATCAGGACACTCATTTGTGTAAAGGTAGAAAGTGTCGCCATAGCTACCATAAACTTTAGGATCATGAGAAGGGTACCCCTGACCAAAGGCACTTAAGGGGCGGCCACTAGAAAGTGTAGAGTTAAAGCCAACGGTTAAATCTTCAGTTACATCATAGGATCCAAAGAATTTAAATACGTGACGTCGATCATTAGGCTGGTAACCATCTGATCCATCCATTAGCGCTGGGAAATCGAAATCCTGCGTTACACCTGCGTCTGCTTGCCCTATGTCTGATTTAACGGCCCCTTCGAAGTTACCCACACTTCGACTCCATGTGTATATTAATGACATACGCATGTTATCACCACGATAATTAACTTGTGGTTGTAATGCCGTGTACTCGTTCACTGCATCAGGTAAACCAATCTCTTCAGCAGAGTAAGTTCTGCGGCTATCGGGATCGGTAACACTGTCAAAGTCATTATCTAATTGCCAAGTTGAAGAACTACCGGGATTAAGTAACGTACATGTCGCTTGAGATGCGAACGGCCCACAGTAATCATCTAATGCTGTAGCTACTTCACGATATATAGCGCGAACTGAGAACGAGAACTCATCGTTAATTGCCGTTTCATACCCTAGGATATATTCGTCTTTACTAAAGGGTTCAGCTTCTTCCGCTTGGAATGTTTCTTGAGTGGCAGGGTTAGGTACCGAGTTAACAATTTGCGAGTCAGCAATCGTACCTGATACCGGCGTAGTACCCGTAGGGGCGCCCGATGCATCAGAGCCACTAAAGGTATAATAAGTCGTGGTATCACTTAATCCTGACGCTGCACGATAGTTAGTATTGTTTGCTACCGGTAGATAGTAGGTACCGTATGTACCGTATATTTTAGACTCGCCTGCACCGGTAGGATCCCAGCTGAAACCTAAGCGCGGTGCAATATCCGTTTTAAACGAGGAGAAAACCTTGCCGGTCACGCCTGAGTTTTCAAACTCATCACGGCGCACGCCTAACGATAACATCAAGTCATCTGCCACTTGCCATTCATCTTCTACGTACCAGGCACTTAAGTCAGTACTGAAACCACCACCACCTGTGAATATACGATCAGCGACAACATCAAATAAAGCACCGGTAGTATTAGTGAATAAAGGACCATCGTTATTGTTTATTACAGCGTTCGGTTCAATCGAAGAATACGTCCAGCTGTGTCCAGTGAGCGGTGCTGAAGTGTGAAAAGTTTCGCGTTCCTGTTTATCGTAGCCCACTCTGACGAGATGATCTTCGAACGCATACTCAATATCAATACGAGTTTGCTTGTTTTTATCTTGATTCGTACCTGTGTTTCCACCGGCCCCACAGCTGTTTATCTTCTGATTTGCAGGAACGCTTCTGGTATCTAGTACTGTCGGGCAGTCCAAATTACTTGGCGTGTTGGTGTAATCCGTTTCAATTTCTCCGTACATAGCAGATACCGTTAGCTCGTCAGTGAAGTTACCCGTGTAGCTGATACTTTTAAGATCGCCACCACGCTCTCTGATTGTGCTTTGTGAAGCCTCTCCAATCTCTCCCGTCTGTGGATCGAATGCATACGAGGTAGACTGAGTATTACTCTTGTTCGAATAGCCAAATAAGCTGATTTTGTGATCGTCATTAACAAACCAATCGACCTTGGCACCCCAGAACATATTGTCTGAACCACTTGAATCACGTTTGATGAAAGTATCATCAGGTGCGTATTGCGAATTACCGCTAGACTGTGAAGCAAAATTATTCTCAACATCCCGAGGGTTAACTAGCGCATAGAAAAACAAGGTATCTTCAATTAATGCACCAGATGCGGATAAAGTGAATTCACTTTTGCTGTAATCATCTTGCGTTTGGTTGCGAAAAACGTCTTGGCCACCCGCCCCACCAGCAGAATAAGAAACCTGACCGTCCTCGCGCAGTGATTTAGGGGTGAATAACGCAGTGGCAGCAAATTCCCATTCGTTCGAGCCACTCTTTGTCACCGCATTTAATACGCCACCAGTTGTTCTACCAAATTGAGCGGAATAACCACCGGTTTTAACTTGGAATTCTTTATAGAATTCAAAAGGAACCGTACCACAGCCTAAACCTTGACTGGTGTTGGTAACTTCCATACCATTGATATAACAAGAGTTTTCAGCAACCGAAGCGCCACCAAACGAAGCCGTACCACCTGAATTAGGCGAGCTAAAGCTTGAGTCGCCCATTACCGTGCCAGGAGCAAGTAAGGCGACTGCGGTAATGTTACGAGATACCGGCATTCTATCTAGCTCAACCTCGTCAATGACTAAGCCCGAATCAGTTGAGCTCAAGTCAATGGCAGAGATCCTCGCGCCAGTCACTTCAATGCGCTCAGTACCATCGTTGTTGATAAAATCGAAAGCCAGTGATGTATTAGAGCCTAAACTTATACGTGTTTTTTGCTCAGCAACGACTTTGCCATCCTTCATGACTGAAATGTCATAGACACCAGTTGGTAACTTAGCGAAACGGAAGCTTCCTTCGTCGCTGACAGAGATTTCTCGCTCTAATCCAGTGGCAGGATCCTTAGCCGTCACGGTATATTCTGAATAATTGTTTGCGTTGATTGAACCTGAAATATTTGCTGTCGTGTTATCTGCTAAAGCAGGTAAGGCAAAACCAAGTGACGCGGCCACTGCGAGTGCAGTAATACTGCGTCTAAATGATGTATTTTTCATGCATAACTCCCTGAAATTAATTTTAATTGTTATCAACCGGTAAATTGCATACGCAAGAACCCGATATTTTTAAGCTAACAAAAAGTTCAATCAGGGATATAAATTAGGGACGAACCACACGTATGGTGGTGCAGAATGGCCAATCAAAACCGTGTGAAACGCTATTTAAGCGACGGGTATTAACAGGATCATTAAATAGTAAAAATACTGCCAGCGTTAACCTTTGATTAACACTGCCAGTACATTGCATTTTTCTATTATAATTTTGCCAATAACTCTTGATAATCAACATTCAGTCTTTTAGCCATTACCAGACCCGTATTGTTGGCATTGTTAAGCGCAGCAAAAGTAACCGGATCGTATCCGTTACACACTAAGCCTTTAGCCACATTGCTTGCTCTTAGGCCGCTGTTTTTAATGGCCATATATAGCTTGACTCGACTGTCACTCTTAATGGCGTGGCAAATTTTCACTAACTTATTCTCCAAGGCCGGATCCATATACTCTGCGTTTGCTGATCCTGCACAAAACCCACTTACCGCTAAGATACTGGCAATAATTGTATTTCTCATGACATTCCCCTGTTCCTGTAGAAAGCCAAATATTTGGCTGGTTCAGCTAATAAGTAGATCACCAAGATGACAAAGTTATTCGAATATCGCTCAAACACGGAAGAATGCGGTAAAGCGTTTAACACCTGAATTGATAGGCTAAATCATCCCAGATTTAGCCTGTTTGAGCGGAAAAGAGAATTATTTTGTTACTGGTAAAAAGTTAGCTAAGATACAAAGCATACAAGGACGTAGATATGATAACGGGATAACAATGGATGTTTGCCAGCAATACCAACAAAGAAGTTACGCACAAATCCGCGAAAGAATGCAACCGGGCGATATCATCGCTTTTGGCGGCAACAGCCTGTTTTCAAAATGGGCTAAACTGACCACTCGCTCCGTCGTGACACACGTGGCGGTTGTTATTAAAACGAAAGTACTAGATGAGCGTAACGGACATTATTTCAACCAAGCGATTGAAGCCACCAGTTACAATGGTAAGTGCGGCGTGATGCTCACACGATTAAGCGAACGTGTGGCTACCTACGACGGCGACATGTGGTGGCTACCGTTAAGCAATAACGCAAGAATCAGTCTAGAGAGCAATAAAAGCGCGTTTTTTGACTTCCTACTTAAGCAAAATCATAAACCCTACGATATTTGGCAACTCTTTGGTTCTACCGTTGATGCAACGGACAACATCCCGCTGTTAAAAAAAATAAGTTTAAACTCCGAGGATTTTTCCAGCTTGTTTTGCTCTGAACTTGTGGCAGAAGCCATGGAGCGAGGAAAAATAATTGGGCCGGTGAATGCATCAGAAGTGACGCCAATTGATATTTGTCGGTTCAATGTATTTGATGAGCAGTACGTACAATTCAGAGGGAAGTCAAAAACCATTACCGGTTACAACTCATTGCCGTTTAACACGTGGCAGTGCGTTAGCCATTAGGTGCTAATGGCCGATAAGGCACACGAGAGATGCGCCATACTTAAAAAACTAATTAAAAAGCACTATCTTGATGAACTTTAATGAATAAAGGCGTTCCATACTTACTGTAATCAATTTTATATTCTTTGCCGTTAATCGTTTGTACAAACAGTAAGGTCTTTTCTTCACCGAAAACATCCCCTACTGTAACATCCACTAATTCCATATCTAGCTGTTTTGCTTCTCGTTTATTTTCCGGTATTGCGCCAGTGAATTCCTTTATATTCTTGTGAGTCACAAGAATGACAGGATTATCTTCACCATTTGTTACCAACAGATCGAGCTTTCTAATTTTATGTATAAGGGTGTTACGCCCACTGACTAAGAATGGTTTTTCGGTCATATTGTTCTCCACATGCCCTTTGTCTATTGCTAAGGCTCATTTTATAAATAGCAAGATAACAAAGTTTATATATCCTTGCACACCTTTGTTATGTCATTGTTAAGTTTATAGTTACGCAAACATTTAGCCACTCAAGTAAGTGTTCAAAAAACACCCACCTTGCATATGTGTAAACTTGCAATCCATGCTGCGATAAGGCGTTAACAAACAAGAAAATGAGCGTTATGTGGTGCTGACTCATGGAGGAAATGGCATATATTTTCTTCGCCATTGATGAAAAACCCCTCAACTTGCGCGTTTTTCCAGCAAACCGTCACTCAATGCTATGCAAACAGATGACAAGCAAAAGAAAACTGCTTATACTGCGCGTCGTTTTATACCTTTGCTGATTTCTTTAGCGAATAAAACCAGTATCTAAATGGCCCAATAGCTCAGTTGGTTAGAGCATGTATATCACCTGTAATTGTTACAACATGGTGAGTGAGTGAGTGAGTACGTGGGTTGTAGTAGTTGTAAGGTTACAACATTAACATTTTTACTTACAACAATAGGTATTGATTGACAACGATACTCAAAGCATAGAAAATACAAATTATAACATATAGGCCCCTTAGCTCAGTTGGTTTAGTAGCACTCGACTCATAATCGATAGGTCGCTGGTTCAAGTCCAGCAGGGGCCACCATTTTTAAAAATAGACTGAAATGGATGCTTTTAAATTATTAATGATTCATTATTTGAGTGATTCAAAATTTACCTTGATATTTGATTGACGTTTTCACTCTAACAACTCTTGCAAATAATCCAATATTTTTTGACCTCTAATTCCCAAAAAACTGGATTCAGCCTTCAGAACTCCACTATTTTTATGAAAACTGGATATCATTGTTATTGAAATTTCTGATAGCTTTATAACCAAAATGATATTTAACTGCTATTTAATGGCGAGTCATAGGAATTTAGATATTGGTTAACTACATTTATATTTTGTCAAATGCAAACAAGTATTTGTTCCCATGAATTTACGAGCAATATAATTAAAAACTAACTAGTAATACTGCTGTGCCCATTACTAACCTTTATGACAGTGGCATTGATGATTTCGTTCAACTCAGGAACTGAATTGAAGTCTATATATTTTGCAACAAACTGCCGTCCCTTCGGATATAAAATCATATCACTTCTCCTTTCTTTATCAGACAAGGCAGGACTAATAACCGAGAAATAAAATCCTTCAAAAACAAAATCTACTTGTACTTTTTTATCCTCTCCGTATGGATGATGAAATGGAGTTACAATTAAATTCTTCAAATCACTAAGGCTCCAAGTGCCTGTAGAATCCTTCAATCTTCTGATTTTAACACTGAATAATAAACTCGGTATTTTTGTATCATTAAAAAGACATAATCTTAATTTTTCATCTCCATTTTTACTTAATAAATCTCGGTGCATTACTGCTCCTTTGTAACTTTCGTGGGTAGACGTTGCAGCCCTCCAGTAAATTGCTAAAATAAATTTAATAAATTTAATAAATTTATCAACATCAACGACACTAAAATGAACACCATCCTCTTCTTTTTTGACGTTATTAAAAACATTTT
>NZ_BAER01000097.1 GCF_000315055.1 Paraglaciecola polaris LMG 21857 | reverse complement strand
CGACATTTTCCATCAGCAACTGAGCCGTTGGATGGTAAGTGCCTGTCTCGTGATTTAAAAGGTATTGAGCCTTGTCATAACCCGCCTTAAACGCTTTAGCGACCAGCTCTTTGTCTTTGAGTAACTTGGTTAAGTGAGGGCGTAAATTGTCTTGTGCTGTGTAGGTATGGCCTTTATCAATCTCTTTGCGTATTGCTACTTCAAGCGCTGCGCTCAATCGCCTGTCATCATTTGTTGCGTCCTCAAGTTGCGCTTGAGAAAGAGCATCCACCTCTGTAAAGCTCATGCCAAAACCAATTAATACGTAAGGATTCTGTTTAATGGCTTCTATGGATTGCTCAGTGTGATACTTCAACAAACGCTGCTGAACACTGGCAGGGATTTTTTGTTCGGACATCCAATTGCAGTAGCCTAGATTCTTGTATTTAGCATACCCCTTAAACAATGCAATGATGGAATCTTCGCTCAGAACGCTTTTAAGCCGCTCTCTTGACTCTGGCGTATCTTTTGCCAACGTTTCATGAAAATTCTTACCTAAAAGCTCCCATAATGCCCTTGCTTTACTTTCACCAATACCTTTAAAGGCAGCTTCTCTGGCGATGAATCGGATCAATTGTTCGCCTGTTTCTGGCAAACTACACTCAACATGCTCAGGTGACTGGTAGGTATGCTGCTCCATCACGTAATCACCTATATCCATGCTTTCGACTTGTCGATTTCCTTTGACTGACCAATACTGACCGATAGATGGTTGTGCAGGCAATGTGTCGGGGTCTACCTTTACCGTGACATAGTATTTACCGCTGTTGGCTCTGTAAGAGTTTCTCTTTAACGGTGTGCCGCTGAATATCACCATGTTAGCTGAACTGAAAGGGATACTGGTGACGCGCATTTGGTCTTCATGCAATTGTCCAACGCTGTTGGACAATTTAGTATTTTCAGTTGTTGCATTTTTTGCAACAGCTTGTTGCAGAATTGAATTATCACCCATCATCTTGGCATGAACCCCATTTCTGACAGGGTTTCTGATAATTCACCAAAGCGTTTAAGCTTACCTTGAAGCTCTTTGATTTTGGCTTTTAACTCGATATTCTCAGCCTCCAGTGATGATGAACGCTTTGAATCAAGCGCCTTGCGATTTGCCGTGTTGTCGTATTGCTTTGGCTTATTCGCTTCTTTTTTGGCGGTGTCGGTTAGTGGTGGCAGTACGCCTTTGTCGCGCAGGTTATCTTCCAGCTTTTTTAAGTGCTTTCGTATATCAGGATTTTGATTTAAGGCTGATTTACCACAGCCAACGGCCTTGGCTACTTCAGTGCGACTGAGCTGTCCTCTAAAAGCAATCTGCTTGTAGTCATCATCCTTTTGGGTTGCCGACCACTCCAGAAACGCATCAAGGTTTTGTTGTGCTTTTTGCTGCCCATTTGCCATTAGTCGTCAACCTCACCAAGTAGCTTTCGCAAACCAGTCACAAAGCCACGAGGGAATATTTCTGTGTTGTAATCCATGTCTTTCACCTGGCCTGCCTGCGTGGTTTGCCAGTCGTTCTTGTCCATACACTCATCGGAGATGGCATAAGCCAGTGCCTTTTTCTCTGATTCAGTAAACACGCCAGAAAGTGAAGGTAGCACTTCAATGCTTGGCTCTGTGCTGGCATCAAACTGACGAACAGGTCGCTTATCAATGGTGATGTTGGCGTGTTGCTTAAGCAGGTTTACTTCTTTACGGTAGCGGTTTCGCTCAGCAATAATTTGCCCAAACAAAGCGCGAACGGCAGGGTCAGGAATACGCTCTAGCAATTTATTATCGACGGGTACGGACTTTGAACGGGCATGCGCCACCAATGGTTTCTTGGTGTTTGTCTTGCACTTTTGCGCCCATGCTTCAATCAAAGCGCGGTAATGCGTGTTACGGGTCGCTCTAAGTGCTTCGTAACCGGGGCCAGATTCGGCTGCCGATATTCGTCCAATCTGCGTAATTGAGAAGTCCTTCTGACCTGATTCAGCATACTCTTTTAAGATAGTATTGAGCGTATCTAAGTTTTGTTTGGTTCTCGGTACTTTACCGTCCTTTAAATCTTCAAGAATGACATCTATATCCAGATCCATGCTATTTCTCCAATAGTGCAGGTTGGGTGAAATTTTCTAATCGTAAGGCTTTATCTGACAGTGCGTTCATACCTGCGTTAAATAGTTTATTGTCAGATAGGTATTCACCCGCTTCGATGTAATTAGCCACTTTACGGTAGCCTTCCATTTTATCGTCTGGGTCGGCTATCTTTGCCATTTGGCGTAACATAGCATTGCCAGCGATTAGCTGCTGCTTCTCATCCATTTCCATAAAGATAGGCTCAAAGCCTTTCTTCATAAGCGCACGGCTAAGCTGCATGGAACGCTTTTGGATAGCTGGCGTTTTACGCAATTCATCCTGCAAATCAGGGTAGAATTCAGCATCATCACATAGAAGAGATAAGTGCAATAACTCAGACTCTGTTTCAACGAATCTCAAGGCATGGCTAATATCTTGCTCATTCCCTACTGCAATCAATTTATCTTTGGTGTCATCATCGTTTCGCGCTTCCTCTACGTGAATGATTTTGCTGATTAACTCAAAGCAGGCTATCCAGTCTTTGGTGTATTCATCAGCCTCTACTTGTTGCTTTTCATAGCGGCGTTGTAGAACCTGCATGTCATCATGCTTGGTAAAAGGCGCACCTTGCTCTTCACAGAAGAACTGCTCGTCTTTTAGGGCTTCTAGCTCACCCTCGATTTCAACGGATAAGTTGGCGGCTTGGTGCGCCTTGTAACTGAGTTGATTGAACTGAGCGTTTAGTGGCTTTAGATAATAGGCTTCGGTAATAAACCAGCGACAACGAATGCAGTTTTCAGGGCCGTGCGGTACGCTGCCATAGATGCGATTAGCGGCAGCACTTGCGTCTCTAATCAACTCTCCACCGTTCCAGCAACCGCCGAGCGTACTGATTTCATCGGATTTGACTGTGTTGCCTCCGACCAAACATAAGCCAGATGAGCGTTCTTCCCAACCGATGGGGTTACGGTTAACTAACGCCGCCTGAATGCTGTCTTCTTTGTGGTAGACCATTTTGCATTGAATTTGCGCTAGTGAGGCATCTTTAAGGAAGTTGCGCACTGACTGCTTGGCTTTACCCTCAAGCTCCCCTTCGGCTTCACTCATTTTTTCCGCCATCACGGACGGGGTGATTTTATTGTAGTAGATGGTCATTAGGATGCGTGAGTGGCCTGCCAGCAGTTTAGATATAACAGGCAGTGGTAACTGAGTGTCCATGCAGTAGGCTGTTATCAGCGATACACGCAAACTGTGCAGTGGGTGGTTCGTGGCAACCTTAGCGCCTTCTGGAGTGCCTTCGGGGTAATCCACAACCAGTTTAAGTCGTTCGCCATTATCAAGCGCATTTCCTTGCTCAGCGAGTTGGTTTTCCAGTGTCAGCAAGAGTTGATACCAGAAAGGTGCCAGAGTCTGTTTCCCAGCAATTGGTTTGCACCCGTCAATTCCTTTCGCTGACGCATCCCGAAACAGAAAGGCAATTTCCCCCATGCTTTCTAACTGAGTTTGTGACTTCTTATCGCCAATATGCTTTCTTTGCAGTGTGGTGCAGTCAGTCGGTTTCACTATTGGGTTGTATTTTTCCTGCCAGTTACGCAGCTTTTCCAGCCAATACAGTACATCTTCGTTTTGCCAAGGAATAATGTAGCCGCGCTCTAGTTCCGATTTATTCTGGTCTGCGGTTTTGTTGGTATTGATATATAACCCTGTGGAATATTGCCCTGTCATGGTGTCATGGATGCGGCGAAAGATACCTTTTCCGAAGGGGCGTTTTTCGCTACCGAGCACAAAGTCGTGCTTGTCATTGAGCTTCCATTGACCGTTTTCATAGCGCCACGTGTCCGCCTCGCCACTGTCTAGCATACGCACCTGATAGGTGCGCAGCGGCAGATGCAGTTTCATAAATATGATCATCGCTTTGACGGGCGACCAAATTTGGTGGAGGGTGATTTTTTTATTGTTTCGTTCCACTTCTTTAGTGCGCCACACACAATCGGGGTCGGCTTTGTCAATCAGCTCAGGCTCGACGCCGAACCAGTCGCCACTTCCACCTACTTTACCTTGCCCTGACTGCTCCTGCGCCCATGTCCAATGCTTGAAGTGGCGGTAGTGATAGCTAGGCAGTAACGACTCGCCTTGCGCTAGGTTTTGCTCAATCACCGCCAATTCCGCTTTATCTGGTAATGGGCACAGGATGTGGCGCAGGTCTTGGATATAACGATACGGCAGTGGGTTGCGCACGGTTTCAGTGAGTGAATTTTGACGCTTAATTTTGCTCAACGGGTTTTGAACCAGTGGTATTAATTTGCCACTATCGTCCTCTTCAGATAAATGATGCTCAATGATGTAATTAATGAATATACAGGAAGAGTTTATGTAAGTTGCAATTGAAGGAGGGTTATTAACGGTCTCTCTTATCCTAGATTCTAGATCTTCAGTAGAGCAGCGATGACCGTTATATCCTTTGAAAAACAGACCAACATCGGCTGAATAGGGTGCTCGCTCCGATAGGTAGGACTCAAAGAAAAAGCAAAGTGACTTGAGCTTGTCGTTAACTCCCGCAGGTTGTGTCGCCATCCACTCAGCGGCTAATACCTGCCATTGCTCCCACTCAGGGCCAAGCGTTGTGAGCATCCATTTAAACGTTAAATCCGATCCGCGTCCGTCATGTTTTTTGCCTTTTGTTGCCATTATTTACCTCGTAATTTCGGATGCTTGCCTGTGAAATACCCTTGCGGGTCAATGTCGTCAAAACCATGTTCGACTAATGTTTGCCAATCCAGTGGTTTCACTTTGGACTCAGGATTTGCCAGTTGCAGCGAGGCTTTGTTGAGTTCATCAGAGATTTCCTGTTGCCCTTTGCCTGTGTAGGGAACCTGAGACTCCAGTGATTTGTGGTGCATACAGCGGCGAATGACTAACGGGTTAAGCCCTGAACAATCTAAACGTCTACCGTAGTTATGTCGGTGTCCGTGTGGCCCTAACCCTTCCGCTTTATTCGGTGCTAACCCAATGCGCTTTAGACCCAGCGCATAGCTTTGGTGAAAGGCATTCAGGGTGTAGGGGTTACCAAGGGCGCTGTGATGAAAGGAGATAAACGCATACGGGTGATGGCAATCAATGCTGGCTCGGTACTTTTGGTAGTTCTTCCAAAGTGACATAAAGACCTTGCCATAGTCCGTTGGGAACCATTGTACTTGGAGGTAGCTATCTCGATGATCAACGACACGACTCTTCCAGCCAATCCGCGATGTACCCTGCATTTTGATTCGCGGTATACGGGCATATTCTTCTTTAAGATAGGCTGCTCTGGTATGCTTCCCACTTCGACTGCGCCAGCCATCAGGTGCTTTACCATCAACTTCGTTGTATACCCGAACCACAGCATTATCTGGATTGTAAGGGTCTTCAAACACATCCGTCACCCAAATTGATAACGCTTCACTTTCTCGCAGACCACCGCCGTGCATCAGCAGAAGAATAAGCTTATCTCTTAGTGCTACCCTTGGGTCTTTTGCGCCACCAATTCCATCTTTGAATAATGACTCCCAGTGTTTTTCTGGAAAGGCAATTGCATCGTCTTCAGTCATGGTTAAAGATGTGCGGCCCTTCATTGCTCTGGCTTTACGAATGGTTTTATTGATGTTCTTATCTTCGATATGGCCGAGAAAATCATTTTGGTTTTTACGAAACCATGCTGCGTAATTTAAGCGTTGTTCATGCGAAGTCGCATCACGCAAGGGGTTCATTGGCTCAGTACCTTGCTTATTAGCAATCCAGTCAGTAAAAGCTGTCAGCCTATGGATGTGTTTATTGACATGCTCTGTTGAGCTTGGCATCCAATATAAACCTGACGGATCGAGTCCATCTTCTCCGATAGTGCCGCTATACAAACGCTTAGCAAAGGTCTGGAAGAGAATTTTTGGGTCGTTGAACAAGTCCTTGTTTGCCTCCATATAATCTAAAAGCAAAGAAACGACTTGAATGAATTGATTCATGACGGACGCACTGACACCGTTAGCCTCCATTTTAAGAAGGTAATCCGTTACAACACTCAATTCGCCTTGTTCGGTAAGCAACACTGGCAGTTGGCTTTTTATGCCCGTGTTATCTTCAACAACGGTGGCTTTTACTTTGACTGAAGACAAATATCGTATCCCTGTACACAATAAACATACAGTACACTATATCCCTTAATGTATTTTTGTCAAAGAAAAGGCAGATTTCTCTGCCTTAATACATGTTATACACACTTAAAAGCACTATATATAACATATGACTCGTTTTTTTGTACCTGTCATACGCCGGAACACCCCCCAAGCTATTCCTCAACGTCCCAACATTATGGAGTTGTACTTTTTGCCCATATAGACCAATAAAAAAGCCGCTTAATTACTTAAGCGGCTTTCACATAATCTAACAGGTATATGAGACAAGCTCATATGGTGTAAATTACAACATCGACTCTTGGTCAGCGCCCTCTTTCTCTATCTCAGTTGGCATTAAGTCTTCACGACTCACCCCTAACCACAGTGCCACTAAACTGGCTACGTAAATAGATGAGTATGTACCAATCAGCACCCCAAACAACAACGCGGTTGCAAAACCGTGAATTGTCGCGCCACCTAACAAGAACAATGACATCAACACCAACACAGTCGTGAGTGAAGTAATGATGGTTCGATTCAGGGTTTGAGTAAGTGAAATATTGATTATTTCTTCGGTGTCTGAGTTGCGTATTTTGCGGAAATTTTCACGGATCCGATCAGATACCACTATGGTATCGTTCAACGAGTAACCGATGACCGCCAGTACCGCAGCCAATACCGTTAAATCGAACTCCAATTGTAAAATCGAGAACAAACCTAAGGTGAGAATAACATCGTGCGCCAATGCGATAACCGAGCCTAGGGCAAAACGCCATTCGAAGCGCATAGCGACGTACACCAAGATACATAGCAAAGATACCAGCATAGCTAATCCCCCCTGCTCAGCCAGCTCATCACCAATATTGGGTCCTACAAACGCAATACCGCGCTTTTCAGTACCGGGATCGGCGGTTTGCAACGCATTCACAACCCGGTCACCAATTTCAACGTTTTTCACGCCGTCAATCGGTGCAATACGTATAAGGACGTCTTGACTACTGCCATAATTTTGTACGATAGGTTCGTTAAAACCCGCTTGGGTTAATTCACCGCGGATCGCATCTAAATTCGCAACCCCTTCATAACGCATTTCAATTTGTGTACCACCGGTAAAATCCAAGCCCCAGTTGAGCTGATTCACAGCCAAGGAGACCAACGAACCAAGAATTAATACCGTGGAGAATATCGCCGCTGGAATACGTAACGACAAAAAGCCAACTGTGTTTTTCATGTTTAACAATTGCATATCACGGCTCCTATATAGATAATTTTTTCAATGGCTTACCACCACACCATGCATTAACAACAGCACGGGTAACAAAAATTGCGGTAAACATGGAAGTGGCGATACCTATCATTAAGGTAATCGAGAAGCCTTTAATAGGGCCTGTACCTACAGCGAACAATATCAAACCGACAATGAAGGTAGTAATGTTCGCATCTAAGATAGTTGAGAACGCGCTGTCGTAACCATGATGTATCGCTTGTTGTGGGCTTCGCCCTTCACGTAATTCTTCCCGGATACGCTCAAAAATCAGTACGTTTGCATCCACCGCCATACCAACTGTGAGTACGATACCTGCCATACCTGGTAGGGATAATGCCGCGCCAGGGATCATCGACATAATACCGACTATCATCACCAGATTTAAGGTCAGAGCTAAGTTAGCCACTAAGCCAAATCCTTTGTAATAAATCAGCATAAAAATAAGCACCGCAATAAAGCCCCAAATAATGGCTTGCGTACCTAATCTGATGTTTTCTTTACCTAAACTTGGCCCTACAGTGCGCTCTTCCACAATTTGGATGGGCGCGATCAGCGCTCCAGCACGCAGTAATAACGCTAAATTATGCGCTTCTTGAGGGGAATCTAATCCTGTGATACGGAAACTACTGCCTAATCGCGCTTGAATTGTAGCGACACTGATCACTTCTCGCTTTGCTTCAAATATTAGTTTTTCGTTTGCATCACGCTCACCGGTAGATTTATATTCAATAAAAACGGTGGCCATAGGTTTACCGATACTGTCTTTGGTAAACTGCGACATTTTGCTGCCGCCTTTAGAATCAAGGGAGATATTAACCTGAGGAATACCATACTCATCAGCGCTAGAGTTGGCGTCGATAATATGATTACCGGTTAAAATAATCTTCTTTTTCAGTAGTTGAGGTTGTCCGTCTTGGTTCAACACCAATTCAGAGCCCGCCGGTACACGACCAGCTACAGCATCGCGTACATCATGGTCTAAATCCACCGAACGAAACTCAAGTGTTGCGGTAGCGTTTAAGATTTCTTTTGCTCTGGCCGTATCTTGAATACCGGGTAACTGCACAGCGATACGGTCAACACCTTGTTTTTGCACACTCGGCTCAGCAACACCTAACTGATTTACCCGATTACGGATAATGGTAATGTTTTGCTTCACAGCGTAATCGCGTGTCTCAGCCAGTTTTTGCTCTGACATGCTGACCATGATTTTCAGATCGTTTTTCTCGGTAAAAACCAAGTCTCGATTCCGATTGCGTAAAAAGAATTCAGCTTTATCTAAGGTATCTTGGTCGCGGAAAAATATTTCTACTCCGCCCTCGACTTGACGCACGGTACGATAGCGAATGCCTTCTTCGCGCAAGGCACTTCTGAAATCCCCCACCATGTCTTCGAATGACTTGTTGACCGCAGAGTTCATGTCAACTTCCATTAAGAAATGCACCCCGCCGCGCAAATCGAGTCCTAACTTCATTGGTGCGCCACCTAAAGCCTCTAACCACGCTGGGGTATCAGGGGCCAAATTCATGGCGACGTAATAATCATCACCTAAGGCACGCTCTAACGTCTCTCTGGCGATTAGCTGAGAATCTGCATTGGTAAGTCGAACGAGAATCTGTTGGTTGTCCAGCACAATACTCTTGCTAGCAATACCTTGTGTGGCTAATGTTTCTGTGACCTGATTAAGCAAAGCGTCATCGACGGTTGCATTACGGCCTGCAGAGATTTGCACTGCGTGGTCCTCACCGTACAAATTTGGGGTGGCGTATAGAGCACAAATACCGATAATAAATATCAGTACTAGGTACTTCCATAGCGGAGTTTGGTTTAACACGTGAAAATCCTTCCGTTTTGGCTGGCGTAACATAAATAAAGCGGGCAATGGCCCGCTTTATTAGACGTAACTGAATTTAAATCGCTTTCATCGTGCCTTTTGGCAACACAGCTGAGATAGCAGATTTTTGCACAACGATGTTAGTAGTATCGTTTAAGGCGATTTCTAAAAAGTCTTTTTCATCAGATACTTTCACTATACGTCCAACCATACCACCTTGAGTCAAGACTTCATCGCCTTTGCCCAATGAGGTAACCAAATTTTTATGCTCTTTTACACGCTTTGCTTGTGGACGATATAACATAAAGTAAAAAATCAATCCAAATACACCAAGCATAATTAGCATTTCGAATCCGCCGCCTGAAGCACCTGTTGCGTCCTGTGCATAAGCATCAGAGATAAATAAGCTCATAAATTCCCCATATAAAGTTAAGTTTTGTAGTTATAGCGCCGGTACCGGCATATCTTTTTGTGCGTAAAAATCTGCAACGAAGCCATCGAGTTTTTGCTCGGCAATCGCATCTCTTAAACCTTGCATAACACGTTGGTAATAACGCAAGTTGTGAATAGTGTTTAAGCGCGCACCTAATATTTCGTTACATTTGTCCAAGTGGTGTAGATATGACCGAGAATAATTTTTACAAGTGTAACAGTCACATTTATCATCTAAAGGACCGGTATCCGTTTTATGCACCGCATTTCGAATTTTCACAATTCCGCTGGTGACAAATAAGTGTCCATTACGTGCATTACGCGTAGGCATAACGCAGTCGAACATATCAATCCCACGGCGCACACCTTCTACTAAATCTTCTGGTTTGCCCACGCCCATCAAATATCTGGGTTTGTGCGCTGGAATTTTGTCTGTGGTGTGATCCAATATTCTGATCATATCTTCTTTTGGCTCGCCAACAGATAAACCACCAATAGCATATCCGTCAAAGCCAATATCTTCTAAGCCCTGCAAAGACACATCTCGTAAACCTTCGTACATACCACCTTGAATAATACCAAATAATGCCGACGGGTTATCACCATGTTCCTTTTTACTACGCTTGGCCCAGCGCAATGAAAGCTCCATCGACAGACGCGCTTCACTTTCGGTGGCGGGATGCGGTGTACATTCATCGAAAATCATAACAATGTCGGATCCTAAGTCCCGCTGTACTTGCATGGATTTTTCAGGAGTAAGTAATATCTTTTCACCATTGATTGGTGAGCGGAATGTCACCCCCTCTTCGGTGATCTTACGTAAATCCCCAAGGCTGAATACCTGAAAACCACCTGAGTCAGTTAAAATCGGCTTATGCCAATGCATGAAATCATGTAAGTCGCCGTGCAACTTAATGATTTCCGTTCCTGGGCGCAGCATTAGGTGAAAGGTATTACCTAAGCATATGTGAGCCCCAGTTTCATCTAACTCTTCTGGCGTCATGCCCTTGACCGTACCGTAGGTACCGACAGGCATAAATGCTGGGGTTTCAACTACGCCCCGAGCAAACTTAAGACGACCGCGGCGCGCCTTTCCATCTGTATTGTCTAATTCAAATTGCATAAATACTTCCTGCTGATACGCATTGCCCACCAGCGTGTTCTCGTCTGAGGTGATATTCGATGCCTAACAAGCGAGTTGCTGACAAAAAGTGGCCGGATTATATACGAATTGCGCTAACGAATAAAAACTAATAACGAACAATTTATTTATGACGAAGCTAAGACTGGTTTTTCTCAATAAACATTGCATCTCCATAACTGAAAAAGCGGTATTGTTGGGCGATTGCTGCTTGGTATGCGTTCATTACATTCTCTTTACCGGCAAAAGCACTGACGAGCATGATAAGGGTTGACTCGGATAGATGAAAATTGGTCAACATGGCATCAACGACTTGAAATTGATAACCAGGATAGATGAAAATATCGGTGTCACTGAAAAATGGCGCTAATCCTGTCCCGTCTTTAATGGCTGCTTGTGCAGCGGATTCTAATGAGCGAACAGAAGTGGTACCTACCGCAATGACCCGCTTGCCCGCAGCTTTGGTTTTAGCGATGGCATTAACCACACTTTCCGGTACTTCCGCGTATTCAGAGTGCATTTTATGTTCAAGAATATTATCTACTCGCACTGGCTGAAATGTTCCAGCACCCACATGCAGGGTGACGAATTCGGTGTTTACGCCTTTGTCTTGTAACTGCTTTAATATAGCATCATCAAAATGCAAACCTGCGGTCGGTGCTGCAACCGCGCCAGGCTTTTGATTGTATACCGTTTGATAACGTTCCTTGTCTGATGCTTCATCTGGGCGATCAATATAAGGCGGTAATGGCATGTGACCGTATTGCTCGAGTACCTCCAGGATCGGTTCTGAATTAAGCAGTTTGAGTTCAAACAACGCATCTTGGCGACCAACCATTTCCATTTGCACGCTGCTTTCGAGCAGTAAACGGGTACCTTCCTTTGGCGACTTGCTAGCACGTACATGCGCAAGAACATGATGATCGTCAATAATGCGTTCTATTAACACCTCGACTTTACCACCGGACGCTTTTTGACCAAGCAAACGCGCGGGGATCACTCGGGTATTATTGAAAATTAACAAATCGCCGGGATTGATCAGGCTTAATACATCGGTGAATTGTAAGTGGGAAAGACCATCGGGGGACAAGTGCAGTAAACGGCTTGCCGTACGTTCCTTAGTGGGATAACGCGCGATCAGGGCTTCAGGTAAATCAAACTGGAATTCAGAAACTTTCATATATCATCCTGGGAAACATAGCCCATCATTTTACGTATAATAATTAATACCTGCAATCGCCTTGGCATACTAAAGTTAGCTTGTGACTTTGCCTCAGGCGGCTAAAATAACATCAACAGTTTAAATATTTTTGACGTTTCTCCTAACTGTTATTTTGCCCAGCGACTCTTGCGTTGGGTTTTTTTTGCCTGTGTTGCTGATTTATTTCAATAATAAGCGCTTAACTTAGGTATTTATTGCGGCAGATCTTGCCCCATGTCACTGAACATATCCACGATATCGTCTCGTTCAATACGGCGCATGTTCAGCACAAACATGATTTGTAACAACAAATCGGCGCCTAGGATTCCCTTATTTATTTTATTTCGCAAGTTGTCTGCGCTTTGATTCACACCAATAGTCACGAGTCGCTCGCTAAGATCTTGATATTTAACGCCACGCTTGGACATCTCCCCCTTTAGCAGGCGCTGCACCACTTGGCGCCAATCTGCCGAGGCACTATTCTTCTGTTTTGCTGTCAGACCGTCTGAGTGATTTTGCATAATTGCTCCGCCGATACAAATGTGACGTATAATTTACATTAGTAACGAATAAACTTCAAACGTTGAAAATAACATTTGACTATTTGTTTTTCAGCCGACTACACTAAGGCCCAGTTTCGCCTTCGACCACAATCAAATTTTGTGACGTATTCGAATACGGTCATTAGCCATACAGGAGAGTAGCCATGACATGGGATCTTAATCAACTTGAGGCCCTTTTTAGTGACAACCAAGATCTCGTTGTTACCCGTGAAGAAAATTGTTTATTAATTGCCAACAGCGACGGTATTGATGCGTGGTTAGCAATCAGTGGAGAACAGATTCTGGTTGAGTCTTTGCTGTTTTCAATCAGTGAAGTGAAAGACAAGCATGCACTAAACGAAGAAATTTTAAAATCTCACATGATTTTCCCATTGACCACTGTGGGTATCTCAAATGTTGCAGGTGATGAATATTATACTGCCTTTGGCTCACTCAGCTCTCAATCTAAAGCCGAGAGTGTGATGATCGAAGTGCAAACACTTTTTCAGAATGTAGAAGCATTTTTAGATGCTTATGCAGAACATTTACTTTAATCGAGGAGTGACATTATGTCAGTTTGGAGAAAATTAATTACAGCCGTCAAAGGCGGCGCCACTGAAGCAGCACAATCAGTTGCAGATAGTCAGGCCATTCGCATCCTTGAACAAGAAATTCGCGAAGCGAAAGATGAACTGCGTAAATCAGATCATGCGCGCACGCAGATTCTAGCCAAGTGTAAATTGGCCACACAAAAAGTATCGAGCTTGCAGTCATCCATTGATCAATATGAAGCGCATGCCCGTAAAGCGATTGATACCGATCGTCAGTTGGCACTAGATTGCGCTCAAAAAGTAAGCGACTTAAAAGCTGAACAAGAAAGTGAGCAGAAATATCTTGACCAGTTCAAGCAATCTGAAAAACAATTGGCTACCAATATCAGCCAAGCGAAAGGGAATTTA
Source organism: Paraglaciecola polaris LMG 21857 (assembly GCF_000315055.1). Classification (GTDB taxonomy): domain Bacteria; phylum Pseudomonadota; class Gammaproteobacteria; order Enterobacterales; family Alteromonadaceae; genus Paraglaciecola; species Paraglaciecola polaris. The sequence continues at coordinate 37,771 of NZ_BAER01000097.1, read as the reverse complement.
CGTCGCCTAGAGCAACAAGTTGACATGGTAAAAGCGACTGAGTCGGTGCAAAAAGCACAAGTTGCTGTGTCATCTCGCCATTTAGGTGCCAACAGTAAGATGAAAACTGCCACTGAATCATTGCAACGCATTCAAGACAAGCAAACATTACGCGATGCGGAGTTACAAGCTGCGCAAGAATTAGCCACTGAGGAATCGAGTGATGACTTAGAGAAACGCTTGTCCCAAGCAGGTATTAAAGGTGGTCAGGCATCAGCCGACGACGAGCTAAGCCGTATCTTAGGCAAGTAATATACCGCACTACCCACATTGCCAGTCTGCATTAGCAAATTGGTAATGTGCGGTTCAATCCCCAGCCCTCAGTCTTACATTGGCTAATGACCTGAGGTGTGAAAGAATATCCCAAAATAACAATAACCTGAAATTACGCCATGTTTTCTACAATACGTAAAATACTCTCCCAGTATTTTGCCGAAATGCGCTGGTATACCCTGCTATCAGCATTAAGTTTTTACGCCATTTCGAGTTGGTGTTTAATGGCCCTAGCAGGAGAAGAGGCATTAACCAACAGCACTGACTTTATTTATTGGTTAGTCGTGACGGGGTCCACGGTTGGCTATGGCGATTTTTCTCCCGCTACATCCGCGGGGAAATACATCGTCTCGTTGTATGTCATTCCTGTGGGTTTAAGCTTTTTTGCGTTAATAATTGGTCGTGTGGCTTCATGGGTATCGTTTCAGTGGTTAAAAGGAGTAAAAGGCTTGCAAAGTTTATCTGTTTCAAACCACATATTGGTGCTTGGATGGAACGAACAACGTACATTGCGGTTATTAGATTTATTGCTGCGCGAACGGGAAGCTGTAGATGAGAAGCCAACTATAGTGCTGTGTGTGCGCGCTGACATCATCAACCCCATGCCAGATAAAGTTGAATTTGTTAAGGTCAATAGTTTTAGCAATGACAAAGACATGGACAGAGCCTGTATTGCCGATGCTAAAGTGGTCTTGATGGACAACCCAGAAGACGACTTGACCATGACCACCGCTTTATATTGCAGCCAGCGTAATCCTAATGCACAGATGGTTGCCTACTTTACCGATGAAACCTTGGCAAATTTACTTCAGCGTCATTGTCCGAATGTAGAGTGTACCCCAAGCGTAGCCATTGAAATGCTGGCTAAGTCCGCATTTGATCCAGGGTCGAGCGTTTTACACCACGATTTGCTCAGTGTCACCGAAGGCCAAGCCCAGTATTCAGACTCCCTGCCCCTTAATTCGGGACACATTCAAGTGCGCGCGGCATTTAACCAACTTAAATCTCGTTATAACGCGACTTTGATTGGCACAGCAAAAAGCCATGACCGACTGAATATACAAGTCAATCCCGATTTAGATGAACAGTTATCACCAGGGGATAAAGTGTTTTATATCGCTAAAGCGCGAATTAAAAAAATTGAATGGCAACGTTTTTCCGAGGAATAGCATGTTTAGCAAATTATTTGGCAAAAAAGACACGCCCACAACACCTAAAGCACCTGAAATTATGGGCCTATATTTGGGCGGCTCGTTTCAAATTGATCCACTCAGACTAAAGTTAATCGAACCCAGTCTAATTATCGATTCAGCGGCTAGTTCGCACATCATCCAAGGTGTTGGCGAGGTTGATTTAGACACAGGTGGTAAAATTTTACGCTTCTACACCGATGATGACGCCTTCTTACAGGTGGTATTAGATGGTGGCGTAACAGAAAATCACATTACTGACGTTAAGTTGTGGTATTTCTATGAAACCAAAACGGTTGGCTCAGATGCCCAATGGCAACAATTGCTCAAAAATGAAATATCTCAACCTCAATATTCATTGGAAGGTCATACCTACCAGCGAGTATGGGATGCCGTGGGTGATATTTCCCCCGCAGTGGCGATGACCGAAAAAACGTATGAAGAAGACGGTGATACAAGCGAAACGGATCAGTTCGTTATGTTGTACGAGCGCGAGCTTGAGGGAAACAACGTAGAAACACTACTCGTTAGCGGTGAAGAAAAATTAGTAGGACAAAATCTCGATCGCTGCTTGGTCATAAGCAGTGGTTTTAATATTGAGCAAGCAGACATTACTATTAATGGCTAACAATACGCATTCAATCTAAGGAACAAAAATGGAAACAATTCTAAACTCAATCGCTGGTCTGGGACATTTTGTGGCCTACTTCGCTGTATCCATAGTACTGCTTTTTATATTTAAAATAGTTTATGCCTTTGTCACTCCACACGATGAGTGGAAACTGGTTAAACAAGAAAAGAACCTTGCGGCTGCTATCGGTTTTGGCGGAGCGATAGTCGGATTTGCACTAGCACTTTCTAGCGCAGTGGCTAACTCAGCGTCCTTGGTAGATTTTATCGTTTGGGGTGTGGTAGCCATAATTGCTCAGGTCGTGGCGTTTTTATTATTGCGCTTTACCTTTATGCCAAAAATTGCCGAACGCATTGTCAATAACGAAATATCAGCAGGCACTATTTTAGCTGCGATTTCTATTGCAGTGGGCCTAATAAATGCCGCGTGCATGACTTACTAGGAGGACATATGACCCAGCGTAAACGCTCTTCAAATATCAATCTAGCAAGTATGCGTAAAGGCTTTTCGGTTAAACCATTAGCCTTAGGCATTGCCGCGGTCATGTTAAGCGGCTGCGGTGAAGAAACCGAAAAAGCTACCGTGTATACGGGTGTTGATGACTGTATCAATCAAAACCCCAGTCAGGCAGAATTATGTAAAACAGCCTATCAAGACGCCCTTGACGAAGCACAACGCACAGGCCCCAAATACGCATCTAGGCAAGTTTGCGAAGAAGAGTTTGGGGCAAATCAGTGTAACTATACACGCAGTGATAGTGGTTCATTCTTTATGCCGTTTATGGCTGGTTACATGCTGAGTAATTTGTTATCTCCTAGAGGTTATAATACGCAGCCGATGTTCACTTCTTACTCCCCTTACTCATCCTATCGCCAGCGCTGGATGGGTGCTGATGGCAGTGACTATGGTGACTATCGTCGTCGTAACATGGACGTCAATAAGAGCGCTTTCAAAGCGAAACCGAGCGTGACTAAAACCATGAGCCGTGGCGGTTTTGGCAGCAGTGTTCGAGCAAAATCTAGCTGGGGTAGTTCAAGTAAACGCTCCGGTGGTTGGGGCGGTTAGTCCGCTATGTTTCGTATTCCAATCAAGCAAAGACCCAATTGGCAGCGTAAAGCTGCTGATTTCGGTTTTAAGTTTCATACTATGCATGGCGAACCTTACTGGGATGAGTCCGCATACTACCAGTTCACATTGGCACAAATTGAAAATGACATAGAACAGCCCACTGCTGATATTCATCAGATGTGTTTAGCTGTGGTGGAGCGCGTTATTCAGGATGAAGCGCTACTGGCACGCTTTCAGATCCCGCAAGCATTTTGGCAGCCCATCGCCGACTCTTGGTACAACCGTGATCCGAGTTTGTACTCACGATTGGATTTCAGCTACGACGGTAGCGGACCGGCTAAATTATACGAAAACAACGCCGATACCCCTACATCGCTTTACGAAAGTGGTTTTTGGCAATGGCTATGGTTAGAAGAGCAAGTCAATAAGGGCGCTATCCACAAAGGAGCAGATCAATTTAATTCACTGCAAGAGAAGCTAGTGACGCGCTTTGGTGATATAGCCCAGCATTATCAGCTGGACTTCATGCATTTCGCTTGCTGCAAAGACACTGATGAAGACAGAGGCACAGTTCAATACCTTCAAGATTGCGCCAGAGAAGCAGGTATTGCCGATTATTTTGTGTATATGGAAGATATTGGCTTGAGTGAAAGTGGGGCATTCACCGACCATGACGATCAAATTATCGAATCGTTATTTAAGCTTTATCCTTGGGAGTTTATGCAGCGCGAAGATTTTGCGCCACATATTGGCCCATCAGGAAGCCATTGGATTGAACCCCTATGGAAATCTGTTTTATCCAACAAGGCCTTAATGCCCATGCTGTGGCAGATGTTTCCAGGCCATCCAAACTTACTCCCCTCTTATTTTGAAGATGAATTGCACTTAGCAAAAGAGACTAAGTTGGTCAAAAAACCGATATTCTCTCGAGAGGGAGCGAACATCAGCGTCATTGAACACGGTAAAACCGTGCTTGAGGCAAAGGGGCCATATGGTGAAGAAGGATTTATTTATCAAGCGTATGCACCATTGCCTAAATTTGGCAGTAATCACACCTTAATTGGTGCATGGTTGGTGAATGACCAGCCCGCTGGGATCTCCGTGCGTGAAGATACCTCGCTTATTACCCAAGATATGTCGAGATACTTACCACATATTATTTTGTGACAATTTGACATCTCATTTGCGAACTGTTTAGGTCACACTTGACTTACCATTTCTATAACGCAGCTTTATGAATAGCAAAACCATCTCATCCCGCTCCTCTTCCCGGTTAAGTCAGCAACTTAAAATCGTCAGCTGTATCTTTATCCTGGTTACCGCCATAGAAGTGATTAACTTGTTGACCGGGCGAATGTTAAACCAATTCGGTAACATACCGCGCTATGTCCCTGGGCTCATTGGGGTGGTCCTAGGACCATTTTTACATGGCAGCTTTAGCCACTACCTATCTAACATCGTACCTTTATGTGTACTCAGTTTTCTGATGCTGCAATACGGCAATAAACGATTTTTCGCTGTTACGCTATTTTGCATCATACTCACAGGCTTATTGGTTTGGCTATTTGGGCGCTCCGCCAGTCATATCGGCATGAGCAGTGTTATTTACAGTTACTTTGGCTTCTTGTTACTTGCTGGATTTCTAAGCCGTAAATTTAGCTTAATTGCCATCTCCCTATTAGTTGGATTTTTCTACGGAGGTTTGATATTTGGTGTGCTGCCCGCTCGAACATTTGTATCTTGGGAAGGCCATTTATTTGGATTTATCTCGGGATTGATCGCTGCTCGGCTGTGGGCGAAAAACGTTCGTTTATAGCCACCTGAGTGATGATTGTGAACAGACGTTAAATTAACCACAGGTTGTACTAGAGCACGCGGTACAACTGCCCTATAATCCAAGACGCAGTTTAAAAACACTTAAAGGCAAAAATGAGTAATCAAGCCCCTAAAAAGCAGAATGGTTTTTTCGGAAATCTCGCGTTTAATATTATTATCCCCGTCGTAATCATGAGTAATTTAAGCTCTGATGAATACTTAGGCCCTGCTTGGAGTATTGTTGCCGCACTGATCTTTCCTATCGGCTATGGTCTTTGGGATCTTAAAGAGTCTGGCAAGGTGAATGCTTTCTCAATTCTCGGTATCGTCAGTGTCATATTAACCGGTGGTATCAGTTTATTGGAGCTTCCTGCTGAATATATCGCCATAAAAGAAGCGGCAATTCCAGCTTTCATCGGGATCGCGGTTCTCGTCACCCAGCGCACAGCTAAACCCCTGTTGAAAGTATTGGTGTTAAATGAGCAAATTGTTAATTGGGATAACCTGAATCAAGCACTCGAAGCCAAAGGTACTACTGGCGACTTCGAAGCTAAAATGGCTATTAGCTCCTATATTGTCGCTGGATCGTTTTTTCTCTCCTCGTTTTTAAATTACGTATTAGCAAAAGTCATTCTAGTGAGCGCTCCCGGTACGACCGAGTACACAGAAGAACTAGGCCGCATGACGGCTCTTAGCTACCCCGTCATCGTGATCCCTAGCATGATTATGTTAATGGGTGCACTATGGTATCTCTTTGCCCAAATTAAGAAGTTAACGGGTGAAGAATTAGAGAACTTTTTAGCCCAGCAATAATGAGCTGCCCGAGCGGATAAATATTTTGTTTGATGCAAAACAAAAAAACGCTGATAGAACCCTCTGTCAGCGTTTTTTTATACATTTTACAATGTCTCAGCGATGCTAAAACGCATCTGTAACGGTTATTTCCGCCCCAGCAACGTAAAAATGTTATCCGCGACTTGAGTGTTGTTTAACAATCCACGGAATTTTTCACTACCTGGGCCTTTCGCAAATACAGGTACATCAACGCCAGTGTGACCGCCAGTAGTCCAACCTGTATTTGTGCGCAAATCGAGAAGCGTTTTGATCGTTTGATAGGCAATTTCTTCATCTTGGGTATCGATAGCATTCACCAGGGATTTTTCATCCTCGGTAAGTGTAAAGCCCAGTAACTCGCTGGCTAATGCTACTTTATTGTTCGTCGCCATAACTTGCTTAGCAATATTAAATGGAGACGCTTTAAGATTTTCCAGCCATTGAGGTTCCCATTTATAAATAGTATCAGCCCCAATAGTAAAACCACCTGTACTGTGGTCTGCCGTCAATACCACCAAGGTATCAGGATGCGCATCAACATATTGTTCCAACCAAGTCATAGTCTGAGCTAAATCTTGCATCTCTCCCATGGCTGCCCCCACATCGTTAGAGTGGCCAGCCCAATCAACCTGACTGGCCTCAACTAATAGAAAAAAACCTTTGTCATTTTCAAGATGTTTAACCGCAGCTTGTGTAAGGGTCTGCAAACGCTGCTTGTCAGGCATATCCAATGCCCAGTTCAAACCCTTGTCAGCAAACAATCCGAGCAATGGTTTGGAGACATCAGTGTTTTGTAGCGCCGAAATTGTATCTACATATTGGTAGCCAGCATCGGTAAATTCCGTCACGAGATCTCTATCATCGCGCTTAAAATAATTCCAACCGCCACCCAGCATCACATCAAGTACAAATGTGTTTGCTACTTTACGGTCAAAATAACTATCGGCAATTTCGTTGTAGTTTTTTCTGCTTTCATTGTGGCTCGAATAACCAGCAGGCGTGGCATGATTTATCTGTGAGGTTACGGCTACGCCTGTTTTCATGCCTTGTTTCTTGGCCCACTCTAATACCGTCTGAACCGGTTCCTTATCTACATCTACGGCAATGGCACCGTTATAGGTTTTGGTTCCCGTTGACAGTGCAGTTGCCCCCGCGGCGGAGTCTGTCACGTATCCAGACACCCTTGCAGGATACGTACTTGCCATACCGACAAGTAGACGATCGAAAACAGTCTGCTCTACAGCTGGGGTCGTTCGGTCGTCCGCAAAGTAACGGTATGCAGTGGTATAAGCTGGGCCCATACCGTCGCCTACCACCATAATCACATTCTTGGGTTCTTGCGCTATTGCTGCCATACACAAGGTTGATAGTAAGACTGTACTCACAAACTTCATTTCGATCCTATATATTGCTTAATACTTAAACGGTTGATTATACGCAGGGTTTTATGACAAGACGTAGAATCTGAGCATTTTTTTTACAAAATAGCGCAAGTAAAATGTAGCAAGATATGTAATGTTGCACCGTCATATCTCAAACATCCCTATATAAATTATCCAGTGCGCTGTAGTAGCCAAATCATTTTGGCCACGACGTTAGAGTAGGATTCAATGCTCATTGGGCACTTTCCGTTTTAATAAAATCAATTGGATGGCCTGTTATCACACCAAATATCTGCGTGTCTTTCTTCAACCGATTCACGTTTAAATAATCGTGCCCACAGTCATTCACAAAATGAATATCAAGAATAAATAGCATTTCCTTTCGTTATTATAAATCTAACAGTAGGATTCGGTCATCGGTTAGCAAAAACATCAATTCAGTAAACACGCTAATCAAATTTTACTCTACAAACATAAGGAACATCGTCATGTCTAATTACACAAATGACATTCAAGCAGCTCAAGCGTTAACTGGTGCAAATAGCCAAACGTGGAACGCCATTAACCCTGAATATGTTGCCCGCATGAAGGCGCAGAACCGTTTTAAAACTGGCCTAGACATTGCGAAGTACACCGCTGAAATTATGCGTAAAGACATGGCTGACTACGATAAAGATTCAAGCTCTTATACCCAATCTTTAGGCTGCTGGCATGGATTTATTGGCCAACAAAAAATGTTAGCAATCAAAAAGCACCACGGTACGACTGATAAACGCTACTTATATTTATCAGGATGGATGGTCGCAGCATTACGTTCGGAGTTTGGTCCACTTCCTGATCAATCTATGCACGAAAAGACATCGGTACCTGCCTTAATTGAAGAACTGTATACTTTCTTACGCCAAGCAGATGCAAAAGAGCTGGGTGAGTTGTTTTCAGCCCTAGACAAGGCAAAAGAAGCCGGTGAGAGTATTCAAGATATTCAAGATATTCAAGATAAAATAGACAACTACCAAACACACGTGGTGCCTATTATTGCTGACATTGATGCAGGTTTCGGTAACGAAGAAGCAACCTATTTATTAGCTAAAAAAATGATTGAAGCAGGTGCATGCTGTATTCAAATTGAAAACCAGGTTTCTGATGCGAAGCAATGTGGCCACCAGGACGGCAAAGTAACCGTACCACATGAAGATTTTCTATGTAAAATCAACGCGGTACGTTATGCATTCCTAGAGCTAGGCGTAGATGATGGCGTCATTGTGGCTCGTACTGATTCTTTAGGCGCAGGCTTAACACAGAAAATCCCAGTATCTCAATCAGCAAATGATTTAGCCGCCCAGTACAATGCATTCCTTGAAACAACTGCTGTTGATTCTGTTGCAGATTTAAAAGACGGTGATTCAGTCCTCAAGCTTGATGGCAAGTTAGTGAAACCTGTTCGCTTACCAAATGGTTTGTACAAATTTAAAGAAGACACTGGTTTTGACCGTGTGGTACTTGACTGCGTAACGTCATTACAAAACGGTGCTGATTTGTTATGGATAGAGACCGAAAAGCCTCACGTACAACAAATTGGTGAAATGGTTAATGCGATCCGTAAACAGGTTCCAGATGCGAAGCTTGTTTATAATAATTCTCCATCGTTCAACTGGACACTGAACTTCCGTCAACAGGTATTTGATACTTGGGCTGAAAACGGTAAAGATCTGTCTGATTACAAACGTGATGAATTGATGTCCGTTCGTTATGATACAACAGAGCTAGCCCTAGAAGCCGATGAAAAAGTACGTACATTCCAAGCTGATGCGGCACGTGAAGCCGGTATTTTCCATCATTTGATTACGTTACCAACCTATCACACTGCTGCATTGTCAACAGACAATCTCGCTAAGGGATACTTCGGTGAAGAAGGCATGCTAGCCTACGTAAAAGGGGTGCAGCGTAAAGAGTTACGTGAAGGTTTAGCGTGCGTTAAACACCAAGCGATGGCCGGCTCTAATTTAGGTGATGATCACAAAGAATATTTCTCTGGTGACCAAGCACTAAAAGCATCAGGTAAAGATAACACCATGAATCAATTCGACGTTGCAGTCTAACGTCTAATAATACAGCAGACTAAAATAGCAGGGTGACCTGCTATTTTTTTGCCTGTAAATTGATATTCACTTACGAAATACTTTCTTAATCAACATTTCTTATATATTTTAAAAAACGCCCGCCAGCTTGCCATGAAGCCACAACCAGCAGTAAACTTATCGTATAAATACATAGACTTAAAATTTTCACCTTTGCCTATAGCATCTTTATTTCATCTGAGTACAATCTAGTTATTCAATACAAATTTAAAAGTGCATTTATACTATGAATATTTCTAAAGTTGATCTCAATTTGCTGGTTTATCTTGACGTACTGCTAAGAGAAGGCAGCGTCACTCGAGCTGCAAATCAACTTAGCATCACTCAACCAGCAATGAGTAATGGCTTAAAGCGACTACGGGATTTATTTAAGGATCCTCTACTTGTGCGCACCAGTGATGGTATGACGCCGACTAAGCGCGCTTTAGAACTACAACCAGTTATTCGAGATGTACTGTCCAAGCTAGAAGCATCGATACAGCCGGAGACTGATTTCGTGCCAGAAACCAGTAAACGCACATTTAGAATAATGGCCAGCGATTATGCCGAGTCAACCTTATTACTAGAAGTAATAAGACAACTCGCCAAAGTCGCCCCCAATATCACCCTTGATATGATTACACCAAGTGACGTGACTTTTCATGATGTTGAGCAGGGTAAAGTTGATATGGCGATTAACCGGTTTGAAGAGCTGCCACTTTCCTTTCATCAAAAGGTTGTTTGGTACGATAGATTTGCCTGTGTTGTCAGCAGTAGTAACCCAATAGTCAATGATTTCACACTGCAAAACTACATTGATAGCAAACACATATGGGTGAGTAAAACGGGGTTTGGCGTAGGTGTCGGTATCGATCCCAATGAAGTACAAAAATTAGGTTGGGTGGATGCTGAATTAACAAAAATTGGCCAAAAGCGTGATATACGTGTGTTTACTCGTCATTATCACGTGGCTCTACAACTGGCCAAGGTGCAGAATTTAGTGGCCACCCTACCAAGTAAAGCTGCGGCACTTTACGAGAATGACCCAAATATTGTGATCCTCGACCCTCCTTTTGATATACCACCTATTGGTTTAAAAATGGCTTGGAGCGCGTTATTACATCATGATGCAGGTCATATTTGGTTACGCAGATTGATCACCGAAGTAGGCGATACATTATCCGCCCAATAGACATTCATGAAATTTATAGCTGAGATAGAAACCATAAATTAAACAAAATAAGCTTTCCTTCGTAAACTGATGCCATTGCCTAATTAGCGGAGTAGAACATGCAGAATTATATTCAACGGGGACAACTACAGGTTGCAACACAACTTGATGCCTTTATCGAAAGCGAGGCGCTACCAGGCAGCGGTATAACATCATCGACTTTCTGGGCTAATTTTAGTGACATCGTGGCCCAGCTAACCCCCATAAATGACACCTTGTTGGTAAAGCGAGATACGCTGCAGCAGACAATTGATCAATATTGTCAATCCCGCACAGCGTTGGTTCCTGAGGAATACAAAGCCTTTTTAAACCAAATAGGGTATTTGGAAACCCCACCAGCAAATTTTGAAATCACCACAGACAAGGTTGATCCAGAGGTCGCCACTATGGCAGGCCCACAATTGGTTGTGCCTATTAATAACGCTCGTTTTGCGCTCAATGCGGCTAACGCTCGCTGGGGTAGTTTATACGATGCCGCATACGGCACCGACGTCATATCACAAGATAACGGTGCTGCACGCACTAAGGGTTATAACCCCAAACGTGGTCAGCATGTCATTGAATACGCTAGAAAATGGTTAGACGTTATCGCCCCTTTAGCCAAGGGCAGTCATCAAGGTAGCCGTGGTTACGATATTACCTCTGGCCAGCTTGTTATTACTTTGCATGACCGAAGTACGACAACGTTAACTCAATCAGCTCGATTCTTAGGCTTTAGTGGCGATATTGCCAAACCAAACGCCATTCTTATACAACACAATGGCCTGCATATAGAACTGCAATTCGATCGTACACACCAAGTCGGAAAAGACGATCCTGCGGGCATGAAAGACATATTAGTGGAATCAGCTCTCACTACCATCATGGACTGCGAAGACTCAGTTGCAGCGGTGGATGGCGAAGATAAAACCTTGGTATATCAGAATTGGTTAGGACTGATAAAGGGCACCCTTGAGGTAACATTAGGCAAGCCCGATAGCGCATCTATCAGGCGACTAAATCCAGACAGAACTTATACTTCAACGGATGGTAATACGATTTCATTAAGTGGCCGTAGCATGATGTTCATACGCAATGTCGGACATTTAATGACTAACGACGCAATACTGTTTGACGCAAAGCCCATATATGAAGGCATTATGGATGCGATGATCACCAGCTTGATCGCCAAACATGATTTATTGGATAACGGCGTTTATCGAAATAGCCAAGCTGGCAGTATTTATATTGTTAAACCTAAAATGCACGGTTCTGAAGAAGTTGCTTTTGCCAACACCCTATTTAGTTGTGTTGAACGTGCATTGTCACTACCTGACAATACATTAAAAATGGGCATCATGGATGAAGAGCGTCGTACCAGTGTAAACTTAAAAGCCTGTATCTATGCGGCAAAAGAACGCGCGGTGTTTATCAATACCGGTTTCCTAGACCGCACCGGAGATGAAATTCATACCTCTATGCATTTGGGCCCATTCGCCTTAAAGGCACAAATTAAACAACAGCCGTGGTTAACCGCGTACGAGTTGGCTAACGTAAAAATAGGGGTTGATGCAGGCATGTCGGGGAAAGCACAGATCGGAAAAGGCATGTGGCCTATCCCTGACCACATGGCTGATATGATGCAAAGCAAAACTACGCACCCTCAATCTGGAGCGAATACCGCTTGGGTCCCCTCTCCGACAGCAGCAACCTTACATGCACTGCATTATCATCAAATAGACGTATTTAACTTACGCAGCACCATCGCTTCCGCTGAGTTTGATGGCCTAGACGACATTTTGACCGTTCCGCTTTTAGCGGACCCTTCAAGCCTAAGTGAACACGACATACAGCGTGAACTTGATAATAATGTACAGGGAATATTAGGTTACGTGGTTCGCTGGGTACATCAGGGCATAGGCTGCTCTAAAGTACCTGATATCAATAATGTAGGATTAATGGAAGACAGAGCAACATTGCGGATTTCAAGTCAACATATTGCAAACTGGCTTTTACATGGCCTAATTGACGAGAGTCAAATCAATGATTCCATGCTGCGCATGGCGAAATTAGTAGACGAGCAAAATGGCGCCGATGGTGAATACATTAACATGATGCCAAACCCTCTCGAGTCTATTGCATTTCAAGCCGCACAGGAGCTGATATTAAAAGGCACCGCACAACCCAACGGTTATACAGAGCCTGTATTACACGCTAAACGAAGAGAAATGAAGCAAAACATTCAATAGCCAATGAATAATCTCGTTAAAAACTTAGTCGCGTGTCGGTAGACCCGCGACTAAGTTTATCTCCGTGCTGGATTCTAACAATCTGATGTACATCAAATTGACCCAATGCAATTGCGTCTTGCATTTTGTTGTATATAAATGAAAGTAAAGGGTCGTTACTATATTAAACCTGCATACTTATTAGCACTTACCTAATTCAGTCACCCTGTTGCGTAAGTAACAAGCTAGTCGCCCACATAAAAAAACAATATGACGTTCAAATTACGCACTACTATGAATAACGCTAATTTACCGTTAGATTTTTATTTTTTGCCAGTGCGCGTAAATAGCGAACCGGTATAGCGTAACTGATACCACTTGGTTTCTCTAACACCGCTTCTTTCGTTTCTTTTATGAATACCTTGTTAAGTATACCAATAACCATTCCCGTATCTGCATCGTAGATTGCACTGCCACTATTGCCAGGATAGGCCGTCATATCTAATTGATAGATCATAAATGGATTTTCTAAGCGATTGCGCATCGTCATGGTCAGTTGACTAGAGTTAACACTGGGTATTACGTCAGGTGTCAATGCCGCTATCATTCCTTTGTGGGTTGCAGGATATAAGCCTAAAATGGAGCCGATTGGAAATCCCGTCATTAGAATATCTTGACCATCATCTGCATAATTATCAGAACCTAATGTCAAAGGCGGCAGCTTATCGTGGATTTTCAGTATGGCGAGATCATGCACCGGATCTCTAGCTACAATCTCGGCCTTATGGATTTTAGGCTGGCGACCTGTGCCAGAAAATACAATATGATACTGGACTATTTGCGGGTCAAGTGGCTCGGAAACCACATGATAATTAGTCGCAATCAGCGTCCCGTCACCAAACACAAAACCGCTGCCGCGAAGTTGATGAGTACTAAATGACATAGCATCATACAAACCGACGCCCACAACGGAAGGTTTCATTTTTTTGACTAATTTAGTTTTCCCCGTGGCATTCGCTGTCACTGAAAAAACTAAACAAGAAAAAACAACACAAATGATTTTATATATATAATCTTTCGATATCATAATGGGTTACTTATTGATCCATAGGGCTGGCGTGAGCAGATTAAACTCTGTCACAATATGAGTGTAATACTATTAATATCTTAAGGTTATACACAAAAGGTGAGTATTAATGAAATGAAAATATTAGCCACCGGCCCGCGGCTCGAGCAAACACTTATGGGCTATACGCGATATTGACAGGCATATATCGGTTAATTTCCGAATTTTATTTTCACCTTAGGAAATGCTCCAAATAGGTAGTGAGAGAGTCACTTCCTATGTAACTGATGAGAGATATACGTAAGACAATATGCGAGCACTTATATAGTGCGATCTGGATTATTAACTGATAACACAATAAGTATACAAGGTGCCTAACTTTGTGGTTCGCGATAGAAATTTCATTAGATTTAGGGAAATATAAATGCTTCAAGCATTAGCAAATAGCTTAAGCTCACCATTGGTTCATGCCCCTTTGTTGTTTGCAATACTTTTGATGCTATCTCGCACCTCATTATGGGGGCGAAATATATATAAATACCTCGCGTACGTACCATTATTGTGGTTGTGGTTTTGCAGTTTAATTTACCCTAGCGTAATGCTCATCAAGCCGCTTGAGGATCAATATCCGACCATTAAGTTGTCCTCTGCGTTATGGAAAAAAACAGATGGTATCGTTGTTTTAGCCTGCAATCACTTCGACGATGATGGCCTTCCTTTTGTAAGTAAATGGCCACAATGCACTCTGCAACGCAATTTACATGCAGCATTAATGTATAAAGAAAAGCCACTGCCTATATATTTGGCCGCTGGCATATTGAATGAATTAGATGCAAAGTCGCAGGCTCAATACAATAAAGAATTTCTGATAACACTTGGCGTAAACCCTACTGATATACATATATTCCCACAGGGTCATGACACTGAATCGGAAGTTGCGGCTTTAGCTCCACACTTAGTCGGTAAGTATATTGCTTTAGTCTCATCGGCAAGTCATTTACCTCGCGCAGTAGAGTATTTTAATCTACACCATCTTTCGGTACTTCCTATCCCTGTGGAGCATCTAAGCAGGAAAAACGTTTCCTTTGTTTTGGGTATTCCCAATGCTCTAAGCCTTTATCGCAGTGAGCGAGCCATTCATGAGTACTTAGGTCTAATATACCAACGGTATGTAAAGTGATAAAACACATAACATAAGTTAGTGCAAACGCGACTTTTCGTGTTAAATACCAACTTAACAAAAGTTCGGCAAAGGATGAGCAAGGAACTATATATGAAATCAATTGTGCCCATTTTTTCTGGCGGTGGAACCCGCTTAACTGTTCATATAGGTGTGTTTGATGCCTTACAAAAACTTGACATTCAATTTCAGCACATGGTTGGCGTATCAGGAGGCTCCATTGTCGCCGCCCTATTTTGCTGTGGTGTTCCCCTCCCAAAAATTAAACGCTTAGCAATGGATACCGATTTTAAAAAATTTAAAGGTTTTTCACTTTTTAGATTATTACGCCAAGGTGGTTTAAGTTCCGGAGACCAATTTGAAGCATGGATGGACAAACAACTTCAAGGTTTAACGTTTGCGGACATTGAAAAAGATTTACACATACTTGCAACGGATGTAAATGGCGGCGGTCCTGTGGTTTTTAGTCGTAAAACCAGCCCTGATTTAAAAATATCAAAAGCGGTTAGATTTTCTATGTCCATCCCGTTATTTTTTAGCTTTCAATCCTACAAAGAGCATGTGTTGGTAGACGGTGCTATTCTTTCAGAAGATGCCTTATATCAAGACTGGGCGGGCGATGGCTCTCCTGTCATGTGTTTTAAACTGAAAAGCGATCACGTAACCGATCCAAACTTTAAAAAAAGTTGGCTGCCATTACGCCAATATGTGATGATGCTTATTAGGACCTTTATGACGGCAATGTCGCGAGAGTACGTACACGCAGAATATTGGCGTAATACGATCATAATCAATACGGGTAAATTATCACCGGTTGATTTCAACATTACGGCTTTGCAAAAAGAAGAGTTGTACAACATTGGGTTTAACACCGCTTTTGAGTTTGTGCCTAAAAGAATGCGGCTTTATACCGATACACAACTAAGGATGTAGATGTGGAAAACCGTTTTAAAGACATAAGCCTATGAAGCAACTTCGAAAATATGCTGAGCTCCCTTTTATTGGGCCTGTGGTAAAAAAGCTAATGAACTTAATGGTCAGTCAGCAGGCTAACCAGATATCTAAACATTTTGCGGAATACCTTAGCCCGGTTGTCGCCTTAACCGATGAACTACGAAATGAGTCTTATAAAATAAGGCACAAGGTATATTGTGAAGAATTAAAATTCGAAGATCTTCGCACAGATGAAATGGAGACAGACCAATTCGATAGTCACTCCACTCACTGTTTAATAAAACATATTCCCACTGGTGAATACGCCGGAACAGTACGAATAGTTCGCTCTGGCAGCGACGAGCAATTATTACCAATCGAAAAGTACTGCATAAGTTCAATCGCAGACGACGCAGTTCACCCTAGTGATTTTCCACGCAGCGAAATATGCGAAATATCACGCTTAGCGGTACCCGCTCAGTTTCGTAAACGGGCGACGGATAAATTTAAAGGTTCAGCGACGGGTGCAATCAATGAACATATTTATTCAGAACGGGAATTACGCTGCTTTCCCTTTATAGCCGTAGGGCTCTATTTATGTGCAGCTTCGACCTCTCGAAAACATGACATAAAACATTGTTTTGTCATGATGGAGCCTCGTTTGGCGCGAAGTTTACGCTTCGTTGGCATTCCATTTCAACAAGTCGGGCCGGTAGTGGAGTATCATGGTAAACGCGCACCTTATTATATTAGTCGCCATTTGCTTATGAGCGGCCTTACCCCCGGCTTTAAGCGCATGCTCAAAAATATTGAGAAGAAGGTTAATACCCAATTCAATTAGCCTGGGGTACGCGGTCAATTATCTTGGCCGCGTAACCTGTCAAAAAATTTTACACTTCTAAGTTTCCATAAGCCGCTTGCCAATAGTCTTGAATAAATTTTTTAACCTTATAACTATGGGATACCTTATTTACCTGTCATTGATTTTAGATAAAAAGCAGAGACCCCCATATAAGAAAACTAGTCTGATAATCTGTAATAAAAACCACTCTTCTTGTCAGGAAATTTTACAGCTATTCAATATCTAAACATAAAAAAACACCTATCCAATTGTTATTAAACGGCTTTTCAACGTTGGCACAAGTAATGCTTTATCTTAGTCAGCAGTATCTTTGGTCTAAATAAGGAATATATCGTGTCAAATGTAGTTAAATATTCAAAATCAGTCACATTAGCCGCTTTATTAGCGTTCGGTGCAGTAAATCAAGCAAGTGCAGCAAACATTACTTTTGGTGGCCAAGCGGCTACTGATAATTCAGGTTTAACCAGCCAGCGTATAGATGCAAGCAATGTTATCTCTGACCCATCTCTTGGATTCTTTGTTGAAACCTTCGATGCGGCAACTTCTTTCCCTGCTGGCGCAAGCGGAAACACGGATTATAACGTTGAGAATGCATCTGCAGGTTGTCAGATCAATTCACCATTAATGGTTTCTCCTAGTAGTGCAGGCGTGGTTAATGTTCGTAGAGGTTCGGTGCCTAATGAAGCAGCAGCTCCTGCTGGCGATACGACTTGTTATGCATACACTACCCCAGCAAATGAAGGCGTTGATAGTTTCGTAGATATAGATTATACCAATTTTCTAGCTAATCTCGGTGACATTGATCCAGCTCTTGCAGGCTCACGTATTGACTATTTAGGTTTCTACTGGGGTTCAGTTGATACTTACAACTCGTTTGAGTTCTACGCTAACGACGTTCTTGTATCTTCGATTACTGGCCCAGAATTATTAGCGTTACAAAATGGTGACTCAGGTAACCAAGTTGACCCAGCTTCGAATACTTACGTTAACATTGATTTCACGTTTGCTGAGTCGTTCGACAGATTACGTGTAGTATCTTCAGGTATCGCCGGTGAGTTCGATAATATTGTTGTTGGTCTAACTCAGCGTCCAGTACCTGCTCCTGCTAGCTTAGCGTTCTTAGGTCTTGGTCTTCTAGGCTTAGGTCTTGGCAGAAGATTTAAAAAATAAGGTTTAACGACCTTTAATGAGAAAGCCGGTCTTCCGGCTTTTTTTATGCCTAAAATTGTTTGGCTAAACGAAAACGCCATTATTTTGCTTATTACTACTTTGATTTATTGACCCGTAATCTAGCTAAACAAGTCTGCTCGCTTATTAGCAATTTTTCCATTTACTCCCGCGGCATTCGCTTTGTATAGTAGACTTCTTTTATCGCAGACCAAATTGGAATAATAATGGATTTAATGGACCTGTTCAGTAAAGCTTTACATGATACCGAAGCGGTATTATTGGAAACGAAAATTGCAACAGAGCGCTATGGTAGAACGACGTTTTCAAACAATATACCCATAGATTTTGCGGTTGAAGTGTTGAACACGTCTGCGATATCCAAATTACTGCAATTAGCAAATAGCCACCAATTCTATTTATTTCCCATTAGTTCAGGAAACAATTGGGGGTATGGCTCTATTCAAGATACAAGTCTTGACGGCCCACGAGTTGTCGTCGATTTAGGCCAACTGAAAGCCATTATTCCCACCAATAAAAAAGCTGGGCTGATTACCGTTCAGCCAGGCGTTACGCAACAAGATTTATTTGATTATTTACAACTGAATGACTGGCCTTTTATGGTGCCAGTGACAGGTGCTGGCCCCCATTGCAGCATTTTGAGTAACGCGCTTGAACGAGGTTATGGGATCACCCCAAGAACCGATCATTTCGCAGCCGTAAACGCCTTGAAAGCGTATCTACCCCACCCTGAGTTGTGTAAAACCAAGTTTGAATCTGCCGTCTCTGGATTGGACGGCTCAGGACAAGATTTCATAGACAAAACCTTCAAATGGGGACTGGGACCTTATATCGACGGGCTATTTACCCAAAGTAATTTTGGCATAGTAACCGAAATGACTATTCGCTTGGCACCTCGACCTGAACATTTTAGCGCCTTCTATTTACAAATTTTCGACGCAGATAAGTTCGCCGATGCTGTCATGTTAATTGAACAAACATTGTTAGAATGCGAGGGAATTGTTGGCTCAATTAACCTAATGGATCGCCGCAGGATCGTATCCATGGTTGCGCAAAATCCTAATGGTCAAGACAACCATAAAACCATGACGGAAGAACAAGTTGAGACGATAGCGAAAGAGCAACGTTTGCCTCAGTGGATGATAGTGGGCTCAATGTACGGTTCGAAAGCGGTCGTTTCTGCAACCCAAAAGCGCTTTAAACATCGCGCAAAGTCCCTTGGCCAGCTCAATTTCTCTAACAGCTGGTTAATTAATATCGCCAAGTTGATTGTCAATTTGCCCCTACCATCAATCGCTATCATGAACAAAATTAAGGCTCAACTGCTGACGTTAGATGAAGGTATAGAAATCATGTTAGGTAAGCCGAATCAGGTCGCCTTACCCTTAGCCTATTGGCGCAATCCTCGGGTCACAGTAAATAAAAAAAATTCATTATTACCTGATAAAGATAAATGTGGCCTGCTTTGGTATGCTCCGCTCATTCGAGTGTCACCAGAAGTGCTAACCGATTTTATTAATTTTGTTCGCGCCACAACACCAAAATATGGCATAGAGCCTTTAATCACATTTACTAACCTTCGACATGATTGTATCGATTCAACCGTGCCGCTCGTGTTTGATTTAGAAAATCCAGAAGCGATAAAGGCTGCACATAACTGCTTAGAGGAGCTTTTCGTTGAAGGATGTAAAAAAGGGTTCATACCTTATCGTATCAACATTAAGCAACAAGCAGTACTGCCAGCTGATGACATTTTTTGGAAGACCACAAATCTATTAAAGCAAGCCATTGATCCAAACGGTATTTTGGCACCTAATAGATATAACCCTGTTGAAACCACCCCACATTCGATTTAAATCCTAACTACGGCTGTTATCTGTTGTTCAGTGCAATATAATACAATAAAGTAATATGCGATTGACCTAAAGAACATGCCGTGGAACGGTAAGTAAAATAGTGCAGCGTTTTATATTTAACTAATGGAGTTAGTATGCGTATTAAAGTTATCCCAATTTTCATCGCCCTTTCCGCTCTTTCAATCTCTGGTTGTGATAGTAAAACTGCTGAAGAATATATCGCGGCAGCAGAAACACAATATCAACAGAACGATACACAAGCCGCAATCATAGATTTGAAGAATGCTATTGCCCTAGCCCCAAAAAATAAAGAAGCCCGAGCAAACCTAGGCAAGTATTACCTTACAGCCGGTTTATTCGTTGAGTCTGAAAAAGAGTTACGCAAAGCCCTTGAGTTAGGCGAATCAAAGGATTCAGTCTACCCCGCTCTCGTTCGAGCGATATATTATCAAAACGATTTTGATCGCCTGACTAGATTGACCCAAGATTATACAAGTCAGGATACACAGACACAGAGCTCCGTCGCGCTTTTCACTTTTCTGGCAAATTTAAAAAGTACAGATACAGGTAGTACCCTAAATACTGATTTTTCAGCACTGTTAGGCGACGATAAAATATTGGCGCAAGTCTATTACGAATTCTCTCAAGGTAAATTCTCTCAAGCAGATGAATTACTATCCAGTTTCCAACAACCTGAGCAGAATAAAATTGAAAAGCTGATTGTTACCGGTTTACTTAAAGCGCAGTTAGAAGATTATGATTTAGCTATTATAGCACTAGATCAAGTTGTCGCTTCTTCTCCCGAGTATTATGTTGTTCAGTTTCAGCTCGCAGAAGTGTTGATTAACGCTAAAGAGTTCGAAAAAGCTAAGAAACTGGTAGATGAGCTGTTAAAAATTAACAGTAGAAGCGCCTACGCTAATTTGTTAATGGCACAAATATTTTTACACGATGAGTATTACAAAAAAGCATTTGATGCTGCCGAAATTGCAATTCAAAATGGCATAGATAGCACCCAAAGTAACTTACTTGCTGGGATAAGTGCATATAAGATCGAGCGTACAGAAAGTGCTTATAAGTATTTGTCAAAAGCATCGAGAAATATTTCGCCTAATCACATGGCAAATCGGCTATTAGCGGAAGTAAAAATTAGGCTAGGAGAAACCGATAATCTGGCAGAGATGCTCGAGGGTATATCAGGTCAAGATGTGCAAAAATCTGCGTTATTAGAAAGCGCAGCCATGATTAAATTTCGCGAAGGCGACATAGAAGCATCAAAAAGTTTATTCAGCCAAGCAAAAGAGGGGGATCCTGGGAATGCAGTGACCCTATTACGCGAAGGATTAATCAAATTATCTTCAGGTGATCAATCTGGGATAGATAGTCTAGAATCAGCGATTGCCCTTGATAATACTTTAGGTGAAGCATGGAGCTTACTGGCTCAAGGGCACATGCAAGCAGAAGAACCCAAAAAAGCATTAGCTGTTGCCAAGCGCTGGCAGGAAGTGAACGAAGTGGATGGTTTAGTGCTTGAGTCTTATCTCTTACAGCAGTTAGACGACGACATTCAAGCAAGAATAAAGTTGGTTAAAGCGCTTGAGTTGGCTCCCAAAAACTACGCCGCCATGCGATTTTTAATGCTCCTCAACGCCCGGGAAAAACGCTTTGATGAGGCTCGCGCACTAGCTAAAACGTTACTCACATCGACCGAGAACCTGAGTGGCAAATTCCAACTCGTGTTCACATTGATAAACTTAGCAATAGAACAAGATGATCTCGCATCAGCAGAGGCATTATTGCAATCTTTATTAAGCCAACAAACCGATAGTAGCGATAAACATGCACTGCCTATCAGTGTTGGCCTCGCGACGATATATAATTACCGAGGAGAATTCCAGAAGGCGTTATCTCTTTTAACTGATTTGCATGATACAAATGATTTCTACGTATTATCTACTTTAGGTCAAACTTACTCGGGACTGAACGATTTCAACAATGCCAAGTCGACATTTCAAGCCCTTATCAACGCCTTCCCTCGAGATATGCGCAGCTGGAACAAATTAATCACTTTGCTCAATCAATACGGGCTAAATAAAGAAGCAGTTGACGTCGCAACCCGTGGTGAATCAGCACTGCCTCATGATCCTCGACTGACTGTTCTTAATATCAGATCTCTTATCCGGGCTGGTGATATCCATAAAGCTCAGCAGAAAATCGATAATATGAAAGCCCAGGGAAATAGCTCACCTATGTTTGAATTATTTACTGGTGAGATGGCGTTGCATCACAAAGAATACGAAAAAGCGCATAAATACCTTTCCCAATATTACGCTGTCGATCCTTCTTGGGATAGTGCCCAGCCGCTTGCAGAAGCCCTCGCCCACTTAGGTAAAGCAGCGGAGGGTGGAAAATATCTAGAAGCACAAACAGCTAAAATTCGAGATAAGCTAAAAAACATTCACTACATTGCCGAATACTATTCACGAAGTGGTGAGCTCGAAAAAGCGGCGCAGTATTATAAAGCCCTGCTGGATATTAACCCGGAAGACTTTATTACACTAAACAACTATTCAGCTGTAGCGATTAAGCAGGGTGAAATTACGTTAGCTATAGAATTGGCTCAAAAGGCATTACAAATATCTCCTGAGTCCCCTTTCGCCATGGACACTTTAGGTTGGGCGTTATTTCACGACAAAAAATATGGCGATGCGCTGACGTATATAAAGAACGCACACGAAGCAATACCAAAGAATAATGAAGTGACATTCCACTTAATTGAGACACTCATCGTCACTGGCAGTAAAGACAAAGCCAAGTCGTTACTAGGTCGGATTAAACCAACCAACGACAGTGACAAGCAGACACTAACGCGTTTAAACGCCAGTATTTAAACGTAACTGCACCGTCCGGCGCTCAACTGCGCTGGGCAATTCAAGGTATTGTAATTAGCGAGTGAATTCTATTTTTACGATTAAACATTATAGCTTAGAAGATATTGAGCGGCTCGAAATACTGTGGAACGGGCTTTATAAGCAGTCTACAGCTAATGTGTTTTTAAGTTGGCTATGGATACAGGCATGGATCAATACCCTATCAACGGCTCCGATTGTGCTAACCGCGCACCAAGGTGGCACTTGCGTCGGTTTAGCACTATTCACTCAGCGTAGTGTAAAAACCGTAATTGGGGTGAAGATCAATCAGCTCTGGTTGCACAGAAGCGGTGAGCAAGCCCATGACCAAATGTGGATTGAACATAACGATTTTCTGCTTAGCGAAAAGAATCACCGAGAGATACGTTTGGCGATGCTCGAATACCTATTTAAGTGTCAACATTTATGGCATGAACTATATGTAGGTTTAACCCGCAGAGATATAGCTACAGAATTCATGGATCGCCTACCTCATTACAGAGAGGTACTTTCCTCAGCAGATTTTGAAGTCAACTTATGTAATAAAAAACATATAGATGAATACTTAAGTGAACTATCTAAAAATACCCGTGCCCAAATACGGCGCACGGAAAAGTTACTTTCTCAATCGGGTGATTTGTCTCTTACACTCGCGGAAAATGAAGCACAAAAATTTAGCTATTTACAAGATATAGCTAAACTTCATAAAGAAAAATGGGAAAGTACGGAATACGGAAGTGGTTTTAACAACCCTATTTTTGAGCGATTCCATCAACAGCTCATATTTGCGCCTGAACCATCAAATGTAACTCGCTTATATTGCCTCAGAGTTAATAATGAACCACTCGCATACATATATGTATTAAAGGATGATAACGCCTGGTATTTTTATTTGTCCGCAATTAAAAGTCATACTGACAACCGAGTCAAAATTGGCTTACTTGCCCATACCTATGTTCTCAAAGAAGCGATAGCACAAAATATAAGCAAATATAGTTTTTTGGCGGGAGAAGCAAGATACAAACGTTCCCTTTCTAATATGCCCGAAACCAATCAAAAGTTGATGTGTTTTTATCAACCTACATTGCTGATGAGCATGCGCGAACTAATGCGCAAGTATAAACACGCACTACAAAATTTACTGCTACATTAGAATAATAAAATGAATATCAACACCCAAAGTACTTACCGTATCCCATTAGAGCTAAGCTTCTCGTCTGAAGAAAATCCCGTAGGTCTTTTATCAACCAGTGTGCCATTACCGGTAGGTGCGCTTTACAATTTACAACATTGTCATTTATTACATGATGGCAAAAATGTTAGTTGTGGGGCGCGTATCCTTGCGACTTGGCCGGACAAGAGTATTAAATGGGTCCACCTATCCTTCTCGGCGCCTCAGTCCAACCAGAGTAAATTCATATTTGTTACCTGCCAACAGGATGATATAACGCCAAAGTCTGTCACGCAGGCTTTGTCTTACACCCAAAGTGATTCGCAAACCAAGGTACATCACTCAGATTTTTCATTTGTGCTGGATCACAATAATGGCCATTTTTCTCTGGCGCCTAAGAAAAACAATATCGCTGAGTCAAACCCACTGAGCGCAGAGCTAATATTAAAAGACGCATTTAAACACGATTGCACAATGTCGTCGTGTAACGTGGCGATCCATGAAACCCCAGACTTACTTGATGGGGCTGTATTCGCGTTACAACTTATTGTGGAAATGACCTACTCAGACGCTGAACAAGGTATATATTCAGCCATCAGCGCAATAAATACCTTTAGCTTTAGTGCTGAACAAAGTGCTATTAAGTTAGATGTGACCCTACACAATCCAGCATGCGCTTTGCACAGCGGAGGAAGTTGGGATCTTGGTGATGCAAATTCATTTCACTTCTCTGAACTGAGTGTTAATTTTCACAGCGACGTTATTTGCCCTGTCAACTATCGCGTAGAGAGTCAACAGGAATGGAAAATCGCAGAGACATTACCAATCGCAATTACGCAGCACTCGAGTGGTGGCACAAATTGGCAAAGCCCAGTGCATGTTGATCATGAACAAAAAATCCCTTTTGCAATAAAAGGCTACTGTGTTCAGCACCAAGATGCACAGGCTGAAAATGGCTTGCGGGCTACGCCCAGTATTCATTGGGCTAATTTTTTCAATGTCACTCTAGAGCACTTTTGGCAAAAGTTCCCTAGCGCTGTCCTTATCACCGAGGATAGGGTTTCCTTAGGGTTATTCCCAGCACAAGCCGATATCAAATATGAACTCCAAGGCGGAGAGAAAAGTACGCACACTTTATGGCTAGCAGCCAATGAAGATAAAAATGCGCTTAATGGCGTGCACACGGCACCCAGCGCTAAGGCTGATACTATCCAATACGCCAATAGCGACATGCCTTTGTACATAGAGCACAGTCAACGTGACGCAAAACTACAACAACTGATAAATAACGGGCTTTTGTCGCACAGCAATTTTTTCGAAAAGCGCGAGCAGCTAGATGAATATGGCTGGCGTAACTTTGGTGATCTCTATGCTGATCATGAAACAGCTGAGCATGATGCGAGCTCTATTTTTGTCTCACATTACAACAACCAATACGACCCGATTTATGGTTTTTTACGCCAGTATTTAATAAGCGGCGATCACCGCTGGTTTACCCTAGCAGATGACTTAGCTAAACACGTAAAAGACATAGACATTTATCACACCAAAGACGATAAATCTGAATACAATGGCGGATTATTTTGGCACACGGATCACTACTTACAGGCATTTACTTCTAGTCATCGTTCTTATTCAAAACACCAAGGAAAAGGGGCATATCAAGATCATGCTGGTGGCGGAGGCCCCGGCGGGCAACATTGCTACACATCAGGCTTAGCGCTTTATCATCTACTAACGGGGGACGAAGCCGCTAAACAAGCGGTGCTAACTTTAACGGACTGGATCACTTATGTGTACGAAGGTGGCAATACTTGCCTTGAGCTATTGCTTGCCCTTAAAAATCGTCATGTACTTGGCCTGAAAAACCACTTTAGTGGTCAGTACCCGCTAGACAGAGGAACAGCAAACTATATTAATGCTTTACTCGATAGCTACGTGCTCGTCAGTGATACAACGCTGCTAGAAAAAGTCGAACACATTATTTATCACACAGCTCATCCAGATGAAGATGTGTCATTGCGTAAGTTAGAAAATGTCGAAGAAACCTGGTTTTATATCGTATTTTTGCAAGCTGTTGTGCGTTACTTGGATAT
Organism: Paraglaciecola polaris LMG 21857; assembly: GCF_000315055.1. Lineage (GTDB taxonomy): Bacteria > Pseudomonadota > Gammaproteobacteria > Enterobacterales > Alteromonadaceae > Paraglaciecola > Paraglaciecola polaris. The sequence continues at coordinate 11,723 of NZ_BAER01000097.1, read as the reverse complement.
CAAGCGTAAAACCAATGATTACGACAGGGCGTTCTACTATGCTCGTGATTGTCTGCTCAACTATGCCCACTGGATACTAGAACACGAGTATATGTATCTAGATAAACCAGACATTCTGGAATATCCCAATGATACTTGGACAGCGCAAGACTTGCGTAAAGCTCATGTATTGGCTGCGGCCTACTTCTATAGCAATAAATCTTCAGAAGAGTATCAGTCCAAAGCGTTATATTTTGAAAATCAAGTCGCCTCTCGCATAGCGGCAAGCGACACTAAAACGTATACCCGGATCATGGTTTTACTGATGCAGAATGATGGACCAACAGCCTATTTTACCCAAACAGAGCTTGTTCATGAGTTCAAATCCCGTGAAACCAACTGGCCAGCACCTGATTATGTTAGAAAAGGCTCCTTCAGCGCTCTCTTATTGAAAGCTTTTAGTAAACGATTGCTAGAAGTATCAATATCCAATGAAGTAAACTGGCTCAAAAAAAGGCTACGATAGCCAATGACACACTCAGGGTAGCTAATTTAGATGCAGATTTCGTTTATTATCCCGCACAAAGGGCGGTTTGAAATGTTAATTCAAACCATAGTATCCATTGCTAAGCAAAACGTTGACTTATCACAAGTTGAAGTCATTGTTGTTAGCCAAACCCCTGATGTGCTAAACCAAACATTATCCGGTAGTGCAAAATTGCTTATTAAGCCCCACTTACGTCCTGAAAATGAAACAATATCAGCGCTGAGAAATTTCGGCGTAACGCAATCATCGGGGCAATACTTAGCTTTTCTCGATGCCGATGTTTATTTGTCAGAAAACTGGGGCGAGCAAATGCAGCGTATCTTGACGCAAAACCCCAAGCGCATTATCGCCAGTGCCATGCAAATATGTACCTTTGACGCGCCCCCGTTAGAGAAGATCCGTACCAGTTTAAGTAATGCCGAGCTTGATGTGAATGTGGCTTTTTTACCCGGTCGAAATTTATTTCTAAGACGCGAGGCATTTGCAAAAATTGGCGGGTTTCCTGAGCACTTGATTACTTGCGAAGACTATTATTTTACCGATAAGGCCGCGCAACTTGGCGAGCTATTTTACACATCCTCTGCAACCTACATTCATCTTGGTGAAGACAAGACATTAAAAGGGATGTTTGACAAGGAAATATGGCGCGGCCAATCAAATTTGCAGTCAATAGAAGGGCGACACATTCCGCTTCGAGAATGGCCGAGCTTTGTTGTCCCCCCAGCGATATTTCTATTTATCGTCACCAGCTTTATATGTTTATTTGCCGGGTTATACAGCCTCGCTATTTGCAGCCTGCTAATTGGGCTAATACCCGTAATGGCATACAGTATTCGATTGCAGAATATTAATGAATTACCGGTATCTTTTTGCCAAATATTTTTGTTTTATAGCGTTTATTTTCCCGCTCGTGCCATCGGTACCTTTGTCGGTTTATTTAAATCCATTCGTGTAAGAAACTCCTGAGGCATTATTACCATGACGTCGAAACTTAAAGTACTCCAGTTTATTTGCCCTACGGGCTTTTACGGTGCAGAGCGCTGGGTGCTAGCTTTAGCCAAACATTTAGACCCAAGTACAGTGTCATGCGATCTAGCGGTAACCATGGAACCAGGACAGAAGCCGCTCGAGTTGGTAAGCGAATATAAAAAATTGAATTTAGGTATCCATATCATTGAAATGAAAAATAAATTTGATTTAGGTGCCGTTGCTCGATTAGCCAAATTAATCCGTGAGCAAAACATCGATATTATCCACACCCACGGATATAAATCAGACATTATTGGTGTACTTGCAGCCAGACGCGCAAAGATAAAATGTATCGTTACCCCTCACGGTTTTGAGAATGCGAAAGATTTCAAACTCAGATCGTTTATTTGGTTGGGTTGCCAGTCTATGCGCTTTGCTCACAAGGTTGTCCCCTTGTCACAACAACTTATGCGTGATGTCTTGAGTATGGGAGTAAAACCCCAGAACGCTTTGTATATTCAAAACGGTGTTGATTTATCGGAAGTTGAAGCGGAGCCGATCCCTGTGCGCACGGAACCCGGCAAAAAGCGTATTGGTTTTGTCGGTCAAATGATAAGCCGTAAAAATATCCGCGATATACTCGACATATTTGACCAATTACATAAAAAACAACCTAACACTGAGTTGATTTTACTCGGCGATGGAGACGCACGCCAAGCCCTAGAAGACTATAGTAAAACCTTAGATTGTAAGGCAGCAATCGATTTTCTCGGTTTTAGAGATGACAGACTAAGCCTGCTCAAGTCATTTGATTTATTCGTCATGACTTCCACCCTTGAAGGTATTCCTCGCTGCTTAATGGAAGCCACAGCAGCAAGTATTCCCGTTGCTGCATATGACATCCCAGGTATCGACCAACTTATTAGTCATGAAAAAACCGGGTTATTAGCCACATTAGGTGACAAAAAAACCTTACTGGCTTATTGGGAGAAGCTGTTATTTGACCCATCATATGTACGTGAAATTACTGAAAATGCCAAACAATTCGTATACGATAATTACTCAGCTCAGCGTATGGCTGTCGAGTACAGTGACTTGTTTGAAGAAATAACAAAGGACAGTTGATGCAACAAGGAAAATCAGCACCAATCATATTCGTATTATCCATTGATACAGAAGAAGAATGGGATTGGTCAGGGGCATTTCCTCAACAAAATGTTGACGTGAATAACGTTAAGCTATTACCAAGTTTTCATCAACAGTTGGCCCGTATAGGCGTGCGCCCTACTTACTTTGTCGATTATGCCGTTGCTGACTGCCCTGATGCGGCGGCTAAAATGCGCGCTATTATCGCCCAGAAAAACTGTGAAATAGGCGCGCATTTGCACCCCTGGTGTAATCCACCTTATTTCGGCCCAGCGACAGATAAAAGTTCCCATGTGATTAATCTTCCTGTGGAGCAAGTATCGCAAAAGCTAGACGCGTTAATGCAACTCATATTCCAGCAGTTTGACATTCAAGCTAAATCGTTTCGTACGGGACGCTGGGGGATTGACTCCAAGGTGCTTAATCTAATCATGAATGCCGGTATCAAGGTTGATTCCAGTATTTACCCATTTTATAGCAATGATTATTTCAGTTGCCATAGCGCACCCTCACTTCCTTATTGGCCGAATTTAAATAATCCGCTAAAGAAGTCACAACAAAAAGAGATTTATGAATTGCCGGTAACTGTGGGTTTCAATCGGCCTAACTTTCCGTTATGGAATAATATTCATACCAGATTTGCCTCCCCGCCATACAGTTGGACGCGTTTTAATGGCATTGCTTGGCATACACAATTATTACGCAAGCAATATTTGTGTCCCGAATTATCCTCCCCTAAAGATATGCTGTCTTTATGTGAGACAGTCATCAACAAAGGTTATCCGGTTTTACACATGTATATGCATAGTTCGAGTCTGTTAGATAACAATAACAGCCTATTAGGCAACCAAAACGCCTACCAATTTATCAGTGACTCTGTTGCTGAGGTCGTTAGTGCACTGAGCGAGAAATACGAAATCGATTTTTGCACCATATCCGAAGCCGCGGCTAAGTTACAGCTAGCAACAGAGCAAAAAAACACATGACGCTGCACATCCGCCTAGCAACCAATAGCGATGAACGACTCTGGAACGAGTACGTTAATGCTCACCCCAGAGCAACGCCGTATCATCGTTTCGGATGGCTAAAGAGTGTTGAACAAGCATATCAGCACAAAAATATTGCTGCCATCGCACTAAATGACACGCAAATAGTAGGTGTATTGCCCTGTATCCAAATGCAACGGCCATTGCTACGCCCCTCATTTTGCGCCCTTCCCTACTGCGATCTAGGTTATGGGCTCGGTGATGACAACGCTACGGTCGATTTACTGACCCAGTTTGGCAAACAGCAACTTTTGGCAATAAATGGGCAAACCTTCGAGTTTAGGGATTTTATCGATGAGCCTATGAGCGATTCGCAAATGGAAGGGCAGAAAGTACGTATGCTCTTGCCGTTACCTGAAAACAGCGAGACGTTATTGAGTGGATTCAAATCAAAGTTACGCAGTCAGATCCGCAAATCAGAAAAGAATGGATTGCACTACAAAATTTATAAAAATGGCCAAGGCCTAGACGATTTTTATCAAATATTCGCCATTAATATGCGTAAATTGGGCTCCCCGGTGCACAGTAAAGATTGGTTTAAGCATCTGCTAAATAACTACCACGGCAACTGCGTTTTATCCGTCGTATATTTTGAAGATACACCTGTGGGCGCGGGTATTACCCTATCAAATAATCAAGGTACGGCGATACCTTGGGCTTCCACCGTCGCTGAATACAATAAACTTGCGCCAAACATGCTGCTTTATTGGTCATTGCTCAAAGAAGCCTGTGATAACAAGATGTGTACCTTCGACTTTGGACGTTCCACTTTTGGGGAAGGCACCTACCGCTTTAAAGCCCAATGGGGAGCAGAGCCACAATTATTGAACTGGTATGATGCTGCAAAACAAAGCCAACAAGATTTTGAAATGCTGAGCAATAATGAGCGAGAGAGTGCCCCAAAAGGACGGCTAAGACCCTTAGTAGAATCCATTTGGGCCAAACTGCCGCTGAGCGTCACCACCTCAGTTGGTCCAAGGATCCGAAAACATATCAGCCTGTAAAATAATTAGACCAGCAGTTTGCTGAATAAAAGACGACATTAACAACAAGGTCAGAAAAAATATGTGTGGTATCGCGGGGTTTACGCAATTTAGCGGGAATATGGGCAATGAACAAACCCTAAAAAGAATGGGCGATAGTATCTATCACCGCGGGCCTGATGCGGGTCGTGAATACTTGGACGAGCATGTAGGTTTGGCCCATCGCAGATTAGCGATAATCGATCTATCAGAAGCTGGCACACAACCCATGTATTCTTTTGACGAAAAATACATAATCGCGTTTAACGGCGAAATATATAATTTTCAGGCACTACGTGACCAGCTTAGTCATGACGGTTACCCGTTTCGGACCCATACCGACACGGAAGTGATCCTTGCATTGTATGCAACACATGGCGAAAAAATGCTGAGCATGATAAACGGTATGTTTGCTTTTGCTCTTTGGGATACAACCAGTAAGCGTTTGTTAATCGCTAGAGACCGGGTGGGCAAGAAACCGCTTTATTACCTAAAAACTGACACCCAATTCGCCTTTGCGTCAGAAATAAAAGCCTTACTGACACTACCAAACGTATCAAGAGAAGTGCGCTTAGACGCAGTACACGACTTCTTCGCTTATCAGTATGTACCGGATCCAAAAACCATCTTCACCGATATGCACAAGCTCCCTCCGGCGCACTTTATGTGGGTGTCACAAGAAGGTATTCACATTGAGCAATACTGGGATGTGTCGTTCAAACATGTAAGTGATAAATCAGCGAGTCAACTCACCAAAGACTTATACGCCTTAGCAACCGAAAAAACCTGTTCACGTATGGTCAGTGACGTACCATTAGGTGCGTTTTTAAGTGGAGGCATCGACTCAAGCGGCGTAGTTGCCATGATGGCTTTGAACAGCGATAAGCCCGTTAAAACCTGTTCCATTGGCTTCGATGAAAAGCGCTTCAATGAAACCGAATTCGCACAAATTGTTGCTGATAAATACCATACTGAGCATCATGAATTTACCGTTCATCAAAATGTAAAAGACAATTTAGAAGAAATTGTCGCTTACTTTGACGAGCCCTTTGCCGACCCCTCATTAGTGCCCACTTATTTTGTATCTCAGCTGGCCCGCTCGCAAGTCACAGTGGCAATTGCCGGTGACGGCGGTGATGAAGTCTTCGCCGGTTATGAAAAGTACACCACTGACGCGCTTGAGAATAAATTACGCCAGCGCTTCCCTGAAGTGTTACGTAAAAAAGTTTTTCCTATCCTGGCAAACCTATTCGCCAAAAGTGAGCACCCACTACTGCGCAAAGCAAAGTCTTTGTTAACCAGTTTGAGTTTAGAGCCCGCCATGGGCTTTTATATCACAAACTCCATGATTGACGACCGTTTATGGCAGCGTCTCGCCACAAAAGAAACCAAATATAAATTGGGCGATTATCATCCCAGTGAAGTCACTTTAGAAAATTACCATAAAGCTGATGGCGCGGATCACCTGTCTAAAATTTTGTACACGGATATGAAAACCTATTTACCGGGAGGTATTTTGGTCAAAGTTGACCGCATGAGCATGGCCCACTCTTTAGAGGTTCGAGCCCCGTTATTAGATAAAGACATTATCGAATTCTCCGCGACCCTTCCGTCAGATTTAAAATACAATAATGGGGAAAAGAAGTTCATCTTAAAAGAAGCCTTCAAACCTGTGTTACCAGACGATATTTTGTACCGTAAAAAGATGGGCTTTTCTGTACCACTAGCCTCATGGCTACGTCATGAAATTAAAGCGTTAACAGAAGACTATCTATTCACTAAAGCCCAAGGGATCCAGCAATACTTTGACATGGACGTGGTCAAGCAACTTTGGCAACAACACCAAGAAGAAAAAGCAGACCACAGTACTGTGTTATGGAGCATGCTAATGTTCCAAATGTGGTGGTTTCGTTATATACAAACACCCCATGAAAAACAAACCTAATGCCGAGCTTAGTTTAATGAATATCCTTCACCTCACATTTGATATGCGTATCGGAGGCACTGAGCAAGTCATCAAAAATCTGATTTTAGGTGCTGACTCGATGCGCTTCACTATGTCTGTTTTGTGCATTGAATCACCGCTTGGGCCGTTCGCTGACGATTTACTCGCAGAGAACATCCAAATCCACGCCCTTGCCCGCAAACCAGGCTTCGATATCGGTTTAATCGGCAAAATACGCCAACATATCATTGAACATAAAATAGATATTATTCACTGCCATCAATACACACCTTATGTATACGGTTTATTAGGTGCATTACTGACATCTGCAAAAGTGGTTTTTACTGAACATGGGCGTTTTTATCCCGACTCCACCACTTGGAAACGGAAGTTAATTAACCCTATTTTGCACAAATTCACCGCTGCAACTACCGCTATTTCTGCAGCCACGCGTGATGCCTTAGTTGACTATGAATTCATACCTCATGACGACATACACGTTATTTACAATGGCATTATTGGCGTTGCAGCTGATAAAGAAAGTGTTAAAACATTGCGTATAGCCTTTGATTTACCTCAAAATTGTATTCTATTTGGCACCATAGCTCGACTCGATCCGATTAAAAATCACAGTATGATGTTGCGCGCATTCAAACGTGTGATTTACGCAGGAGTTAATGCTAAGTTGATGATAGTGGGCGATGGCGATGAACGGGCTAATGTTGATTCAGTTATCAACGAACTCGGGATTGCACAATATGTCGTCATGACAGGCTATGAACCAAAGCCACACAATCATTTAGCGTTAATGGATATTTATTTATTGCCATCCTTGAGCGAAGGCACCTCTATGACACTACTCGAAGCCATGTCATTAAGTAAACCTTGCATTGTAACCGATGCTGGAGGCAACCCAGAGATTGTGTTACATAACAAAACAGGACTTGTCACACCAAATAACGACGAAGAAGCGTATGCACAAGCTATGCTAACGCTCGCTGGCGATACGTCACGTCAAATGTTATTTGGCGTGGCTGCAAAAGTGCGTTTCGAAGAAGTCTTCAGTGTTAAAAATATGACTAATTCATATGAAAACATATATACCCAACTTTGCCCAAATCATCAGAGGTCTTAGATAGTGCAAGCAAAATACTTTAGCTTTCTCGTACGTTAAGCTCTCTATGTCACTTACGTTCTGAGCGTTTATTTAAAGCCAATGATGAAGAACTCGTTATATAATGTCTATCTTGTTGGATACATTGAAATTTTAATACTCGTCAGAGAAAAAATTTCTCTCCTTAATTAAGAGCATAAAAATTAATGAAGCTTTTCTACTTTGAAGCACCTGAAGGAAATGTTGGAGATGATCTGAATAAATGGTTGTGGCCGCAAATTTTAGGTGATCAGTTAGATAATGATGAGGATCATCTTGTTATTGGAATTGGCACACTGTTAAATCACAAAATTCCCCCGGCAAAAAAATATACGGTACTAACTTCCGGTGTGGGATATGGGGATCTACCCGATCAGTCAACGGGTATTTGGGATTACGTTGGTCTTCGAGGCCACTTGAGCAAGGAAAAAATGTCGGTAACAGACGACATTTCACTTTTAGACGGCGCTTATTTACTCCCCAGCTTCCTCAAATGTCCCAAGGTTATCAAACACAAATTTGGTTACATCCCGCATGTAGATAGTATTGGAAACGGTCTTTGGCAAGAAACCGCTGAAATTGGTCAATTCAAATTAATCGATCCTAGATGGCCGGTCGAAAAATTCATTGCGGAACTGCTAAGTTGTGAACAAGTAGTAACCGAAGCTATGCATGGCGCAATTATGGCTGACGCATACGGCGTGCCATGGCAACCAACAAAAGCCTACGACTACATTAATGACTTCAAGTGGAAAGATTGGGCGAGTTCATTAGATATGACGGTATCTTTCAACCTTATCAAGCCAACTTGGAAAGGCGATCAAGGCGAATCCACAAAGCGTATATTTATCAATAATGTTAAACGCACACTTGATAGTGTAGGAATTCATTCGGCAGACTGGACACCTGTGCTCCCGAGACGAAGTAATGTAAAGCATCTCAAGTCTGTCGCTGATAAAATTAATTTTAATGCGACCAATCTAGAATTCTATCTTTCTAACGATGATTTACGCAAAGAAAAAATTGAGATCTTAATTCACAGTATTGAGAAGAAGTTCGGAATCGCTATTGGTTAAAAGCATTTTCAATATATTTAGTGAAGCCGAAATGATGACGTTATTATGGGTATATGCTACTCAAACCCGAAATTCGATTATCGTTTACAACAGAATCACATTCCTAGGCATATGAATAAAGAAATATGAATAAACTTGAGAGTAACTCCCCTTTAATCAGTGTCATTATTCCTGCCTACAATGCGGAAAAATATATTGCGTCAACACTCGAAAGCGTATTGACGCAGACGTACACCAATATTGAGGTTATCGTTGTCGATGATGGTTCAAGCGATGACACTCAAGTTATCCTAGCGGGCTACTCAAATAAAGTAATAATAATAAAGACCGAAAATCTGGGCGTGTCCCACGCAAGGAATACCGGAATTGAGGCTGCTCAAGGTTCTTGGATCGCATTCATAGATTCAGATGATATCTGGCACCCCACAAAGCTGTACGAGCAATACACGACCCTAGGCAACTGTAAGTGGTCACATTGCGACTCCGTTTATATCGGAGAAAACCAAAGTGGCACAGTAAAGCGGTCAGACTATAGTCACATACCCACAATTAATGTATTTGATGAGCTAATCGTTGAGAATTTTATTACCACTTCGTCAGTGTTAATCGAAAAAGCCTTACTCAGCGAATTTGGTAAGTTTGATGAAAACTTACTCTGTTTGGAAGACTGGAAATTATGGGTTGAAATCGCACGCACCAACCCACTCGCTTATTGTGATAAAGCGCTTTTAGAGTATCGCGTTTATAGTGGTTCCACATCAAGAAAGGCAAGATATGTGCTGCCTCTACATATTGCGTTAATCAATAATATATTTAGTCAAGCACCAGCAAAGGCACATTATAAAACGCTAAAAACCAAGGCTAAAACAAAATCATACACAATCTGTTCGTATATCGCTGAAGAAGCAAACGACTTTAGTTTTGCAATGACTTGTTCATACCGAGCTTGGTTACTTAAACCCACGAATATACAAGCGATTAAACGTTTGATAGCGTGCACGCTCAACTTTTTGCGTTTTTCCAACAACCAAGCGTTAAAAAAATAAATAACTTAATGGGTTTTAGCAAGATTTCAAAGACCGAAGATAGTGACATAGCTAGGACCACAGGGCGTTTCAAGCGGTCTCTATTCACTAAACATAAACCTGTCGGCTATCGAATTAGCTTAATGACGTGTCGGTCAAACTAGCATATTCTGCAGCCAGCTTTTATTCCAGATGTAGGTGCTTTACGTGAACTATTATCAAAACCAGTTTTCAAGTGAGCATGACTTTAGCAAGGTCAAAAGACCGACTAAAGTGCTTATTATCGCCTCAACAGCGCGCAGTGGAAGTCATATGCTCGGGCATGCTTTGCATACCACAGGTTCCTTTGGTTTTCCTCTTGAGTATACTAACCCTGCAAACTTTAAAGAATGGCAACGGCTTCTTAAGAAGGAAACACTTCCTGAAGTAATAGACGAGCTACAAGCTCGTAGAACATCCGACAACGGTGTATTCAGTATAAAAATACATTATTCGCATTTAAAAATGTATGGCGGATTTAACGGATTAAGGGCATTATTTCCAGATGCTTATTACGTATTATTGTCACGCAAAGACGTTTTGAAACAAGCAGTATCGTTATCAATCGCAGCCCAAACTGGAATTTGGATAACAGGACAGAAAGCAAAATCTGACAGCCCTAAATACGATTATATCGGCATAAAGAATTGTCTAAAAAATACGATTCTCGAACAAGCCTCTTGGCGCTATTCCTTGGCCACAAGTGGGGCTAATTTCTTAGAGATGAATTTTGATGCTATTAAATCTAATATTCCAGGTGCCGTATCGAAAGTTGCCACTTTTATGGATGTCGGATTGACGCCAGAGAAAATGCCATTAAAACCAGTGACTCAACAACAAAGCAGCGAACTAAACAACCTCTGGTTAAATCGTTTTCTACAAGACCACTCCGATGAACCGCTAGTGATGCCTGATCGACTATTGTCGTTAAAAGCATGGATAAGGAAGCTATTGAAAGGTGAAGAACTCTAACCCTGAGGGATCCTCACGAATTTAACTGACACCTGCAGATGCAGATACATAATCTTCCCCCAGTTTCGTAGACACTTAACCAAGGCGTTTTGAAGCCCGCATCGGTGACAACAATGGGTTTCACTTTGTTGCCCATCATCGTTTTCAGCATATTCAGAAAGCGTTTGTGAGTTGCAGGCTTTTCTTTTGTGTTGAGACCATGTACTTCCTGATATAGCGTGACACTACGCCCGTCAAAGGCCAGCGACGCACGGAGCAGGAAGAACCCTTTGTGCTCATCAAAATCTGACCAATCAATCAAAATGACTGGGCGGGATGATATCCGTCCGAACAAGTAGCATAGTCCGGTATAAATATAGTCTGACTCAATCAGTAGGTGGGGATTCGAGCACAGTCTATCAGCACGTTTAATGTTATGTTTCTCATAGGCTTGTGAATCATGCCTGTGACGCTGGCAGAGCCTCCGCGCAACAGACTAGACACTCATGCACAAAGTGCCGTGATACGAATTTTATGCATATTGGGCGTGATAAGTGACAGGGTATTGCTCAAGATAGTTGTTACATTCATGGCATTAATGCTTTGAGAGTTTTGGCGAGTGATCGGAGCACTGATGCCATGAATGTTCCCCAATTTTCAACTATCGCTATGATTTACTTATATTATTCGTGGGGGATACTGTAGTGGTTTAATGATCCCGGACATCATTTTAGGTGGTAATGTTATCACCTTAGAAGAGGTGTTCGATGAAGAGACAAAGACGTACGTTTTCAGCAGAATTCAAGTTAGAAGCAGCAAACCTGT
>NZ_BAER01000098.1 GCF_000315055.1 Paraglaciecola polaris LMG 21857 | reverse complement strand
AATTATATTATTTATATAGATGATAAATAATACACTACATGCGCAAAAACTTGCCGGTTACTGACAGAGAGAAAACTTTCGGAAGTACAACTAAACTTATATCAGTGACTGATACTGAAGGGACTATTCTTGAGTGTAATGATGCCTTTGTTGAAGTGAGTGGCTTTCAAAAGCACGAGCTGATTGGCCAGCCTCATAATATGGTCAGGCACCCTGATATGCCGCCAGAGGCGTACAAAAAAATGTGGCACTATTTGAAAGCGGGAAAGCCTTGGATGGGTCTTGTGAAAAACCGCTGTAAGAATGGCGATTACTACTGGGTTGATGCGTATGTGACGCCTGTAACACAGAGCGGCAGAATAATAGGCTATGAATCAGTTCGCTCCTGCCCCTCAAGTCAGGACGTGGAGCGGGCGACTAAACTTTATCGTGATATCAATGCAGGAAAAAGTAGTCGGTTTTCTTTACCCGTATCGCTTGAAAATGCCTTCTTAATATTATCGATAACTCTATGTGTTGGGTTATTGGGTTTTGGTTTCAAAGAACTTTCTGAGGGTGTACTACTAGCCTCAGTGATCATTTTTGCTATTTGGGTATCATTAAGCAGAAAGAAAATCCTCAATGCACTGAACGACATGCTCAACCATGCATTTTCAGATGAACTGGCGGTAAAAAGTTATACCGATGAAACTGATGATTTAGGCAAGCTTAAAGTTGCTATTTTAAGTCAGCTAGCGCATTTAGGAACAGTGATTACCCGCATCGAAAGTGCAGCTCTTGTTGTTGCCAAGGAGTCGGAGAAAGGCGCAGAATTAACAGATAAAACCAGAAAAGACATTGAAAGTCAGCAAGCAGAAACCATTCAGGTGGCTACTGCTATGAATGAAATGTCGACTACTATTGCCGAAGTATCTAAGCATGTCAGTGATACCGCTACGCAGGCAGACACTGCTAACAACCTTGCAGTAAAAGGCACTAATGTGGCGAATATTACCCGCGACTCTATTCAAAAGCTAAAACATACAGTAGAGCAAATTGGTAGTTCTGTGCGCGGTGTGTCAGAACAAACTTCACATATCGCCAGTGCCGCGCAAATAATTGAACAGATTGCAGATCAAACTAACTTACTTGCCTTAAATGCTGCTATTGAGGCTGCTCGTGCAGGTGAGCAAGGGCGAGGCTTTGCAGTGGTTGCAGATGAGGTAAGAAATCTTGCCCTGCGAACTCAAGAATCCACTAAAGAAATCTATGGTATCGTCACCGAATTAACGCAACGTGCAGGTGATGCTGTGAACGTCGCTGATGCTGGCGCGACTGATGCAGAAGATGGTCTTTCTCATGTCATTGAGAGTGGTAAAATGTTAAGTGGCATTTCCGAGTCTGTTGGTCAAATTGCATATATGTCTATTCAAATGGCTGCCGCAGTTGAAGAGCAAGCTCATGTTGCTGAGGATATAAACCGGCAGATAGTGAACATTTCAACGCTTGCCGATATGAGCTCTGAAAGCTCGATGAAATTATCAGAAACCATTATTTATCTTAATAAAATAGCTGATGAACTACATGAGCTGGTTGTTCGGTTTAAACGATAAATTCATAAATACGGTCATAGTGTTTAAGAATATCTTTCTAAAACACTATTGGTAATTTACGACTGAGTAAAACACTACTGGAGAGACTTTTGAGTGCACCTGATTATCCTGCTGATGAAGCCGTTCGTTTACTCGCGTTAAAACGCACAGCATTACTGGACTCGCCTGCTGAAGAGCGCTTTGATCGTATCACTCGACTGGCGGCTTTCATTTTTAATGTCCAAACGTGCTTAATTTCGCTAGTCGATGTTGACAGGCAGTGGTTTAAATCTAAGGTAGGGCTCGATGCTTGTCAGACTGACCGTGATATTTCTTTTTGCGGACATGCAATACTACACCCGGATATTTTTATCGTTACTGACGCAACAAAAGATGACCGTTTCTCTGCTAACCCGCTTGTGACAGAGAAGCCGCATATACGTTTTTATGCAGGAGCGCCAGTTTGCGACCCAAGTGGGCAACCTATTGGCACACTCTGTCTTATTGATCCACAGCCTCGTGACTTGACGATAATCGAAAAACGAGTATTACGTGAGTTAGCTGACATGGTTGAGTATGAAATTGCAAGACTAGATCAGGAAACGCTCCAACAAAAACTGTCAGCTGGCATGACAAGAACGGCATCAATAATGGCAACGTTGCCAGATATGGTTTTTGTCATTGACCGAAACTTTCGTTTTTCAATGTGTAACGAACATCCTGATCTACCCAAGCCTCAACATGAAATCTTAGGGCAGAAAATCCTTGATGTATTATCTAATGAATTAGGTCATCAACTGATGGATAATGTTAAACAGGCTTTTGAGAACGGCAATGTCATTCATCACAACTACACCTTTAAAAAATTGAATAAATCCTTTGAGGCGCGATATAAGAAAATTGATGAAAATGAAGTTCTGATTATTATTCGCAATACTACTGAGCAAACCGCTGCCCATTCTGCCATCAGACGTCTTTCGGAAGTTGCCAGGCAAACAACGAATGGCGTAGTGATAACGGATATACGTGGTTTTGTTGTCTGGATAAATGAGGCGTTTAATAACATCACTGGTTATAGCATCGAAGATATGCTGGGTAAAAAGCCAGGTGAACTATTGCAGGGAGCCGACACTGACCCCGAAATTGTTGACGAAATGAGAGAGGCCCTGTCTTTACAGCAGAGTTTCAATGTTGACGTACTCAATTACTCAAAAGAGCAGAAACCATATTGGGCGAGAATAGCTTGTAATCCGCTGCTCAATGAAGAAGGCGAGCTTAGTGGCTATATTGCAATCCAGACCGATATCACGAGAGAGAAGCGGGATGAAGAGCTCATTCACAATAGTGAGAACTTACTTAAGGCGGTGATTGATGCCAATACTATTGGCACATGGCGTCTTAATTTACAAAATGGCGAGTTAGTTACTAATGACAAATGGGCGTCATTGTTGGGCTACGAATTTTCTGAACTACTGCCAACTACCAGAGAAACCTGGGAACGACTGACCCATTCTGATGATTTAGCCTATTGTGCTGTACAAATCGAAAAACATGCAGCCGGTCTTATTCCGATATACGAAGCCAATATTCGAATGAAACATAAAAATGGCGAATGGGTATGGATAAACACCAGGGGGCGAGTGTCCGCAAGGACAAATGATGGTAACGCTGAGTGGATGCTGGGTACGCACTTCGATATTAATGACCAAATACAGGCCGAAAGCTCACTCAACGAAAAATCAAAACAGATGGAAGCTGTTGTCGAGAGCTTACTTGATGGCATTATTACCATTGATAGCAAGGGTAAGGTACTTACATTTAATCAAGCTGCAAATGAAATTTTTGGTTATTCTGATGAAGAAATTATAGGCAGAAATATCAGTATGCTTATGGGCTCACCGCATCGTGAACATCACGATATCTACTTATCAAATTATATTAACCGTGGTATCAGCGACATTACCGATCGTATTCGTGAACTTGATGCATTGCACAAAAATGGTACAACATTTCCTATTGAGCTGGGTGTTGTTGAAGTAAAAATGGCTGGTGAAACTAATTTCATTGGAATCGTGCGGGACATCACTCAGCGTAAAAAGCGTGAGCAAGAAATACATCAGTTAGCATTTTATGACCCACTCACATTACTACCAAATCGACGGTTGTTATTAGACCGATTACAGGGGGCAATGACACATTGTTCACGCGCCAACAATTTTGCGGCTTTAATGTTTCTTGATTTAGATAACTTCAAAAATCTTAACGACAGTGCTGGTCACAATAAAGGCGATTTATTGTTATGCCGAGTCGCTGAACGATTGGTTAGTTCAGTTAGGCAGGGTGATACGGTGTCACGGTTAGGGGGGGATGAGTTTGTTGTCGTAGTATCAGACTTAAGTAATGATAAAGAAACGGCTGCTAATCAGGCTGAATCACTTGCGCAAAAAATCATGGCTCACTTAGCGCAGGAATATGACTTAGAGGGTTTAACTTGCAATAGCTCCGCAAGCATCGGGGTAACACTGTTTAATAGCACAAGCGTCCCAACAGAGGACCTATTAAAACAAGCCGACATGGCAATGTATAAGGCTAAAGAGGCTGGTCGCAATACCGTGCAATTTTTTGATCCCAAGATGCAGGTTGCAGTTAGCTCAAAAGCGACCTTGATCCACGACTTGTATAACGCAATACAGCAAAGACAATTTACTCTTTTCTATCAAAAGCAGATTGACCAGCATGGGCGGGTTGTTGGTGTCGAAGCGCTGTTACGCTGGTTTCATCCAGAAAAAGGGATGATTTCACCGGCACAATTTATCCCTCTAACAGAAGAAACAGGCCTTATTGTGCCTATTGGGGATTGGATATTACAACAGGCGTGTGAGACTTTAGTCAATTGGGCTAAACAACCTGTTACGAAAAATCTGAGCGTTGCGGTTAATATTAGCGTGGTTCAATTTAGCAAAGATAACTTTGTTCAGAAAGTGATCAACTCATTGAGAAGTTCAGGCGCTAATCCTCAACTGCTAAAGTTAGAAATAACAGAGTCACTCTTGGCTAATAATATTCCAGATGTTAAAGCTAAGATGCGAGAATTGCAGCAATGCGGTGTTACGTTTTCTATTGATGATTTTGGTACTGGTTATTCATCTTTATCATATTTGAAACAGTTACCTATAAACCAGTTAAAAATAGATCAGAGTTTTGTTCGGGACATCATTAACAGTAGTAATGACAAGGCGATTGCTCAGGCTATTATAACTTTAGCTAGTTCAATGGATCTGCAAGTAATCGCTGAAGGCGTCGAGACAGAGGATCAGCGAGCATTGTTAAAGAGCATGGGCTGCAATACTTATCAGGGATACCTTTTTGGAAAGCCATGCAGACTTGAAGAGCTAAAATTATAAGTGTGTTACATCAATGCAATTGTGTGACGATGATTAGCGTTTTACGCCCCGCTTTTATGAATAATATAAGAAAGTAATTATTAACGTCTGCTTTCAGAGTACTGCTGATTTTTGGTAGATATGAGCCGAAAGCCCGCTTTTCTTAAGATTATCAGTTAG
>NZ_BAER01000099.1 GCF_000315055.1 Paraglaciecola polaris LMG 21857 | reverse complement strand
CTTGTTGGATATCGATTTCCTTGCCCTAGCTAAAGCTGAGCCTAAGGCTAGAAAGCGCATTCGTTACTTGGCGCTTGCGCATTTTCGCCAGGGGCACTCTCGGACTGATATCGCGAAGTTTCTTAAAGTTGGGCGAAACTCAGTCAACAAATGGGTTCAGCGGTTTCTTGATGATAAAATCCCGCCTGGTCGTCCGGCTCAACTAAGTGATAAACAGTTAAAAACAATCGCGCTGTACGTCGAAAAACAAAGCAAAACCGAACAAGGTGGAAGGCTCACCGCGTATGACATTCAAGCTTATGTCGAAGCGCAGTTTGGGATCAGCTACGAAGTATCTAATATTTATCGTTTGTTGCGGTTATTAGGTTTTAGCTGGATAACCAGTCGGTCACGCCACCCTAAACAATCTCAAAGCGTCCAAGACGCATATAAAAAACTTCCTGCTGGAAACGATCCTTAACACCCCTGGTCATGTTTCGTTGGATCGCATTGACGTATGGTTTCAGGATGAAGCTCGGTTTGGTCAACAAAACACCACTTTGGGCAAAAAAAGGAAGTCGGCCTCGGGCAGTGAAACAACAATTTGAATATGCCTATTTGTTTGGGCGGTCTGTCCAGCAATTGGGGCGACAGAAGCCTTGCTAAGCCCTTTTGTCAGTAAAGACATTATGCAAAAGCATTTAGCACTCATTGCCCAACGTACACCCATAGGTCGTCACGCCGTTGTCATTATGGATGGGGCGGGTTGGCACACTGTGATATTGCCTCACCTTTTAGCAATTTAACTATATTGAAGCTTCCGGCCTATTCTCCGGCGCTAAATCCGATAGAGCAAGTGTGGCAATAGCTTAGGCAAAAGCGTCTAGCAAACCGCTGTTTCCAGTCCTATGAAGATATATTGAATGCCTGTACAGAAGCTTGGCAGCAATTTATTACAGACAATGAAAGAGTTAAATCTCTATGTTGGCGGGAGTGGACT
>NZ_BAER01000100.1 GCF_000315055.1 Paraglaciecola polaris LMG 21857 | reverse complement strand
AAGACATATATGGACGCTCCACTTCCGTCAAGGCAATATTAAACTGAGCCACCTGTTGGTGGCTTTTTATATCTTTCACCTTCATCTAAGTCTGTTGACGCTAATGAATAAAGGGTTGTGCTGACATATATTCGGCCTATTCTGAAAACGACATTATCGGTGTGTTTTCTGGCCCTGATGAGATCCGCACTTACCTGTCTCAAACACCCACTCGGTTTTAAAAACCTTGTCTAGTACAGACTATCGGTAAGTGCGGGAAACCCGCTTTTACATCATGTTGTCGTCAACCATGGCTTAGTTTTGTCTTATCTGCAGTGACTGTTTCATTAAGCTGCGAAGGCTCTATAGTCTTCGTTTCTATGCAGTAATATCCAGGCCAATCTAGCTAGTCGATTGGCAATCGCGACAGCCGCTTTGTTCTTCCCTCTGCGCTCTACAATCTGATTTATCCAGATGGATAGCTTGTCATGTTTCTTTTTCGCCCGATGAATAAGTGAGCGGGCACCATGTATTAATTGCTTACGCAAATACGGATTACCCCGTTTGGTAATGCCTGTATTGTAGGATTTTTCACCGCTGGCGTATTGTCTGGGTGTGACGCCCAACCAGACTGAGAGCTCTCGAGGTTTAGCAAATTGGCAGGCATTGCCAATGGATGCATACAGTGCAGTGGCATTAATAAAGCCAATGCCGGGTAACGTCATGAGGCGCTGACATAAGGCGTTCTGATTGACGTACGCTTTGAGCTGTTTATCAATGGATAAACAGCGCTCAGACAAGGTGTCATATTCGTTTTTTACATCTATCAATTGGTGTTTCATACGCAGACTAATGCGTATATCGGCCGGGTCAATGAGCGTGGGAAGGCTGTGCGCAAAATGAATTAATCCAACGGGGATGATGACGCCGTATTCACTTAACAATCCGCGAGTCTGATTGATAATACTGGTACGTCTTGATATCAACTTATCGCGTATACGATGCAGGGCCTGAATATCTTGCTGCTCAACCGTCTTAAGGGGGACAAACTGAATGTTCGGGCGCCATGAAGCTTCAGCGATAGCGATCGCATCATTGTGGTCGTTCTTGTTACCCCGAACAAAGGGTTTAACGTGTTGGGCGGGAATGAGGCGCACTTCATGACCCATACTGTCAAACAGTCGCGCCCAGTAATGGGATGAGTAACAAGCTTCCATGGCGACAACAGCTCCCTTTTGATTAGCCATCAACTCAATCAATTTCTGGCGAGAAACTTGTTTATTCACCGTGACCTTACGCTCAGGTGAAAGGATACAAAGTTGGAAGACATTCTTTGCTAAATCAATGGCAATGGTATTAAGATTATTCATGTGACGCTCCTAAGTATTAACTGTTGTTTCGCACATTCAGTTTGGCGCATATTGACGCCGATACTACTTGGGAGCGTCCATCTCATCACCCA
>NZ_BAER01000101.1 GCF_000315055.1 Paraglaciecola polaris LMG 21857 | reverse complement strand
CATACAGTTGGGAAAGAATACGTAAAATAAATAGAGGAGTGCAGTTGTAAGCCAGTAGGGGAAAGGCTTGTAACTGTCTAACATTTCAAAAAAATTAACTATCTTCCTCTCTGTCTAAAATTTACAGGTTACCCTTTAGTCCGTCTAATATTTTTTGCTTTATTAGCGTTAGTTGGAAAGGTGGCTCAGATGGTCAGGAACAAATCAAACATAGTTCTTTGAAACTCTGCCTTCTTTCCATGTAGACCTCGCTGTCCTAGCTTAGCGGAGCTACCTTAGGTTTGAGTGTGGACGACAAACTGTTAATCTTCAGATCAACCGCCAGTCAGCAACGACACCTTGTACGGTAAGTTTACTGAGTAAGCCGACGTTCGAAGCATGGCGTAATAGTGATTGGTTTGTACCAGAAGGAGAGGCTCAGTTGTTGCAGTGTATTGGTTGCTCTACCGAATTGAGAAGGCAAAACATAGGTGACAAAGTTAGAGGCTTTCCAAAAATAAGCCAAATAACATAAATGATTGTAATAGGGCCAAGCACTTTAATTTAGGCAAATAAAATATACAATTTGCGGCTCTACTTCGGCTAGCCTCGACCTTCTTAGCAATAATCCATGTTTATAGAAACGAATCGCACACAATTTTAAAATCAAACTTTTAGTCGCTGTAAATATTACTTTTCAAGCATCTGCAAGACGCCACATTCTTTGACTTTCCGGTTGTCAGAGCACGCCAACGCCATGTCAGTTAAGGTCTGTTTCAACTCATTAAGTTCTTCTATTCGTTTTGTGACGTCAGTCATATGTTGGTGGATTAAATTATTCACACTGGTACAGCTTCTATCTGGGTTCATTTTTGTGTCCAACAATTGTTTAATTTCTATTATGGTCAATCCTAGAGAGCGGCATTGTTTAATGAATCGCAGTGTACTCAATGATGAGGCATCGTAAATCCTGTAGTTGCCTTCAGTGCGGTTACAGGCCTTGAACAAATGCTGTTTTTCATAAAAACGGACTGTCTGAATAGAACATCCGCTTTTTTTAGACAACTCACCTATTTTCATAAACTTGCCACTCCAATGTTGACTCTATACTAGGTATAGAGTTTACACTGTGTGTAGATTATCTGGAATAGACTGAAAAAATGAGTGGTTGTGGCTGCGAAGTAGAAATAAAAAATGCTTCACAAAAACGTGTTTTATATTGGCTGCTGGGTATCAATTTCACGATGTTTTTTGTCGAGATGAGCGTGGGCTTGTTTGCTGATTCCACTGCACTGATAGCAGACTCCTTAGATATGTTAGCAGACGCGATCGTTTACGGCATAGGTATATACGCTGTGGGTAAATCTTTACTGCACAAAGCCAATGCTGCGCAAATTAGTGGTTACTTTCAGCTAATGCTGGGCATGATCATTCTCATTGATATTACCAGAAGAATGCTATTTGGTAGTGAGCCTGTGTCATCATTAATGATAGGAATGGGGTTCATTGCCCTAATTGCAAACGTCGTTTGTTTGTTGATTATTCGCAATCATAAAAGCGATGAAGTGCACATGCGAGCCAGCTGGATTTTTTCTGCCAATGATGTCATAGCTAATTTGGGTGTAATTACTGCCGGTATTCTTGTGCTGTGGCTTGATAGCCGAATACCCGATCTGGTTATTGGCGGTATTGTAGCGGTTGTTGTCTTACGTGGAGCTTGCGTGATCATAAAAGACGCCAAACAGGAGTTACAAAAAAATGAGCTGGCAAAAAATAAAGTAGGAGAGTAACCATGAAATACAACCAATCTATTAAGCCGCACATTGATGCCAAACTGGTGGTTTACCTAGATGCACAGTCAAATCACAATGAACGAGAGGCATTTGCTACACTGGAGGATGCACACGTTATCGGACAGCACTCTACTTATTATCACTGCTTAATCCATTATAAAATGTTGCGACATGGTCTTGAAAATAAAGATTGGCAAGCCGTTTTTGGGCAAGTAATAAGAATAATTGGGGCTGTAACCAAAACAACCATCGGCCTCGTACCTAAAGGCAACACAGGCGGCACCAACATCAGCCCGTTCAAACGACTTCCTATAAGTGCTGCAAACCAAGCTATTTTGGATAAGATCAACCATGCATAATCACAGTCATAGCGATAACAGTGCGTCAAAACGTATTGGCTGGGCATTTTTCTTAAATGTCGTCTTCACTATCATTGAGTTTATTGGTGGCTGGTTAACTAATAGCACTGCCATTATGGCTGATGCGGTACATGACTTGGGTGATAGCTTGTCCATTGGCACCGCGTGGGGATTGAATAAGCTCAGCGATAAAGAAGCAAACAATACATTCTCGTATGGCTTTAAACGATTCTCGCTTTTAGGCGCATTGATCAACGGATTAGTATTAACGACTGGATCCATATGGATCTTGTTTGAGGCCATTCCGAGACTAAGTGCACCAGAGATGCCACAAGTGGAAGGAATGTTTTTACTCTCTATTTTTGGCATTTTGGTAAACGGTTTTGCTGCCTATAAACTCAGCGGAGGCAGTTCCTTAAATGAGCGGGTACTAAACTGGCACCTGATGGAGGACGTATTAGGCTGGGTGGCCGTGCTTATCGTGTCGATAGTATTAATGTTCAAACCTTGGGCGATTTTAGATCCCATTCTTTCAATTGGATTCACGTTATTCATTATGTTCAATGTCATCAGGAATCTAAAAGAGACAGTATTATTATTTCTACAAGCGACGCCCGACGCCAAACAGATGGAGGCGGTTCGCAAGGTTTTAATGTCGAATGATGACGTGTCAAATATTCATCATTTCCATATCTGGTCGTTAGACGGTGAACATAGTGTTATGACAGCACATGTGGAGTTGAAACTGGATGTTACCGTATCTCAATTGAAAACTTTGAAAGATGAACTACGCCATGGCCTTGATGAGTTCGATTTCGTGCATACTACTATAGAGATTGAGTTTGCCAATGAGGATTGCCGAGATGAACAAACTACTCTCTGAAACACTTTATATTACAGTCTATTGGACTGAGTTCTATAACCTGTTAACATTAACTCCGATGAGAGTAGATCAAAGTAAATGATAAGTATAAAAGCGACAAGTTATCTTCTGGTTATGCTGATTTTATTTCAGTCATTTTCTGCTGTCGCAAATTCATTGAATTTTCACTCAATTGACTCTGAGCATCTTAGTGAAGTGCATGAGCTAAATTCGCACGACAATATCACTGGCAAAACGATGCAGGTCCAGCAAAACGCTGATTTGCCTACTAACACCGATAATTCAACTTTTACCGATACGTCTCACAATCCCGCTGATTGCCACCATTGTGGTCATTGCAATGGCACTCACTTGAGTTATCTAGGTACCAGCCAGCTACAATCAACACCTTCAATCACCCGTTCTATCAATAGTATTTACCTAGACTCAAACAAATCTACCCAACCTTCATCACTTTATCGTCCTCCCAAAACTCAATCCTAATTAAAATTTTAAATTAATGTTGGTCGTCGTAGCCGTTGCTGCGCTGATTATTCTTTATTGGTCTTAAATATTAGGGTATCAAATACATGTTTCAAAAATACAAGGTGCTTTTTACAAGCACCAGGAAGAGATGCGCGTATAAAAATCGTCGCTTCTTATTCAGTTTATTATTTTTGCTAGGCTCGTCAGCAGTTAACGCTGCTACTCCAGAGAAATTGTTAACACTTAGCGATGCAATTCGATTTTCATTAGCGGAAAACCCATCGCTAAAAGTTTTTTCTTTGCGTGACGTCGCCCTGCAAGGGCAACTTCAAACGGCCAATTTAAAACCGGCCTATGAATTAGGCGTGGCTACCGAAAATTTTGCCGGCACGGGAGGATTCAATGGTATCGGTAGTGCAGAGCTGACAGTGTCACTTTCGTCAACAATTGAAATGGGCGGTAAGCGGGAGGCTCGGGCAGGACTATATTCCCAAAGTCGCTCACATCTGCAAGCACAGCGACAAATTGAATCACTCGAATTACTCGGAGAAGTCACTCGGCGTTATATTGAAATACTCGCTGCACAGCAGCGGGTTATTTTGGCTACCCAAGCCGCTGAACTAGCCGAAATGACGTTACGAGTGGTCAAAAAACGCACTAAAGCGGGCTCGACGCCAGAAGCAGAAGTCAAACGCGCGCAAGCTGCTGAGGCGCAATCACAGCTAGCACTCTTATCTGGGCAGCAACAACTACGCTATCTGAAAGTTGCGTTAGCAGCGCTATGGGGCGAAACCTCTCCTTCTTTTACCTCCGTTTCTGGTGATTTATTTAACTTTGGCCAAGACGTTGATTTCGAAGTGCTTTACGCCAAAATAGAAAAAAACCCTGCTATCCAGGTGTTTGCCACACAAGAGAGACTTAAAGATGCCGAAGTACGTCTGGCTAAAACCGAATCCACCAGTGATATTAACTGGTCGGTTGGGGTAAGACAGTTTCAGGAAATGAATGACACCGCCATCACAGCGGGTTTTAGCATGCCGCTGTTTTCTTCCAAACGAAACTCAGGCGCTGTTAGTGCTGCTTTAGCGTCTCGCAATGAAGTGTTCGTTCAAAAAGAAGTTGCCTTACTCAACATGCACACCCAATTATTTCGTGCTTTTAGTAATCGGCAACAGGCCATCATTAGTGCACAAAAACTGCAAAATGAGATCATCCCGGCACTTGAAGAAGCGCTAAGTGAAACCCAGCAAGCTTACGAGCGCGGGCGTTACAGCTATCTTGAATACGTCAGCGCAAGACACGAATTGCTTATAGCAAGACAAACGCTGATTGAATCAGCCGCTGCGGCACTGACTTATGGTGCGGATATCGAACAGCTGACCGCTGAGCCATTACCTGCCTCACAATATCCTGATCCCAAAAGATCAACTACGAATTTTTAAGGACTAGCCGTATGAATCCACTGTATTTTATTAAAACATCCTTCGTCAGCATCATTTTTTGCTCTACGGTATTTTTTACATCGGTTAGTTCAGCGCAAACCGATTCCAATGCTCACGGTAGCGAAGAACATAGTCAAAAAGAAGAACAAGAAGAAGGTCATATTGAACTGACGCCCCAGCAAATCAAAATTGCCGGCATAGGTATGGCTAAAGTCAGTTCCGCTAGTATTCGAGAAACATTACCGCTTTACGGCCAGGTAGTGGCCAATACGGAGCATATGCAGTCTGTCGGCGCGCGTTTTGCAGGCGTCATTACCGCGGTTAGCAAACAAATTGGTGATGCCGTTTCAAAAGGTGACGTTTTAGCGAAAGTTGAAAGTAACGACAGTCTGAAAAATTACGCAATCACATCATCCATTGCAGGTGTAGTAACTGAACGTCATGCCAATGTGGGGGAACAAACAAACGGCAGTACATTATTTAAAGTCGCTGATTTTTCCACTGTTTGGGTGGATTTATCCGTTTTCCCCAATGACGTGGCCAAGGTGAAAATTGGACAACAAGCCCGGATTAAGTGCAGTGCTGCTGATGTAAGCGGAGAAGGCAAAGTCATTTACATTACACCTTTTGGTAACAGCACCAACCAAACCACCAAGGCACGTGTCCTGCTTGAAAACCCTAAAAATATGCTGGTGCCAGGACATTTCATTACAGCTGAATTAACGCTCTCAGAAACCCAGGTACCTGTGGCGATCAGCAGTGAAGCGGTACAGGTAGTCGACGAACACAATGTCGTATTTGTTAAGGGTGAGGAAGGATTCGAGCTTCGAAAGGTCATGTTAGGCCGCACCGATGGTGAGTATATCGAAGTGTTAACAGGTTTAAAAAATGGCGAAACTTACGTCACTAAAAATAGCTTTATCCTTAAGTCAGAACTCGGTAAGGGGGATGCAGAGCATGGTCATTAATATTGATAACAACCAGATCACAGGCTACTGCCATTCTTGCCACGAACTCGGATTTTCCTGCTGCTGCGAGTTCATAAAAGGAAATTTCCATGATTGATAAATTAATACAGTTTTCCATAACGCGGCGCTGGCTGGTTATGTTTCTGGTGGTGATTATTGCGGCACTGGGTGTCTGGAACTATCAAAAATTACCCATTGATGCAGTACCCGATATTACTAACGTTCAAGTACAGATCAACACCGAGGCACCTGGCTATTCCCCCCTTGAAGTTGAACAACGGATCACCTATTTAGTGGAACTTGCCATTACCGGCTTGCCCTATGTTAAAGAGACGCGTTCGTTGTCACGTTATGCCTTGTCACAAGTCACAGTAGTTTTTGACAAAGGCACGGATATTTACTTTGCGCGCAATATTATTAACGAGCGCCTGCAACAAGCAAAAAGTGAAATGCCCGATGGTATTGAGCCTGTCATGGGGCCTGTCGCTACGGGACTGGGTGAAATATTTCACTATGCGGTACATGCAGAAAAAGATGCGAGGCAAGAAAACGGTGAACCTTATGATGCGACGGCATTACGTACCCTGCAAGATTGGGTGATCCGTCCGCAGTTGCGTTTAGTGCCGGGAGTCACTGAAATAAACACTATAGGTGGATTTGAAAAACAATTTCACATCACCCCGGATCCCGCGCAGCTATTAGCCTTCGAGTTAAGTTTCGATGATCTGGTAAAGGCCATGCAGAAAAACAATGCAAACGTCGGTGCGGGTTATATTGAAAAAAATGGCGAGCAGTATTTGATCCGTGCCCCCGGACAAGTGGCTGATATTGCGGATATTGAAAAGATCATTGTGGCCCATCGAGATGGGGTTCCGGTAATTGTTGCACAAGTAGCAGAGGTTGCTTTTGGCAAACAATTGCGTACCGGTGCCGCAACACTAAACGGTGAGGAAACGGTTCTTGGTACGGCCGTTATGTTACTGGGCGGCAACAGTCGTGCCGTGTCTGAGGCGGTATCGGCCAAACTCGTGGAAATTAATAAAACTTTACCCAAAGGTGTCGTCGCTGAGCCGGTATATAATCGTACGGTTCTGGTGGATAAAACGATTTCCACCGTGCAGACCAATTTGCTCGAAGGGGCTGTTTTAGTAGTGTTTGTATTATTAGTGATGCTCGGTAACGTTCGTGCGGCGCTATTGACCGCCACGGTGATCCCATTGTCGATGCTGATGTTGATGACGGGCATGGTCGAAACCAAAGTGAGTGCGAATCTGATGAGTTTGGGTGCCCTCGATTTTGGACTAATAGTCGATGGTGCGGTGATTATTGTGGAAAACTGTATTTTACGTCTGGCAGGGCGGCAACACCATCTGGGGCGTATATTAAAACTTGAAGAGCGTTTTCAGACCGTATTTTCAGCCACAAAAGAAGTATTCACGCCCAGCCTGATCAGTGTCCTGGTGGTTATTTTGGTTAACTTACCCATTCTTGCCCTTACCGGCGTAGAAGGGAAAATGTTCACCCCAATGGCAATGACGGTGATCATGGCCTTGATATCAGCTTTGATCTTATCGCTGACCTTTGTACCTGCCGCGGTAGCACTGTTGTTAACCGGTCATATTCAGGAAAAAGATAATGTCATTGTGCGCAGTGCTAAACGCGTATATGAACCTGTATTGGCGGGGGCGTTAAAACTTCGTCTGCCCGTATTAGGGGCCGCAGTTGCTTTCGTCCTTTTTTCAGGCTGGCTGACGACCCGTATGGGCACGGAGTTTATCCCAAATTTGGATGAGGGGGATGTAGCAATCCAAGTTTTGCGTATTCCAGGTACCAGTTTAACCCAGTCGTTGGATATGCAATTCAAACTCGAACGTTTGGTTTTACAAGTACCGGAAGTCAAAACTTACTTTTCCCGTGTGGGCACCGCCGAAGTAGCGAGCGACCCAATGGGGCCGAATATTTCAGATGGTTATGTCATGTTAAAAGCGCGTAAAGACTGGCCAAATCCTGAAAAAACCAAGTTGCAATTGCTAGAGGATATTCAGCAAAAACTGGCCTTAGCGCCGGGTAATGCCTATGAAATCAGTCAACCTATCCAGCTTCGTTTTAATGAACTTATTTCTGGTGTGCGCTCTGATTTAGGCATTAAGATCTTTGGTGATGATTTACAGCAATTA
Source organism: Paraglaciecola polaris LMG 21857 (assembly GCF_000315055.1). Classification (GTDB taxonomy): domain Bacteria; phylum Pseudomonadota; class Gammaproteobacteria; order Enterobacterales; family Alteromonadaceae; genus Paraglaciecola; species Paraglaciecola polaris. Next base: position 8,334 of record NZ_BAER01000101.1, on the reverse strand, counting down.
CTCAAATCTGGCGGTGAAATTGCGGCGGTACTCAACACCATTGAAGGTGCCGAAGGAGTCAAAGTCGAACAGGTTTCCGGGCTACCCATACTGTCGGTCGAGACCAATCGTTCTGCGTTGTATCGCTACGGCCTCAATGTGTCCGATGTGCAGGATGTACTGTCCACCGCCACTGGCGGCCAAGAAGCCGGACTGGTATTTGAAGGAGACCGCCGGTTTGCGATTGTAGTCAGACTAGCGGAAGAAATACGCAGTGACTTAACGGCATTAGAGCGACTACCTATTCCTCTGCCTAATGGCGGTTATGTGCCGATAGGTGAAGTGGCAACCCTCAAACTTGCGCCCGGTCCCAACCAGATTTCCCGTGAAAACGGCAAACGGCGTTTGGTGGTCAGTGCCAATGTGCGTGGTCGTGACTTAGGCGGTTTTGTTACTGAAGTGCAACAAATCGTTGAACAACAAGTGACCTTGCCGCCAGGATACTGGTTAAGTTATGGCGGTACTTTCGAACAGCTTCAATCAGCGACAGAACGACTAACGCTTCTCGTGCCTGTCACTCTGGTGATGATTTTCGCGCTATTAATGATGACGTTTGGTTCAGCCAAAGATGCAGCACTGGTGTTTAGCGGCGTGCCATTGGCATTGACTGGCGGCGTGATTGCCTTGTGGTTGCGTGATATTCCACTTTCTATTACGGCCGGCGTAGGCTTTATCACCCTGTGTGGGGTGTCGGTATTAACCGGCGTCATGATGGTTTCTGCCTTTCGTGATGGATTAAAAGATGGCAAGGATATCCATCATTCGATCCATGAAGGTGCCATGTTGAGACTAAGGCCCATCTTAATGGTTGCACTGGTAGCGGCTCTGGGTTTTTTACCCATGGCGCTCAATACCAGCACCGGTGCTGAAGTCCAACGGCCATTAGCCACCGTAGTGATTGGCGGCATAATATCTTCAACGTTATTAACTTTGTTGGTATTACCCGGACTTTATCGAATGGCATATCGTAAACCACGGGTTATCGCCGAAAAAGGTGATGCGATGGCGTCTTAACATTACTAAGTAGATTGCCACAGGGCTCGTTGAGCCCTGTGGCAGCTTTATACTTGAACGAAATGAGCAATAAATATGTTGGAGAAAATAATATGAATCAAAGCAAAAAGAACAATTCAGAAAAAGTATTAAAACAAATCAAAGCCTTCATTCACCATGTTCGCTCGGCAGCTGTTGTCGAAGCACTGAGTGATGCGGGTTACAAAAATATCACACTCATCGATGTAAAAGGTACGTTGAGAGCATTGAGTGAAGACGAGCAAAATTATTCCACCGAAGCGGGGATGATAATTTCCGAAGTGAGAATTTCTTTAGTCTGTGAAGATATTCAAGTTGATGAAATTACGACTATTATTCGCAAAGCAGGTCGTATCGGACCGAATGTTTCGGGTTGGGTTTATGTCAGCCCAATCGACCAAGCTTTACCAATTGGTGGATAAACAGTTTTGTATCGTATGACACATTCAAAAACGGTCTGCACGTGATTGTTGGGTATCGTATTGAAACTAATGCGGTGCTCCTCATCAGAAAAATACAATACTAATCTAGTTTCTCACGCTTTTTAAATTTTAAAACGCTGCTTTTTGAGCCTGTTTCTTCCGCATCGATCATTATCTCAACATGCCTGTTTTCTTCTGGTATGTGTCTCCACATTGCAGCGGTCATTTGATGCATTTTCACAGCTAGAGATTTTAAGCGCCTTTTGTAATCTTTAAGCTTTTCTTCTTTTTTCCCAAGCTCGCTATTGAGTTTTTTGATTTCCTTTTGAGCTTTTGCTAAGTCTTCTTTCGCTTTTAGATAGAGGGGGTGGGGGCGAATCACTGTATCGGACACATTGCTTGCACCATGAATACGATTCGCTTCAGCACTTTCGATTAGAGCTTTCGTTTTTGGATAGCGCTTGGCAGCTCCATTCGCTAATCCCGCTTCTTTCTCAACATTAGAAACAACTAATTTAAGCTTATTGGCTTTAAGCTTTTGCCTCAGCCCTATGTTAGTAGGATTTTGCGCAACAAGTCGTTCTAATGCGTCTCTTAGCTGTTTTTCTGTCGTGTTTAATTCCGCTGCGTCTATCATGCTTACGCCACCAATGTTGTTTCGATAACTAAACTTAATACATCATCTGCAAATTCGTACTTTTCATGCTCAAACTCTAAGTCATCCATGATCGTTTCGGCAGCTTTTACCTGCATGAAGTATTTCGTTGCAGAACTAGAGTTCAATTCATGGTTCTCTTTTAAAAACTCAATGTTTCTCATTGCGTCCATACGGGAAGATTCGGCATACACAGCATTTTCAATAAAGTCATATTCGCAGTCTACACACTCACTTAAATCAATATTGATACGCATTGAGCATTGAGTGTTGGTGCAATACATCCCTGGAGCAACGGCATGCAAATGTTCTTTACCATGGCTCAACCGATCTATCCAGTAGTCAATCGATAACTTACGTTTGCTTACTCCATTTTCAAAATAACTTTCACCTTCACGACTAATTTCAGTCAATGCTGCTTGGCCTTTGCCGCCTGCGATACGCTCACCATTCGCCATTTTTTGATATATGCGAGCAAAAATCTCAGCCTGCTGAGTGAAACGCTCTTTTCTTATTTCGCTATAAAGCTTTTCAAATGAATGGGCGTTGCGTGCATACCATCGTGTCATTGCCATCGATAAATGCGAGAACTGTTGTTTCAAGGCAGGGAAAGAACACAACTCATAGCCAATTAGGTAGTATGCAAGGCTGCGTCGTGTCTGGTGTGGTGCAAAGTGAAATATATCACCCCGCTTAAAAGTTGTTTGGTTTGGATCGGAGGCCTGTAAATAGCCTATATCTTCTGCTGTAAGTGTAAAATCAAATTTATCATTGTTAAACCCTATTCCAATCATGTGATGCACCCCGCTCTTTCCAATACGATTGCAATAAGCAATATCTTTAATGTTTGCTAACAGTCGAAAGTTACTATTTTCTGCAAATCTGTTGCGATAAGGTGTATTGATAGCATTTATCACATAGAAGGCTTTCCAACCCGCTTCAGTGGTAACAAACGTGTCGTTTTTGGTTTGACTACTGAGTGTAATTTTTGATTGGCGCGTAGTTAGGAAGTAAATGGTTTCCTTGCTAATTTCGGACTCAAAGCCGTCTTTATCGAAAGTTATTTTTTGTGCGCCGTAAACAGGACTCATTTTGTATAGCTCGTCTACGCGCATTCCTGACAACGCCAAGCAAAGCCATAAGGCTTTTGTATTCAAACGCTTCAAGTACCTTCTAAAGTCAGCCCAGTTATAGCAAGTGTTACCGATGTGAACTTTGAAGGACATAGGCGTAAGGCTTTTTGAATGAAAGCGTGGTTGAATAGATATGAATATTTGCATCCATCGCGGATCTTCGCCTTTATCTACTAAGGCAACCCCCTCGCTGTCGAGCGCTTGGGTAAATCGCTTCCATAATTTTTTGTAATCTCCAATAGGCTTGTAGCTACAGCCGCTTCTGATCTTCAAAATTTGATTTTTTATTTCATCGTTATAAAGGGAAATCATTAGCTCTACCGCTTGTTCGATTTCATCTCTTAATCCGTAGGCTTTTACGATATCTTCACTGTATCCAGTTAGTGCCGCATAATAGATTCGAGGGGGAATCACCAATTTTCCCTTTTGTTCATCGGGCCTTACGTTATACATTGTGTGAGTTTGATGCGAAAAATTAACCTTGAAAGGCAGTAGTCCTTGCAAATGGACAAGAGCATTCAACCCTATAAAACAATAGCTTTTGGAAATGTCATACCAACCTTCTTCAACCAAAGTTTCTAGATGCTCTTGATTCAATTCCTCAAATGATGTGATGCCGCGCTTGATAAATTGAGCAATATCGTTTCGAAGTGAATTTTTTTTATTATTGATTGATGTCAGCTCTAAGTGTTTAGTAGAAAACCACATGTCAGCTAATGCTGCGCACTTCATTTGATTAAGCGTGTGGCGCTCGTTTTGATGAAGTGCAGTGACATTCTTGGCTTGTTCTAACTTGATGTTAAAATCTAAGTTCGTGATCCCTTTCTCTTTATAATCAGACTCTCTAAACGCCCATATATCCTCCCCAAACAGTATGCTTCTTTTTTTTATCTTGATAGACTACCATTCTGTCTAACTCTTCCCAATCGCCTAGCAATAGGGCAGGGAGAAGAATCTGTTGCAAATAATCGTCTTTATCATCAATAGAACGCATGGTGTTTATGGTTGAATCCATATCTTGTGGTTGTTCAAAAAACAGCATAGATATAGTCCTTATAGAAATTGGGCAATGGAAGATAACGAGTTGAAAAGTGGATAACGTCCTTTTTCTTCAAGTAAACTCACGGCTTGCTCTGTGGTTTCAAAAGGGAAGTTATCAAGGTGTGTATGGAATCGGTTTATCTTTAACTGAATGACCGAAGCGCGTTCTGGATAATGATCAATAGCCTCATTCAACGCATCGAGGAAGCTCAGTAATTTATAAATAGTGTAGGGATCATCAACTAGTTTGGCACTTTTGCAAAAGACGCAAAGATCGTATTGATAGCAGGTAATATCCTGCCCCTCTTTGATAATTCCATTTTTTTCTGCAAACTTGCGTGCAGCATAATGCCAATCTTTTTCTGACACCAAATCAATATCACCGTCGCAGCTAATTCCATTTGGGTTTGTAGGGGCGTTGCGTTGCTTCCATGTGTCGTATTCTAAGACGGGAATGTTTAGTTCTTTTTTAACCGATTCTATTGCCTCATTTCGGGTCTTGCCCTGTGCTATGTGGACTAACCCCATCATCCCTTGTGACATTTGCTTGTTGTTTGAGATAGGGTGGCCGTTGGGGTAGTTTTTCTCAGTTGTTTCAATGTTATGCTGCAAAATTTTTCGTGCAGTCCACCCTTTATCTTCTGCTTTATATTCTAAGTTAGAGTGGGTAGCGCGAATTCGTCTAGAGTTAATATTTATAAAGTAATCACCGTGGCTAATTCCGCACCAACTCAATAGAAGTTTTCTAATCGGCATATGACCTTCCGACCACTGGTAAGTAGCAGACTTAGCTCCCAAGGGGAGTAAGAAAGACGGCTTGGTTGATGAACTACCGCAACCAAATTTTGCAATTTTGTGAGGTGGAGGGTTTCTGGTCGCAGCATAACGTTCAATCAGTTGAAGAAAGGGTTTATATTTGGCCGCAACATTAAACTCACCTTCAGCGCCATCGACGTACTTAAAAGAAACTGTGATCGCTCCATCGGGATCTTTCTCTGAATAGTTAAGTGGTATCAGTGCGTTTCTTAATGAAACATTCGTCATGCATGAGAGAGCTGTGTATGCAATGGGCATAGCTCTTTTTGATATAGATGAATTATTAAGAGCGGTGACTTTTTTTTCTATGACGAATGCACCATCATCTCGTCTAATTTTGTTAAAAGTGGTCATCTTTTCATCTTTAACAATTTCAGTGTAGGTTTTCACTAAATGATCTGTTAGCTCAATTCTGCTTTCAGAAAGCAAATTTAGATTCGAAGATAACAGGGGCAAAGATTCTGCTATGGATACCTTGTTGTTTTTACCTTCGCTATTGAGGAAATAAATTAGGGTGTCATAAGCGTCTTCGCTGTAGACTTTCGAGAGGAGTTCGAGGGTTTGGAGAAAGGTAATACCGTCTGCCTCTCCGATTGCGTCCCGCTTTTTGATGTCGGCAACAACAAAGCCGGCCTCATTATTTCTCGCTTCGGGATGAAAGCTTTCTTCTGAGCCTGAAAACAACGCTTTTACATCTTTTGAAGCACGACCTTTGTAAGCACGAACTTGAGCGACTTTCGATGTACGACTTTCTGCCTTCGATGTAACTACTTTAATGGGGTGGCGAACCTCTCTGATCACTGTATCGTTAAATGCAGTGTAATAGGCAAATAAAGTGTAAGCTGCCCCCATGCATTGATTAAAAGGACTTGCTGCACCATCTGAATCTGATCCATTTTTGAACCCCAGTGCAATTTTGATGTCACGTTCACCTTTTCTCCCAATCACTACGTTTTCTAAGGTTTGAGGAGGTGGCGCTTCGGGGTTTTCTTCTTTAAACGCAATAAGTTGAGTCGCCACAGAAAAAAAGAAAAGCTGAGTGTGGCGAATTAGCGCATACCATTCGCTTGATGTATAAGGTCGTGTGGTTCTACCTGCTGAGCCATCTCTAAAGTTTTTGAGCGTGGCTTGCATATCTGACACATCAAAATCAAGCACTGGAAGCAATGAATCGAGATTCATCTTTTTGGTAAGAGCAGAGAGTTCCAACAACCCCAGCTCTTCACCATTACGACACTGAAACCGGTATTTTTTTGGCTCATTAGCCATATTAACTAAACGCCACATTTCACCCGAATTGCCAGCGTAAGCAAGGTATCCAGCACGGCTAAAAGGGTCGAGCTTATTAAAATCGCAAAAGGAAATATAAGCCTTTAATGCATCTAATCTAACCACTATAGACCAAGCATTGATTTCATTTTTTTGCTCTAGTTCAACCCACTCTTTTAGTTTTTGCATTTTTTTCAATCGAGAAGGCTTTGCTAATACTTTTTTGGGATCACACTGCTCATGACACCAATTAAGAAAATTGTATTTTCTTTTGTTCGTCGCCCCTCTAGGCCACAGTTCAACGGGTAGGTCTAATAAAGAGACATTGTTAGCCTTCGGCTTTGCGAGTGGCTTGTTTTGATTTCTCGATGCTGCTAATCGACTTTTTGCCATGTGATTACCTCAACGATTGTTGTGCGAATTGATTTTTACGCTGAGCGAAATCCAACCATGTCTTGTTATCATTCATGTAGTTAACGTATTTTTGGGTAGTAGAGGTGCCTTCATGTCCCATCAAATCAGCTAACTCCTGCATCAAAGCCTCGAACGGCTTACCTGTTTCCATGTGTTTACAGTACAGCCAGTCAGTTGCGAAAGTTGCACGTAAATCATGAGAAGCAAAATAAATATCATATCCACTAAGTACCAAATCATTGCGTATAGTTTCCACATACTTTTGAATGGTGTTTGGAGCATATATATTACCATTCGATTTAACGAATAAGTGGTTGTGTCGAAGTAATCCTTTTTCAATAGCCTTCTTTCTCTCTTTGCTTAACCTGTACTCATACAAAAGCTCCATAACCTTGGCTGGAATTTCAATCGTTCTGTTTTTTTTGAACTTGGTTAAGCAGCCGTTAATAACCTCGCCAATTTGTACATTAACTACTTTTGCTTTTGGCTCGTCCACGACAGAGACAGGGAACGTTATTAATTCCTCCAACCTCAATCCTGTCTCTGCTTGTAAATACAGCATCAGGGCTTTGGTGTCAGACGAATTTTCAACATCGAGATATTTATAAAGTGCCTGTTTTTCATCTTCACGAAGTGGGGTAAGTTCACGGATATCAGCACCTTGAGGTTTGTTTATGTTATTAAATGGCTTAGTGAGACCTGTGGTGTATACGGTAATATTCTTGCCTTGATAGCGGTTGAGATGTGAGAGCACTTCATGTTGTGCTCTATTCCCTTTGTTGCTTATGCGAACCGTCTTTGTCTTAAACTCAAATGGTCGAAAGGTTTTGCTGATTGAAATAATTCGTTGGCTATGAAGGAAGATGAAGTAATTAACCACTTTTAATACATAGTTCGACGCTGTACTTGGAGAGCCGCCAATTTTCCCACTTTCATCCTCGGTATAAACATTCTCTAGCAAATAATCTCGATATCTAATGATTGGACTTTCTTCTACCTTTTCGGTGCAGTCATAGATTGTTAATTTGTGTTTTTCTTCAACCAGTTTGCCCGTTCTTTTGTGATTATGTTCGGGTATTTCAGTATTCAACCAGCGATAGAAGCTCAGTAATGCAACTGCATGGGATTGAATTGTCTTATCGGAGGATATGTCTGGGTCTTTCAGCAAAGACTGAAGATATAGGTTAACTGGCATCACGTTAATGCCGTGTGGGTCTATTAAAATTGTAAGCTTATGAGAAAATGGTTTTGAATTGTCTTTAACTTCATGGATGATCTCGCCACTGTCAGGGTCTGGCCTGCTGATATATGAGGGATATTTATCTGTGCTGATCCGCATAATACAGTAGTCAACACCGTAATCATCTGGAAACGACATATCCTGCTCAATCACATTAACACCTAATTATTTGTTATTTATGGAACTAAAGTAAGCTCACCTTTCCTTTTTTGTCTAATTTTATTTTAAAAATCTAGGCAACATTTCGCGTCTAAATAAATTCCCAACCGTAAG
>NZ_BAER01000102.1 GCF_000315055.1 Paraglaciecola polaris LMG 21857 | reverse complement strand
GCGGCTCGATCGGTTACATCGAATGTTGATTTTCAGCGGGAGCTGAAGGCGCTTTCTAAGCGGAAGCAGAACCCGCAGCATGGCTTTGATCTCGGGAAGCGAAAGTCGCCTTTGCCTGCGCTGCTCGCCGCGAGGCAGGATCGCGGGGCAGTCCTGCAACCGCAGTTCCCAAGGGATCAGGACGAACCGCTGCACCGGACGACCACCAAAGACCCGATCGACTCGGGAAACGCGCGCGGGATGGCGCAAGCCCGAGACGGGCAAGACCCCGCCCCCGCCGGTCGATGCTCACGCCGGCATAGTGGGCCAGACGAGATTCCGTGTGGGGACCATTTGACACCGGCTTTGTTTGCATTGCTGGGCCACCCGGGTAGATTTCGCAGAGTGCAATCCGCACCTAGGAAGCGAATACCTAGCTGTAGAATCGTTATCCAATCACGATTTTCTCGATGGAATCGTCTGCAGCAGATGTCGATTAAGCTCTTGGCCCAAGCGGAAGCCATCTTGGACGCTTACGATCTCCACTCCTTCATGCTTGGAGGCCCAATCTTTCGCCGTCACGGCCGATGCAAAGAAATGGACGTGGCAACAGAATGACCGACGAATGTCCGCTGTTTCCTGCGGCAGTACCAACGACACTGCGGCGTCGGTCGGTGCGATATCCCGGATTTCGTTCGGCGAAACCGTGAGGGAAACTGGCGCCCCGGTTGCAGCGCAATGCGACGTCACGCGCGCCGTCTGGCCGATGAGGGCCGGAAACATCAGAGTGTCCAGTGCGCACCAAGCGTATAGACGGCGGCCGTCAATCTCAAAGATATGCGAAGTCTCGCGCAAGGTGAGGCCATAACCAACAATATTCCCATCACTATCGTACTCGGTACTAGTCGTCCGTTCGAGTACCGCATTCACTTGCTGAGCAGGCCAGTCGAGAGACTTGGCAAGCGTCGTTCGTGAAACTGGACGCCCCTTGGCAAGCTCACGCAGCAGCACGACGAACAGTTCCCCGAAGCCTTGGGGCTGATTGGCTGGCGTCAGACTTTCTGCAATCTCGGTGAGGTAGCGGGTATGTTTCATACTAATTTCCTTTAAGAATGGTTAAGTTTGATTGTTACAAACGTGCGTGAATATAAACTCGGTACCACGGTACTGAGTCAAGTATCCCAGAGCATTAAAATAGAAAAAGGTCACTCTGGCAGTGAACTTTCAACCCAAATAATTGACTAAGAACCTACAAAGCTGTACCAATCTTACTGAAGGAAATAACGATGGAATTCTATTTATGATACAACGCAGTGAATCCAAAAAGTCACTTTTGGTAGCCAGTCTAACTGCAATAGGCGCTTCAGTTTGTTGTGTTGGCCCATTGGTTTTGCTGACGTTAGGTGTTGGTGGAAGCTGGGCGAGTACCTTGACTGCGTTTGAGCCCGTACGACCTATATTTATTTTGATAACGCTTGGTTTGTTAGTGTGGACGTTCAGAAAACTATATATCGCACCACGTCAATGTAATGAAGGTGAGCTATGTGCAATTCCGAGAGTACAGCGGAATCAACGTATTATTTTTTGGGTCGTGTCAGTACTAATTATGCTGTTGCTGACTTTCCCCTACTATGCAGAATTTATTATCACTTAACTTGGAGATTTTTATGATGAAGATAACGACTGATTTCGTACGGTACCTTAATATTTTTATATTTGCCGTTCTTCTTGGGACGTCTTTCAATGCCGCTCAGGCAGAGGAAAGTGTTAGTACGGACGTTAGAACTGCAACATTAGCGGTTGAAAATATGACCTGTGCCATGTGCCCAATTACAGTGAAAAAGTCATTAACCAATTTAGAGGGCGTAATAGATGCCGACGTGAATTTTGACCATAAAACGGCGAAGGTTGTCTATCATGAGAATAGTGTCAGTATTGAACAGCTAACCAAAGCGACAACAAATGTAGGCTACCCCTCGGTCGTATCAAAATAATAGGAGTTCCGTGAAAATAGGAAGGTTAAGAGAGGCATTGCTTTTTTCATGATCTCTATTAAAGCAACCTCGGCATTTTAGGTCGATGTGTACATTTGCATGACTTATGAATTTGAATTTCTTGCCACGTGAGTATGGGTAATAAAATTCTGCCGGCAGTAGCACCGTCCAAAGCAGAAGACTTCAAACGCATTACAAAGGCACTTGAAGTCTTTATTTGTAATAATATAATCTCAGCTAGAAGCAATTTGTTCCTCGTTCCCTTCACAGTACTAACTTGAACCCCAATCACCAAAACACTTGACAGCGTACATTAGTACGGCATTTAGACTTTCTCCATCAACTAACACTCGAGGAGTAAGTTATGTCCCAAAAAGAAACAAGTCTACCACTTATTGGCGGATTTATTGCTGCCGTAGGCGCAGGCATTTGCTGTGCAGGACCACTCATTTTACTCATGCTGGGTGTCAGTGGTTCCTGGATTGGCAGTCTAACGTTCTTTGAACCATACCGGCCCATCTTTATCCTGTTCGTTATATTATTACTTGGTTTTGCAGGATGGAAAGTCTATCGCCCTGTTGAGGATTGCAACCCAGGTGATGCATGTGCCGTGCCTCAAGTTCGCAAGCGTCGACAGTATATTTTTTGGTTAACCGTATTATTTGCCATAGTGTTAGTGACTAGTAACTATTGGGTTGTCTTGCTTGCCTAATAAAAATTGCACAGCAAGCAATGTACTTTGAGAGCCGAGAGAGATACTCGCGCAACTTCTCTTGCTGGCCACTTTTAAGAACGCACACGAGTAAGTAGTATGAAACACTGGTTTAAATCCATTGAAAACGATGTGGCTGGTACGAGCTATTCCTTAGACAAGGTGATAGCAGAGCTAAACTTTGATGCCGATGGGCTCATTCCTGTGATTGCTCAAGATGAGAAGTCAATGAAGGTACTTATGTTTGCCTGGATGAGCAAAGAGTCTTTAGATGAAACACTGAGAACAGGGAAAATGTGCTACTGGTCACGTTCAAGACAAGGCTTGTGGCGAAAAGGTAGCAGCTCTGGCCACTCGCAAACCGTGAAATCCATTGCAGCCGATTGCGATGGCGATGTTCTTCTCGCCGAAGTAAGCCAAGTTGGGTTTGCATGCCATACAAGGCGCCATAGCTGTTTCTATCTAAGGTTTTGGGAAGATAAGGTGACACTGATCGAGTAGTAAGCCCTACAGGGTTTAATTTAGTCACTTTTAATGTGGTGATAGCTCACATTGAGCATCATTGGAACAACCAATAATTTTCCTAACTAATCAGAAGCCCCAGAATTTAGTACTTTTCATTGAGGGAAAACAGATATCGGTCTAACTAACACCTGCCTAGTTTTCTCTTTCAAATACCGGTTAACAAGGACTAAGCTATATAGTGGGAGGTCAATTGTCGACAATAATACCATCCAAGATTTTTGTGGGTGTAAAAATAGCTCATAGGTACCGTTTGTGAAAAGAGGAGGTGAAAAATGACACGAAGTATCAGCAAAGTTGCCAAAGAGCTCGATATAAACGTTGAAACAGTTCGATTTTATGAGCGTAGAGGCTTAATTCTGCAACCGACTAAACCCGAAGTGGGATACCGCCACTATCCCGATGACACAGTGAGTCGAATTCGCTTTATCAAACGCGCACAAGTGCTTGGATTTACGCTAGATGAAATTGCCAACCTCTTGAGTTTGAATGATCACCCATGTGGACAGGTTCAAGAGCTTGCAGAATATAAGTTGAGCACC
>NZ_BAER01000103.1 GCF_000315055.1 Paraglaciecola polaris LMG 21857 | reverse complement strand
GTCAAAGAAAAGATGGCAGACCTGAAACGGTTAGAAAGTGCGCTAATGGAGTTATTAACACAATGTAATAGCAATGACGATGATAGTTATTGTCCTATTATCGACTCCCTACAACCCTAGTGACTTTTTCTTATTTTGTCACAAATAACGCCTGACTCCGTACATTGGTACGGCTCATAGACTTATTCAATCGACAACTAATACGAGGAGTAAGCAGTGTCAAAAAAAGAAACTAACCTACCACTTATTGGTGGAATCATCGCCGCCATCGGCGCAGGCTTGTGCTGTGCAGGTCCATTCATTTTATTGCTGCTAGGTGTCAGTGGCTCCTGGATTGGCAACCTGACGTTCTTTGAGCCTTACCGGCCCATTTTTATCCTATTCGTTATCGCTTTATTTGGCTATGCAGGCTGGAAGGTCTATCGCCCTGTTGAGGCGTGCGAGCCAGGTACCGCCTGTGCGGTTCCTCAAGTACGCAAACGTCGGCAAATTATTTTTTGGTTAACTGCACTGACTGCATTGGTATTAGTGACCAGCAATTATTGGATTATTTTATTCGCTTAATGAAGACCGTAAGAAAACCACCTTTTTTTGGAGAAATGTTATGAAAAAAATCGCTTTATTGTCCCTTTTAGCTTTGTTTAGTGTTGGTACGTGGGCTGAGCAGCAAACAGTAACCTTGGATGTACCGAGTATGAATTGTGTGACGTGTCCCTTCACCGTGAAAAGGGCTTTAAAGAATGTCGAGGGCGTCAGCAACGCCGATGTTACTTTAGCGACTAGGCAGGCCGTGGTTACCTTCGATGACGATAAAACCAGTGTCGAGCAACTAATTGAATCCACGACGAACGCTGGCTACCCATCTTCACTCAAAAAATAAGTAAGTCGGGAGTCGTTATGAATAAAGAAAAGTTTTTGGTTCGATTCGGTGTTATCGGTACAGTGCTTATAGCGCTCTGTTGCTTTACACCTGCACTGGTATTGCTGCTCTCTGCAGTGGGGCTGTCTGCGCTGACCGGTTATTTGGATTTTGTATTGTTGCCGGCATTAGGAATTTTCATAGGTATTACGGTCTATGCTTTTTACCATAAAACGAAGAGAGATGCTGAGAACTGCTGCGAGTCTCAACCTAACATCGAAACAGCAACGAACGAAGTAATCAATACAGGAGACTCTCATGAGTGATTGTTTTACATCAACTGCAAATGAAACACCCAACAGCGATGAAACATTAAACGGCAATGGATCGATACATGTTGCAATTATTGGCAGCGGTTCCGGTGCATTTGCTTGCGCTATAAAAGCAGCTGAAGGCGGCGCGAAAGTTACCTTGATTGAAGGTGCTGATGTAATCGGAGGCTGCTGTGTTAATGTAGGCTGTGTACCCTCGAAAATCTTAATTCGTTCAGCCCAACTGGCTCATCAGCAACGTCGAAACCCATTTGAAGGGTTGGAAAATAACGACCCTAAATTGAGCCGAGCTTTGTTGGCAAAACAACAAACGGCACGTGTCGAGGAGCTGAGAGCAGCAAAATATCAAAATATTCTCGATTCCAATCCCGCACTTAGCCTGTTGCGCGGCTATGCCCGTTTTAAAAACCAAAACACCTTGATTATCACGAATGAAGATGGTGCAGAAGAAGAGCTACGTGCTGACCGTATTCTGATTGCCACTGGCTCTACACCAAGTATCCCACCGATAGAAGGCTTACTCGAAACACCTTATTGGACCTCAACAGAGGCGCTGTTTTCAGAGATATTACCAAAACACCTTATTGTCATTGGCTCTTCTGTCATCGCGCTTGAAATTGCCCAGGCTTATCGACGCTTAGGGAGTGAAGTGACGGTCTTGGCAAGACATACTTTGCTATATCGAGAAGACCCTCTACTAGGTGAACATTTAACAAAGTGCTTTGAAAAAGAGGGCATCAAAGTATTAAGCCATACTCAAGCGGCAAGCGCCTCTTATGATGGCGAACAGTTTAGTCTTGAAACCAATACTGGCACAGTGGTCGGCGATAAGCTGTTGATCACTACAGGGCGGCAAGCAAATATAGATAAGCTGAATCTAGATGAGGTGGGTGTCACGACCAACACAAACGGCGAAATCGTTGTTAACGAACGCATGGAAACGAATATTCCAGGAATTTATGCGGCCGGTGATTGCTCAAACATGCCTCAGTTTGTATATGTTGCGGCAGCTGCTGGTAGTCGTGCAGGAATAAATATGACGGGTGGAGACGCTAATTTAAATCTGTCGACTATGCCCGCAGTGATCTTTACTGATCCTCAAGTTGCTACTGTTGGAATGACTGAAGAGCAAGCCAACGCGGAGCACATTGAGACACAAAGTCGCGTATTGGATATGGAGAATGTACCACGAGCCCTAGCCAATTTTGAAACTGATGGTTTTATTAAGTTAGTTGCAGAGAAGCAAACGGGGCTGCTGATAGGCGCACAAATTCTGGCTCACGAAGGTGGTGAGTTGATTCAAAGCGCGGCGTTAGCGATCAAAAACCAAATGACAGTAAATGATATTGCTGATCAGCTTTTCCCTTACCTGACTATGGTAGAGGGCATAAAGCTCTGTGCCCAAACCTTTAACAAGGATGTTAAAGAACTTTCCTGTTGTGCAGGGTAGGTAAAGCCGTATGAGTTCGTTACCGGCAACCAGTTCGTTTTCAAACCCATCGATTGAACGATTGGTTGCTGCGCTAGTTGCCGATGAATTCGTCCCTTTTTATCAGCCTTTGTGGGACGTACGCCGGCAACGCTGGGAAGGCGTAGAAGCACTTATTCGATGGCAACATCCAACTAAGGGATTGATTCTACCCGATCATTTTATCTCTGTTGCTGAACAAAGCGGCTTTATTCTGCGGCTAGGTGATTTTATCTTAAGTAAAGCCTGCAAGCAGATGATGTACTGGCGCGAGCATGGTTTATCACATGGTATTGTTGCGGTGAATATCTCGGCATTACAAATCCATCAAGCGGATTTTGTGGACAACGTCGCCAGTATTTTGCGAGATACGGGACTCCCACCTCAAGCACTAGAACTTGAGTTGACGGAAACTGTCGCTCTGGAAGATACAACAACCTTGATTGAGAATATGCACCATTGCCGATCACTGGGTGTTCGCTTATCCATTGACGACTTTGGGACCGGGAGTTCATCGCTGGCGCGGTTACAATGTTGCCCTGTGACTCGTCTAAAAATAGATAAAACCTTTATCTCACATATGACAACCGAACTAACAGATCACACGATTACCGAAAGCATCATCACCCTTGGGCATAACCTGAATTTATCCATCGTCGCGGAAGGGGTTGAGACGGCCGCTCAGCAACAACTTTTAGAGAAGCTTGGCTGTGATGTATTACAGGGCTTTCGGCTGGCGCGGCCATCTGGTGCCATAACCACGGCAACGCTGTGGCCAAGCCATCATGCTTGAAACAAATGGAGACAAACCTATGTCAAAAGCCACCGTGTCAAAAGATGTGTCACGATACTTTGAGGTGATCCATGATTTTGCGGCGTTCATGGATAACGAAGGGCAAACACTTGAGTTTCCCTTAACGATCTCGCAACTGGCGAAAGCCGCGCAAACCACAGTCCATACCGTCAGGAATTACGTCCTGGAAAATTTGGTACTTTGCCCTGAGCATTCCGCCGGTGGTTTCGGTTTATACGATCAATGCGCCTTAATCCGGCTGCGCTTCATTCGCGCGGCACGTGCGGCAGGTTTGTTGATTTTGGATATAAAACCCTTGCTCCACGCCATCAACGAAGGCGACCAGCAAGCCTGTGAAGCGGCCATGCGCGAATTGCAAACCAAAATTGATGAACGCCAGGCATACTTGCAGGCATTGGATTCACAGCTGTCGGAGCTGCGTCAACTGGCCTGATCGCCATAACAAAGGAGTATACGATGTCAGAAAAATGTGAAACCGGACCCCACGACTGGGTAGCCAGTAAAGGCCGATTTATTCTCACCTGGGTATTGCCAGCGATACTCATAGTGATTACCGGCGTGATGCAACTTGCACCGTGGATAACCGGCAGTATCTGGGCGATCGCTTTAAGTTGGATGGGATATGCCTGTTTAAGAAATGCGCGTCAATGTGGCCGGATGCACTGTTTTTTTAGCGGCCCATTCTTTTTGGGGGCGGCCGTGTTTGCTTTGGTGACTGGATTGCAATGGATACAATGGCTGACGTTTAAGGAGTTGGGGATCATTTTATTGATCGGTACGCCATTGGTCTGCGTATTGCCGGAGGTATTCTGGGGGACCTATAAAACCGCAGAACATGTAGAAAAAGAATGAGTGCGATAGTTAAGCGCATCACTCACTATTCTAAGAATCTTTTGCCACGTGTGTTGCTTGTATTTCAGTTGTCCACCGAGAGCATTCAATTGAAACTACGCACGATGGTGATTTTTAGTCTGTTATTGGTCACCCATTTGGTGATTCTACCAGCGCATGTTTTGGGGCCCAATATCGGCTTACGTTCCTTTCAATACCTGAGTCTGAAAATAGTTCTGTTTGCGTTTTCGTTTGCTTTATTAGAGACCATACTCATCAACTTATGGGTGCGTTTGTTGCGAGAAAAGTCTCATTGTAGAGCGGCACCCGCGACAAGCGGGATATTAATTGGGATCGTGAGTCCCCTTTTGTGCTGCACCCCCTTGCTGCCGACCGTCTTAAGTTTTATCGCGATTCTGTTTCCGTCCGCCATCTCGGGGATGGGTTTCAAAATGCAGTACACGGTCAATGTGTATCAAACCGAACTATTGTTCCTGGCGCTTGGGCTGATGTTATTCGCAGTTATCCAAAACGCCCGACACCTCAATTCTGAAAACTTAGCGACAAAAGGATAACACCATGAAAATCGTTCACTGGATAACAGATCGGAAAGATGACATTGCGCTGCTGTGTTTATTTATTGGGCTTTTTGTCCTCTTGGCGCTTTGTTGCTAACCACGTTTATGTGCACATCATTGCGATAACGGAAGCGCAATGTGGCAAACTTGGAGACAAAATGAATACTCTGTTTTTAGACGCACAAACTCATTTGAAAGCTGCTTTTTCCTATATTGATATTTCTGAAGATATCCAAAAGCGACTGAAATATCCAAAAAAGACCACATTGGTCAGCATTCCTGTTCGAATGGATGATGGTCGCCTAGAAGTCTTTGAAGGATATCGTGTGCAATTTGACAATACACGCGGACCTACCAAAGGCGGAATCCGGTTTCACCCTTCGGTGGATCTGGATGAGGTCACATCGTTAAGCTTTTGGATGACAATAAAATGTGCCGTGGCCGGACTACCCTTTGGTGGCGCAAAGGGTGGCATCACTGTCGACCCGAAAACGTTATCGCGTCTTGAGCTGGAGAGGCTATCGAGGGGGTATATTCGCGCTTTGGCGGATGTTATCGGGCCCAATCGTGACATACCAGCACCTGATGTAAATACCAATTCGACCATTATGGGGTGGATGGCAGAAGAATACTTCGAGATTGTCCGCGAACAACGGCCGGATGTGATCACCGGAAAACCGATTCATTTGAATGGATCTTTAGGCAGAGAGGCAGCAACGGGAAAGGGTGCGCTCTATACCTTATTGCACTGGGTAAAAAGTCAGAATATCGAGCCCGAAAATACACGTATCGCAGTACAAGGTTTTGGCAACGCAGGTTTCCATTTTGCACGCTTGGCTAAACAGGCAGGCTTTAAGATCGTCGCGCTGTCAGACTCCAGGGGTGGCATTTATTCAGAGGATGGTCTCGATCCTGAACGCATCATGCACCACAAAAAAACACGTCACGAATTAAAAGCCATGTTGTATTGCGATGCCTCAGTTTGTGACGAAGCGGAGTATAAACAGATCAGCAATGCTGACTTACTTAAACAAGATGTCGATGTGTTGGTGTTGGCGGCATTAGAAAATCAAGTTACTGAAAAAAATGTGGCCAAGGTAAAGGCAAAAGTTATCCTTGAGGTTGCCAATGGACCAGTGAGTGCAGGTGCGGATGATATCCTCTTTAACAATAACATTACTGTACTCCCAGATGTTCTCGTCAATGCCGGTGGCGTGATCGTCAGTTATTTAGAGTGGGTGCAAAATAAAACCGGTCTTTATTGGGAAGAAAGTGAAGTTAACGAGCGTCTTAAATTCAGGATCGTAAGAGAAGCTGAAACCATATTTAATCTGGCCAGGGACAAAGCTCTGAGTCTACGAACAGCCGCTTATATTCATGGCGTGGCCAGGATTGCCGGCGCCATCAAAGAAAAAGGAACACGTGAATATTTTCAGAATGGGTAACCTGGTAAGAGTGTCGTCCCATGTATTATTCAAGACCTATGACCAACCACTCACCCGTTATCCCATCGCATCGGCCTCTCGCCTGCCTGATCTTAACGGACAATAATTATGATCTGCTTTTCGATAATAATTATTTCATCCA
>NZ_BAER01000104.1 GCF_000315055.1 Paraglaciecola polaris LMG 21857 | reverse complement strand
TCAATGTTTCTGCGTAATTCTGTGCCTCTTGTAACACGGAATCTGTGTGGATGAATGACATCAGCTAGGTTTGGGATCGTTTTATATATTTTGGTGATCATATATTCCAACCCTGACGTTGTCAGAGCACCACCATCTTTTTCGCTGATAAACAAGTATTCCGTAAAGCTTCCTTTATAAGGTTTTCTCAGGATTGGGCGATGCTCTTCAAGATACTCTAAAATAAGTGCTGCTAAGCCACGGCTGATGGGTAGCCCTCTGAAACGAGTTTTATGTGAAGCACCATCTTTACGGTTTCTGAACGTTGTATCTTCTGAGAATTGAATAACAACCGTCGGATTTGTTGTCAGCTTCAAATCTTGGTCTGTTCGAATGAGCACTAACTCGGATGCTCGACACCCTAACTCAATTAAAAGCAATATGGCACAGGCATTACGCACTTGTAATTGATGTCTAAATGGGTTTATGTCATTGGTAAATGAGTCGGTTGATGGGCGCACTATTTTTTTGATAATGTCTATTTCATCATTATTCAATGGTTCTGTTTGCTTGGTCGCATTATCTACCTGCGCTTTTGAATAGCGTTTTTTGGCAATCCAGCCACAGGCTCTATTTACCGATTTTTGAACCTGCTCTTTTTTATCGTAGTCATCGAGTCTCTCGATATAACGGTTGTAGTGAAACTTTAAAAATAGAATGACGGAATCAATACGGCGGTTATACGTCGAGGGGGCAATGCTCACACCATCTTCTAAATCATAATTGAAATTGTGCAGCAGGAAAGTACCAAGGTTATTGATTTGTCTATTGGTCAATATATTGAGTTTGGCTGCTTCTTCAAAAAACGTGTGATGTTCGTTGGTACAGTATTCATAGAACACGCAAAGATCATTTAGGCGATTGAGAGTTGTGTTGTATTTTGACGATAGCCATAGATCCCATCCCCAGATTGCCGCGCTTGGCTCAGGCAGACAGTTGTTGTATGTATCGACCAGCATTGGCAGAGTCTGGTTGCCATATCTCGGATTGGTAATTTTTTCAGTTTTATAACGCAAGGTAAATGATACCAAATAAACACAGGAGTAATATGTTATAGAATAGTACAAAAAAGGGAAGTGTCAAACACTTCCCTTAACTTACTGTTTTATATGGCTTCAGTAATAGTTATCCACAGAATTGATACTTTAAATATAACTCAGGGATCATATTTTACATGCACCGCCGGCGCAGTCATCGTCTTCTTCGACGACCACTTCTTGGGGCACAAATTTGGTTGACTTTAATTCTTGCATCGATGAGTCAGCTGCACCATCACGGGTGTTATGGTAATACAGGGTCTTCACACCGAGCTGATATGCCGTAAGCAGATCTTTCAACAACAGTTTCATGGGCACTTTGCCACCGTCGTATTTATTCGGATCGTAACTGGTGTTCGCAGAAATCGTCTGATCGACAAACTTTTGCATGATACCCGTTAACTGTAGGTAACCGTCGTTTGACGGTAGATCCCACAATAATTCGTACTTATCTTTTAAACGTTCGTACTCAGGTACAACTTGTTTTAATACGCCATCTTTACTGGACTTAACACTTATATGACCACGAGGCGGTTCAATACCGTTGGTTGCATTTGAAATTTGTGATGAGGTTTCAGACGGCATCAATGCTGACAACGTACTGTTACGCAAACCGTATTGTTTGATGTCTGCGCGCAGGCTATCCCAATCACAATGCAGCGGTTCGTTGCAGATTTTGTCCAAATCTTTTTTATAAGTATCAATTGGCATTAAACCTTGAGAGTAGGTGGTTTCGTCAAATTTCGGACAGGCACCTTTCTCTTTCGCTAAATTACATGACGCGCGCATCAGGTGATATTGCATGGCCTCAAACGTGCGGTGGATAAGTGCATTCGCGCTACCGTCCGAATATTTAACCCCATTTTTCGCTAGATAATAAGCGAAGTTAATAACACCTATGCCAAGCGTACGACGACCCATAGTGGCATTGTAAGCCGCGGGAACAGGATAATCTTGATAATCGAGTAGATTATCCAGAGCACGTACCGCTAAATCGGCCATTTCAGCAAAGTCATCAAGGCTCTCAATCGCACCCAAGTTAAAGGCAGATAAAGTACAAAGAGCAATTTCGCCGTTTTCATCGTTTACATGTTCTAACGGTTTAGTCGGTAGTGCGATTTCGAGACAAAGGTTACTTTGGCGAATAGGTGCGACTTTAGGGTCGAACGGGCTGTGAGTATTGCAGTGATCGACGTTTTGTAAGTAGATACGGCCTGTGCTCGCACGTTCTTGCATAAATAAACTAAATAACTCAACCGCCTTGATTTGGGTCTTACGGATACTTTCGTCTTGCTCGTATTTAACGTAAAGCTCTTCAAATTTAGGCTGATCAGCGAAAAATGCGTCATATAGCCCGGGTACATCTGATGGGCTGAACAAGCTGATGTGCTGATCTTTAATTAAACGTTGGTACATCAGTTTATTAAATTGCACACCGTAATCTAAGTGGCGCACGCGGTTTTCTTCAACACCCCGGTTATTTTTTAATACCAACAGGGATTCAACTTCCATATGCCAAAGAGGGAAGAACAAGGTCGCTGCTCCGCCGCGCACTCCGCCTTGGGAACAGCTTTTAACCGCTGTTTGGAAATATTTATAAAAAGGAATACAGCCAGTATGAAACGCTTCGCCGCCACGAATAGGACTACCTAATGCACGAATACGACCAGCATTAACGCCAATACCGGCTCGCTGACTGACATATTTAACAATAGCGCTGGCGGTAGCGTTGATAGAATCAAGGCTATCGCCTGCTTCGATTAATACGCATGAGCTGAACTGTCTGGTAGGCGTACGCACACCCGCCATAATAGGTGTGGGTAATGATATTTTGAACTTAGATGTCGCATCATAGAAGCGCTTGATGTATTCCATGCGCGAATCTTTTGGATAATCGGCAAACAGACACGCTGCAACTAATATATAGAGAAATTGAGCACTCTCGTAGATTTCTCCTGTCACGCGGTTTTGAACTAGATATTTGCCTTCAAGCTGTTTTACCGCAGCGTAACTGAAATCCATATCACGCCAATGGTCGATGTAATCGTCCATTTCTTGAAATTCAGCTTGAGTATAATCGCTTAAAAGATGCTGATCGTATTTTTGCATTTCAACCATGTTGCTAACATGTTCGAAAAGCGCAGGGGGTTCGAATTGATCGTAGGCTTTTTTACGTAGGTGAAAAATAGCTAAACGCGCGGCCAAATATTGATAGTCAGGGGCTTCGGTAGAAATAAGATCTGCCGCAGAGCGGATGAGGGTTTCGTGAATATCAGCTGTCTTGATACCGTCATAGAACTGGATGTGCGCTTTAATTTCCACTTGAGAGACAGACACATTGTTAAGGCCTTTCGCTGCCCAAGTAATGACTTTGTGGATTTTTTCGAGGTCAATGCTTTCGCGCTCGCCAGTTCGTTTGGTAACGAAGAGATTGTTATTCATGTATACGCCGTTTTAATTATAGTTTTTACAAAATATAGAAAAGATGAAGCCCATCATTTCTGTGGAAATTGTGCTTGACGAAGAGCGATAGTTGAAGTTGTCGTTTCGCAATCACCGCTAAATCAAGAAACCACAAGATAGTGAGGTTTTGACACCTTTGCAACCCCACATCTGGTGCTTTTGTGGCCATTCAAAACAACGGAAAAAATATGTTAGTGGAGACTCACCTAACAACTCTATTCGCTTTGCGTGTATAGGGAATGCAAGATCATTTTTAGGAATTTTTTTTATTAAACTTTTTTAATCGAAAAAGTCACTTGTTATAATTTCACGATATATAGTGTTTCATTAGTTGTAAAACCACTACATATCGTGTTTGACAATTATAAATGTTGAAGGATCGTTTGTGGTTGATCAATATACAGATCGGCATTCCAGCTGCTTGCTTGGTGCTCTGGGCCTATGTAACCATAGTTGGCAACTACGCTTGTCATGTTTGCTGCTTTGGCTGCATCAATGTCACGCTTAGCGTCCCCTATATACCAGATGTGTTCTGGGGCGATATCAATAACATCCGCAGCGTAAGTTAGCGGTAAAGGGTGAGGTTTACGTTTTGCCAGCGTGTCACCGCTTACCACTACTTTACAGGCGTCGAACTCCGTAAAGTGAGGCAATAACAGCTCTGTTAGCCATTGAGGTTTATTGGTAACAATTCCCCAAGGTATATTGGCGCTATTGAGCCCGTCGATAAGTGTTGTTACGCCGTCGAATGATACCGTATCAATGCATATTTGCTGTTCGTAGCGGGCTAAAAATTGTGCTTTTAAGGTATCAAGATCAAACTGGGCTAAGCGCTGACCAAAACCAATCTCTAATAAACCTTGAGAGCCGTCAGATGCGATATTTCGATATACCTCGTACTCACAGGTCGGTTGTTGGTGACAACTTAACACCCAATTTAACGCATTACCTAAGTCCCGAGCTGTATCTAATAGCGTACCGTCTAAATCGAATAAAATACCTTTGGGCTTCCCCAGCATTCTAAGCGTCACCGCTGTGTTGACAGTGCACGATATAGTTAACGTCGACATTTTTATCAGACAAATAAAATTGTTGAGTAAACGGACTGACATGAAGCCCTGTCATATGTTTGCTCAAAAGCGGGGTGGCGTCTATCCAACTTAACATCTCTGATGGTTTAATAAATTTATCGTGATTATGTGTATGTTTAGGCACAAGCTTCAATATATGTTCTGCCCCTACGATCGCCATTAAATAAGACTTAATATTACGATTTAGCGTAGAAAAGAAGACGGTGCCACCGGGTTTAACTAAACGACTACATGCCTCAACTACAGACGAGGGGTCAGGAACATGTTCGAGCATTTCCATACAAGTGACCACGTCAAACTGACCTGGGTGCTGTTCAGCGAACTCTTCAGCGGTAGATTGCTGGTAGTTAATTGACAGCCCTGACTCCAGACAATGCAAGCGTGCGACTTCAAGTGGGGCTTCACCCATATCGATGCCGGTTACTTCAGCACCGGCTCTGGCCATACTTTCGGCTAATATACCGCCGCCACAGCCAACATCGATCACTTTTTTAGTGTTAAGCCCTTGGGCGCGTTGCATAATATAATCTGTTCTAAGAGGATTAATGGTATGCAGTGGTTTGAATTCACCATTAAGATCCCACCAACGTGATGCCAAGTTGGCAAATTTTTGTATTTCTTGATGGTCAACATTTTGCGTTGAGTTCATATTGCGGTCCAAAAATTCGAATTAAACTATTATACCCAGCATGTATTAAAGCTGGCTAGCGCAATATATGCGGATTTTTAGCTTCTTTGGCTACTATATGAGCGGATCCTATCTATTTATTTTTTACGGTCAGTGATAGAATCCCAAGGCTCGATAATACGAAATTCCAGAGTTAATCGTTGACTGTTATTTTGAGGCCTAGCTCAAATGCACTGACGCGGATTGTAAATTGTATGTCTAATTCTATTTCTAATAATAATGACTAGGGACAAGGCTGTATATGACTGAAAACGCCGGAGAAATTCTTCCTATTAATATTGAGGAAGAACTTAAAACCTCTTATCTTGATTACGCCATGAGCGTAATTGTAGGCAGAGCGCTGCCTGATGTAAGAGATGGCTTAAAGCCCGTGCATCGCCGGGTTTTGTTCGCTATGAACGAGCTGAAAAACGATTTTAATAAACCTTATAAAAAGTCGGCACGTGTTGTTGGCGACGTTATAGGTAAATATCACCCACACGGAGACTCGGCAGTATACGATACGATTGTACGTATGGCTCAGCCGTTTTCGTTGCGTTATATGTTGGTTGACGGTCAAGGTAACTTCGGTTCGGTTGATGGTGACTCGGCAGCGGCAATGCGTTACACCGAAATCCGCATGGCGAAAATCTCCCATGAATTATTAGCGGACTTAGAAAAAGAAACCGTTAATTTTGTACCTAACTATGACGGTACAGAATTTATCCCTGAGGTGTTACCGACTAAGGTACCAAATCTACTGATAAACGGTTCATCAGGTATCGCTGTTGGTATGGCGACCAATATTCCTCCACACAACTTAACCGAAGTGGTAAATGGCTGTATCGCATTAATCGATAAGCCTGAACTATCCATTGAAGAGTTGATGGAATATATCCCTGGACCTGATTTCCCAACGGCTGCTTTTATTAGCGGACGTAAAGGAATTGAAGAAGCTTATCGTACCGGCCGCGGTAAAATCTACATGCGTGCTCGCGCTGACGTTGAACGTGAAGACAATGGTAAAGAAACCATCGTTGTTCATGAGATACCTTATCAGGTAAACAAAGCTCGATTAATTGAAAAGATTGCTGAGCTGGTCAAAGAGAAAAAAATCGAAGGTATTTCTGCCCTGCGCGATGAGTCTGATAAAGACGGCATGCGTATCGTTGTTGAAGTTAAACGTAACGAATCAGGCGAAGTATTGCTTAATCATTTATATTCACAAACACAAATGCAAACTGTGTTTGGGATCAATATGGTGGCGCTGGATAAAACCCAGCCAAAAATCTTTAATTTACTTGAGATTTTACAAGCATTTGTATTACACCGTCGTGAAGTCGTAACGCGTCGTACCGTTTTCGAATTGAAAAAAGCCCGTGAGCGAGCTCATATTCTAGAAGGCCTGGCGATTGCGCTCGTTAATATAGATCCCATCATTGCCCTTATTAAAGCCTCGAAAAGCCCCTCTGAAGCAAAAATTGCTCTGACGGCGCAAGGTTGGCAATTAGGTGATGTGGCTGAAATGCTTGAGCGTGCGGGTGACGATGCCGCCCGTCCAGATTGGTTAGAGCCGGAATATGGTATTCGTGATGGTCTGTATTATTTAACAGAGCAGCAAGCCCAAGCTATTCTTGATCTTCGTTTGAACAAACTAACGGGCCTTGAGCACGAGAAGATCCTGTCTGAATATAAAGAGTTATTGGGCGTTATTGCCGAGTTACTGCATATATTAGGTAGCCCTGAGCGTCTGATGGAAGTGATCAGAGAAGAGCTGGAAAAAATACGTGATGAATTTGGCGATGCTCGCCGAACAGAAATTACTGCAGCTTCGCATGATATTGATATTGAAGATCTTATCGAGCGAGAAGAAGTCGTTGTGACGCTTTCCCGTGAAGGATACGTTAAATATCAAAAACTAAACGATTATGAATCTCAGCGTCGTGGTGGTAAGGGTAAATCTGCGACTAAGATGAAAGAAGAAGATTTCATCGAAAAACTGCTAGTGGCTAATACCCACGATCATATTCTGTGCTTCTCAACCCGTGGCCGTTTGTATTGGCTGAAGGTCTATCAATTACCATTGGCTAGTCGAAATGCCCGTGGGCGTCCAATTGTGAACATCTTGCCATTAGAAGCAAACGAACGTATTACTGCGATTTTGCCTATCAAAGAGTTTGAAGAAGGCAAATATGTATTAATGGCGACCGCTAACGGTACCGTTAAGAAAACAGCGTTAAGCCAATACTCACGTCCTCGTGCTAACGGTATTATCGCGGTTAACTTGAACGACGGAGACGAGTTAATTGGTGTTGATATCACTGATGGCAGCAGCGATATAATGCTGTTCTCAGATGCAGGTAAAGTCGTACGCTTTAATGAAAAAGCCCGAGATTCAGAAACGGGTGCTGTGAAGCTGGATCCTGAAACTGGCGAAGAGATATTAGCGCTTCGTCCTATGGGCCGTACTGCCACTGGTGTGCGCGGTATCCGTCTACAGGAAGGTCAGAAAGTGGTGTCGTTGATTGTGCCTCAAGGTGATGGTGCAATCTTAACTGCTACCGAAAACGGTTTCGGTAAACGTACCCCAGTTGAAGATTACCCAGCGAAGAGTCGAGCGACCCAAGGCGTGGTATCAATTAAGGTTTCTGAACGTAACGGCAGAGTTGTTGGTGCGGTCCAGGTTAATGAGAGCGATGAAATCATGCTTATCAGTGATCAAGGAACTTTAGTACGCACCCGTGTTGGTGAAGTGTCTACCGTGGGTCGTAATACGCAAGGTGTGCGTTTGATACGTACCGCTGAAGACGAACACGTTGTGGGACTTCAACGTATTGACGAAATTGAAGAGTTGGTAGAAGATTTAGAGGCGCTAGCTGAAGGTGACGAAGTTATCGAAGCACAAGCCACAGACGTGGATAACACCACGGATGAAGATCCTCAAAACGAAGAGTAAAGCCAGTAGATGATGAAGTAGGTTATTGGCTTGCTTCATCTCCCTATAGTTTTTAGAACGAGCGGCTTAGCCGCTCTTTTTGTATCGGAAAAAAGAGAATGACCAAGGTTTATAATTTTTGCGCCGGACCGGCAATGTTACCCGAAGCTGTCATGCAGCAAGCTCAAAATGAATTCATTAACTGGCAGAACCAAGGTTGTTCAGTGATGGAAATGAGCCACCGCAGTAAAGAATTTATCGCACTGGCTGAAACGGCTGAACAGGACTTACGTGACTTACTGAGTATTCCAGATAACTACAAAGTGTTATTTACCCATGGCGGCGGCCGTGGTCAGTTTTCAGCCGTTCCACTTAATTTATCAAATGATCAAGACAATGCCGATTATATTGTTAGTGGGTCTTGGTCAAAAAGTGCTGTTGATGAAGCGCAAAAATATGTCAACGTAAATGTCGCTGCAACCAGCGTGGTTGAAAACGGTTTGTTAGTTGTGCCTGACCAAGCCGATTGGCAGTTAAATTCACAAGCAGCGTATGTACATTATTGCCCCAATGAGACGGTTGATGGTGTTGAAATTAATTGGATACCTGAGACCGGTGATATTCCTCTGGTTGCTGATATGTCGTCTAATATTCTTTCGCAGCCGATTGATGTGAGCAAGTTTGGTGTGATCTACGCGGGTGCTCAAAAGAACATTGGGCCTTCTGGTTTATCTGTCGTTATCGTACGTGACGATTTATTAGAAAAGGCGCGGACAGTTACCCCGTCAATCTTTGATTACACAATCGTTGCTAAACATGATTCTATGTACAATACGCCTCCTACTTTTGCATGGTATTTGGCCGGTCTTGTCTTTAAGTGGTTAAAAGAGCAGGGCGGGGTTGAAGCAATGGCAAAGCTTAATTTAGCCAAATCTCAATTATTATATTCCTGTATTGACGATTCTGGCTTTTACACCAACAATGTTGCTCCTCAATACCGATCTCGTATGAATGTTACGTTCCATTTAGCGAACGCTGAGCTCGATAAGCAATTTTTAGCTGAAGCGGAAGTTGCGGGCTTAAAAGCCCTTAAAGGTCACCGTATAGTCGGTGGTATGCGTGCCAGTATTTATAACGCAATGCCCATTGAAGGCGTGCAGGCCTTAGTGAATTTTATGCAAGATTTTGCTCAGAGGAATCGTTAATATGCGTCGGTCAGGCCCTCTGTTACTTGCTCCTATCTCCGGGATTTCTGGCACTGTTAATGTACCGGGATCAAAGAGTCTATCTAACCGCGCATTATTACTCGCCGCTATCGCCAATGGTGAGACACATCTGACGAACTTGCTCGACAGTGAAGATATTCGTCATATGCTAAAAGCCTTAAGGCAATTAGGAGTGGAATTTCGCCTATCAGAGGACAAAACTGAATGTTGGGTAGAAGGGTTAGGGCATGCTTTTACGGTAGATAAACTGGAAACCTTATTCTTAGGCAATGCAGGGACCGCAATGCGCCCGCTATGTGCGGTATTAGCGACCTCAAAAGGTGAGTTTGAACTTACCGGTGAGCCACGCATGGAAGAACGTCCAATTGGCGCATTAGTGGATTCACTTCGTCAAGCAGGTGCCCAGATTAGCTACCTAAAAACCGAAGGTTACCCACCGATAAAAATGAAAGGTATGGCACTTAAAGGCGGTACCATTAGTGTTGAAGGTACGGTATCTAGCCAGTTTTTAACCGCACTTCTTATGGCCGCGCCTTTATTTGAAAACGACAGTGAAATTAATATTATCGGTGAGTTGGTATCTAAGCCTTATATCGATATTACGCTTAATACTATGGCGCAGTTCGGTATCCATGTAAGCAACGAAAATTATCAGCGCTTTTGCGTAACAGGCAATCAGCAATATCAAGCCGCAGGTGACTTTTTGGTCGAGGGCGATGCATCGTCTGCATCTTATTTCTTAGCTGCAGGTGCGATTAAAGGCGGTACAGTGCGCGTTACTGGGGTGGGTAAAAAGAGTATTCAAGGGGATATACGCTTTGCCGATGTATTAGAAAAAATGGGCGCAAAAATTATTTGGGGCGATGATTATATAGAAGTAGAAGGTGCGCCGCTTAATGCAGTCGACATGGATATGAACCACATTCCCGACGCCGCCATGACCATTGCGACTACGGCACTATTTGCTAAAGGCACCACTTCGATACGAAACATCTACAATTGGCGGGTTAAAGAAACCGACCGCTTAGCTGCAATGGCTTGTGAATTGCGTAAAGTCGGGGCAGAAGTCATAGAAGGTCATGATTACATTACGATTACGCCGCCAAGTCAGTTGATTGAGACCGATATTGATACTTATGATGACCACAGAATCGCAATGTGTTTTTCATTGGTGGCATTAAGTGATACCCAAGTAACAATTAATGACCCTGATTGTACCGCGAAAACGTTTCCCGATTATTTTACCCGTTTAAAACAAATCAGTGTATAGATAACTGACTGCTGAATATAACTCTCAATATTGACAGCGGTCATATAATTGTAAACTAGCTTACATTGCTTATCTGAGTTCAACGGGTATAATTGCGCGCGATTTTCATAAGCTCAGGAGAGAGCATGCAATTATTTCCCGTCATCACAGTAGACGGCCCGAGTGGAGCAGGTAAGGGAACAATCAGTACCTTGTTGGCTAATCGTTTAGGTTGGCACTTCCTCGATAGTGGCGCGATCTATCGTGTTTTGGCTATCGCCTCTATCCATCATCAAATCGATGCGAGTGACGAATCAGGTTTATTGCCGCTTGCGTCAGGCCTTGATGTTAACTTCGAACCGGCGGAGCATGGATGCAAAGTTATTCTCGAAGGAGAGGATGTCAGTGATGATATTCGCACTGAAGAGGTAGGTGCAGTGGCATCTCAGGTTGCATCACTGCCAAGTATTCGTGAAGCATTGCTTCGTCGTCAACGTGCCTTTAAAGAGGCACCAGGCCTGGTCGCTGATGGACGCGATATGGGGACAATCGTCTTCCCAGAAGCAGAGGTGAAGATATTCTTAACTGCCAGCGCACAGGAGCGAGCTAACCGAAGATTTAAGCAGTTGAAAGAAGCTGGCCATGATGTTAGCATATTGCGCCTTTTGGCTGACATTGAAGCGCGTGATGAACGAGATTCAAATCGCAGCGTAGCGCCTTTAGTGGCAGCAAAAGATGCTCTTATTATTGATTCTACAGAATTGGGAATAGAGCAAGTACTTGAAAAAATTACTGAATTTGCAAATTTGAAAATTGAAATTTAATTTTTAGCATTAGTAAATCACAGTTTGTAACTGCCCAACATCAGGATGAAGTTGGCAATGAATAACAACCCCACGTTAGCCGGATTGCAGTGTGGATGTCAAAATGAAACAATTAACTTAACTATGACTGAAAATTTTGCTCAACTATTTGAAGAAAGCTTAAAAGAAATCGAAACCCGTCCAGGTGCCATTGTTAAAGGTACTATCGTATCTATCGACAAAGATATCGTATTAGTAGACGCAGGTTTAAAATCTGAAAGCGCGATCCCAGCGGAACAATTTCGTAATGCTGACGGTACATTAGATGTTGAAATCGGCGATGTTGTTGATGTTGCACTTGATGCAATCGAAGACGGCTTCGGTGAAACAATCTTGTCACGCGAAAAAGCTAAACGTCACGAAGCCTGGGTTGAGCTAGAAAAAGCTTACGATGACAAAGAAACGATCAAAGGTGTTATCAATGGTAAGGTCAAAGGTGGCTTTACGGTTGAAGTGAATACAGTTCGTGCATTCTTACCTGGTTCATTGGTTGACGTACGTCCAGTACGCGATACGACTCATCTTGAAGGTAAAGAACTGGAATTCAAAGTTATCAAGCTTGATGCTAAGCGCAACAACGTGGTTGTATCACGTCGTGCGGTTATTGAAGCAGAAAGCAGCGCTGAGCGTGATCAACTTCTTGCTAACCTTGAAGAAGGTCATGAAGTTAAAGGTATCGTTAAGAACCTTACTGATTACGGCGCATTCGTTGATCTTGGTGGTGTTGATGGTCTTCTACACATTACTGATATGGCTTGGAAACGCGTTAAGCACCCAAGTGAAATCGTTAATGTTGGTGATGAAATCAACGTTAAAGTACTTAAGTTCGACAAAGAAAAATCTCGCGTTTCATTAGGTATGAAACAGATGGGCAACGATCCTTGGCAAGAAATTGCTGAACGTTACCCGGAAGGCTCTAAATTGAGCGGTGCGGTTACTAACCTTACTGACTACGGTTGTTTCGTTGAAATCGAAGACGGTGTTGAAGGCCTAGTTCACGTATCTGAAATGGATTGGACTAACAAAAACATTCACCCATCTAAAGTCGTTAACTTGGGTGACACTGTTGAAGTTATGGTTCTTGAAATTGACGAAGAACGTCGTCGTATTTCTCTTGGTCTTAAGCAATGTAAACCTAACCCTTGGGAAGAGTTTGCTAAAGCACAGAGCAAAGGCGATAAAGTTAGCGGTAAGATCAAGTCTATTACTGATTTCGGTATCTTCATCGGTCTTGACGGCGGCATCGACGGCTTAGTACATTTATCTGACATTTCTTGGAACAAGACTGGCGAAGACGCTGTTCGTGAATACAAGAAAGGCGATGAAATATCTGCTGTTGTTCTTCAAGTTGACCCAGAGCGTGAACGTATCTCTCTAGGTGTTAAACAGATTGAAGAAGATCCGTTTAACCAATACCTGACAGATACTAAGAAAGGTACTATCGTAATCGGTACTGTGACTGAAGTTGACGCAAAAGGCGTAACTGTTAAACTTGCAGAAGAAGTTGAAGGTTACATCCGCGCAACTGATTTGGCTCGTGAACGTGTTGAAGATGCATCAGAAGTAGCATCTGTAGGCGACGAAATCGAAGCTAAGTTCATGGGCGTTGACCGTAAGAACCGCATCGTTAACTTGTCTGTTAAAGCGAAAGATCAAGCAGACGAGAAAGAAGCACTTGACAAAGTTAACCAACAAGAAGATGTTGGTTTTGCTAACGCATTTGCTGAAGCCTTTAAAGCGGCGAAGAGCGAAGATTAATCAGTTTAGGTGCGCTATATGCGCACCGTTAGATTTTTCACAACGTACTTATATATTGAAGGAGAGTTTTAATGACAAAGTCAGAACTTATCGAAAGACTAGCGGATAAAGCCCGTCACGTACCTTCAAGAGACGTTGAGTTGGCTATCAAGGAAATGTTAGAGCAAATGGCGCAAACCTTACAAAAAGGTGAGCGTATCGAAATCCGCGGATTTGGAAGTTTCTCTTTGCATTACCGAGCACCTCGAGTAGGTCGTAATCCTAAAACGGGTGAAACAGTTGAGTTAGATGGTAAACATGTACCTCACTTTAAACCGGGTAAGGAATTACGAGAACGAGTCAACGAAGATTTAATAGCTTGATTTTTCTGTAAATCATTAAAACGGCACTCCAATTGGGGTGCCGTTTTTGTTAGAGTGTAGTAAATTACAAGTAACTGCTAACGAAGCTCTGTTCAGGATGAATTTTCGCTAAGCATTTTATGTATAACGCCCAATAGGAGGCAAATAAGTATGAAGTTGAAGGGATTACTATCTCTTATTGCTATATTAGCCTTACTGTTAATTGGCGGTTTTATCGGTTCTCAAAATACCCACAGTGTAACGGTTAACTATTTAATTGCACAAAGTGACATGCGAGTGTCAGTACTGATGTTAGTCGTATTTTTATGCGGCGCTGCACTCAGTACCATAGTATTTTTATTGTACACACTGAGATTAAAGTGGCGAGTGGCAAGCTTGGAGCGTCAACTCAAAAAATCTACTCGTGTTGATAATCCTTAATTATGCTTGAATTGCTCTTTTTACTATTGCCCGTCGCTGCCGGTTATGGATGGGTAATGGGGCGCAACAGTGTGCGACAAGCACAGCGTAAGCAATCCAGTATTTTATCAAAGCATTATTATAAAGGCTTAAATTTTCTGCTTTCAGATGAGCCTGATAAAGCTGTTGATACCCTTATTAAAATGATCAATCTTGATAGCGACACGGTAGAAACCCATATCGCAATGGGTAAATTTTTCCGTCATCGCGGTGAGTTAGATCGCGCCATTCGTGTCCACCAAAACTTGGTCAGTAAAGAACAAATTTCTCCGACACAGCGCGAGTCAGCGCTAAAAGAATTGGGCAAAGACTATGTCTTAGCTGGTTTTTTGGAGCGAGCAGAAAATGCATTTCTTCAATTATTGAATTCCGATAAACACTTTTTAGATGCCCAGCAGCAATTATTTGATATCTATCAAGCAACCAAGGAGTGGGGAAGAGGAATCGAACTGGCTGAAAACATGATGGAAAATCATGGTGATAGTGATGAATTATGTATTCGAATTTCACATTTTTACTGTGAACAAGCGGCGGTTTACGTACGCAAAAACGAAATTAACCTTGCAGAGAAAAATCTGCAAAAAGCCATTATGGCTGATCAGAACACGGTTAGGCCATGGTTGATGTTAGGTCAAATTGCTATCAGTCAAGAACAGTACCAGACTGCTATAGAGTATTTGCAGCAGGTTCCTCTTAGAGATATCTCCTGGTTTAGTGAAGCGGTTCCACTTATCGAGCAAAGCGCAGAGGCGCTGAACGATATGACCCAGCTTGAGCAAATTTTGGATGAATATTGGCAGCAGTGTGCGACGTCCTATTTGGCAAAAGTAAAGCTGATGGCGCGTAAAGGAATGACCAAAGAAGCAGCTGAGGTCTTGCTTGAGCAATTACGCCAGCACCCTACGATGAAAGGTTTCAAAACGCTCATGGGTTTGTATATCGAAGCCCAAGCACCGTCTGAATCGATGAACAGCTTAGTTCTATTAAAAGAATTAGTGGAAGAGCAAATAAAACAGCGTCCTAAGTATCGTTGTCATAGCTGTGGCTTTTCTGGTGGGCAAATACATTGGCTATGTCCTTCATGTAAAAAATGGGGACAAGTCAAACCAATTAAAGGCTTAGATGGAGAGTAAGAGTTAATGCAAGATCCAAAAGTGGTTATCGCTCTTGATTTTGATGTAAAAAAAGAAGCGTTAGATTTTGTAGATAGAGTTGACCCATCTCAGTGTCGGCTAAAAGTCGGAAAAGAAATGTTTACCTATTTTGGCCCTGAATTTGTTCGCACATTAGTGACGAAAAAATTTGATGTATTCCTCGACCTAAAATTTCATGATATTCCGAACACAGTTGCAAAAGCTTGTATTGCCGCGGCTGATTTAGGGGTATGGATGGTCAATGTACATGCTTCTGGCGGCGAAAAAATGATGATCCAAGCTCGAGATGGGTTAGCGCAATTTGGTCAAAATAAACCTCACCTCATTGCTGTAACCGTGCTCACTAGCATGGATCAACATCAGCTTAGTCAAATTGGTATTAATTCGTCACCCATGGAGCATGTGTTAAAGCTCGCATCATTGACACAACAAGCCGGTTTAGACGGGGTGGTATGTTCGGCTCAAGAAGCCAAGGTACTTAAACAAACTCTGGGTAAAGATTTCATGTTAGTCACGCCCGGGATCCGCCCTCAAGGTAGTGATGTAGGGGATCAGAAGCGGGTAATGACACCACAAGATGCGATGAGAGTCGGAGTGGATTACATGGTGATCGGTAGGCCGATTACTCAAGCACAGGATCCGGTTGCTGCCTTAAATGCAATTAATGCATCTATTGGCTAATGGCTTAATCGCGCAACAAATAGATTACGTATGAAAAAGGGCACTACTTAGTGCCCTTTTTTACAACCGTAAAACGGATCAGCAAACTTATGCGTTTAACGCCGTTTTTGGATCGGTATAAGTCAAACCTAATGATTTTCCTAGTGCATCAACCACAGCCTTATAGGTAATTTTGCCTTCGTGCACGTTTAAGCCATTTAACAGATGAGCGTCATCTAACATCGCTTGCTTAGGACCTTTATTCGCTAGGGCAAGACCGAAAGGTAACGTGGCATTGTTTAAAGCCATAGTAGAGGTACGCGCTACGCCACCTGGCATATTCGCCACACAGTAATGCACCACGCCATCAACAATGTAAACCGGATCTTGATGGGTTGTTGCTTTCGATGTTTCGAAACAACCACCTTGGTCGATTGCCACATCAACTACCACAGAGCCTTCTTTCATGTTTTTCACATGTTCAGCGGTAAGTAATTTAGGTGCGGTAGCACCTGGCACCAATACAGCGCCCACTACTAAATCGGCTTTAGATGAGTAATGTTCAATGGCATCAACCGTAGAGAAAACTGTCTTAACACGTCCATCAAAAATATCGTCTAGTTCACGTAAACGTGGTAACGAACGATCTAAAATGGTCACGTCTGCGCCTAACCCTAAAGCCATTTTAGCCGAGTTTGTACCAACCACGCCGCCACCTATAATTAGCACCTTACCTGGTGCTACGCCTGGTACACCACCCAGTAAAGTGCCGCTACCGCCTTGGGCTTTTTCTAAGTAATGCGCGCCGGCTTGAACAGCCATACGGCCAGCAACTTCACTCATAGGTGCCAATAAAGGCAAAGCATTACGGTTGTCAGTTACAGTCTCATAGGCGATACAGGTAGCACCTGATTCGATTAACAACTGCGTTTGCTTAGGATCTGGAGCAAGGTGTAAATAGGTATACAAGGTTTGGCCTTTACGAAGCATTTTACATTCGTTTTCTTGAGGCTCTTTCACTTTCACGATCATTTCTGCTTTGGCAAAGACGGTTGCTGCGTCTGGCGCAATATCAGCACCGGCTGCAATGTACTCTTCATTTGTAAAGCCGATTGCTGTACCAGCGTTGTCTTCTACTAAGACACTATGTCCGTGAATAACAAATTCTTTAACTGCGGCAGGAGTAAGCCCAACACGATATTCATGGTTCTTAATTTCTTTTGGTACACCAATTAGCATAAATAAGCCTTATAAACGTTGAATGTGATTTTTAGGATGTGCACTGCACAGTGAGCGAAGTATAGAGTAAGGTTTGAAGAAAATTCTTCTGAAGATTAATCACTTTAAGTATAAAATAGGGTTAATAGACTAAAAAGCAGAATTATCTATGTTGATTAAAACTCCGAAACACCTTGACCGAATCGATCGCAACATCCTAAGTGAGCTGCAAAAAAATGGTCGTTTGTCTAATATTGATTTAGCAACCAAAATTGGACTTAGTGCAAGTCCTTGTTTAGAAAGGGTAAAACGCTTGGAGGCCCAAGGCTATATATTGGGTTATCATGCTCGCGTTGATCCTCAAAAACTCGGTGCAGCGATGTTAGTGTTCGTCGAAATTACACTGACAAAAACGTCTCCTGATATATTCGAACTATTTTCTACTGCGGTCAAACAGCACGATGATATTCAAGAATGTCATTTAGTGTCGGGTAACTTTGATTTTTTACTCAAGGCTAGGGTGGCTGATATGTCGACTTATCGAAAATTATTGGGTGATACTTTATTACGTCTTCCTGGGGTAAACGAATCACGGACTTACGTTGTAATGGAAGAAGTTAAAGAGACCACCATCGTCAAAATTAACCCTCGTTGAGCTGATAGTCAGCAGATTGTTCATTTACTGGGCATAAGCACGCCCTTGGCTAGGATTTTTCCCTAAGCACTGGTATCTTATACAGCTAATTTTATGTAGTAACCCTAAGTTGAAAGAAAACGCTATGGCAAGACTCACAGGTATCCAACGGATTATGGAAGTAGGCATGATGCTCAGCTGTGCATTCGCCTTCTTCCTACTCCTCGCATTGGCCTCTTTTCACCCTGCTGATCCCAGCTGGAGCCAAGCTGGTTTACAAGGCGATATCCATAATTGGGTCGGCGCTATCGGTGCTTGGTTAGCGGATATTTTATTTTTTACCTTTGGCTATATCGCTTATCTATTCCCATTTACGGCGGCGTTTGCTGGTTGGTTTATGTTTCAGCAACGCAAGCGTATTTCTGAGTTCGATTACCTGACCATCGGCCTAAGGATTTTAGGCTTGCTGTTAGCATTGGTGGGGGCTGCGGGTATTGCCAGCCTTAATTTTAATGATTTGTTTTACTTCTCAGCGGGGGGAATGTTGGGGGATGTGATCAGCGCTTCCCTTATTCCTTATCTAAACTTTGCTGGCACGGTTT
This sequence comes from Paraglaciecola polaris LMG 21857, assembly GCF_000315055.1. Classification (GTDB taxonomy): domain Bacteria; phylum Pseudomonadota; class Gammaproteobacteria; order Enterobacterales; family Alteromonadaceae; genus Paraglaciecola; species Paraglaciecola polaris. The sequence continues at coordinate 5,791 of NZ_BAER01000104.1, read as the reverse complement.
TGATATTGCTCAGTTTATTTTGTACTGGGTTTACTTTTTTAACCGGCATTTCGTGGTTAACCGTGGTTGACAAAACTGGCGCCTTTGCCAGTGCATTTGCTACTGGGGCTTGGGCTCTGCCACAAAAAATTCAAGAGACGCCAATATTGCGCCTCGGATTTAGACGAGACGACAAAGACGAAGATATCAACCCACCGCTAGATAGCGCCCAAAGTAAAACTACGGCTAAGCCATTTACCCCAACTCCCCAGAGAGTGGAGCCAAGTGTGACGCCTTTTACCAGTAGTGAGCCAGAGCCGAGCTTTAGTATTCCCGATGAAGTGTTATTTGAGCCAGAAGAAAAACCAGACAATGCGAGCCCTATTTCTATCAGTGAATTGAGGGAAAAAATTGGTTTCGGTCGTAAAAAGAAAATACAAGAGGCTGCCGATGAGCAAAGCAATTCTCAGGATACTAAGCCCGATGATCCTACAAAGAGTGCAAACAACAGCTCGGTATATGTATCAGATGACGTAAAAGCCGCGGCAGAAGTGAGAGCAGCAGAAAAAATTGAAGCAGATGCGACAGCGGCTTCCCATTTGCCGATGCCTTCTTTTGATTTGCTGCAACGTGCTGACAAAATAAAAAATCCGATTACGCCAGAAGAGCTCGAGATGGTCTCTAGGTTATTGGAAGAGAAACTTAAAGATTTTAATATAGACGCCCACGTCGTGGGCGTCTACCCCGGCCCTGTGATTACGCGGTTTGAAATGGACTTAGCACCAGGCGTTAAGGTAAGTAAAATAACAGGTCTATCCAAAGATTTAGCCCGAGCAATGTCGGCTATTTCTGTGCGTGTGGTAGAAGTGATACCAGGTAAGTCTGTTATCGGTCTTGAGTTACCAAACAAAAAACGTGACATGGTGCGCTTGAGCGAAGTGATAAGTTGTGACGCTTTTCAGTCTGCCGAGTCCGATTTGACCATGGTGTTAGGGGCGGATATTTCAGGTAAACCTGTGATTGTTGATTTAGCGAAGATGCCACACTTGTTAGTCGCCGGTACCACAGGCTCAGGTAAGTCTGTTGGGGTAAACGTTATGATCTTGAGCTTGTTATACAAGTCTACACCTGAAGACGTACGCATGATCATGATTGACCCTAAGATGCTCGAGCTTTCAGTGTATGAAGGAATACCCCATTTGCTGGCGGAAGTGGTCACCGACATGAAAGAAGCAGCTAACGCATTACGTTGGTGTGTCGGGGAAATGGAGCGTCGCTATCGCTTGATGTCTGCTTTAGGCGTTCGTAACCTCAAAGGCTATAACCAGAAAGTTAAACAAGCCATAGAAGATGGTCAGCCGATAAAAGATCCTCTGTGGAAATCAGAGGAAAGCATGCTCACCGAAGCCCCTGACTTGGAGAAACTTCCGGCCATTGTAGTTGTGGTCGATGAATTTGCTGACATGATGATGATTGTTGGTAAAAAAGTCGAAGAGCTGATAGCACGTATTGCACAAAAGGCCCGTGCCGCAGGTATTCATTTAGTGCTGGCTACGCAACGTCCGTCGGTTGACGTTATCACGGGCTTAATTAAAGCCAACATACCTACGCGTATCGCGTTTCAGGTGTCGTCTAAGATTGATTCCCGCACCATACTTGATCAACAGGGTGCTGAAGCGTTACTAGGAATGGGAGACATGTTGTATTTACCACCAGGCACAGGTGTGCCGACTCGTGTGCACGGCGCTTTTGTGGACGATCACGAAGTGCACGCTGTTGTTGCTGATTGGAAAAACCGTGGTGCGCCTCAATATATTGATGAAATATTAAATGGCGATGCCAGTGCAGAAGTGTTATTGCCGGGTGAGCAACCTGAAGGCGTAGATCAGGAATTTGATGTATTTTACGACGAAGCGGTATCATTTGTTACTGAGTCGCGCAGAGCGTCGGTTTCCAGCGTACAACGCAAGTTCAGAATTGGTTACAATCGTGCGGCACGTTTAGTCGAACAAATGGAACAAAGCGGTGTCGTAACTCCGCCTGGCCACAACGGCAATCGAGAGGTGCTGGCACCTCCACCACCAAGAGATTAATTTATGATAGGTATTCAACATGCCACGTTAGGCTTCATGAAAAAAGCCACGTTTTTGCTATTTGCTGCAAGTGCGGTGTTCAGTGTACAAGCCCAACAAACTGACGAAGACAAGCTCAAAGCACGACTGGTCACCTTGAACAATTTCAGTGCTACTTTTAGCCAAAAAGTGACTGATGCAAACCATGAGGTTTTGCAAGAGGCAACTGGAGTTATTAAGTTAAAACAACCTAATAAATTGTACTGGGAGCTTGACCCACCAAATGAAAATATTCTTATTGCAGATGGCACAACCTTGTGGAACATCGACCCTTTTGTAGAACAAGTTACGGCGATTAGTCAAAATCAAGCGGTGGCGAACAATCCGCTGATCTTACTGACTCAACCAAATAGTGATGCTTGGGCAGATTTTAGCGTTTCTCATAACAAAGACACGTTTCGAATCGATGCAAAGGATCCTGACTCTGCGGTGCACTCCTTGGTACTTGTATTTAAAAATGAGCAGTTAAACTCAATGAGCATGCAAGATAGTCAGCAACAAATAAGTGATCTTTACTTTGATAATATCCGTCAGAATAAGACGATCGATGACGAGGTTTTCACTTTTAGCTTACCTGAAGGTTACGATTTGGACGATCAGCGTAACTGATGACAGAAGGATTCGATTTTAGTCATCAGGATGACCCCGATTTTGCCCCGTTAGCGGCAAGAATGCGCCCGCACAATATTGCACAATATTTTGGTCAGCAGCATATAGTCGGCGAGGGGAAACCGTTACGTGGTGCTATTGAGCGAGGGCAGTGTCATTCGATGATATTGTGGGGGCCGCCAGGCACAGGGAAAACGACTCTTGCTGAGATTATTGCGCTGCATTGTGACGCACATATTGAACGGATATCAGCTGTTACTTCTGGTGTCAAAGATATCCGTAGCGCGATTGAAAAAGCCAAGCAAAATGCCTTAAGCCAAGCAAAGCGTACCATTTTGTTTGTGGACGAAGTACACCGCTTTAATAAAAGTCAGCAAGATGCCTTTTTGCCTTTTATTGAAGACGGCACCATTACCTTTATTGGTGCGACCACCGAAAACCCCTCTTTTGAGTTAAACGGCGCATTATTATCCCGTGCTCGCGTGTATGTTTTGAAGTCGCTGACGCAAGATGATCTGCTGGATATTGCTAAGCGTGCATTAACGGACAATACCCGGGGTTTGGGCGACCTAGCGCTGCAAATAGAGGACGATGGCTTAGCTTTGCTGACGGAGTTGGCAGGCGGTGACGCCAGGCGGTTACTCAATTATATTGAGTTAGCAGCTGACTTTTCGACGCAAGGAAAAATCACCCTTGAGGCAATCAAAGAAGCGGTTGGTGAAAAGGTTGCTCAGTACGATAAAGGGGGAGATAAGTTCTATGACCTCATCTCGGCTTTCCATAAATCGGTAAGAGGTTCGGCTCCTGACGCGGCGTTGTATTGGTATGCCCGTATGTTAAATGCTGGCTGTGACCCGCTTTATGTGGCCCGACGGTTACTCGCGATTGCGACGGAAGACATAGGTAATGCTGATCCAAGAGCCATGGAAGTGTGCTTGAATGCGTGGGATATTTTTCAGCGAGTGGGGCCAGCGGAAGGTGAGCGTGCCATTGCTCAAGCAACATTGTATTGTGCCAGCGCTGCAAAAAGTAACGCCGTTTATAACGCATTTAAGCAAGCCATGAGTGATGCTAAAACACTGCCTGATTATGACGTGCCGAGTCATCTACGTAATGCGCCGACTCGATTAATGAAAGAAATGGGTTTCGGTGAGGGGTATCGCTACGCCCATGACGAACCTAACGCATTTGCAGCGGGAGAGAGTTATCTGCCTCCAGAATTGGATGGCAAGCAATACTATCAACCCAATGAACGAGGGCTTGAAATAAAACTTAAGGCTAAATTGGATTATTTAACCGATTTAAATAACCAAAGCGCTCATAAAAGGTACAAATAGATGCAGCAAGGTTTTGCTATATACACATATATAGCGCTAGGGGGCGCTACGGGTGCCTGTTTACGCTTTTTTCTTTCTAATTTAATGTTGCAATGGTTTGGCAAAGGATTTCCTTTTGGTACACTTCTGGTCAATATTGTTGGTTCATTCAGTTTAGGTCTACTTTACACACTGATTGAACAAGGACACCTTGAAATTATTGTCTGGCGCACAGCCATTGGCATCGGTTTTTTAGGGGCTCTGACCACATTTTCTACCTTTTCGGTGGACAGTTTAATATTGCTTCAACAAGGCATGTGGTTGAAAGGGGTGTTCAATATATTTATTAATATTACCTGTTGCTTATTTGCAGCGTGGTTGGGTACACAACTAGTTAAAGGTTAATTCATACAAGATGTTAGATGCTAAGTATTTACGTAACGATATAAACATTGCAGCCCAGAAGCTGGACAAGCGCGGATTCACTCTTGATGTGGCACAGTTTAGCGCCTTAGAAGAGAAGCGAAAAGCCCTGCAAATGCGCACTCAAGAATTACAAAATGAACGTAATGTGCGCTCCAAATCTATCGGTAAAGCGAAAGCGTCGGGTCAAGACATCGCGCCTTTACTGGCAGAAGTTGGGCAGTTAGGGGACGACCTCAACCAAGCAAAAACAGAGTTAACAGTTTTGCTGGACGAGATACAAACTTTAGCGCTGAATTTACCCAACTTACCGGACGAATCAGTACCGCAAGGGAAAGATGAAGCGGACAACCAAGAGGTGTTACGTTGGGGGACGCCACGGGCTTTTGATTTTGAAGTGAAAGATCATGTTGATTTAGGCGCCAGCATAGGTAAGGGCTTGGATTTCGAAACGGCAACCAAGTTAACCGGTTCTCGTTTTGTGGTCATGCGCGGCCAAATTGCTCGTTTAAACCGTGCCATCGCGCAATTTATGCTTGATTTGCACACCGAGCAACATGGTTATCAAGAAATGTACGTGCCGTATCTGGTAAATGAAGAAAGCATGCTCGGTACTGGGCAATTTCCTAAGTTTGTCGGGGACGCGTTTCACACAAAACCGGCGACAGAAGAAGGGCAGGGCTTATCGCTTATTCCTACATCGGAAGTCCCATTGACAAATATTGCTCGGGATTGCATCTTTGCAGCAAACGAGCTGCCGATTAAAATGACTGCCCATACGCCGTGTTTTCGCAGCGAAGCGGGATCATATGGTCGTGATACCCGTGGCCTTATTCGCCAACACCAATTCGACAAAGTAGAAATGGTGCAGCTTGTGGCCGCTGATAAATCTTTTGAAGCGCTTGAAGAACTAACAGGACACGCTGAGAAAGTACTTCAACTATTAGAGCTGCCGTATCGTAAAATGTTGTTATGTACTGGCGATATGGGCTTTGGCGCTTGTAAAACCTACGATTTAGAAGTTTGGTTGCCCGCACAAGACACCTACCGTGAAATATCTTCGTGTTCAAACATGCTCGATTTTCAGGCGCGCAGAATGCAAGCCCGCTACCGTGACCCGCAAACTAATAAAACGGAGCTACTGCATACATTGAATGGCTCTGGCTTAGCAGTGGGGCGTACCCTAGTGGCCATTTTAGAGAACAACCAGCAAGCAGATGGCAGTATTACTGTGCCAAAAATATTACAGTCCTATATGAATGGTGTCACCGTTATTGGTGAGGTTAAGTCAGTCTAAAAACGTACAATAGCAACGAAATGAAAACAAAAAAG
>NZ_BAER01000105.1 GCF_000315055.1 Paraglaciecola polaris LMG 21857 | reverse complement strand
GGTTCGCTGCCGCACAGGCAGCTTAGAAAGTGCCTGAGGTCTCCATGTATGTTCCCATCTCGTTCGCTGCCGCACAGGCAGCTTAGAAAAACTGAGAACATGCGTAAAGCAACATATCTGGGTTCGCTGCCGCACAGGCAGCTTAGAAAATGCAATACAAAACGGTGATCCCGTTTGGCGGGTTCGCTGCCGCACAGGCAGCTTAGAAATATTGTTCTTTTACGACAAGAAAGACAGTTCTGTTCGCTGCCGCACAGGCAGCTTAGAAAAACATACAACAATCGTTTGTTGATAACTCTGAGTTCGCTGCCGCACAGGCAGCTTAGAAATTAAGTTTCAACGATGATTGCCGGGTCTTGGGTTCGCTGCCGCACAGGCAGCTTAGAAAATTAGCTTTTCAGTATTCAGCTTGTCGTTTTGGTTCGCTGCCGCACAGGCAGCTTAGAAAGAAGAAGCTCTTAAGGTGGTGTCATGAGTAACGTTCGCTGCCGCACAGGCAGCTTAGAAAAGTATAGGCAATGAGTCTGCTTTGTCAGCAATGTTCGCTGCCGCACAGGCAGCTTAGAAACCATCAAATCGAATAGCCAATACTGTAGGACTGGTTCGCTGCCGCACAGGCAGCTTAGAAATCATATAGCGATATATGAGGCTTTTTAAACATGTTCGCTGCCGCACAGGCAGCTTAGAAATTGATACATCATCACCACCAACGCGAACGCTGGTGTTCGCTGCCGCACAGGCAGCTTAAGAAAAGTTAGGAAAATATGCGAAACTATACTTGAACGTTCGCTGCCGCACAGGCAGCTTAGAAATAA
>NZ_BAER01000106.1 GCF_000315055.1 Paraglaciecola polaris LMG 21857 | reverse complement strand
TGCATATTCCGGTGATGGGGATCAGTCATTCTGATTTCATCAGGATCACTAATCTTTGACGCATTGGACGAGTCCGTGTTTTACCCTAAGTGATCCCGATGAGTCAACTCAGACTGTAATTTTCGCATCGATTCTCCTTTTAAATTGATCCTGTGAGCGTTGTGCATCAGCCTGTCGAGGATCGCATCTGCTAGGGTGTTGTCGCCGATAGATTGATACCATTGGTCAGTTGGCAATTGGCTGATGATCACTGTGGATGAGCTGCCGTTTCTGTCGTCCATGATCTCCATCAGATCGTTGCGCTGAGCCGAGTTAAGGGGTTCCAACCCCCAGTCATCCAGAATAAGCATGTCGAGCCTGGCGAGCTGTTGCAGGGCTTTACTGTAAGTACCATCGGCTTTGCCTTGTGCCAGTTCCAACATTAGCCTGGATATTCGATAGTATTTTGCGCTGTAGCCTTTGGTACAGACCGTGTGCGCCAGTGCACAGGCCAGATAGGTTTTACCACTGCCGCAAGGGCCGGTAAGTAACAGATTCTGATGTTTGTTTATCCAGTCACATTGCAACAGGGAGGCCATCATGGCTTGTTTTAAGCCTCTGGGCTGGGCGTAGTCGATGTCCCGTGCGTGTGCGTGGATTTTCAGTTTGGCGGACTTGAGCAGGCGCTGTTGTTTGCGTTGCTCACGCTCATGTTGTTCGCTGTCGGTCAACAATCCAATGCGCTCTTCGAAGCTGAGATTGTCGTAGTTACCCGGCTGTTCCGTTTGCATAGCAAGGGCGGTTGCCATGCCATTAAGTTTAAGCTGGCGCAATTGAGTTAAGGTCTGATTTATCATGGTGTTGTCCTTTTAATGGAAGCTTTTTGGGCCACGGATATTCTCGTGGGTTTGGGGCAGTAGTGAAGGCTGTGTTTGGGTGTCCGGATGCAGTTTGTCCTGATTACTGCTGAGGATATCTTTGATGTGTTTGAGCCTATAAAGACTGTGCTTATTAGCAATGGCACAGGCTTTATTAAGTCTGCTCTGTGGATATTGCCGAGACAGATTGAGTAAACCTAAACAGACCCGATAGGCTTGCTGCTCATGGGTTTTGTTGTTGAGTTGGGCTTTGACCCAGATAAGTACCTCATCACCAATATCCTTTGCCCAGTTCATTAAACGACCGGCTGACCATTGGTGGTGTTTTTCATGCTTTGTTGGCATGTGGCTGGGCGTGGTACTCATGCCGGTGCGGTATTGTCTGGCATAGCTGGCAACTAAGTGATTGTGGAAGAGCATTTCGACCACATTGGCCTTGGCATGCAATTCAATGCGCTCACCGACCAAATGATGCGGTACTGAGTACAAATGATCCTCATACTGAACATGGTAATCAATGTTCACTTTTACCTGTTTGATATCAGTGTACTGGTAAGGATGCTTAGGCAGTGGCTTAAGAGCCGGTTTGTCGATGGACTCGAACCAGGTTAGGCGAGAGCCTTTGAACTGCTTAAAGGGCTTGTTGTTGACCTCAACCAGCAAGGCCTTGATGCAGATGTTGAGCTCCGCCAGTGAGAAGAAGGTGTGATGGCGTAACCTGGCCAATATCCAGCGTTCAATAACCTGTACGCCCACCTCAGCCTTGGCTTTATCTTTAGGTTTATAGGGTCTGGCAGGCATAATCGCCACACCATAGTGAGCCGCCAGTTGCTGGTAGGACGGATTGACATCAGGGTCGTAGCGACAAGCTTTAGTGATCCCACTTTTTAGGTTATCCGGCACCACCAACTGCGGTAGGCCGCCTAAGAAGTCAAAGGCTCTGGCATGGCTACCTAACCAGTCCGGTAAGCTTTGCGAGTAAGTGGCTTCAGCAAAGGTATAGTTGGATGCGCCCATCACCGCTACGAATATCTGCGCGGTGCGCACCTCACCGGTGCTGCCGCTGACAATCGGCACAGTCTGCCCTGCGTAATCGATAAACAGAATCTCACCGGCTTTATGGACTTGGCGCATGGAGCGGCGTTGTTTGCTTTTCCATACATCATAATGATGGCAATACTGCGAGTAGCTGTAACTGCGATTTGGATACTGTTGGGTGTATTCCTCCCACAGCAGATGTTTGGTCACCCCCTTACGCTTCAGTTCTTGATGTACCTCTATCCACGTGGGCAGTTGATAGTGGCGTGACGGCCTTGGATCTGATTGTGGATACAGCAATTTTGCCAATGCTACGTCATCCATATCTTCCGGTAACGGCCAAGTGAGTTCGCACTGGTTTACTTTAACAAGCAGCTTTTGCACACCGCCAATGCTGGCTTTAGTGCAGATACTGATTTTTCGTAGACTGAGTTTGGCTTCAAAATGAAGTCGTAGAATTTCTCTGATATTACGCATTGTTAACCTCTTTGTAGCCATGATTGCTCCAAACAAAAAGGAACTAGGCTAGCAAATATGTTGAATATCAATGCGTCAATTAAGACTCGATTAGGTTGATGTCATCATTCTGGTGATATCCCAAAAGTGATCATGATGAAACCGGAATAGGTGATCCCGATGAAACCAGAATCGATGATCCCGACTAGCCAGAAAAGGTGATCCCTATGGGCCGGAATATGCA
>NZ_BAER01000107.1 GCF_000315055.1 Paraglaciecola polaris LMG 21857 | reverse complement strand
GGGATTACTATTATTGAATAGTAATCCTAATGTTATGACATGCGATTACGTAAAGACATTGTTTCATTTTAAAAGGATATTCAAATGACTAATGGAAATAAAAAAGATGTTGATTCTCCTCTCTCTTACGCCCAAATAACTGAATTTTTTGACCGGAGTGCTAAGGGAGGTATACCTAAAGATCTGCAAGCCATGCTAATACCAGAAGTGAAGCCCTACAAGTTCAAAGGGCTTGAAGGTCAAAAAAAGCAGCAAGCAGAAACAAAACCAACCGTGCCAATGATCCCCAAATGGTTTGGAGTGAGTCCGGCGCCCTGTAAAGGCAAACTCCCTAAACCCACACGTGTTTCTCTGAATGGAAAAGACTTAAAACCGTTAACTGTTTTCAATTCGGAGGATCGCAGGATTTACAATGATATTAGTTATCCATGGGGAACGATTTGCAAGGTGATAACGTCATCCGGTTCAGGATCCGGTGTTATTGTCGGTCCGAGACATGTTTTGACGGCAAGCCATGTGGTCGACTGGAGTTCGAATGGCGCAGGTACCGTTGAAGTGCACCGGTCGGCAGGTTCAGTAAGGGCGACGACCTCTATATCAAGAGTATGGTTCTACACAAAAGTCACGGGCAGTGTCAGTTGGTTTGAAGTTGATGAAGACTATGCCGTGTTAGTGACCGCAGATCGCATTGGCGATCTCTTTGGGTGGATGGGCACTCGAACCTATAGTAGCTCATGGGATGACGAACCTTACTGGTTCAATATTGGCTATCCGGGCAGTATTGGCAGTGCCTTACGTCCCACATTCCAACGGGACAAAAAGCTCGATGAGCCTTGGTATGACCTAGGTCCAGCTCGTTCCATGAGTACCCATGCGGACTTGACCCCAGGTAACTCTGGTGGGCCAATGTTTGCTTTTTGGAACGATGGCCCCTACGTCGTCGCCGTTGTATCGGCTGAAGATTCAGACGAAAATTGGTGTGCAGGTGGATCTTGGTTAACTAATCTTGTGCGGCATGCACGAGAACAAGATGCCTAAGTTGTATCATGCGCAGGGGGACGACTTCCTGCGCTAACCACACGTAAACGCTTAATACGAACACTCATATCTTTTAAATCGCTGGCAATGAAATCCGTTATCCGGACGCCGTAAAAAGCTAACGTCTCATTCCGCTGTTACTTATAAAAACAAATAAAAAGCAGTTGGTTACTAATCGCCACACCGCCACTTCTATAACCGCAACGGCATAAAGCTTAACCTGAATCAGGGTAGCACCTGGGTATCAACAGGCATTGAACAGGCTATATTTAGGTTAATATAAGTTACCACTTGAAACTGCTTATAGTTCCCTGAAGAGCCTGTTTTTATTGGTCTTAGATGGCTTGAGATTAACGAGGGTTAATGTCCATAAAGCAGTTTGGTATCCCCACCTGGAATCGAACCAAGATCTAGCCCTTAGGAGGGGCTCGTTTTATCCATTAAACTACGGGGACCGCTATCATTTTCGTCGCGTATTATTGCTCAGCAGCATTCATAATGAAAGGGTTACTGGCGCGCAACGAAATCGTTTGCTTGAATGTTAGCCAATGGTGCTGATGAGGTCGGGCCAACCACTGCAGTATCGTCATATACATGTGTGACCTTAACCTTGTTTGGATGAAGTTTTAGCTGCTGGTGCAGATTACCCACAGAGTCAAAAAACTGTGCATGTTTAAATAAGGTTAATTCGTCCCCTACCTGCACGCCATCTCTTTGGCCTATATTAACGGTCAGTTGTTCAGCATTAACTTGCAATACGCGCCCGTAGGTAGGTAAGCAATTAAGTGCTTCATCGATTAATGCCGCTTGTTCAGATAAAATAGCGGTTACCGCCTGACCAAACTGCGATTGCCACAATTGCTGGCTAGTGGGACTCACTTGTTGGTGCAACTTGAACTCCCACGGGCTATTTATTGCCAAACGCTCTTCTTTAAGTAAGGCGGCATTATTGCCATCATAAAGGGAGAGTTCTAAGCGAAAGTTGCGGGTTAGGGGGGCATCTTGCCAAAACAGAAAAGCGTTACGTGATGTTCGCTCTACTGAAAGTTCAGTAATTTCACCGATTAATACGTACTGGTTGTCGGTCTTGCGGGCGAGCGTAATAATGTCGTTTTCGACACCTGGGTTACGTGTGGATATGTAGTAGGGTTGACGTTGGGTAATGCGCGCAAACCGACTGATTTGATTAAATTGTTGCTCGAAATGCTCACTTACCGTTTGACCAAATTCACCTAAACCACCTGCGATGGCTTGTTCTCGCTCCCGGATGGGAAACCAAGCGCTCACCATACGTTTTTTATATTGTCCCGCATCGCATTGGCTTTTCTGGGCAAATATATCTGCTCTAATAACAATGGTGACGTAATCTTCATGATAGGTTTCGCTGACTAATGCTAAGTCATTCACTTCACCACCACTGCGGATCTCAAAGCGATCATTTTGCAGTAATCCGTTAGATACAGCCTGAACGCTTGTAATCGATGCGCCGGCAAACATCAAAGCCTGCTTAATCGCCTCTTGAGTCGCTTGTTTTTTTGCCAGTGCCTTATTGCCATCAATGATAATTGCTTGGCCAGAGGCTTCGAACCATGCGGCATGCACTGGTATTGAGACGTATGGCAATACAAGTGCAATGAAGGTTAGTAGAATATGACCCAGTTTTAGCATAATTTTTAAAGCTCGCTTGGTTAGTGAGTTGTCGTTACTTCAACGACGACCTTCATCTTGTCAGGTCAAACATCAGGATGCTCGAAAAGAGCGTCGCTTTTTTAACATGAATTATGAGTAAGCATTTTCCATACCCAGCATGACATAATTACCGATTTAAATTTAATGATCTCGCCTATAGTAAAATATAGGTGCAATTCTTGCTTTCGTTAAACGTATCCGATAACAAACTGACGCCCAGTGTTTACCGTTGAGCGCGTAAACGCTATTAGCACAGGAATGAATATGAATCGATTATGTGTTGCAGTAATGGGCCTAAGTATGATGCTTAGCGGGTGTTCGTCCATTTTCTATAAACAAGTCGAATGGGAAGTGGTGGAGCCACAAGATTATCCTGTGTTATCGGCGATTGGTTATGCACCAATCAAAGCGCAGCGCGGCGCTACCGATTCGACTAAAATGTTGATGGCAATTAAAGCGTCAAAGCTTGATGCTTACAGAGAGCTTACCGAGCAGGTATATGGCCAAAAAGTTGACGGTAGCCAAACCTTATCCAATTTTATACTGTCCGATGAGCGTCTATCCAGTTCTGTGCAAGGGGTGATCCGTGGCGCCCGAGTGATAAAAAGCTATCCTGTAGGGGACGATTTATATGCCACTGAGTTAGAATTGGATTTTAAGCGCGTATACGATATCTATTTATCGACAGCCCGCCCTAAGCGGGTAAAAGACGTACACTACTATTAGCGTTTAAGGCAAGGTGCCGAAGAGTACTTAATACGATGTCGCCTTTTTGTAATAAACAAACCCAATGAGGCACTTTGCGGCAAGTCTTTGCCGTTTTAATTACTTAGTGAGTATCTGCAGTGTGAGCTTAGAGCGATTATTTTTGAGGTGTTATTAGCTAAAGCGACCTATTGACCGCAATCAGCCTCGGGCCTTATATATCATCAACGTCCAGTCTAGTTATCCAATTTGAATCCAAGGGGAACCATAAACTGAAGTGGCCTATGCGCTAATCCCACGACCACTTCTGCCACCTTGAGCTTTACCACTTTTATCATAGGTCATGGATTCTTTAGCACGGGATTCGAGTAACAAGGTCCGTAGATGTTCAAGTCTGAGTTGACCTTGCTCTACCGCTGTTTGATTGATTTTAGTGCGATATTGGCATTCAGAAACTAACTGTTTTGCTCGGTCAAATAGGGCAACTACTTCTTCGCTGGTACGATCCGTCTCGCTACTGGCCTCGAAAGCGGCACTGATAACGTCGTCCTGTTGTTGAACCGTGGTGAGTAGATTTTCTTTATTTTTTAACAGATTGATTAGCGCTTCGGCATCTCGGCTGCTGATTAAATGCAGCTCTGAGTCGAGCGCTTGTATGAGGTCTTCGAGATGGTCAAATTGTGTCGTTATCGCTTTTATTAATTCTGACATTCGCTTTGCCTGTGGTTAAGTAGGCAATCATTATGCTGCCGATACTAGTTTCTACCAAATATTTCTGACTCTTGTAGCGCAATATTTTTGGCTAAGTTTTCAGGGTTAACGCTATACTCGCCACTTTGAATCGCTTTTTTCAAGCGCTCAACTTTTTCCTGATTAACGGGCACTTCAGTACTTTTTTTCTGAACCTGAGCCAATTGTTGCGCAGATTGCGTCAACGACACTGAGTCTTGGCGAACAGGTTGAGATGGAGCGCTTTTCGCTGCTTCATTCGCTTGATGGTTTTGCGTTTGTTGTTGATTAACCTTTTGGTTATCAATAACCTGCTTTTGACCATTATTGTTAATGTTATTAATAGACATAATGACTACCTGACCTTGTTAAACTTACCTCAAATACTGTATCGGCAACCAAAGGAATATCTTTAGTGTAATTTCCGTTGTTCTTTGCTTTTTACGCGAACATATTGCCTGTTAGCCTAAATACCGACAATCACTTCATTGATACTGGCTACCCGCGCATTAATTTGCTTTTTCGAACGGCTGTTCGTGACACTTATCGTATCGCCAATATTACCATCTTGCATCGCAACACCAGTGGCTTTTACTTGCATCACAGCATTTGAAGCGTTGATGATAATTGTATCACCCTTGCACACAAAACATAAATTATTCGGCGTAATAGGTTGGCCAGGCCGAACACGTCGCTTAATGCGAGCACCTAACACTTCTTCTACGCTTGAGAAGGTGGTTCGTCTCAGCAAGGCTCTATTCATATCAACCAGTTTTATATTACCGCTATTTAATATTGTGCCTGGACTAACTGCGTTAGAAATGACAACCACAGGCTGCATTTGTTTGACGTTGACCATTAAATACATGTACCAATTAGACTGGTCACAAGAGGCTTTTACGGCAATATTACTTTGTAGCAGTGAGTCGGGGCTAGCACTATAGCTCACGCCTGCTGGGCAAACGGGAAGATTTACCCGCTGATCTATTTCGGCAGTACTAATGTTAAGGTGGCTTTGTGCCGATGTTGTAATTTGAGACGCGACATATTCTTGCGCCCCGTCAATTAGCTGTGCTGCCCGGTTCTGATGTGTATTGGGACTCGCAAATACAGCCGAACTGGTCATCGTAAGTAGGGTGAAGAGGGGAAGCACCTTGTAAATAGTCATATTATTCATTTTCAGTTGTGCCCAATTTGTCTATGCTTAGGCAAATACAGATTGTGCATAGCGTCAAAAAATAGACGGTTTGGCATAATGCGCGAGGTATTTGCCACGATATACACGATCAAAGCAAATATTAAGCCGATTTTCACCTATCACGGAGTTTTACATGTCTGAAATTATGAATTCGGTCAATCAGCGTACTCAACTGGTTGGTCAGAATCGCTTGGAATTACTGTTATTTAGATTAAATGGTCGGCAAAAATTCGGCATCAATGTGTTCAAAGTACGGGAAGTTCTGCAATGCCCCAAGTTAACGTCAATTCCCAGATTAAATTCATTTGTGCGTGGGGTCGCGCACATACGTGGTCAAACGATTTCAGTGATCGATATGAGCCTGGCAACGGGTGGCAAAGCAATTGTAAACTTGGACACCGCATTTGTGGTCATTGCTGAATATAATAGTTCGGTGCAAGGTTTTTTAGTGGGCGCAGTCGAGCGGATCATTAATACCAACTGGGAAGCCATCATGCCGCCACCTAAAGGCAGTGGACGGGCTAGTTATTTAACTGCGGTCACAGAGTTTGAAAACGAGCTCATTGAGATACTAGATGTAGAGAAAATTCTAAACGAAATATCCCCTATCAGCACTGATGTGAGCGAAAGTGTTTCTAATATGTCGGTTGAAAATAAGCGGGAAAAAATAATTTTTATCGCGGATGACTCTGCCGTTGCGCGCAATCAGGTCAAAAAAGCCCTTTCGACTTTGGGCTTAGAAATTGAAATGGCTAAGAATGGTCTAGAGGCATTGAATCGTCTGAAAGCGTTGGCAGAAGAAACAGGCGATATTACTGATAAAGTCGGAATTTTAGTATCAGATATTGAAATGCCAGAAATGGATGGTTATACCCTCACCGCTGAGATTAAAAATGATCCGGCCTTAAAAAACCTGCATGTGGTTTTACATACTTCGCTAAGTGGGGTATTTAATCAGGCAATGATACAAAAGGTTGGGGCTGACGATTTTATTGCAAAGTTCCATCCTGATGAGCTCGTCACGTCTGTGCAAAAATGGTTTGATAACATATAACCCGCAAGGAAAACCTATTGACCAATAATGCATTAGATGCCCATGAATATGGGTTGTTTTGCCGCTACTTAGAGCATCGGTGTGGCATAGTGTTGGGGGAGCATAAGCAATATTTAGTGCGCAGTCGACTGTCGCCTTTACTCGCGAAATTTAACCAAAAATCGTTATCGGATTTGATCAAGCGTACTATTGCCAATCATGATGTTACATTAATGAATGCTGTCGTAAACGCTATGACCACGAATGAAACTTTGTGGTTTAGGGACAGTTATCCATTTGAGATACTTCAGCAAACTTTATTTCCTCAATTAGCCAAGTCAGGTAAATCAATCAGAATCTGGAGCGCGGCATGTTCGTCAGGCCAAGAAGCGTATTCCATTGCTATGTCCGTTCTTGAGTATCAAGCGCGTCATCCAGGAACGTTTTCAGCTGGCATCGAAATTGTAGCAACGGACATTTCTAGCGATATGTTAAGTGTGGCTAAAACAGGGCAGTACGATAACTTATCTCTGTCTAGAGGATTGTCTGGTGAGCGCCGAGCACGCTTTTTTGACACGCCAGCGCAGGGCAATTGCAGCGTACTTAAACAAAACGTGCGTAATATGGTCAGCTTTAGACCGATAAATTTGTTAACTCCTTTTCCTAATTTGACACGTTATGACGTGGTATTTTGTCGTAATGTACTTATTTATTTTTCGGCAACCTCTAAAGTGTCGATACTGCAAAAAATTGCCGCTTGCCTGCAACCAGAAGGTGCCCTTTTTGTTGGCGCATCTGAATCCTTAACAGGAATTACCGCTGAATTCACTATGAATCGCAGCGGTAGTGGTCTGTTCTACGTAAAGAAAACTCAATAATTTCAAACAATTAACTAATATTGCTCTAAGCGTCAAATCCTCTTTGGCATAGCTATTGCTTTATTCCTAGCGAATGAGGAGTAAAGCGAATGGCAATCAGTTTAGATAAGTTAATGGGATTCTCCCATAAAGCAGTGCAAGTGCGTGAAGATCGTATGGAAGTGCTGGCTGGAAATCTGGCAAATGCAAACACCCCAGGTTATAAGGCGAGAGACATTAACTTTCAAGATGCAATGCGCAGTGCGCAAGGCGGGCGCAGTCAAAACCTTACACGTACTCATGAAAACCATATTAAAGGCAATATGCAAGGATCCGGTGAGTTGCAGTTTCGTATCAACAATCAACCAGATACCGGTGACGGTAACAACGTTGATGTGCAGGTAGAGCGAAACGCGTTTTTAGATAACGGTTTACGTTATCAGGCGAGCGTAGAGTTTCTCAGCGGTAAGATTAAAGGCATGAAAAAAGCCGTCACTGGAGGTCAAAGCTAATGAGTTTATTTAACGTAATGGATATCGCCAGTACGGGCATGAGTGCACAAAGTGTACGTCTAAATACCACCGCAAGTAACGTGGCGAACGCGAACTCCGTTAGCAGTAGTTATGATCAAACTTATAAAGCGCGACACCCAGTTTTTGCCGCTGAATTACAACGGGCTTCGCAAGACCAAAGTGCCGGCACTGGTGTACAAGTCTTAGGCATAGTTGAGAGTCAAGCACCGTTACAAATTGAATATAGTCCTGGTCACCCTATGGCAGATGAAAATGGCTATATATATAAGCCAAACGTGAACATAGTGGAAGAAATGGCCGATATGATGTCAGCGTCAAAGGCGTACGAAACCAATGTTCAAGTGGCAGACACAACTAAACGTTTGTTTAGAAATGTTTTGCGCTTAGGTCAGGGCAGCTAATCGCTTCGCGAACCGGATAATTTCGAGGTATAAACGTGGATACATTAATTAAAAATGGCTTAAACAGCGACCTTTACTGGCAACCAGAAACGGTTCCGGAAGCTGATGAAAGCGATCAAAAGTTATCGCAAGAAGACTTTTTCTCATTATTGACCGAGCAGCTTGCTAATCAAGATCCCAGTAAGCCCGTGGACAACGATCAGATGGTTGCGCAAATGACCAGTTTCTCCATGGCTGACGGCATAAGTCAGTTAAATGAAAAATTTGAGACTTTTGCCACTTCAATGACTTCAAATCAAGCGTTACAAGCGTCAAGTTTGATAGGTCAGAAGGTACTATTGCAAGGGGATGTGGCGCACATGGCTAGCGAAGGTCAGGGTGTTTCAGGTGTGGTTATCAATGATGCCACCACACTAAACACCAAGATTACCATCGAAAATGAATCCGGTAGCATAGTGAAGACCATCGATATCGGTACCCAACCTGCTGGCAACATTCAGTTTAACTGGGACGGCAAAAATGCTGCAGGTGATTTTATGCCTGCTGGCAATTATGTCATTAAAGCTCAAGGCAATGTGTCCGGCGAGCCGCAGCAATTAGTAACAGCAGTCAATCGGCATGTTGATAGCGTCAGCCTCGCTGGCAGCAGCCAAGGTGTCATTTTAAATCTTGATGGTGATGTCAGTGTCAAACTTGACGACGTCATTCAACTTGGTGGTTAACAGGAGAGCAAAACATGTCTTTTAATATTGCATTGAGTGGCGTATCTGCCGCACAAAGAGACTTAGATACAACCGCAAACAATATTGCCAACGTTAATACCGTTGGTTTTAAAGAGTCACGGACAGAGTTTGGAGATGTATACGCATCATCATTGCTTGCTGGTGGTAAAACAAAGGTCGGTGACGGGGTTATTACGCAAGAGGTGGCACAGCAGTTTTCTCAAGGTAGCTTACAATTTACCAATAATTCGCTGGATTTAGCTGTGACGGGTAACGGTTTCTTTGCCACCATCCCTGAAATTGACTCTCGTGAGTTTTCTTTTACCCGTGCCGGTATGTTTAAATTAGATTCAGAGAACTTTGTGGTGAACTCAAACGGCGATAATTTACTTGGCTTTCCCGTTAACTCTGACGGTACCTCGTCTTCGGTGGCACTCAGTACCACACAGCCGGTACGTATCCCTGATTCATCTGGCTCACCCCAGCCTACATCTGAAGTCTCTCTCAAGATGAACTTACCCGCAGGTGATGACGCGGTTAATGTGGATTTATTCAATCCCGATGATCCGCTTACCTATAACGCAGCGACTTCAGTTACGGTCTTTGATTCATTGGGTGACAGTCACGTGATGACCTATTATTTTATGAAAGATTCTGCGGCCACCAACGAGTGGGTGGTTGCGACCTATATGGATGAGCAACCTTTAAACACTGAAGGTAATACGGTCGGCGTTCCACCAACAACCGGCCCAAATGTAGTAGGCGAAACCTCGCTTGGTACGGGCATCTCAGGTTATCGAATGACATTTAGTGCCGGTGGTGACTTCACCGAAATTCAAAATGCGGACGGTACACCAAGTGCGACCGGCGATATTATGTCAGTCGCACTGGGTGGAACAATACTATCTAATGGTTCTGATCCTACCCAAACAATATCAACTAACTTCGCATTTGATCCTTCAGTTGCCACTCCTGATGAACCTACACAGTTTGCCTCTGCCTTTGAGGTGACATCTCTTGAGCAAGACGGTTTGGCGGTAGGACGATTAACCGGTATCGATATTGGTGCTGATGGCCTTGTTCGTGCAACATACTCAAACGGTACGTCTGAGCCCATTATCCGTGTGGCGCTAGTGCGTTTCGCCAACGACCAAGGCTTGACCCAGCAAAGTAATACCCAGTGGCAAGAAAGTATTTTATCCGGTGAAGCACTTGCCGGAGAGGCAACAACTGGTACCTTTGGAGATATTAACTCTTCAGCACTTGAGCAAGCAAACGTGAATTTAACCACCGAGCTAATCGATTTGATTATCGCTCAACGTAACTTCCAAGCGAACTCTCGAGCGTTAGAAGTGAATAACCAACTTAACCAAACAATTCTGAATATTCGTTAATTTATTCATAAGGTTAGCTTTAAAAAAAGGTCACGTAATGTGGCCTTTTTTATGCCTCAACCCTTGTCATATTTCCTTTTATTAAACCTGTTCTTCGCTCAATATTTCATCGTATCTATACGAGTGGCACTTTATTTGCATAGCTATTGTTAAATTCACTTATCGTCAAGAAGTTGTCATGGATAAATTACTGTACATTGCCGCCAGCGGCGCTAAACAAGATCTCCTTGGCACTGCGGTGCGTGCAAATAATTTGGCTAATACGCAAACCACGGGTTTTCGTGCTCAGTTAGAACAGGCCCGCAGTATGCCTGCATTCGGTGAGGGTTTACCTACCCGAGTGTTTTCCATGACAGAAAATCCGGCGAATAATTTTGAAGGTGGTGCCATGATCCAAACTGAACGCAATTTGGACGTGGCCATTCAAGGCGAAGGTTGGTTGTCAGTGTTAGATGCTAATGGTGGAGAAGCTTATAGCCGTAATGGTAGCTTGCAAATCAGCGCTGATGGCCAGTTACAAGATTCGTCTGGCAATAGCATAGTCGGAGAATTTGGCCCGGTCTTTCTGCCCATACCACTTTCAAATATCAATATAGCGGGTGACGGTACCATTTCAGTCAGACCTCAAGGCGCCCCAGAAACTGTGCTTGAAGAAGTGGGTCGTTTAAAATTGGTCAACCCAGAACTGAATAATATTGAACGTGGTAACGATGGTTTATTTCGTCAAAAAGATGGTGAGTTAGCGCAATTTGACCCTACGGTAAGCATCCGTAATGGCATGTTAGAAGGCAGTAATGTGAATCCAGTTAAAGAGATGGTTGACATGATCAGCCTGCAACGACATTACGAAATGCAACTTAAATTCATGAAAGAGGCTAGTGATTTAGATTCCCGAGCGAATCAATTACTACGCATTGTTTAAATGCCCACTGGCCTAAAAATAATTTTATAAGGGGAGATGACCTATGCACCCAGCATTATGGATCAGTAAAACCGGACTCGATGCAGCGCAAACAGATGTGGCTGTTATTTCAAACAACTTGGCGAATGCCAGCACGGTTGGTTTTAAGAAAGACCGGGCGATTTTTGAAGATTTACTGTATCAAAATATCAATCAGCCTGGTGGCCGCTCATCGGCTGATACAGAACTACCTTCAGGCTTAATGTTAGGGGCGGGTAGTAAAGTCGTCGCCACGCAAAAGGCCCATACACAGGGCAACATGTTGACCACCGAAAATGCGTTGGATATGTCAATTCAAGGCAGGGGGTTTTTTGAAATTCTGCAACCCGACGGCAGCACTGCATATACGCGAAATGGCCAATTTACCCTGAACGATCAAGGGCAGATTGTGACCCCAGGCGCTGGATTTTTGCTGCAACCGACGATCACCGTGCCAGAAGATGCTCAGCAAATTACCATTTCTCAAGATGGTGAAGTGTCTGCTTCTATTCGTGGCCAAGCCGATCCTCAAGTACTAGGACAAATTAGCCTGTCTGATTTCGTTAACATGACCGGGTTACAACCTATTGGTCAAAACTTGTATGTTGAAACAGCAGTAAGTGGTGCGCCAATTCAGGGAGTGCCGGGACTCGAAGGTCTGGGGACGGTTGTTCAAGGTGCACTCGAAACGTCTAACGTAAATGTGACAGAAGAACTGGTCAATTTAATTGAGAGCCAACGCCTGTACGAAATGAACTCAAAAGTTATCTCGGCCGTGGACTCAATGTTAGGTCAGGTTATTCAACAACTTTAATGGTTAAAATTATGAAAGCCTTATATGTCATTGGATTAAGTGGATTACTCAGCGCATGCCAAAGCACGCCTGAGCCGGATATTATGCCGAACGACCCTTACTATGCACCTATTACGGCTGAGTTGCCGCGGCAAAGAATTACCGAAGACGGCTCAATTTTTCAAGCTGATATGGCTAACAGCTTGTATTCCGACGTAAAGGCACGTCGGGTCGGCGACATTATTACCGTAAATTTACAAGAAAATACCCGAGCAACGAAGTCTGCGGGAACGAGTACATCAAAAGACTCCCAAGTCGATGTTAATCCCATCATTGGGCTTGGTGGCAATGCATTAAATATAGGGTCTCAATCTGTGCAGCTTGGAGTGGGTGCGACAAACGAATTCTCCGGCGACGCTTCTGCCAATCAGAGTAATAATCTAAGTGGTAACATTTCGGTGACAGTAATGAAGGTTTTCGCTAATCAGAATTTATTAGTTCGAGGCGAGAAGTGGTTAACCCTAAATAACGGCAATGAATACATACGCTTAACTGGGGTCGTTCGGCCTGCTGATGTAAGCCCCACCAATGAAATCGACTCCACAAAAATTGCTAACGCCCGTATTCAGTATAGTGGCACTGGTACCTTTGCCTCCGCGCAAAAAGAGGGCTGGCTGACCCGTTTCTTTTCCTCCGAGTATTGGCCGTTTTAGGCAGGAGCAATATATGAAGTTATTTCTAACGGTTTTTATGGTGTTCTGTCTGTTAATGGCCCCAATTGGCCATGCTCAGCGAATTAAAGACTTGGCCAGTATTCAAGGTGTGCGTAGCAACCAATTAGTAGGTTACGGTTTGGTCGTAGGCTTACCTGGCACTGGTGAGCAAAGCCCCTTTACCGAGCAAAGTTTTAGAACCATGTTATCTAACTTTGGTATTAGTTTAGACAGTACCCTAAAACCTAAAATCAAAAATGTGGCCGCGGTAGCGGTACATGCTGAATTGCCACCTTTTTTAAAGCCAGGTCAAACTATCGACGTGACCGTTAGCTCAGTCGGTGAAGCGGCTAGTCTGCGAGGCGGCACTTTGTTGCAGACCTTTTTGAAAGGGTTAGATGGAAAAGTGTACGCCGTTGCTCAGGGCAGCATGGTCGTGAGCGGATTTGGTGCCGAAGGAGCGGATGGCTCAAAAATTGTAGCCAATACCCCAACCGTTGGACGCATAGCGAACGGCGCAATAATCGAGCGAGCTGTACAGAGCGG
Organism: Paraglaciecola polaris LMG 21857; assembly: GCF_000315055.1. Taxonomy (GTDB): domain Bacteria; phylum Pseudomonadota; class Gammaproteobacteria; order Enterobacterales; family Alteromonadaceae; genus Paraglaciecola; species Paraglaciecola polaris. The sequence goes on along the minus strand of NZ_BAER01000107.1, from coordinate 80,983 downwards.
CTTTATGCAAAATGATTTTTTGACTATTAATTTAAATTATCCAGATTTTTCCACCGCTAAAATTCTAGCGGATACAATCAATCAGCGCTTGGGGGCAGATCCTGAGAAAGGTTATGTCATCGCAACCCCTATCGATGCTGCATCGGTCCGGGTGTCTGCGCCACGAGATGTAGGCCAGCGCGTCGGATTTTTGGCTACAGTAGAAAACTTTGAATTTGTGCCGGCCAAAGCACCAGCACGTATCGTGATCAACAGCCGAACCGGCACCATAGTAATTGGTCAAGATGTGCGTTTATTGCCTGCTGCGATCACCCACGGCGGATTAACTGTGACCATCAGTGAAAATCAACAAGTGACCCAACCCAACCCATTAGCACAAGGGGATACGGTGGTAACAGATCAATCAATTATTGACGTGAATTTAGATGACACGCGAATGTTTAAATTCGATCCAGGGGTGACACTGGATCAATTGGTTAGGGCTGTTAATGAGGTTGGCGCTGCGCCTGGAGATCTAATGGCCATACTCGAAGCATTGAGTGAAGCCGGTGCCTTACAAGGCGAGTTAGTCGTTATTTAATTAGTCATATACACACTAAGGCTGAGCTGATGGATAGCATAGACAATAGCATTAAATTTCAAGGTCAATTTGATATGTCACGCAACGCGAATGACATTCAAGGCTTGGATAAATTGCGCCAAGCGGCTCAAAACGGAGATGAGGAGGCGCTGCAAGAGGCGGCTAAACAGTTTGAAGCGATCTTCGTACAAATGATGCTTAAGTCCATGCGTAAGGCACAAGATGTTTTATCAGATAAAGACAGTCCATTCAATTCTGAACAAGTGAAGTTCTACCGAGATATGCATGACCAGCAACTGGCGACGGATATGTCTAATAGCGGCAGCATTGGTTTAGCTGACGTCATAGTGAAACAACTCAGTAAGGGTGGAAATGGTTATACGCCGTCAAGTGTTATCCGTAATGACGGAAATTTGTCTGACATTAACCGCCATAGTGCGCAAAGTGTTAAACAAGCACAGCAAGCCATTTTACCCGATGTTGTGTCCACCAATGCCGGATTTAAAGAAGCGGTGTTTAGTGACCATCGAGATTTTATAGACGCCTTGTATCCTGTCGCCGAGCGCGTTGCTCAAGAGCTTAACCTTGAGCCTAAAGCGTTACTGGCGCAAGCCGCTGTTGAGACCGGTTGGGGCCAATACATGATGCATACAGACAAAGGCAATACACACAATTTGTTCGGGATTAAAGCTGGAAAAAACTGGCAGGGTGATACCGCTAAGGTCAATACGCTGGAGTTTGAGCAGGGGCTAGCTACACCTAAAAAAGCTGAATTCAGGGCTTACGCGTCGTTTGATGACGCAATGCAAGATTACGTGTCGTTCGTTAAAGAAAACCCACGATATCAACAGGCACTTCGCAGCACGAGCGACCCAAAGCGCTATTTTGAAGAGTTACAACAAGCTGGTTACGCTACCGACCCCGCCTATGCTGATAAAATTATCTCAGTGTTAAATAGCGGCTCTTTAAGCGGTTACCAGCCATGAACACGATTCAGTTTTCGGAGTGTACTAAATGATTAGAACGGCTGATTTATTATCCATTGCCCGCTCTGGTGTTGAGGCAAGTAACCAGTTGCTCAGTACAACAGGTAACAACATAGCGAATGTGAATACCGAAGGTTATGTGCGCGAGCGAACTAGCTTTGTAGCTGAATTAACCGGCGGAGTTGGCCAATTCACTACTGAACGCGTGATGAATACGTTTGCGCAAAATCAATTACGCCGTGATACGACGAACCTTGCTGAACATGAAGCCTTCTGGAGCAAAACCGCGGTGTTGGACAATGTATTTGGTAGTGAAGCAAACAGCGTGTCGAGCAGTATGAGCCGTTTCTTTGCCTCATTACAAACCGCCAATGATGATCCAACCAATATGTCAGCGCGTCAATTGGTGTTGGGGGACGCTGACTCCATGATCAAACAAATGGGCACCATATCAACGTTTTTAACGGACAAAGCGCGCGAAATAAATTTTGAATTTCAAGCATCCCTGAATAAGGTGAATTCGCTAGTAGAGTCGATAGCATCGTTTAATGATTCCATTCGCATCGCCCAAGCCAATAATCGTAATGATGAGCCAGGCGCGTTAATGAATCAGCGCGACTCGGCGATTTTGGAATTAAGTAGCTTGGTTTCAATTGAAACACGTAATAGCTCCAATGGTGATGGTTCAGTGATGATAAACCTGACATCGGGTGAATCATTAGTGATGCAAGACGGAACCTTTAGTGTTCTAAACGTTAACAACAGTGCTGATCTTAATTATAAGTCATTGCAGCTAACCAGCAACGGTAAGCCTACGTCGCTAAATATTGCGGAGACTGAGTTGGGCGGCACTATTGGTGGTTTGTTTCGTTATCGTGATGAAGTGTTAGAGCCAAGTCGTCGAGAGCTCGGCCAAATTGCGCTGGCAGTGACAGAGGCCGTCAATACCCAAAACCGGGCTGGCATGGATTACGATCAGCAATTGGGCGGCGAGATCTTTACTCGCCCTATTAGTGTAGCTCTTGGTTACCCGGAAAACACAGATAGCACTTCTGTTGTAAATGGCCGTATATCTAAAGGTGGGGCGAGTGAAATTACCAGCGCTGATTACCAGATTGAAATTCATGCTGTCAATGCTGGTGTTCCGCCAACCATAGATGCAACCGTAAGCTTGCTTAATCTTGACGGTTCAGTGGTGAAAGATGCTGATGGAAATGAAATTAAACAGCTATATGCTGGCGCAAATGCTCTCACTGCACAAAGTGGCACCTTTAATGAAGTGATAGGCGGATTAGAATTGGAGTTTTCAAAAGGGACAGGTTATTCCGTTGATGACACTTTTCTATTACAGCCAACTAAAGATGTGGCCGACAAAATTGAGGTATTTACGACTCGCCCAGAAGATTTAGCCCTTGCTAGCCCAATCAGAATTGAAGCCGGTGATGACAACTTAGGCGGTGCTGAGTTAGCTTCAACTTCAGTAACCAATACCTTTGTGGAAAACCCTCCCGTCGATCCGCGCTCCTCAGGCTTTGATGGTGCTGGGGGAATTCATGCTCCTGGTTCTGCACCCGGTGGTGGCGTCGGCGCACCGGCGTCAGTACGCTTTACATCGTCAACCGATTACGAAGTGCTAGATAGTGCGGGTACGTTAATCACCACAGTAACTGGAATATTATCTTTAGATAACTTACTGACACAAGCAGCTGGCACCCCTGGGTGGCCTGCAGCATTCAATGCCCCAACTATGAATGATTACCCTGGCTACGATTTTAGTTTAAAAGGAGAGCCTAAAGCGGGTGATACCTTTTCGATTGGCTATAACGGTAATGGGTTGAATGATAATCGAAATGGCTTGATTATGGCTAATTTACAAAATGAAAATGGTATGCAATTAAATAATGCCGGTTCAGGTGATCCCGTAAGTTTTCATGAGGCGTACGCCAACATCGTCGGCGATATTGGTCAAAAAGCAGCGAATGCAGATGTGGCAGTGAAAGCCGGTGAGGCATTAAAGTTACAGTCAAAAGATTGGTTTGATTCTGTGTCTGGGGTTAGTTTAGACGAAGAGGCGGCTAATTTAGTGCGCTTCCAACAGTCCTACGCCGCTGCAGCACGTTTATTAAATACCGCCCAAGAGATGTTTGATACCATTTTGAGTATGGTGAGATAATGAAACAAGTGAGAAAGAACTAATGCGTATTTCTACTGGTCAATTGTTCGATCGAAGCATTCGAGCTGTATTGGATAATCAAGATAATTTGTCTAATGTGCAACAACAATTATCCACTGGGAAAAAGTTATTGCGACCATCGGACGATCCCGTTGGCTCGGCTCAGGTTATTCGCCTCACTGAAGAAATTGATTTGATTGCTCAGTATAAGAAAAATAATAATTTGCTGACCAGTAGCATCGCACAGGAAGAAACGATACTTAGTGGTGTGACCGATAACATTCAAAAAGCACGGCAACTAATGATCCAAGCGGGTAATGGCATTATCAACGTTGCTGATAGAAAGGCTATTAGTATTGAGATTGGGCAGATACGCGACCAAATATTTGGTGCCATGAATAGCCAAAGTGCGAATGGTGAATATATATTTGCTGGCTATCAATCTGCCACTCCTGCTTTTAGTTATACAGCAGGCGCTTCAGGGAATAAATACAGCTTTGAAGGGGATGAAGGCATAAATGATATCCGGATTTCAAATACCTTTTCGTTAGCAATGAATAATTCGGGACAAACTGTGTTCGAAGATGTTTATGCGCGACTAGATAGTCAAATAACCTCGAGTAGTGGTGTGACATCAGCATCCACTAAAATAACAGCGCAAAATGAATTCGATCAGTTTCATAAGCAAAACTATGATCCCGTTACACCGGCGAATAATGAGTATCAAATTAGTATCACTGGTGCCAATGAGGTGACCATTGCCAATGTTAGCTCCGGTACGGTTGTGGGTACGCAAGCGTTTACCAGCGGCACACCGTTTGATTTCAAGGGGCAGCGATTTACCATAGAGGGGAGTGTGGGTGACACTGTGAATTATTCTCTAGAGAAGCCAGTGAAAAAAAATATCGCTGAGACCCTTAACGATTTTTACATTAGTTTACGTGACGAGAGTATCTCTGATAGTGACTACGCACAGGCGATTAGTGACGCATTAATTGGTGTAGACAATAGCTTCACGAGTATTGTCGACTCTATTTCAGGATTGGGAAGTAAAATGAATACTGCCCAATCAGTACTCGAGTCGAATTTAGATTTAGAGATTGCGCATAAGTCAGCGCGAGCGGAAATTGAAGAGGTTGATTATGCTGAAGCGGTATCTGAATTAAGTAAACAAGAGGCCGCGCTACAAGCAGCCCAGGCTACCTTTGCTAAAGTAACCGGACTTTCCCTTTTCGACTACATCAGTTAATACCTGAAAAGACACTAAACGGATTTCAGCATATTTTTAATGTTTGTTCAGCGTTAGTTGGGCTAAATAGACATGTGCCTGTTCGTCTTGATGGGATGAATAATAACTGACAAACAGTGTATCGCCTCGCTTTACCATTCCCGGATAACTGTTGTCCCCCGACGATGGTAATATAGTCATTATTGATACTACTGCGGTTGTCAGTTCAATACTCAGTATGGCGGTGACACATTTACCTGCATGAACAATTCTGCCGGCCAAGATCCCTTGTTGAGCATTTAATAACAGCATAGTAGGCCCGCCTAAATAAAAACCTAAATCTAACCATTGCCATTGAGTATAGGGGGCGTTACTTATTCCAAATTGTGCACTAAAAGTATCACTGTCTCTGCGCAAAATGGTGTAAGCAGTGCCATTGGCGCAAAAACACATATCGCTCTCATTTGGGTAGCCTTTATGGTGTGTTTGAAGGTTAAACGCCCCACTTTTAAGGGGGTGAAAACTACGTTTTGGATCGCCGGTATACAAATTCACTGAATTTGCTGCTCGATTGTAAGCGAAGCCATAAGCCTTACCTCTATGCCAGCGGATGCGCCATAACCACCAGTGCTGCTCGCCTATGTTTTTACCACTAGACCAACTCAGTCCGTCTTGGGATACCCAGATCATCGGATGATGATTACCTATTTCCCCTAGGTGGCTTCCACGTTTTGTGCGGCGTGCATAGGCAAGTAACAACAGTTCACCTTTTGGGGTAACACTTAATTTAGGATCCCGCAGATCGGTATCCGGCATGCAAATTTGGTGCGTATAACGTACCTGGCCATTTTCTGATAATTTCAGTACGTATAATCGCCCATCATCGCTGATATGATTTTTAGCGACCCGAAAGCAACAATAAAGTGCATCTTTAAAATCACACAAATCGGTAAATGCATGGTGCTTAGCTGAATGTGTAATGCGTTTAAGGTTTTTAATTTGCATTTATTTAAACCTTCTATCTTGAATAAATCCATTAAACTCAATCAATTAGCACTTGAAACGTGACAATGGATTGTTGCTTTGCATAAAAATAGCAAATTTTGGTTAAAGAGTATGCTTCCCGAGTCGATAACTTTTATGAGAGAGCTGGAATGATGTTTTATTTATTGAGTCATCATTCTTTATTGAGTTATTTAACCACCGATTATTAATTTTCGGTTACCAGTACAAGCTGGACTGAAAATGTAGGAGAAAACCATGGGGTTATTCGTAAATACCAACGTGTCATCATTGAACGCACAACGCCAATTATTTAGTTCATCAAATAGTTTAAATACTTCTTTTGAACGCCTTTCATCAGGTTTCCGTATTAACCGTGCCGCAGATGATGCCGCTGGTCTGCAGATTTCTGAACGTATGACGAGTCAGGTGCAAGGTTTGAACCAAGCTGTTCGAAATGCAAATGATGCGATTTCGCTAACACAAACCGCAGAAGGCGCATTGGGTGAAGTAACTACCTCATTACAGCGTATGCGTCAGCTAGCGGTACAATCGCAAAACGGCATCAACTCGAAGGCTGATCGTGAAGCCTTGGATAAAGAATTTCAACAACTGAGCACAGAAATCGATCGCGTAGCGAACACGAGTAAGTTTGGTGATACCGAGCTATTGGATGGGACACTGAGTGCCTCTTTCCTAGTCGGTGCGAATGGTGGTTCAGAGGAAACAATAAAAGTTGAAGTTGGCTCTAGCTTTAGCGCAAATGTGTTGGGAATTGCCGCCGACATTAAAACGTCGGATGCGGCTGCTACGTCGTTAGGCGAGATTGACGCCGCTATTAGCGCGGTGGGTACTCAGCGTGCAGAATTGGGTGCGGTTCAAAATCGCTTCCAATCAACTATTCGTAATTTAAGCAACATTTCTGAAAACGTTACAAGCGCACGTTCACAAATTCGTGATACGGATTTTGCTACGGAAACAGGTGAATTGACGCGTAACCAGATTCTACAGCAAGCGAGTCTGACAGTGTTAAGTCAAGCGAACCAGCGCCCGCAGTCTGCTTTATCTTTGCTAGGTTAATTGGTTAGTTAACTTAGGTTTCGAGACCCTATTGTTTGGGGCTTTGAAGCCAGGAAGAGTATACTGGGTTAAAAGAACCAATCAGTTGAGAGTTTCGCTCTCTCCTAATACAAGTGCAATTGGCCGAAGATTTTTCTTCGGCCTTTTTTATTTTCCGTGTATTGTCCTAAAATTTTTTTCTTAGTGTCTTAGGTGTTTATGTTAAAAGGGCTACCCATGTTAAACATCATAGATCCTGCGTAACTGCACTAAAACCAACAATAAAGCAGTGTTCACTAGTCGGTTAATGCTAAACCCTATATTGGCTATCCTCATGTGGTTATCTTTGTCGGCCTTTTCTGTTTATTGTCAAATTCTTGACTTCAATAGAGTTCATTCGCTCCACCAATATATTTAGAATTTTCATACTGCATATGGAAAAATCATAATTAAATTATATTTTAACGACGCAATCTATATAGCTACTTTTAACTACAGCTCATAAAAAAGTCAGAGTATTTTTAATTAAAAAATTAAAGTTCTTGAAGTTTAAGTCGATATCGATAGTTAAGGGATGATTCGGTTAACTATTTGATAGAAGTGATCTGGCCCAGATGAAAATCTATCATTAGATAATTCCGATGGACTTAATTTTTAAGTTTTCGGCGCATCCTATGGCGTTATTCTTTAATTCTAATACGTCGTTGGTGAACGTAGCGCTTTGGTTATTTGATCCAGAAAAAGCATTTAGTCTGTCTTTCAGGCAAAGCGTGCCCGCAAACTCTTTGGGGGACTTTGAAAAATGTTTTCAATCGAAGAGCCAAGATCCGAGTGCTCCCATGGCATCTTCGTCTATACTGATTTGATGTGTTTAATCTTCTCAGGAAGCATCAATATGTGGGGCAAATTGGGGCGTAATGAAGACCGTTAGTGACCATTAAAATGGACTGACTTTTTATTTTTTATTTGGCACTATTTGCTAGTTGCCTAAATTGAGGTGGGTTATGGACGTTAATTTAATAAAATTTGGCCAAAATATTGCTGAGGTAGAGTATGCAAGTCAGACTGTCTCCAAGGCTGAGCATTTGGAACAGAAAGTTGACGCACCAGAACCTAAGAGCTCAGTAGATAAATCTAAAGGCATTTCCTTCTCAGCCGATACCCTAATTGAACAGCAGGAGAGCGAGGCTATTGATAGAGCCGTGGAAGACGCGCTTTCCCAAATAAACGATTTTGTACAAAGTAAAAGCCGTCAATTAAATTTTTCGGTTGACGACGATAGTGGCAGACAGGTGATTAAGGTAACAGATGCGAGCTCTGGCGATATAATTCGTCAAATCCCTACTGAAGACGTGTTAAAATTGTCGGCGCGAATACAAGAGCTCCAGTCCGATGTGGGTTCTAGCGTGGGGTTATTTTTTGATAACCGGGTTTAAAAGTTAATAAAGAGGTTCATATGTCTATCCAATCGTTAGGTGTGGGCTCAGGTCTAGATTTAGAAAGTCTGGTTGGCCAATTACTTGAAGCTGAACGAGCACCTAAGCAAGCTCGGTTAGACAAAAAAGAAGAGTCTTATGATGCTGAGATATCAGGCTTAGGTAAGCTGAAATCCAAAATGAAAGACTTTTTGGACAGCGTTGATGAATTGCGCAGCGATTCAAATTTGCAAGGCCGTGAGCCGACCATTAAGAATCCCAGTGAGAGTATTGAACCCTTTACCGCTGAGGCATCTAACAGCGCGGTAGAAGGAGATTATGAAGTAGCTATTACCCAGCTTGCCAGTGGTAGTAGAATAGAATCTAACGATGCAGTAAATGGTGGCTTTAGTGCGACCTCAGATACCGTATTAACAGCTGGTGCAGGCAGTTTAACCTTTAAAGTTGATTCAACCAGCGATAGTTTTTCAATTAATGTCACTGCTGGCATGACATTGCAACAGCTCAGCTCTGCGATTAATGCGTCTGAAGACAATTTTGGTGTTAAAGCCAGTATTATTGATACCGGTACCGCAGATGGTGGTGCCAAATTGGTGTATACCTCTACTGTTACAGGTGCGGATAATGATTTAATTGTGGTTAATGACAATGATTTAGCTGAGCTAAACCGCGTTACTACGACAAATTCAGCTCAATCGTTAGATTATTTAACGCCGGTGAAAAGTGCACAAAATGCCAAGGCGACCATAGATGGAATAAAAGTTGAAAGTACCAGCAACGTTTTTGAAAATGTGATCGAAAATGTGTCTTTCAAAGCATCGAAAATATCTGAATTGGCCGACGACGGTGTGACCTCTTTGTCATCGACTTTAACAATTGGTTTTGACAGTGAAGGATTAGAAACAAAAATCCGTGATTTTGTTGATGATTATAACGCCCTTAATTCTGAGATAAGTACGCTTACCCGTTACGGACAATCTGAACTCGAAGACGATGGCGCCTTTGCTGGGGATTATATGATCCGTTCTATTCAACAGGGCATGTCGAATATAATAAGTTCAGCGGTATCGACCTCGGCGTTAGGTGGACTATTTAAGCTGGGGATTGAGTTTAATGATGACGGTGATTTAGAAATAGGTTCATCAGATAAATTTGGCTTTGGCAGTGGTGAGGACCGGTTGAAAGATGCATTAGAAGGCAATTTTGATGATATTTCTTCCTTATTTTCAGACGCCGATGAAGGCGTTGCAACTCGGTTATATTCTTATGTAGAGCAGTACACTAATTTCAGTGGTCTGCTAACGTCAAGAGAGAAGTCTGTTACGGATCAGAAAAATCAACTGATTACAGAACGAGAGCAATTTGAACTTAGAATGGCGTCTACAGAACAGATATTACGCGATAAATATTTAAATTTAGATCAAACTGTTTCAAAGTTAAATTCAACTGGCTCAGCACTTTTGGCCTCTCTTGGTTAATTTAATCACTAACAAACACTGGAAAATCACATGGCTTTAAAAGGTATTAATGCTTATAAAAAGGGCAACCTCAAACAGGAAATAGCCCAAGCTGACCCACATAAATTGACATTGATGTTAATGCAAGGCGCATTGGAGCGCATGGCGTACGCTAAAGGCTGTATTGAGAGACAAGATTATGCGGGCAAAGCCGATAATTTATCCCGTAGCGCAGCGATCTTGATTAATTTGCGTGACACGCTAGATTTGGATGCTAAAGCAGACGCTGCGGAAAATTTATATTCTCTTTACGACTACATGATCCAGCGGTTAACAGACGCTAACGTACAGAATAACTTGAAGATAATGGACGAAGTGATTAATCTACTATTACCAATTAAAACGGCCTGGTCGCAAATTCCTGAAGCTGCGAAACAAGAAGCTTATGAAATGCAGAGGCAAAAACGTCAAGCATCCGTTTGAAAAATATCATCCTAACACATGAATTTACCCCGCCTGAGCTTGAAGCCATTAATCAGGAACTGTCTGAGTTATTAACATCAGAATATCCTGATGAAAAGTTATTCTTTACGTTATCTGTGCACAGAGATGAATGCATTAATTCCTATATCTCAACCCTTGAAGAAGACGGTAAATCACTCTTCTGCAATGCTGAAATTGAAGTCAATAACGCATTGCTTGTTCACGCAGAGCAACTTTTTAAGGCATCTTTAAAACAATTAAGTGGTTTAGTTCGCGGGCGAAAAGCGGTCAAAAAATACACGTGATGGTGTTAACATAAGTTAATAGTCATCTTCAGCCGTGTATGTATAAATAAGTCTTATTAAAAATCTATATTATTCATAATGATATACACTAGAATAGCGTTAATATGAGCGTGTAATCACAGTGATGGAATAACAGAATGTTTAATGATAAATCGATTTTAATTACAGGTGGTACGGGCTCATTTGGTAATCGTTTCGTCTCTTACATCCTAAAAAACTATCGTCCTAGAAAACTGATTATTTATTCCCGTGATGAACTCAAACAGTTCGAAATGCAGCAAGTATTTGATGCCCGCTGTATGCGTTATTTTATTGGCGATGTACGAGATAAAGAGCGCATGATATCAGCTATGCGTGATGTAGATTACGTGGTGCACGCAGCTGCTCTTAAGCAGGTTCCAGCAGCTGAATATAATCCCAATGAATGCATCAAAACGAATATATATGGGGCGCAAAATGTGATTGATGCCGCCATTGCGGCTAACGTCAGTCGTGTTATCGCTTTATCTACCGATAAAGCTGCCAATCCAGTGAATTTATACGGGGCAACCAAACTTGCCTCTGATAAATTGTTTGTCGCAGCAAATAATATGTCTGGTGCCAAAGGGCCGCGCTTCTCCGTTGTGCGCTATGGCAATGTCGTTGGCTCACGGGGTTCGGTAGTTCCTTTTTATCGCTCTTTACTGGAACAAGGAAGGCATAAGCTTCCAGTGACTCACGCTGAAATGACGCGGTTTTGGATAACGCTTGATGAAGGCGTAGAATTCGTTGTTAAAAACTTTCAACGCATGCAAGGCGGTGAAATTTTTGTGCCTAAAATACCCTCAGTGGACATCCTAGATTTGGTTGAGTCAATGAGTGGTACGCGAGAGCACGAGTTGGTGGGTATTCGTCCAGGTGAAAAGTTGCACGAAATAATGGTGCCCGAAGAAATGGCCCACCACTCCTTAGAGTTTGATGATCATTATGTTATTACGCCGGCGATTTTATTTTTTGAAAAAAATATTAACTACAGACACAATAAACTTGGTGAGACGGGTAAACCGGTTGAGGATAAATTTGAGTATCATTCTGGTACTAATCCACATTTTTTAACCGTGGAAGAGCTGCGTAAATTAGACAAAGCGACGGATTAGCATTGAATATGCTGCCTTATGGACGTCACGCGGTAGATCAAGACGACATCGATGCTGTCGTCGACGTGCTCAAGAATCAACTTTTAACTCAAGGCACTGCAGTCCCCGCGTTCGAAAGCGCACTGTGTAAATACACCCAAGCAAATTACGCCTTAGCGGTAAACAGCGGTACATCTGGGCTGCATGTCGCTTGTTTAGCGGCAGGTGTTGGTCCTTCAGATTTGGTTTGGACTGTGCCTAACTCCTTTGTCGCGTCAGCCAATTGTGCTCGCTACTGTGGTGCAGATGTCGATTTTGTTGATATAGATCCGCTTACACGAAACATCTCTGTCGAGTGTCTTAAAATTAAACTCGCGAACTGTAGAAAATTTCCCAAGGCATTGATTGTTGTGCACTTTGCAGGCGTCAGTTGTGAAATGCAAACGATCGCTGCACTAATGAAAAAACATAACATTGTTCTTATTGAAGACGCTGCTCACGCTTTAGGGGCAACATATCAAGATAAGCCTGTTGGCAGTTGTCATTTCAGTGATATGACGGTGTTGAGCTTTCACCCTGTTAAGTCGATTACATCGGCTGAAGGCGGGGCAATAACAACAAATAACAAAGGTTTTATAGAGCGGCTTACTTTATTCGCTAAGCACGGTATTACCCGAGAGCCATCATCGCTGGAGGATAAGGATCAAGGCGCTTGGTATTACGAGCAACAAGAATTGGGCTATAACTACCGAATGAGCGACCTTCACGGCGCGTTAGGGTTATCTCAGTTGAATAAGTTAAATACTTTTATTCAACATAGGCGAGAAAAAGCGGGAGCTTATTTGAGTGCTTTGCGCGCTTTGCCTATTAAATTACCTAGTGAAGATGCGTTAGCCACTAGTGCTTGGCATCTCTTTATGATCGAACTAATAAAACATGATAGAAAGCAGGTGTTTAATGCGCTCAGAGATCGTGGTTTAGGGGTAAATGTGCATTATATTCCAATTCATCGTCAGCCTTATTACCAAAAACTCGGCTTTGAGCATGGCGACTTCCCTAATGCTGAGCATTTTTATCAGGGAGCGATTACGTTACCACTTTTCCCCACGATGACAGAGATAGAGCAGCAATACGTCATCGATACGCTTATTGATGTATTACAGTGAAACTCATTCAATGAATCTTGCCGTTATTCCAGCCAGAGGTGGCAGCAAACGTATTCCTGGTAAGAACAGCAGAACATTCTGTGGCAAGCCATTAATTGCTTATTCCATTGAAGCTGCAAGACGTTCAGGTTTATTTGACAAGATCATCGTATCCACCGATAGCGAACATATAGCTCGAGTAGCAAATGAATATGGCGCTGATACTCCCTTTTTAAGACCCGACAACTTAGCCGATGACTTCACTGGGACAGTTCCTGTTGTTCAGCATGCTATCAAGTATCTGCATCAGTGTGGATGGGAGCCAAATTATACCTGTTGTATTTACGCCACAGCTCCGTTCATACAAGCATCGGCGCTAAAAGATGGATTTGAAAAGCTAAGAGCTGATGATGCTAAGCATTACGCCTTTTCCGTCACCAGCTTTCCATTTCCCATTCAGCGGGCGCTGAAAATGCAAAATGGCGGCGTATTTCCTTTTAGTCCACAAGACATCCCTAAGCGCTCTCAAGATTTAGAGGATGCTTTTCATGATGCAGGGCAGTTTTATTGGGGTACAAGTAACGCCTTTTTAAAAGGGATCCCCACATTCAGTGAAACCAGTATTCCGATTGTGTTACCTCGTCATTTAGTGCAAGACATTGATACACTTGAAGATTGGGCGCGCGCAGAACTTATGTACGATGCTTATGTGAAAGACAGAATAGAAAGTTGATACGGCATGTGCTTAGTTATTTATTGTGATCCTTAATCGTCTGCTTGCGGTCATAGTTTTACTAAAAATTGAGAGCGTGCTAACTATTAAGTAAACTTGCACAAAAATACGGATTCCATCTTCAGCGAATAGAATCGATAAATCTAAAGTGCCCAGAGATATTACAAGAGCAAAAAATGCCAGTAGTTAAAAATAGCTTTATCACCATCGGCGACACAAAAATCGGGCCTCAGCATCCGCCTTTTATTATTGCCGAACTCAGTGGTAATCATAATCAACAGCTTGAGCTAGCGTTGGAAATGGTTGATGCTGCAGCAAAAGCGGGAGCTCATGCAATAAAGTTGCAGACTTTTACCGCTGATAGTATGACGTTAGATGTAAAATCTGCGGAATTTGTTATTCAAGAGGAAGACAGTCTATGGCATGGTGCGTCATTACATGATCTATATGCCAAGGCAGCTACGCCTTACGAGTGGCATAGCGTGTTATTCGACCGAGCGAAGGCCTTAGGGATGCTGGCGTTTAGTTCACCTTTTGACGCACCCGCAGTTGATTTTTTAACTGAGCTCAATGTGCCATGTTTTAAAATTGCTTCTTTTGAACTAACAGATATTCCATTAATCACTAAAACAGCCTCCATGGGGAAGCCTGTTATTATGTCCACAGGGATGGCGTCACTGAGCGAAATAGAGTCTGCGGTGGTTGCGGCCAAGGCTGCTGGGTGCGATGATATTATTCTGCTTAAGTGCACCAGCACCTATCCAGCAGAGGCGTTAAATACGAATTTACATACAATTCCTCATCTCAGGAAAGCCTTTAATTGTACCGTGGGTTTGTCAGATCATACGGCAGGTGTAGGCGTATCCATTGCATCTGTGGCGTTAGGAGCGAGTGTTATTGAAAAGCACTTTGTGCTCGACAGACAGGCTGGTGGCGTAGATGCGGCTTTCTCTCTGGAGCCGAGCGAGTTTAAATTGCTCGTTGATGAAACTGAGCGCGCGTGGCAAGCACTCGGTGAAGTCAAGTATGGTGGCAGTGATGTTGAGCAAAAGTCTAAGCAGTATCGACGTTCCATTTACGTTTGCGAGGATATAAAAGCCGGTGAACTATTTACTGAGCAAAATCTAAGAGTCGTTCGTCCTGCTTTGGGTCTTGCCCCTAAGCACTGGGATGGCGTTCAGGGCAAACATGCCACGCAAAATATCGAAAAAGGTACAGCGCTAAACTGGTCTCATGTTCGTTAACGTGGCTAAACCGCAGTGTATTATATTTCGGGTAGATGCGGGAGCTGATATCGGTTTAGGGCATCTGATGCGTTGCTTATCTTTAGCTCAAGGGCTTGTAACGCGGGGCGTTCGAGTGTTCTTTGCTGTAGGTAGGAATAGTGTGGCACATTGCCAATCCCGCAGTGATTGGGTGGGGGAAATACACCTGGTAGTGAGTACGTCACTATATGATGAGTATCAGGAACTACAGCAGTTGTGTGTTAAAGAGAAAGCTGATTGGTTAATACTAGACGGTTATCAATTTGATTTTAATTATCGAAAATCACTCAATTTGAATGCCTGTAAACTTGCGATGCTTGACGATGGGCAATTAATAAAAGCTCACATTGAAGACAGTCAATTGGCGATGATCGTCAATTGGGCGAGCGGGGCAGAGGCATTAACGTACAGGAAGCTTGCACCCAATGCACAATGCTGCACTGGTGCTAGTTATCGTGTGCTTAGACAAGAATTTTATCAGGTGAAAACCCTACCGTTTGATAAGCGTAACCGATTAATCATTACATTCGGTGGAAGTGATCCAAGCCAACTTACTCTGCCATTGTTGAAGCATTTTGATGATTCCTTTATTCGACTCCCAATCACCATAATAACCGGAAGTGGTTATCAGCACTTAGATGCGCTTTCTGATCTAATCAAACAAAGCCCTCTGTCGGTTGAGCATTTTCATGATTGCCAACACGTAGCAAGTGTATTTCAACAGGCGCGCTTGGTTGTTTCGGCTGCGGGCGCCAGTCAATTTGAGCTACTGCATTGTGCCGCACCGTCAATCTTGGTGGTAACAGCAGATAATCAACTGTTTGCGAGTGAACAAGCGAGTAAACAGGGTTGGTGCTTTGTGAGTGTCAAAAGGGCTATTCAAGCGCAGGCTCACCATGAACTGGACACTAAGGTAAAAGAGCAATTACTCGCGCAAATAGTACAAAAGACAATAGCCCTGTGGCACCAACCGGAACAACTGAGAAATATGCATGGCAATGCAATATTGGCTCGGCAGCAAAATGGGTTCGACAATATTTATGCTGGGCTATATCCAGAATTAGTTAATCAGTCTGGTCAGATAACACATGATGAATAGCGCGGCTAGTGAGCATTGTTTCATACCCATTGATGCATCACATATATCCACTGTTTGGCATTGGCGCAATAGCGATAGAGTGCGAGCAAATATGCATTACGACAAGCTGATTACGTGGGATGAGCATGAGCATTGGTTTGAAGCTTTACGGCAAGACATTGACCGCGAATGCTGGATTTATTGCCAGCATGCGCGCCCTATTGGCGTATTGAATTTTAGTGATACTCAGCGCAAAGTGATGCAGTGGGGTTGTTACTTAGGTGAAGTAAACTGTGCACCAGGAAGTGGATTAATACTCGAATGGGCTGCACTCGAATATGCCAAACAAAAGACAAACTGCATAGGGCTGGATGCGCAAGTATTGTCGTTTAATACGGCAGCTTTAAAACTGCACAAACTATTTGATTACGAACTAATGAAAATAGAAAGTGGTGGAATGCGAAGACGTGATGAGCAATCAGAACTCACACTCTTCGATATTCATTTTTTTCACTATGCGATGCAAAAATGGCAACAGCACAGAGAAAAAGTGCTAACCAAATTACCCAAACCCATTCAAAGAGGATGTCAGCAAGTGACATTTTTGAGTAAGGAACAAGAGTGAATATTGAACAAATAGTTAAACGCGCTATGAGTGATGTTGCCGAGTTAAGTGATTGCCAACTAATTGAAACGATAGAGCCTGATACGTTGTTGTTGCAGTCAGGGCTTGATTCTTTAGGCTACGCAATGTTAGTGGCTCAATTAGAAGAAGAGTTAGGCATTGACCCTTTTACTGAACTGGCGATTAAGGTATATCCTGCAACATTTGCTGAGTTTGTCGCAATTTATACGCAAGGATTAGAGCTACAGAATGACTAATGAGTAGCTTAGCGTCACTTCTAATAACTAGGGCTGTTACTCCTACAATTGTGACCGCAAGTCAGTCATTTTCTTTAGAGTGGCTACTTGAATCAGCTAAGCTGTGGCGAGAAGAATATCGCCACCTCAAAAATAAACCTTTAGCATTGATATACACTAACAGTGCTTCTTTTAGTGTGGGGTTGCTCGCGTTTGATGGCTTCTGCTCTGATCTTTATTTATGCTCAGAGGAGTTAGCTGAAAGTATTGAACCTGGCTATCAGCAGCTTTCGATAACCATCAGCTCGGTATCTGAACAACATATTAAGCAAAGTAAACGTGCAACAAAACTCGTCCAAGCTTCGAGCAATCTTGCAGGTCAAACTCATACTCACACAATAGCCACACGATGGTGGTTAGCCTCATCGGGTACCTCAGGTCAGCCCAAATGGTTTAGTCACTCACTCGCTTCGTTAACACTCAGTACCAAGGCTTCGCCGGCGTTGTCAGCACTTTGTTGGGCAAATCTATATCAAGTCTACCGGTATGCCGGTTTGCAGGTTTTGTTGCAAGCACTGACCAGTGGTGCAACGTTGGTTGATGGCAGCTCTGAGGACTTAATTTTAAACGTGAAGCACTATGCTACGGCCAGGGTGAGCGCTCTGTCTGCCACCCCAAGCATGTGGCGCCAAATGTTGATGACAAATCAGCTGCTAAGTTTACCGTTGCAACGAATTACGCTTGGTGGTGAAACGGTTGATCAACCTTTGCTCGATAAGCTCTCTGAACTTTATCCGAACGCTAGTATTCGCCATATCTATGCGTCCACAGAAGCCGGAGTCGGCTTTGTAGTAGCAGACAAGCTCGCAGGCTTCCCAGTCAGTTGGCTCGAACAAGGTGTGGGTAGTGCGCAACTAGTAATTGATGAAAGCGAACATTTACGCATAAAACCAAGCCATAAACTGGATGCACAACTTGAAGCACGGATTGATGAAAAAGGCTATTTGGATACCCAGGATCAGGTCCGAATAGAGGGGGGGAGGGTGTTCTTTCTTGGACGTGCGAGCGGGGTCATCAACGTAGGGGGCAATAAAGTGCACCCTGAAAAAGTTGAGTCTGTTATTTTGTCTGTATCGGGCGTTGTTCAGGTCAAGGTGTATGGTCAGTCTAATAGTGTGCTGGGTAACCTTGTGGTTGCTGATATTGTGATCAATTCACATCTGGACTGGTCGAATATTAGTCGCAGCGTGCGCGAGCGGTGCAAATTGGCACTGCAACGTTTTGAAATTCCTGTAAAATTACGTCAAATTGACAGTTTGGTAGTGAGCCCAACAGGCAAACTAAGCAGGAGTGATAATGTCTGAATATGTTGTTGTTACAGGGGCAAGCAGAGGATTAGGCTTGGCTATTTGCCAAGATATTCTGGCCTCAGGCATGTCCGTGGTGGCACTTGCACGAACGTACAGTCATGAATTGCGAAACCTGGTTACGGTAAATCCTGAGCAGTGTCATTTCGTTGAAGCGGATCTAGCTGATTTGGAGCATATTCCGGCACTGTGTAAATCATTAGTGAAAACTTTTGGCCGCCCCTATGGTTTAGTTAACAATGCCGCGGTGGGGCATGACGGTGTATTGGCCACTATGCCAAACAGTGAGATCGATAATTTAATGCGTTTAAACGTACAATCTCCTATGTTGATAAGTAAGTACTTGCTACGCTCAATGTTGCTTAACCGAAGAGGGCGGGTAATTAATATCTCGTCGATAATCGCTAGAACAGGATTCAATGGTTTAAGTGTTTATGCTGCAAGTAAAGCCGCTTTAGAAGGGTTCAGTAAATCTCTAGCCAGAGAAGTCGGTAAGGCAGGCATTACCGTAAACTGTGTGGCGCCCGGTTATATGCAAACGGATATGACAGGCGAGTTGCAAGGTGAAAAGTTAGCATCGATTAAGCGCAGAAGCCCATTAGGTAAATTAGCCAGTGTTGAGGATGCCGCTGCCATGGTCAGCTTTTTATTAAGTGACAAAGGCTCTGCTATCACGGGCACTGTAATGACGGTTGATGCGGGTAGTACTGCTTAAGTATTGGGTTTGTACCTAACGAGCAACAAGAATATTTAGCTTTTAGATATATGTTAAAGCTTAATAGTTATCCGTCGATAAAAATACACTCCGATTGTATTTTAATAGCGTTATTGTAATTAGGCCTCCGTCCAGTAAACCATAATTTAATTTTTTGCAAAGCATATTATAAACCTACTATGCGTGGTTTACTCGGGGGGAATCAGCTTTACCTATTTCACTAAAGAGAAAATAGTATGGAATTTAGTTCATTTGAACAGCTAATAAATGGACAACCAGTACCTTTGAACGATGTGGGCACTATTTGCCTAGATTTCTTTGATACCCTTGTGGAACGCAAAGAACCAGAGCTTGCCATTGTTGAGAATCTTTTTCATACATTTTTTACAGAACATGACTTACACCTCGGGTTGCAGCAGTTTCTTTTACTGCGTGAACAAGCTTACGCCGAGGTTAGCAGGGCCAATGGGATTGATAACAAAGATAGGGAATTAACTACCATACAGTGGTATCAAGCGGTACTGCAATTAGCGGGTTGTGTCGAATTCAAGTCCTTAGGCAGGCAGTTTAGCGAGGCTCTCGCGAAACTAGAAGCTGCCAACTTGTGTCTCAATCCCCATGTAAAGTTATTTCTGTCTAGCTGTGTCGAACGTCAGCAAAGGCTGCTGATACTAAGTGATACTTATTACACACCAAAGCAATTTCAAGTATTTTTAAACACTTTAGAAATCGAGCAGTATATTAGCCATTGTTATCTGTCCTGTGAGTTAGGATTGAACAAGGCAAGTGGTAAAATGTTTAAACATGTTCTGCAAACAGAGCAGCTCGGGAAAGACCAGCTAATACATATTGGTGATAATCCAAATGGTGATTTTTTTCAACCCAAAAAACTTCAAATTAACTCATTTCTCTACCGCCGTGAAAGTAGTAATTTGACATCAGGCAAGGAACAGAAAAGGTTGCAGCAAGCGTTGTTTGATTTTGGCGCCCTTACATTGGGCCCGGTATTGATCGCGTTTTGTTGTTGGTTGAAAACCCAGTTGCAGGAAAAGCAACATGTAGCTTTTTTAGCGCGTGATAGTTACTTCTTGTTCAACTTGTATCGTCACCTTTTCCCTAAAACTAATATTCAATATGCTTATATTAATCGCGTTATTGTTAATCAATTGGAGTATCAGGAACTTAATAAGCAGACCCTAGAGTTTGTTGACCGAAGTTACCGGGCGGAAGGGCTGGAAGGGTTAGAAAAGGCCTTTGGTCTCTATGACACTAGCTTTAGTGCAGCTTTAACGACATTTTGTCAAAATATGGAGTGTAGCAAAGATAGCTTGTTGGAGTCCGATCTTATGCAAGCTATTTTGAACGACAAGCTATTATGCGAACAATTCAGTCTCTCCCTACATCGCAGAAAATCTAGCAGTATTCAATATCTGCAAGGGCTCTTTGCAACACAATCAAGTCCACTGGCGCTTGTTGACATTGGTTGGCGCGGAACAATCTATACTGTTTTAAGTAAGCATATTGATACCCCTCTGCAAGGATTTTTGCTGTGCAGTGTGAGTGCAACCCAACCGGGTCTTACCGCCATGGTTGATGAGCGTACTGAGGGCGATATTTTAACCACGTTGAGTGAGTATCGAGATCTTATTGAATGGGCAGGTAGTGAAGACAAAGGTGCTATTTTATATATTAATGAGCGACTAAAGCCGGTCTTTGCAAATAAGAACCTGCTAATAGATTTTGCTAAACAAACCGTGCAGCAAGGTATATGGCAGTGTTTAGATTCACACAAGTCCAGAGAGATTAACAGGGATCTGGCGTTCATAAATTTACAGAATTTTTTCCAGGATATTCCTAATGATTTTTCCAGGGCAATGGGAAATGTAAATACGGAATTAGGGATTGATGGCACATCAGCTGTTAGTTTCAATGACATGCTCAGTTGTAATAGCGAAGATCCACAACAAAGTACCCCTCTTGCATTACAAAAACAGTCTTTGGTGAATACTTTTTTGGATCTGGTGGAGCAAATACAAGAAGCGAAACAAGTGGTCATTTATGGTGCCGGAAGTGGATTTAGTTTTGTTATGCCTCATCTGGCTGGCAAGGTGAGTTGGGTCGTTGATATTAATAGTAAATTGCACGGTAAAACTATACAGCATGTGCCCATTCATTCACTTAAGTCACTGGACGCTATAGAGGGAATTCTATTAGTGTCAGTGATAGGTAGAAAAGCTCAGATATCTCCCTTGGTAAATGGGTTGAGCTGTAAGGTTATTTTTCTTGAAGACTTTTTGTAGGGGAATGCAGTCGTGAATACTCTGATTTGTTATCGTATGAACGAACGCTCCAAAAATACAGAGGGTATTTTTGCCAAGATAATTCGTCAGGCGATCGTATTTGAGGCATTGGGTCACGATGCGCGTTTAATTTATATGAGTCTGATTAATATCACCTTATCTACGTTGCAGCCAATTGAAGTGCATAATCAATTTTCTGTTTCGTTTTGGAACAAAAGTGTATTGAGTGAACTGATATGGTCATAGGGGATCGTTTTATGTCAAAATCACCGACATTATCCATCATTGTTCCTTGTTATAACCATGCCCGTTTTTTACCTGAGCGGCTTAAATCGATTTCTGAACAAAGCTTCGGTGATTTTGAGATTATTCTACTCGATGATGCTAGTACTGATAATAGCCAGCATGTATTACAAGCTTATGCTGACCAAGAAAAGCGCGTTTCAGAGACTTTGTTTAATGACAAAAACGGTGGTTGTGTTAACGAACAGTGGCGAAAAGGCGTTCGTATTGCTAAGGGAGACTATATATGGATTGCGGAAAGTGATGATGTGTCAGCCCCTGAGTTTTTACAGGTGCTCTTGCATCAATTTAAAGCCTTTCCGGAAATAGGGATGGCTTACTGTGACTCTATGATTATTGATGACTCTAGTAAAACACAATGTCGTTACGACTATTCCCATTCTGAATACCAAAATCGATGGCTCGAAGATTTTGTATTAGATGGTAGAACCTTTATTAAAGATTATTTAGTGTTCCAAAATGTCATACCCAATGCAAGCGCAGTTGTGTTTAAAAAGGAAAATCTACTAGTGGCATTAACACAGAATAGCATGAAATATTGTGCTGACTACTATTGCTATATACAGCTGTTATCCAACTCTGCTATTGCTTATGTTTGCAAGCCGTTAAACTTTTTTCGCGCGCACGTTCATACAACCCGATGGCATAGTCAAGAAAGTTACTATGTCGCAGTAAAAGAAAAGAGTACAATTCTCAAGGAGATAAAGCACCTTAACATTCCACAAAGCGCTGAAAACCTTGCCAAATCGTACGGCTGGTTGTTTAAGTATCGTCATAAGTTTAGACACTTAGGCAGATTGTTTACTGATTTACATTCTAGTGTTAGTACGACTGACAAGGTCGCGCTGTATGGATTTAACGATATCAGTGAATATGTCCTAGAAGCGTTTTCTTCTCACATACAGTTTTCTGTGATTATTGATAAAAAGAAATCAGTTGCTGATAAAAAGGGAATTCCTGTCAAGACCCTCTCCACATCATTACTTGCCGATATTGATGTCGTCGTAGTCTGTTCATTTCATTTCAAAGCAGAGATGTGTATCAATCTTGAAGCGCAAGAATTCAAAGGTCGTGTTATAACGGTTTAACGGGCCACTGCTTGTCAACTATATAAAAATATCCACGTTTCAAAGGTTCTGTATGTCTGCAAATCGATTAGTTTTGGTGTTAGGAATGCATAGGTCAGGGACCAGCTTAGTGGCTAGCTTAGTAGAGACGATGGGGTTTTCGTGTGGAGAGCACCTCATGCATCCTAGTAAGGACAATCCGAATGGGTATTGGGAAGATGAGTTAATCGTCGATATCAACGAAAAACTACTTCATTCTTTAGGTTATCATTGGTGTTCTTTAGCATGGCTGAATTTAGCTGACCTCAAGCAAAGCAAACTGTATGAAGGTCTGCGAAACAAAGCAGTGAATTATCTTCAAAAGCTTCTCGCTAAAAATACAAAGGTTTCACTTAAAGACCCTAGAATGTGTATTTTGCTGCCTTTCTGGCTGGAGGTTTTTAAAGAACTTGATGCTGATATAAAAGTGGTACTGGTAAAACGTCACGCACACTCTATCGCTAATTCTTTACTGACAAGAGATCAATTTGATAATGAGTATGCATCACAACTCATTTATTTGCACTGGTCAGCCGTAGTCCGATTTTTGCCTAAGTCTTATTCACGTATTTTGATTAATTATGAAGAGGTTAGAAGCGATGAAGTTGGCATTCGAAAGTCGTTAATGTCATTTCTAGATGTTGACTCGAGTGTCCCCAAAAGCCTATTTGAAAAAAAATTGGAACACCATACAACCACGGGTAACGAAGCCAACGCCTCGGGTTTCGCATGGCAACAAGAAATGCTGTTAGATTTCCCTTATGCGAACTTCGATGAAGATAGAATCAAATCACTTGCTACCTTTTATTCCGCATTGAATGCCGCCTATGGTAAGCGCAAGCATCGTCAGCACGTTATTAATGAATTAAAAAGCTTTGCCGATAAATATAAAACGAAAAAGGTTATCTTGTACGGAGCAAGTGAACTTGCTTCTATTTTGATAGGGCAGTTATCGGACGCCATTGTTTTATCTGTGGACTTTGCCGCGTCTGAAGACCATCAAATAGCGCGCTTTGGTAAACGGTTTCATGCTCCTCACTTAATTCAAGAAACCGAACATGATGTGATTGTTGTCGCGGTAACGGGGCGAAAAGACATGCTTGTTCATTTTTTGTCTGGCTATACCAGTCAACCGATTGTTTTTGCTGAAGAGTTTTTGTTTTAGGTTACGCTTTCAACAAACTTTGTCGGTTGAAGCTACTTTGATGAACGTCACGCATTCAACATAGTTGTTAACTCATTAAATTAAAATGGTGAATCCATCAATGTATTTTGAGCCTAAACTAGAGCGTTCCAATCCAGGGTATGACTGGGTGATAAACGAAATACCCAAGTTAAAGCCTTTTTACTTCTTAAAGTTAAATCATGGTTTTTGGGAAAGGCTAGTTCAAATAAAAAACTTAGGTTATGAGTTAACGGCTATTGACTCTTTGGATTCTAATGAAATAACTGAAATTGAGAGAAAAATAAATGTAGAAGGTATCGGCTTTTTTTCTGAAGGATTTTTGGGTGAACTCTTAAATTTATTCAAAACCTATCAATCTCATTCACACTCATTAATCTTCGTGAGCTCATTACAACCGTGGCCACTTTCAGATAGAGTGGAAGGGACTCCTTTACAATCATCTTCCCAATGTCTGAAACTGATATCTGAATATGTACCTGCTAACCTGATTGAAGAAAGTAGTCGTAAAGGCTTTAGTGGTTACGAGTTTAAGAAAGCAATAATCGATAACGATCTCCTTCTATTCTTTGAAGTCATAAATTCAAGAAAAGTGATTGTGTTATGCAATCAACGTAATCGTGAAATATTTGACCATTTAGCGATTAAAAATATTACCTTTCTTCTTGCTGATGAACGTCAAGCAAGGTTGAAAAGACATGAGCTATTTGATGAGCTTATTGAAGAAGTCGCGCAAAGTGGCGGTGAGCCTCCTATCGTTGTTTCAATGGTAGGTGGGGCACTAGCGACTTGGTTAGGTTTTAAGTTAAATGAGCATCAGACAAACTGCCAATACATCGATGTGGGCGCTGCATTTTATGCTTTTGTGGAAGGTGATGCGGGTAAGCGGGGGGTGGATGAAAGCCTACGCATCGCAATTATCTAATGCTATAAATAGTATGAACTTGCCACCCGAGATTACGCGACTTTATTCACCAGATGTAGGCGGACTATCAAACCAAATTATAGCTTTGGCCAATACAAATGGCGTTAATGAACCGCACAAGCCCCCTATTTATGACAAAGACGTAAAAAGTCGTGCTGAGCAAGTCGGTTTTATAGAAAATAAAAACTACAATTTTAATCGGCTTGCAGACTATCTCGATATGTCAGTGAAGACTAATCATCATGTGAATGGTGGGCCAGTAGTGAATCTACTAGAAAAAGCGCTTCACTTGGCACTGGTGTTACCAGCTAGCAAGCATGTTGTAGCAGTGAATAGCGGAACCTCAGCACTTTATTTAGCTGCGGAGGTTAATCAGGTTGTTTCTGGCAAATCACATTTTAATTGGCTAACCTCTGAGTTTAGCTTTGCCCCTTTGGGAAGAGGCACGCTAGGCAGTCCTGTCGTTGTGCCCTCCGATAGTGAGGGGAGATTAGATTTGAACGCATTAGCTAACATTCCTGCAGATACATACGATGGCGTCATCTACACGAACGTTTTTGCTCAGCATTCAAACTGGACTGATTTGTTTTCCTGGTGCCAGGCAAATGGAAAAGCCATGATAGTTGATAACGCATCAGGGTTGTTTGACCGTCCTGCCGTTAATCTTCAATCGAACTCTCCTATCGAAATTATATCATGCGACCACACCATGCCTTGGGGTATTGGAGAGGGAGGTATACTGATTTGCAACGAGGAAGAAGCATATATAGCGCGAAAAGTCGCTAATGCTGGTACTGGTTTTAATGAAAAAGAATCTACGCTGGCACATTTAGGAGCAAATTATAGATTAAGTGATTTGGCGGCTAGTGCAATTCTTTGTCGGTTAGAAACGCTCGAAAGTTGGTCTTTTTACTATAAGTCACAAGAGCGGAGAGTGAGGTCCTTAATCATTGATTCTGAGTTACCGCTAACACCATTAATAGGGCAAACGCAACCTCGTTCGGCAAGAGCCTTTACACCGTTTATTAGCAAGTTTTCAGTTGCTACAGTCGATAGTAGTGATATGAATCTTTGTCGAAAATACTGCAATCCAACAATAGCAGAGCAACAAAGATGTTATAGCAGTTCTACGGCCAAGAAGTTATATGATCATCTAGTTTGTATTTCAAATAATCCATTTAATCGCAATATTAGCAATGAAGATTATTCAAAGTTGTTAAAGTCTTCACTTGTTTTTCGAAAAGATTGAATGTTACTAATTGGGTTAAGCCACAATGAATAAACCAGAATACGCCACTTTCAGTTACGATGAACATGCAAGAAAGTGCGATGCAACTGATTTCTCTAAACAAGTGTTGAGAACTGTAAATGGAAAGCCGGTTAAAAAGGAACAAATTGAGGTCATAATCAAACTCATTTCCACGTCTTTAGCTATTAACCACTCTGATACACTATTGGATATTGCCTGTGGTAATGGCCATTTAGCTCATTTTCTATTCGAAGAATGTTTGTCTTACAAAGGGATTGATGTTTCAGAATATTTAATCGAGGTCGCGCTTAGTAATTTTCAATCTAGTGATGCGATATCTTTTGAAGCAAATTCCGCAGGTAGTTATGTGAAAAAGGAACCCAGCCCAGAACGTTTTACCAAAGTAAATTGCTTTGGTTCACTTCAATATCTGACTAATGAAGAAGTTTCAGTTGTATTGAATCATGTATTTAGGCGTTTTATTAACGTTGAAAGAATATTTCTCGGCAATATTCCAGATAAAAATACCTACGCTTCCTTCTATAAAGGTAGAGAGCCAACAGAAGCAGAATTGAATGACAACAACACTGCCATAGGAAAGTGGCGGACTAAATCAGAACTAGGTCGTTTAGCAAGCGAAGCTGGTTGGCAGGTAGAATTTACCACCATGCCCGCGAATTTCTATGCTAAACATTACCGTTTTAACGCAATTCTAACCAGGTAGTCGCGAATGGAACATGTTGTTTGGATTTCTGGCATGCCAAGGTCGGGTACCACTTGGTTATCGCAAATTTTCGCTTCATCACCTGATGTTAGACTCAAATTTTGCCCTTTGTTTTCTTACGAATTCAAAAATGCACTCACGGAGCAAAGTACAGCCCAGGAGTGGCGCGAATTTTTCTCTGCTGTTTACATGAAAAAATCGGAATATCTTGATCAACACTACCTTCGGCGAGACGGCCTTGTGCCTGAATTTAAAGACAAGAACCAATGCCCTTCTCACTTGGTCATTAAGTCCACAAGATTTCATCATTTAACCGACAAAATATTAGCGCTCAATCCAGATTTACGGTTTATCCATATTGTCCGAGACCCAAGAGCCAGTATCTATTCTTGGATAAGTAACCCTTATGAGTTTCCATCTGATGCTGATGTCAATGTTGAATGGGAAACAGGCCGTTGCAGAAAGCAAGGGGTCGGTGAGTTTTGGGGCTTCGAGGATTGGTACAGTACAACAAAACAGGCATTAGTCATGCAAGCTAAATTTAAAGGACGCTTTTTAGTTGTCAAATATGAAGATTTAACGTTCTCGCCATTAACTACGGCTGAACGGCTGTTTAGCTTTAGTGGACTTGAAGTAACAGAGCAAACCAGAGATTTTATCCGACGGTCTCAGTCCGGTTCAGCACATAATAGTAACAAGAGGTCTGTATATAAAGATCCACAGCAAATTGAAAGTTGGCGAACGGCATTAGATAGCAACATAGCCAATACGATTGCAGCGCAAGTTGAAAATAGTGAACTTTCACAATTTCTTGATGATTAAGGGGGGCGCATGAATAAAAAAACTAGCGAAGAATTAGCAGTATTTGGTGGTAGATCGATTTTTGAAGAATATAAATCAACATCAAACTTACTTAAACCCGATGTTGAGAAGTTTTTGAACTACTCAAAAGCCTTCTATGCACAGAAGCATTACACCAATAATGGGCCTAATGTACGTTTACTAGAGGCGCGTTTGGCAAGTTTCCACAATGCCAAGCATTGTGTCTCATTTTCAAGTGGCTTTTGGGCGTTAGCGCTAGTGATAAAGGTGCTTGCTAAACCAGGTAAAACCGAAATTATTTTGCCATCGCTAACCTACAGGCGAATGACTGATATTATTGCTTGGCTTGGCTTAACGCCACACTTTTGTGAGGTTGATAAAAATACGCTTGCTATGTGCCCTTCCTCTGTAAAATCCTGTGTGAACGAAAATACGGCGGTTATATTGGGGGTGCACCCAATTGTTAATTGCTGCGACGTAGAATCTTTAGAATCAATAGCGAGTGAATGTGAGATACCATTGGTCTTTGATTCGGTAGAATCGGTATATGAAAATATTGAAGCAGGTAAAATAGGAACTTTTGGTGAAGCCGAGTGCTTTTCGCTACATGCTTGCAAACTATTTAATGGATTTGGCGGAGGCTATTTAACAACAAATAATATTGAGCTAGCAAAACAATTGAGCTCAATGAGAACGTTTGGTTTTGTTGGCCCGGACAACATTGAATATAGCCACGGTTTAAATGCAAAGCTCAACGAGATGCATGCCTGCATGGCGCTGGCTAGCCTAGATGATATTGACACACAAGTCGCTGATAACAAAGCGAGGTATTATCAATATCGCAAGGGATTGGCAAAATTCAGAGGCTTCTCCTTGCTAGAGTTTGATGAGGTTTTCGATTCAGGTTTCAAAAATATTGTTGCACGAATCAGTGATGAGTGGCCTTTCACACGTGATGAGACTGTCCTTATATTAAATGCCGAACGCGTTTTGGCTAGAGCGCATTACGACCCTCCACTACATACTAAACTCAACGACAGTGAATATATTGCTTGCGACCTTTCGCTAACAGAATCTCTTGCAACACAATTTATAAATTTACCCTGTGGCCAGAAAGTAAGTTGTGATGACATTGACCAAATTATCGATTTACTTAGTTTTATTGAAAAACATGCCGATCAGATTAAACAATTAATGCCTAGGATAACCGAACGTGACTAAAGTTGAGGAAATCGTAAGCCATTTGCCCATGCAGCCATTTAATGATCCTATTCCTGTAGGGCAATTGTACTTCCCGGACTGGCGCGATTATGAACAGTCGATGAGGGGAATCTTTGAGCGTGAGTATTATAATAATAATGGCCCGCTTGTTACTGCATTAGAAGGCCAACTTAAAAATTTCCTCAACGTAAAACACGCTATCTGCGTCAGCAATGCAACACACGGCTTGATGATTGCAGCTCAAGCC
Source organism: Paraglaciecola polaris LMG 21857 (assembly GCF_000315055.1). Lineage (GTDB taxonomy): Bacteria > Pseudomonadota > Gammaproteobacteria > Enterobacterales > Alteromonadaceae > Paraglaciecola > Paraglaciecola polaris. Next base: position 51,915 of record NZ_BAER01000107.1, on the reverse strand, counting down.
ATGGAACTAACAGGCAAAGTGATTTTACCTGCCCATACTTTTGTTGCCAGTGCACAGTCTCTGTTGTGGTGTGGCCTTACACCCGTTTTTTGCGATGTAAAAAAAGACGGTCATCACATTGATACCACTAAATTAGAGGCTCTCATTACTGAAGACGTGTCGGCGATAATGGCTGTGAACTTATGGGGCGGAGCCGCTGATCTTGATGCATTAGAAAAAATAGCATCCAAGCACGGCATGAAACTCTATTTCGACTCTGCACAAGCATTTGGTTGCGAGTATCAAGGCAATAAAGTGGGCGGATTTGGAGACGTAGAAGTATTTTCTCTGCACGCAACGAAAGTTTTGAGTGCCGGTGAAGGAGGGTTAATTTGCACCAACAATGATGAACTCGCCGACAAAATCCGGTCTATACGACCCAGTTATGGAACTTTCGAGAAAGTAGCAATAAACAAAGTGGCTAACTCAAGAATGTCAGAAGCCCAAGCTGCCGTGGCATTGTTAAATCTTAAAAACTATAAAGATTATCAACGTAATAATGAAAACATTTACAACCTCTATTCCGAACGGTTGTCTTGCATTCCAGGTATATCGATTGTTAACCCTGAAGGCGTGACTCTCTCAAATTTTCAAAGTTTAGTCTGTAGTGTAGATGAAGAAAAATTCGGATGTTCACGAGATGACTTACTGAACATTTTAAAACACTTCAGCGTGTTGGCTCGACGTTATTTTTACCCTGGGGTGCATAAAACGGTAGATTTCGTGCAATACGGTTACGAACTCCCCAATACTGATCATTTAAGCTGCGCCACGTTACAGCTGCCTATCGGAGCCCAAACAGGGAAAGATGTCGTCATGTCTATTTGCGATATTATTGAACAAACACACTTGAAATCTCAACACGTCGATTTGTTATGAAACTTGGAATAATGCAGCCCTATTTTTTTCCTTATTTAGGCCACTTTGCATTAATTGATGCTGTCGATAAATGGATTGTGTTTGATGTTTCTCAGTACACCCCTAAAAGTTGGATGAACCGAAACCGAATTTTGCATCCGAATACTGGGTTTAATTATGTGACATTGCCACTTGAAAAGTCATCTATCAAACTACGCACTTGCGATGTGCATGTAAGAGATATTGATAACGTTAAGGCTACTATTTTGGGAAAAATTTCTCATTATAAGAAACAAGCCCCTTTTTATTGGCAGGTCGTCAATATTATCAAGCGCACTTTTGAGAATGCTAAATCTAACAAACTGGTAGATATAAACGTCTCAGCACTTGACCAAACGTGTCAATACTTAGGGCTGACTTTCGATTGGGATATTTGTTCTGAACTCGGATTATCCTTTCCTCAAAATATGGGCCCAGGGGATTGGGCGCCGTTTATCTCTGAGCAGCTAAATGCGAGTGTTTATATTAATCCAAGTAATGGGATGAAGTTATTTAATACAGCGGATTTCGAGCAGAAAAACATCGTATTACAAGCGTTATCTTTTTCACCTTTTGAATACGAGACAGACTCAACGAGCTTTGTGGAAGACCTCTCCATTCTCGATGTTATGATGTGGAGCAGCGCATCAACCATAAGACAGAAGATTAAAGAACTTTCTTCAATAGCGCGTATCTCTAACTAGTTTAATTAATCAGTGCAACGGCGACAGGGTATTTCGGTAGACTAAAGGGTACACTTAAATGAACATCTCAGATTTACTATTGCACCGAACTTAAACAAGTTAGGGTAAGGAGTTTACGAACTAAAGCTTGAATGTATAGGGCTAGTTACAGTTAAAATTCTGACTATGCCAGTGTACTAAAGTAGCTACACTGCTATTGCAAAGATCAATTAGGTATCACGTGTAAGGCTGGTGTGGAGGCTGCGTAATCTTGATAATTCCTCATTATTTAAGCGTCTGAGTACAAGGTCCTCTGATCTGAGGTTTCGCACTAATATCTTCCCCCTCGAGCCACCAGTACCCTTGATATTTATCGACTTTTGATTTGGTTCACACAATAGAATGTAAGTTGTAAATTCAATTATGGAGGTATTCTTGGCTAGTTCGATTGGCAATTGCGAATTTATGTCTTTACTATCTAATAGGGTATGTTTAGGGAATATTAGTTGGCAACTGTGCTCATCTATTATCGCTCGTAAAGCAATGTATGCCATATAATATTCGGTATTTAAGGTTTTGCTCCTGCCGAAGAAGAATGGCATTATTATGCTTTCATCCTTAACAGTTTTCGAGAGCTCGTTTATTGATGATAATTCTTTTATTAATATGGTTCCGCGACTAGCTATCTTTGGTGATTCTATATTGAGGCTATTTTCGTCTTTGAAATAGCGAATTTGATAGTCAGGCTTTGCTTCGGAGATATCAGAAAGAAGCGTCAAGAACGGGAACCGTTTTTTTATCAAGAGCTCTACGCTTTTGTGAAATGTAGAGGAGTCTGTTTTAATAGATAAAGTGCGATTTTTAAGGGTGCTTTTCCACAGCAATTCATCTCTAGCAACAGAGTTAAAGTGAGACGAATCAAAATTGTCATTATCACCACTTAAGATTGCTTGTTTAATAAAGCGGATAGTTTCTGACCACTTTTCTTTAGTTTGAGAACAGAAATCATGAGCACCATGGATGTCGACGCTATTTGTTAGTAACTTAGTTAAAACCGCATTCGCATAATTTACTGTCCCATACATATAGTAAAATAGCAGAGAGCGGCCCGTCTGGTACGAATCAAACAGCAACTTTTTTTGAGCATTAATCAGCTTATTTATATCGTCAGGTGTTGATAGGTGTCCCTCAACCAACTCTTGAAGTTGCTGCACTTGTTCAAGCAGTAATTCATGTGAGAATTGCTTTTCATATTTTTCAATGAAATTGCTGTTAAATTCGGTTGAATAAGCAGCACTTTTCATTTGCTGTAATGCGTTTATTTTATCGTCCTTGGTGGCCACAATAAAAAGATTGTCGAGATGTAGTGGTGTTGTCCCTCTTATTCTAGCGCCGTCGCTACAATTATAAAACGTTTGTTCTTTAGGTTTAGTTTGTGTGACTTTTTCGATAAGCCCACAAGATAACTTAAATTCGTGTTTAGTGTTGACTCTGGGGCGAAAGTTGCCTGGTACTATTAGCGAAGTATTATTGCCTTTTGCATAATCAAATGTTTCCTTGCCGTCATCTTGATAATAACCAGAAGACTTAGAGTGGTGGTGATTCACATCGGCAAAACCTAAATCGACCCCCATTAAATAAATGTGATTGAAACCTAAAACACTAAATAAGTTAGTAACAAAGTTACTCACTGTCGGGTAAGAATACTGTAGTAATTCAAAGTGTTGTTTACCTAACACCTTTAAGGTTGAAACGGTTGACGATTCCCCCTCTTTAAATGCTATGAGTACATCTTTATATAGTTCGCATGTATCTGGGTGAATTCCGTTAGTCGAAATAAGGGTTATTTTTTTCAAAAACGCCAAATCACCAATGAGTACCGCCCAGTCATAAGTACAGCGGTTCTTTTCCACTTCAGCATGAAAGTCGGGTGTAATCCCGTTACGGTGGAGGGCTTGCAACGCTGTGCCGCAACTGATGACAATTGCTTGGTTTCGGTATTCTTTAATCGCCTCTATTGACATGTCTAACGAGGGGCCGTTACCTACGATAAAAACCGGTACTTCTTTATCGGCATAACTCAGTTTACTGGACGGCTTTTTGATTAATACTGGAATATTTCTTCGAAAGCCTTCTTTCGTGTGCTCTATCGCATAATAGGTGTAATCAAAGTTTTCACTGATAGCGATTACTATTTGCAACTGGTCTCTTAGCTCAGCTATGGCCGGGTTTAGGAATGCATTGTGATAACCTTGGTAAATGTAAGTGCTATTTAAAATATAGGAGCCAATTACATGAAACTGCTCAATAAGGCCTTTAAAAAAATCGGTACCATCACCACCAACGTTTAAATAAATTGTAGCGTCAGTAGCTTGGGCTTTTTCAAAAATAGCCTGCCAGTCTATGGCAAACAGCGACGCATAGAAAAAATCTGGATTGGGTTCACAGATAAAGAGTTTTTCAACGCTATGCTCGTTTAGCAGTTTTTCAAGTTGGTAACCCACCCCTAAACCAAGCATGATAATGGATGAAATGGTCTCTGGTAGTTCACTTAAGTCTTCTCGTGCCTCAGCTTCTTTCAGAAGCTTTTGCGTATCATTAACAAACTGATAATGAATGTAATGCGCTAACTTAGTCTGGTTATAGCCTAGTTTTAGGCCGTCTATATTTGGTTGTTCATTAAAGTTATCGAAGTTTTGTATACAATCTTGTTTGGGGGAGGCCCCGTACCAAGTAGATAAGTCTTTCGTTTTGAGGATGTTTACTTCATTAGCCGCGCTCTTTATCGGTAGCCAAGTTTTGGGTTGATAATCTTTATATTCTAAGTAAATATCAGGAAAATGTTGTTTTAATGCTTCAAGGTTTTTCTTAAATTGACTACATTCGTTTGAAACTGGTGTCTGTTCAGTTAAATCAATTTTAGGAGTCCAGGTAGGTATGTAGTCTAGATGACTGTTAATGGGCGTAATGGTAAAGCCATTGTTGCATATCTCTATCCAGTCGCGCTCAGTGATATCTCGATAAACGGCATCAAAAACCTGCTGATTATAATGTTTATAAATATGAAAACTTGATAATGAGATATTTTCTTTAAGCTCATTGATGTCATTTACTAGATCTCTTCCGTCTTTTAGCAACTGTAGAAAAAGTGTAGTGTCTTGTTTCTTAGCTAATGCGAAAATGTCTTGCCATGAAGTAGATAAAACTGAACATTGGAAATATTGAATTTCTGGCTCGTAAATAATGAGGTTTTTTATTTTACGGTGCTCTAATAATTGCTTGATATGTAAACCAAGGCCGCAACCTAATACCACGAGACATTCTACCTCTTCAGGTAAGGGAGATTGAGCTTGCTCAATTTTGAAGCTTTTTAGTTCTCTAAAGTCAAAAGTGCCCTTTGTTTCTTCGTCATGCTCAGCTCTCCTGACATTCTGGGTCAGGTCAACACAAGGACTGTGTTGCAGAGCCTGTTTGACCTGTAGGCTTATCTCTTCACTTGGATGAAGGCCATATAATGTTCTGCCAATGCCGTAATTGACCAGATTGGTTTCGCCGTATCTATTTTTAAACAAGGAGTAAGTAGTGAGTTTAGAACCACTTATATAAGGAATAAGTGATGGAATATTTCGTTGAAAAGCGTTGACGTTACTTTTCATCATATCTATTACTTGTTTTGCAAGCATCTCATCAAATAAGGCTTGTTTTTCTTTGTCTTTTTCCAAATGTAGGCGAATATTTTTTAGCATGGCTTACTTAATTATTTAACGGTTTCAGTGTTTACAATGTGGACATCACATGTACATGTCTAGCAAAAAACAGGCCCGTTTAATTGACGGTTAATTGACATAAAGTTTACCTAAGCATCTGGATAAAAGACAGAGGCAACTATTTCTAGGACGGAAAGGCTCGCTGGTATTCTATATTTGTGTGAAGTATAGAATCATATACCATAGGCCTGCTTACTTTTTGACCCGTATTTTGCTACGCTCTGGAAAGGTTTTGAAGAGCTGATCGCTAAGGTTCTGAGGGGAATAAATATGATTAATTTAAATACCGAGTCTAATTCATCTTCGTTACAGCAAGTGCAACAGAAGCAAGAATCGATTTTTGAGAAGTTAGCCTCAGGTAAGAAAGTAAACAGTGCTGCAGATGGTGCGGCTGCTCAACAAATTATCGATCGTTTAACATCTCAAGTGGAAGGTAATCGCCAATCGGTCACTAACGCTTATGATGGTGTTTCACTAGCCCAAGTGGCGGAAAGTGGCTTGTCTGGTATTAATAATGATGTGAGTCGTATTCGCGAGCTTTCGGTTCAAGCTGGTAATGGCATCTTAAGTGATTCTGATCGTCAAGCTATTCAAGCTGAGGTCACACAACTTCAAGACAATATTTCGCAAACCATTGAGCAGACAGAATTTGGCGGTAAGTCTTTGTTAAACAGTGACAGTAGCATCGAGTTTCAGGTCGGTGCAAATGCAGGCCAGAAAATTGGAGTTGAAACAAAAGATGTCGCTGCTAGCTTAAGCGACGTCTTGAATATCGACTTAACTACTGCTCAAGGTGCAGAAGACGCGCTTGCTGTTGCTGATGAAGCGGCTGAATTTGTTGATTCTGTTAGAGCGGATTTAGGCGCTACGCAAAATCAGTTTGAAAGCGCGGCACGCAATCTCACGCAAAGTAATGTGAATGTGGCTGCCGCGCGCAGCCGTATTCAAGATACGGATTATGCTCAGGCAACGGCAGAAAGCGCGTCCGCCAGTATATTAGGCCAGGCTAGCATTTCGGTTCAGGCACAAGCAAATCAGCAGCAAGGGCAAGTACTTAGCCTTTTAAATGGTTAATAACTAGGCTTAATATACAGAAAGGTCCCCCAGGCTTTTTTTATGCGGTTTTTTTGTACGTTTAGACGCAGAATTATATTAGTCATTAGTGGCATGCTATGTTTTTAACTTGTTGTTATTCATGGGTTTTAAATTTAATTGTGCGCTATGGCAAATTTAGCCCTCATTCCTCTATTGCTATCCACCAGTGAATGGTTAAAATTAAAACCAGAAGTAAAACAGTTAATTAACAAGATAATATTGAGGGATGCATGAGTAATATTCTGATTATCAGTGGGCGACCCACGCTCGGGCATAATCTGAACACTATTTTGACCTTTTTAGGTGAAAGTAGTACTGCTATCGCTTTTGAGCAGGCTGTTAGCACCCTCAAATCTCATTCCGTATTCGATGCTGTTTTGATTGATGCATTAGATCTCGAACTCGCTGGGGAAGTGTGTGATAAATTTCCCCAACAACCGTTTATCTTGGTCGATAGTAAAGATCCGGGTTTTAAGTCAGGTGCTAATCGTGTCGGCGCGGTAGATGAAGCCGTTACGTATCCTCTGCTTACCCAAATGCTGCACCGCTGCCAAGAGCATCGTCGCATGCAGCCTAATCGCAATACCACCCCACAAAATAAAACCAAATTGTTTCGCAGTTTGGTCGGCAAAAGCAAACAAATTCAAAATGTTCGCCACCTTATTGAACAAGTAGCCCCGACCGATGCTAACGTGCTTATTTTAGGTGAGTCCGGCACAGGTAAAGAGGTGATTGCGCGTAATGTACATTACTTATCAAAACGTGGTACTCACCCATTTATTCCAGTAAATTGTGGTGCCATACCCGGTGAGTTACTTGAAAGTGAACTATTTGGCCATGAAAAAGGTGCTTTTACCGGCGCTATCAGTTCTCGCAAAGGGCGTTTTGAGCTCGCTGAAGGCGGTACGCTATTTCTTGATGAAATAGGGGATATGCCGCTGCAAATGCAAGTTAAGTTATTACGTGTTTTGCAAGAGCGCACTTACGAACGCGTGGGCGGTATGAAGCCTATTCGTTGTGATGTCCGTGTGGTAGCTGCGACGCACCGAAATTTGGAAGAAATGATTGTGCAAGGGCAGTTTCGCGAAGACTTGTATTATCGTCTCAATGTGTTTCCCATCGATAGCCCTGCGCTACGTGAGCGTCACGAAGACATTCCATTGTTATTACAAGAACTTGTTTCTAGAATGGAACGGGAAAATGCACAAATCAAGTTCACAGAAAATGCCATGAAATCACTGATGGAGCATAGCTGGGCAGGGAATGTTAGGGAGTTATCAAATCTGGTTGAGCGCTTAATGATCCTATATCCCAATCAGTTAATCGATGTAGGTGACTTACCCCATAAATATCGTCATGTAGATGCAGACGATTATGAACCTGATTACCCAGATGAAGTGTTAGAGCGAGAAGCACTCAACGCGTTGTTTTCAGCCGATGTGCAGAATGAAGATGACGACTATGGTTATGACGACAGTACCAATGGAACCGAGTTGCCACCTGAGGGCATTAACCTCAAAGAATATATTTCGGAAATGGAAGTTAGTTTGATTTCCCAAGCACTGGAGCAACAAGATTGGGTTGTCGCACGCTCCGCTGAAGTACTCGGTATGCGCCGCACCACACTCGTGGAAAAGATGCGTAAGTACGACATAAGTAAAGCTTAATTCTTTCCTCGGTATTTTTCATTCGACAAAAAAATGACACGTAATTCTTCCTAACTACCTGATTAACCTAACTTAATTTATTGGCACAAGATGTGCTTGTCCTATTGCTGTATTCAATCTGTCTAAGTATTGACGTGAGGAACATATGGCATTAAGTAATTTACATACCCTAGCGGCTAATCAGATGCCTTCCCAAAGCGGGGCGGTTATATCGTTTTCCAATTCTGTTGATTCTGCGAAAGTTTCTGCGCCCACCACGGTGCAAGATGCACAAGAAATTCAAGATTTACGTCAACAGGCTACGCGCCTTGAGCACCTATTGCAGGTCATGCCTGCGGGCGTGGTGGTTATCGACGGTAAAGGCTATGTAAAGCAGGCTAATCATTTGGCAACCTCGTTATTGGGTGAACCACTTGAAGGGCAGGTCTGGCGCAACATTATTAAACGCTCGTTTCGACCTCAAGCTGATGATGGCCATGAAGTCTCATTATTTGACGGACGCAAAGTTAAGTTGTCCATTACTCCTCTGGTTAACGAACCCGGTCAGCTTATTGTGTTAACTGATTTAACAGAAACTCGTCAGCTTCAACAGCGTATCGGACATCTACAGAAATTATCATCGCTAGGTAAGATGGTCGCGTCTTTGGCTCATCAAATTCGTACACCCTTGTCAGCGGCCATGCTATATGCCGCAAACTTATCCAGTAACAATCTGCCAAGAGAATCACGTCAACGATTTAGCGATAAATTATTATCTCGTTTGCGCGACCTTGAAGGGCAAGTGAATGACATGTTGTTGTTCGCTAAAAGCGGCAATGAGCAAGTGCTTACTGATATATCACTTGAAGACATGATGTTAGAAGTGAAGGCTGGTAGTGAAGCTATGCTCAATAAGAGCAATGGGATACTAGATATTATTTTACCTGAGCCAAATATTCATTTTATCGGCAATAAAACAGCCCTCAGTGGTGCAATTCAAAACCTGATCCATAACGCGTTGATCGCCAAGCCCCAAGATGCACGGATCGTATTTAGCGCAGAACGCGATCCAGCAAAAACAGATTGCATGCGTTTAACGGTGACGGATAACGGCCCCGGGATCCCTGAGGACAAATTACTACATATTTTCGAACCCTTTTTCACCACACGTAGCCAAGGTACCGGTTTAGGTTTAGCCGTAGTAAAAACGGTTGTGCAATCCCATCAAGGGGAAGTGCGTGTCGCCAATTTAGTGTCTGGTGGTGCATGTTTTAGCATAGTGCTGCCCATTTTAACTCGAACCGCTGACGAGTATTCATCTGCCGGTGCTGCGAGCATTAACGTCCAACGGGCGAGGAGTTAAATTATGTCTCAAACAACGATTTTAATTGTCGAGGACGACGCGGGTTTACGCGAAGCGTTGGTCGATACCTTACTGCTTGGAGGTTACAAGGTGTTAGAAGCCGACTGTGCCGAGCGGGGTATGATGATGATGGGTCAAGAGGCAATAGATTTGGTGGTGAGCGATATTCAAATGGGCGAGATGAGTGGGTTATCGCTTCTGCGTAGCCTGAAGAATAAGTATCCTAATGTGCCAGTGTTGTTGATGACGGCTTACGCCACTATTGATGATGCCGTAACCGCTATGCGTGACGGCGCCACGGATTATCTATCAAAACCTTTCGCTCCAGAAGTGTTACTTAATTTGGTAGGACGCTATGCACCTGCGCAAAAAGTCTTATCTTACGATCCTATTGTTGCCGATCCTAGCAGTGTGAAGTTACTGCAGTTGGCCCAGCGCGTAGCGCAGTCGGACGCCACAGTTATGGTGCTCGGTCCGAGCGGTTCAGGTAAAGAGGTATTGGCTCGCTATATTCACGATCAGTCGTCCCGGGCAGATCAGCCTTTCGTGGCAATAAACTGCGCTGCGATCCCCGAAAATATGCTTGAAGCAACATTGTTTGGCTATGATAAAGGCGCGTTTACCGGTGCTATTCAAGCATGCCCTGGTAAGTTTGAACAAGCTCAAGGAGGAACTATTTTACTTGATGAGATCAGTGAGATGGATTTAGGCTTGCAAGCTAAACTGTTGCGGGTTTTACAAGAGAAAGAAGTAGAGCGTTTAGGTAGCCGTAAAATGATCCCGCTCGATGTGCGTGTTGTGGCAACGAGTAATCGTAATATTCGCCAAACTGTCGAAGATGGATTATTCCGCGAAGATTTGTATTATCGCTTAAACGTATTCCCCTTAACTTGGGCGCCTCTTGATAAACGCCCGGGGGATATAGTGCCATTGGCTGAACACTTGGTGGCTCGTCATCGTAGTAAACAAGGAGCGAGTGCTCTTGCGTTCTCTTCGTCGGCCCGAAGCAAAATGCTTCAGCATAATTGGCCTGGCAATGTGCGTGAATTAGAAAATGTCGTGCAACGAGCACTCATATTAGGCAATGGTGAAATAATTGAAGCAGATGATTTAATGCTTGAGTTTGCTGAAGATGAGCTTTCTCGCAATGCCCCACACGCAGTTGAAGAAGATGAAAGCAAGCTCGGATCAGAGCTTAGGCAGCAAGAGCATCAAATTATTCTAGACACCTTACAATCATGCCAAGGACGCAGGAAAGACGTGGCAGAACGTCTTGGTATTAGTCCACGTACTTTGCGTTATAAACTGGCCAAAATGCGTGAAGTGGGGATCGATCTACCTGCTTAATTTCCCTGTTGACGTACAATTCGAGAATCTCTTAGATATCTACTGTAAACCGCCTATTTCTTAGGCGGTTTTTTTTACCCCTTTAACTAAACAGCCAATATGCCCATGTCAATAAACCGTCATGCTGTTAGTTATGATTAAAAATTAATATAAGCTATTGATATTAAATAATTAAATTACTTGGCATTAACATTGCTTTTAACTTGGTAAGACATAAAACCGTCATTTCGTAAATACGCCAGGAGCAGAGCATGGATATCAAGGCACAATCACTTTATCAAGATATGCAAAGCATGGCCTTGCAAAGCAAAGCGGGGCTTGGTGAATTAAATCCCGCTAGCCTTAACGGTATACAGGTCAACCCTTCTGGTCAGAATTTTGCCGATATGCTTGGCCACGCCATTGAATCCGTTAATAGCATGCAACTAGACGCCAAAGATCAGGCTCAGCGATTTGAAATGGGCGATAAAAGCCTGAGCTTAGCGGATGTTATGGTGAGCAAAGAAAAATCCGGAATTGCGTTTGAGGCGACGATTCAAGTACGAAATAAAGTACTTGAAGCCTATAAAACGATCATGAATATGCCGGTTTAGGAGCTGACACGTGGCTGAAGCAACAGGTACAGAGTTGGCGATGAGCAACACCAACATAGACCCTTACACAGGTGGTTCGGAGCCAGAGCAAAAGTCTGGTTTTATGGACTCCCTTGGCTCTACCGATATGGTACGCCAGCTCACCCTTGTTGTGGCTTTGGTTATCTGTGTGGCGATTGCAGTGTTCATTATGATCTGGGCGCAAGAGCCGGATTATCGCCCGCTAGCCAAAATGCAAACTCAAGAGTTGATCGAGACATTAGATTATTTCGATCAGAATCAAATTGATTATCGCCTTGAAGGCAACACGGTTTACGTCAGCTCAGATCAATATCAGAACATTAAGCTTGGCATGGCGAGACAGGGCTTGAGTCAGGGATCCTCAGAAGGCACGGACATCATCATGCAAGATATGGGATTCGGTGTCAGTCAGCGGGTCGAAAAAGTACGCCTTAAACACGCTCGTGAGCAGCAACTTGCGCGTACACTTGAAGAAATGAGCGCCGTCACGAGAGCTAAAGTGTTACTCGCTTTACCTAAAGAGAACGTTTTTGCCCGCCGGGAGAAAAAAGCCAGTGCCACTGTCGTCATTACAGCAAGGCGCGGAGCGGTGATCGCAAGTGAAGAAGTTAACTCCATTGTTGACATAGTGGCATCCGCTGTACAGGGGTTAGAGCCCGAGCGCGTCACGGTGACCGACAGTAATGGGCGTTTGCTTAATTCTGGTTCTCAAGACAGTGAAGCGGCGAGAAGCAAAAAAGAATTTGAAATGGAGCGTAAACGTGAGAGTGAGTACTTACAAAAAATAGACTCTATTTTGATCCCAGTTTTAGGCTTAGGTAACTACACTGCCCAGGCTGACGTAACGATGGATTTCACCGCCGTTGAACAAACTAAACGCAGCTATAATCCAGACTTACCCGCGATTCGCAGTGAAATGACAGTGGAAGAGAACAGCGTGGGGGGGGTTATCGCTGGTATTCCGGGGGCGTTAACGAACCAGCCTCCTCTTGACTCAAATATTCCGGAAGTAGCCAATGCTAGTAATACTCAAACCACGACACCTGGGCGCAATCACAAAGAAGAAACCAGAAACTACGAATTAGATACAACCATTAGCCATACCAAACAACAAACAGGTGTCATTCGCCGATTGAGTGTTTCTGTGGCGCTGGATCATGTTACCAGTGTAAATGAAGATGGAACCAGTACACTGGTGCCACGCCCTCAGGCGGAGTTGCTGGATATTCGCCGCCTGTTGCAAGGAGGCATTGGTTTTGATGTGACCCGTGGTGACTCACTTGAAGTGGTCAGTATCCCCTTTAGTCGTGAAGGCGAAGTCGCACTGGAAGAGTTACCTATTTGGGAAGACCCTAAGTTTATGCCGATCTTAAAGCTCGTCATTGGCGGGTTGGTCATCATAGTACTTATTTTAGCGGTTGTGCGTCCCATGTTACGTAAACTGATTTACCCAGACGATACCAGCTCAAATGATGACTTTGATGCCGACGAGGGTCTAGATTTAGGGGATGAAACTATCAGCATGTTATCCCAAGAATTTGACGACTCTCAGGTAGGCTTTGCCGCCGACGGTAGCTTTATGTTGCCAGATCTACACAAGGATGAAGACGTACTCAAAGCGGTACGAGCCTTAGTAGCAAACGAACCCGAGTTATCATCGCAGGTGGTTAAAAATTGGTTATTGCAAGACGAATAAATAACGCTAATGTACGCAGCGTAAACCTATGTTAAAAGTAAGAGATAAGCATCATGCCAGATGAAAATGCAGCACCCGCTACAACTGGGGAAAGTGGTTACGACGTCGGTAAACTTGAAGGCGTTGAAAAAGCTGCCATCTTGTTACTCAGTTTAACAGAGGAAGACGCAGCGCAAATACTTAAGCACCTTGAACCGAAACAGGTGCAAAAATTGGGTCAAGCAATGGCCCAAATAGATGACATGACTCAGTCCAAGATAACCGCCGTGCATAAGCACTTTATCGATGAAATTCAAAAATACAGCACCATAGGCTTCCAAAGCCAAGACTTTGTTAAGCGTGCTTTAACATCGGCATTAGGTGAAGATAAAGCTGCCAACCTGATTGACCAAATTTTGATGGGCACGGGTGCCAAAGGACTCGATTCACTCAAATGGATGGACTCTAAGCAAGTGGCGAGCATTATTCGTAATGAGCACCCGCAGATTCAAACCATCGTTATGTCGTATTTAGACGCCGAGCAATCCGCCGAAATTCTTGCTCAGTTCCCAGAGAAAGTGCGCTTAGATCTAATGATGCGAGTGGCAAATTTAGAAGAAGTACAGCCTGCGGCATTGCAAGAATTAAACGAGATTATGGAGAAACAGTTCGCTGGCCAGGCGGGTACGCAAGCGGCCAAAATGGGCGGTTTGAAATCTGCAGCCGATATCATGAACTACCTAGATACCAATATCGAAGGTCAGCTGATGGATGCTATTCGTGAGCAAGACGAAGAGATGAGCCAGCAAATTCAAGACTTGATGTTTGTATTTGATAATCTTGCCGATGTAGATGACCGTGCGATTCAGGCTATTTTGCGAGAAGTTCAACAAGACGCATTGCTAAAAGCAATCAAGGGTGCCGACGACGCATTGAAAACCAAAATCACCTCAAATATGTCAAAGCGTGCAGCCGATATGCTGCTTGATGATTTAGAAGCGCTTGGTCCTGTGCGTTTAAGCGAGGTGGAAGCCGCGCAAAAAGAAATTCTATCTGTGGCTCGTCGTTTAGCCGATGCGGGCGAAATTATGTTAGGTGGAGGTGGCGGTGATGAATTCCTATAAGCGTATGCAGCGTCACGTTAGTTTATGAATGATTTTGATAAAGAACACGATGAACAGATCAGCGCCTGGGACTTACCTTTTGTCGAGGACGAACGTAAAGCCACTGATACCAGTACTAACGCGTTAAATAAACGCTCGAACTGGAAATATGAACCTCCTGAACATGTGTTAGAAGAAGAGGAAAATTTCGACCCACCTACCGCACAGGAAATTGAATCTATCCGTGCGGCCGCCCAAACCGATGGTTTTGACGAAGGGCAAAAAGAAGGGTTTGAAAAAGGACATCAGGAAGGGTTTGAGCAAGGAAAAGAGCAGGGATTGAGCGCAGGTATAGAGGAGGGTAAAGCCCAAGGCTTAGCCGAAGCACAAGAGTCAATCGCGCAACAATTGCAAAGCTGGCAGACACTGCTCACAACCTTACATAAGCCCGTTGAGCTAGTTGAAGAGGATCTGCAAAAAGAGCTGGTTTCGCTTGCCGTATCCTTGGCTAAATCCGTTATTCGAGCAGAAATTAAAACCAATTCAGATATTATTTTTAATGCCATTAGTGAAGGGCTTAAAGTGCTGCCGATCAATGAGCGTCAATACCAAATTCATCTGCATCCCGACGATTTAGTGCTGGTGAGCGAACATTTCAGCGAACAAGAAATTGAAAAGCATGGTTGGCAAATGATTGAAGATCCAAATTTATCTCAAGGTGGCTGCGACATTGTGACCCAGAGTAACGCGGTGGATGTGAGCATAGAGCGCAGAGTTAAAGATGTGCTCGATAAGTTTATGCTCGAGCAAGGACTCGATACTATCCCTTCCGGCGAGGATGACTAGCCAGTTATGGCAAGAAATATTTTACAAAATATCAAAGCATTGCAGCAACAGGTGCCCAGTGCGCCGGTTGTAGCCGCGGGTAAGCTTGTGCGGGGCATTGGCTTAACGCTTGAAGCGGTTGGGTGCCAAATGCCTGTGGGAAGTCAATGCCTAATTCAAACCGTGGACGGTGAAATTGAAGCGGAAGTTGTCGGCTTTGCCGAACACATTACCTATTTAATGCCCACTCAAGCGGTTAAAGGTATTGTGCCTGGCTCACGGGTGCAGCCGTTAAATCGTGAACAAGGCTTGCCGGTGGGCATGTCGTTATTAGGGCGGGTCGTTGACGGTAATGGTCAACCGCTCGATGGCTTAGGTGCTATCAAAGCTGAAAAGCGAGTTCCGCTCACTCGCCCGCCAATGAACCCATTAACTCGAAAACCCATAAAAGAACCGTTAGACGTGGGCGTTAGGGCGATTAATAGCATGATCACGGTAGGCAGCGGTCAGCGTATGGGACTGTTTGCAGGCAGTGGGGTGGGTAAAAGTGTTCTGCTTGGCATGATGACCCGAGGCACCAGCGCTGACGTGGTCGTTGTCGGCTTAGTAGGAGAGCGGGGCCGTGAAGTAAAAGAATTTATTCAAGATATTTTGGGGGAAGAAGAACGTAAAAAATCTGTGGTGGTGGCGGCACCTGCGGATACCTCTCCTTTAATGCGCCTTAAAGGGTGTGAAACAGCCGTTACCATAGCCGAATATTTTCGCGATAAAGGCATGAACGTATTATTGCTGATTGATTCGTTAACACGTTACGCCATGGCACAACGTGAAATCGCGCTAGCTGTGGGCGAGCCACCTGCAACCAAGGGGTATCCACCGTCGGTTTTTGCACGCTTACCTGCGCTGGTGGAGCGCGCTGGAAATGGCGCCGAAAATCAGGGCTCGATTACTGCATTTTATACAGTATTAACCGAGGGGGATGATCTACAGGATCCCATCGCGGATTCTGCGAGGGCTATTTTAGACGGGCACATTGTTTTGTCACGAGAGCTAGCGGATTCAGGTCATTATCCTGCTATTGATATTGAGGCCTCTATTAGCCGCGTTATGCCTATGGTGGTGAGTCCTGAACACCTTCAAGTCGCGCGTCGTATACGCCAAGTGTATTCAACTTATCAGCGAAATAGAGATCTGATTAGCATAGGCGCATACACTAGGGGTAACGATCCAAGAATTGATTTGTCTATTAAAGCTGAGCCTGCAATCAATGCCTTTTTACAGCAAGGTATGCAGCAAATACTGACCTTTGATGAAAGTGTAGACACTATGGTTAAACTTGGTACAGGCCTAGGACCGGCTTAGTGTGCTATTCGCGGTTGATAAACGTCGCTGATTTATACCCGGTCGAAATACAAGCTTTATACTGTTAAAGATAGAAAGGAGCCCGATATGCCAGTGAACAAACAGTTGCAAATAGTTGCAGATTGGGAGCAACGTAAAGAACAAAAAATGGCGACTGATTATCAACTTGCTCAACAAAACGTTATCGATAATCAAAACAAACTGACTGGTTTGGAACAATATCGAGTGAATTACCTTAAAGATGGTATTCGCAAAGGACAGTTGGGTGTAGCGGCAAGAAGTTTTGGTCAACACCAGTCATTTGTCGGCAAAATTGATGCTGCCTGCGAGCAACAAACAAAGCAAGTCAGTAATGCATTAGTCGTCGCCGAACAGCGTAAAAGCCAATGGCTAGCCCAGCAACGCAAGCGCAAAGCGGTAGACATGTTGCTTAAAAAGCAGGCACTAAAAACACAGCACAGACAAGACAAAGCAGAGCAGCAGATGTTAGACGAATTGGCATTGCAGAAGTTTATCCGCAACAAATAAGTTTTCTTATCTACTAACGTACTTTTAAATACGCAGCACTGATGTTTAGCACGTCAATTTTTCGTTAAATAAACCCAGTGGCCCACATTGGAACGAACTTTGCTCATAAGTATTACCAACGCTAAAAAACGCAGAAATTAATGATACGAAAATCGCCGTTGTAATAGACGATAGTGATAACTTGGTCATAACTAACTGTTTTTAAGCCATTAATTTATCATCTTCACAGTTGTGTAAAGGAGCTTAAATGCTGCAACAAATTGCCACTGCTAAATCAGACGTTGCCGCTTATGCGGTTGAGGTGAGTGATGAGAGCATGTCAAAACTGCAAAATGCGGATGAATTTGCCTTCATGTTGGCTAATGAAAAGGCCGCCAATAAAGGGATTAAAAAAGGATCTGATCCAAATGCACAGCAAGGTACCCAGGGACCAAGAACAGAGAAAGCTGAGGCAGATAAAGACAGTAAGGCCAACTCGCGGCATAGCACAGCTAATATAGCAAAAGAGCAAAATAACGACGGACAGCGAGTATTATCGGCTGAGGATAAAAAAATATCGTCCTCTCATCTACCAAATGAAAATGTAGCCGCTGAGGCCGAAGTACAGAGCGCGGATGTTAAGATCATGGAGCCGCTAGGTAATGAAGCAGAGTTTGCTGCGTCCAACGCTGTCACTATTTTCAGCAAAAACACCGACAAAATGAATAACGATGACAACCTTAATGGCAGTCATTGGTTATCTATAGTGGAGCAATTAGCCGCTAACAGCCTAAGTGAAACGGATACTGCAACAGTCACCAAAGCAGATGAACTGCTTACCAAGGAAAGTACTGATAAAGACGACTTGAGCCTGTCATTGGAAAACGAAGCTCAAGAATTACTTTTGTCGCTATTAAAAAAATTAAACCTTCAATCAGATGGTTCCGCGGGCGAACAATTAGATAATGCAGGCACGACAAGTTCGACGCCCGATGATGTGACAAAAATGAAGACTTTGCTGGATAATAATCCAGAGCTGATAGAACAATTGCAACAATTGCTAACCAGCCAAGATCCGCAGGTAATTGAAAATAAAGCATTGAGCAGCGAAGAACTGGAAAATTTAGTGGAAGCATTAACCAGTCTAATCGACCTCGAAACGGTATCCGTGGACGAGCAAGCCTCTGGGTCTACACCGTCCTCTATGCTTGATTCGGCTGAATCGACGTCGCTTGACCTGCAGTCAGTTCAGTCAGCATCGCAAGTTACCGAGGTTATGCAAGATGCATCTAATAAGGAGATAGCATTTATGCTTGCTTCGGTTTTAGATGGGGAGTTAAACCAACAACAACTAGCGTTGTTAGAGGGCAAGCCTGAGTTGCAAAAATTATTGCAGCTTACGCCAAATAAACTGGAAAGTGCGCTGACGATGTTGGCAAAGCAAGTTCAGCAGATAAATGGAACAGCAAATGGCCAAGTGAGCCCAGAGCAGGATATGACATCCTCGACAGCGCCAGCATTAGATAATGTGTTGAGTAAAACCGAGGCCGCTGGTTTACCTGAATTTGTCTTAGCCCTGAAAGCCGGTTTGGCGGAAGTGAAAGGGCAATTGGAAAAAGGCCGGGAGCCAGGAATAGATTTAAAAGGTTTAGTAAATGACGCCATAAAAGCGTCGCCAGAGTTGGCAAGTAATATGCTTTCTTCCAAATCAGAGCAAGTAGAATTGGCGACGCGCTCAGTTATGCAAGTGATTGATGTCGCCCAACTTATGAGCACTGCGTTAGAACAGTCGACCCAGCAACAAGCGGTGAACAGCACTTACCGCGAACAGGGTATTAGCATGGTTGAACAAACGAAGGCGAGTCAGTTGCATCAGGGACAATTTGACAAAGCGTTAAATTTAGCCAAACCAGAAGCGCATCAGCAATTAGCTGAAAAAGTACGTTTTATGGTTAATACCAATCAGCTGGTGGCGGATATTCGCCTTGATCCTGCAGAGTTAGGTTCGATGCATGTGAAAGTCTCGGTGAGTGGTGAGTCAGCCAGTGTTAGTTTTGTTGTGCAATCGTTGCATGCTAAAGAAGCGATAGATAACGCCACTCCAAAGTTAAGAGAGATGTTAGCCGATAAAGGCATTGAATTAGGACAATCCTCTGTTGAACAGGAGTCCGGTGAACAAGATGGGGAGCAGCAAAATGCTGGCAAAGGGCAGGGAGAAGCTAATGAGCAAGGTATACCTGACGTTGAGGTACCGGATGGAAGTCTACAACAACCTATTGTCAACGGCGCGTTAGGTGGCATAGATTACTTTGTTTAATGGAATACGTTGGGGTTATCGATTGCGATTTTCTGCGTAAGAACGATAATACCCGCAAATTACAATACAAGGCGTAGTCATGGCTGAAGAAGAATTACAAATGGAAGAGGGCGCTAAAAAGAGCAAACTCATGATCATCATCATCATAGCGGTGGTGATACTTCTTGGTGGCGGAGCCGCTGCCTACTTTTTACTTGGCGGCGAAGATGACGCAGCCATGGCCGAAGGTGCAGAACAAATGCAGATGGAAGGCTCTGAGACTGAATCATCAGCGCCGGTTAAAACGGGTACTGCTTTGTATGTGTCTATTCCGAACCCTATCACATTCAATGTTCCGGGCACTGGCCGAGACAGGTTAGTTGAAATTAAGGTGCAGTTGATGGTGCGCGGTAGTGATGCAGAAGAAAAAGTGAAAATGCATATCCCGTCTATACAAGGAGCGCTTAACCGAGCATTTAGTCAAGCCAATGCGGATGATTTAATTACTGAAGCCGGTAAGGCAGCCATTCGGGATAATGCCCTGAAAGAAGTGCAAAAAACACTAAAAGACGTAGCAGGCAAGGAATTGGTTGAACAAGTATTATTCACTGGTTTTGTAATGCAATAAGTATAAGCGAGAAAAAGATTGAGCGACTTATTATCCCAAGATGAAATCGATGCACTACTTCACGGAGTAGATGATGTCGAAGAAGAAGACGTAGAGGAGGCGCAAGCCGATGGCTCTGCCCTTGAATATGACTTTTCTTCGCAAGATCGAATTGTCCGGGGAAGAATGCCGACGTTGGAAATTGTTAACGAACGATTTGCCAGACATATGCGGGTCAGTTTATTTAACATGATGCGCCGTTCTGCTGAAGTGTCGATTAATGGCATTCAAATGATCAAGTTCGGCGAATATATCCATACCTTATTTGTGCCGACCAGTTTGAATATGGTGCGTTTTCGTCCGTTAAAAGGAACAGGGCTCATTACGATGGAGGCACGTTTAGTCTTTATTTTAGTGGACAACTTCTTTGGCGGAGACGGACGTTATCACGCCAAGATAGAAGGCCGAGAATTTACACCAACTGAACGTCGAATTATTCAAATGCTGCTCAAGTTGATTTTTGAGGATTATAAAGAAGCTTGGGCACCTGTGATGGATGTGTCCTTCGAATATTTGGACTCTGAAGTCAATCCCTCCATGGCGAATATTGTCAGCCCCACGGAAGTGGTGGTCATCAGCTCGTTTCATATAGAGCTGGATGGCGGTGGAGGGGATTTCCACGTGTCATTGCCCTATTCTATGCTTGAGCCCATACGTGAATTGCTAGATGCTGGTGTGCAAAGTGATAAGGAAGACACGGATCTACGTTGGAGCAAAGCCCTACGTGATGAAATAATGGACGTAAAAGTTGAGCTATCCACGCATATGATGGAGTTAACGCTTAGTTTACAGAAAATCATGGATCTCAAAGCTGGAGATATTATTCCTATTGATATGCCAGAACACATTACTGTCATGATTGAAGAGTTACCCACGTTTAGAGCCAAGCTTGGTCGCTCAAGAGACAATTTGGCACTTAAAATTACCGGTAAAATTCCGAGACCGACATCGGTCAAATCAGAATTACAGCTATTAACCAAAGGGGGTCGCAGAATCGATAGCGACGCCGAGTTACAAACCCTTGAAGATGATTTGTAACCAATCAAGAGGCAATGATTATGAGTGAAGAAGAAGGTTTAGACGATTGGGCTGCGGCCATGGCTGAGCAGGCTGATGAAGAAAGTAAAGACACTGGCGCGACAGTGGCAGAACTCGATGAGTTAGAAGAAGATAAAGATATTTCGCCTGCAGAGAAACGCAAATTAGACACGATTTTGGACATTCCTGTGACCATCTCTATGGAAGTGGGACGCAGCCATATTAGCATTCGTAATTTGCTGCAGTTAAACCAAGGATCTGTCGTTGAATTAGACCGCGTAGCCGGAGAGCCATTAGATGTGTTAGTAAATGGCACGTTGATTGCTCATGGTGAAGTAGTAGTAGTCAACGATAAATTTGGTATTCGATTAACTGATGTTATTAGCCAACTGGAACGAATTAAAAAGCTTAGATAAGCAAACCTCTTTTAAAACAAGGGTTTGGATGTATCTAAGCCCTCTGTTTTTAGCCTCTAACTCAGCGTTTGCTGAGGCTAAAACCCTTTCTGATACCACTTCAATAGTGTCAATTTTTCTATCCTTGTTGCTCGTCATTGGGGTGGTTTTTATGCTGGCATTCATTATGCGACGGTTTAATGTCACTGGTGGCAGCACAGGTCAGCTAAAAGTAGTCGCTTCTCTGGCGGCAGGTACTAAAGAGCGCATATTAGTCATTGAAGTCGGTGACGAGCAGCACCTGATTGGTGTGACAGCACAAAATATTAATCATTTGGCTAAACTCGATACGCTTATCACAACCGATAAAGCACCATCTGGTGAACTCTTCAAAGATAAACTCAGCCTATTTATGGCCGGTAAATTACAGCCTAACGCCAACTCTGGCGCAAAAAAAGGTGTGGGAGCACGAGATGAATAAAGTATGTTGGTTTTTATTTGCTGTATTGCTGCTGGCGATACCAGGTTGGGCTTTAGCTGAGCCGGGGATCCCTGCATTAACCATGACTGAAAATGCCGATGGTTCCCAGGATTACACCATGACGTTACAAGTTGTGGCCATTATGACGGCGCTAAGCTTACTACCCGCCTTCATCATGATGATGACTTCGTTTACCCGTATCATTATTGTGTTATCGATTCTGCGTCAAGCGATTGGCTTACAACAGTCACCATCTAATCAAATTCTGATTGGTGTTAGTTTGTTTTTGTCGATGTTTATCATGGCGCCGGTTTTTGAAAAAATTAATGAAACCGCATTGCAGCCTTATTTAAGTGAGCAAATTACCTCAATTCAAGCTTATGAGTTAGCTAAGGAGCCCTTGCGAGGGTTTATGTTGGCGCAAACCCGGGTCAAAGATTTAGAAACATTTGTGGAAATAGGCGGTTACGAAGACAGATTTCAGGAGCCCGCTGACGTGCCGATGAATGTTCTGATCCCAGCATTTGTCACCAGTGAATTAAAAACCGCTTTTCAAATTGGTTTTATGTTGTTTATCCCGTTTCTGATTTTAGATCTTGTGGTGGCCTCTATTTTGATGGCAATGGGCATGATGATGTTGTCGCCGATGATAGTATCTCTGCCGTTTAAATTAATGTTGTTTGTTATGGTCGATGGCTGGAATTTGATTTTCGGTACATTGGCCAATAGCTTCGGAATGGGGACGTAGCCATGGCACCAGAGGTTTTTGTCGACATCCTAAAAGAAGCCCTGAATATGGTAATATTGCAGGTTTCGGCGATCATTTTACCCAGTTTGTTTGTTGGCCTGATTGTGGCTGTGTTTCAGGCCGCTACCTCAATCAATGAACAAACCATGAGTTTTTTGCCACGATTAATTGTCACTTTATTGGCGCTCAGTTGGGGCGGGCACTGGTTAGTACAACAGCTAATGGATTTTACCTTTACTATGGTTGAACGAATTCCAGAAGTGGTTGGTTAACATGGAGTTCTCGGCCGACACCATTACCCAGTTTATGGGGGACATGTTGCTGCCTTTCATGCGGATCTCTGGCATGTTGGCGACTATGGTTGGCTTGAGCGCTAAAACGGTACCAACCACGGTACGCGCATTACTGACTCTATTTATTACTCTTATTATTCTTCCTGTTATCCCTCCGGTTCCCGTGGCTGAGATCTTTTCAGTAAGTACCTTTGTCTTGGTTATTCAGCAACTTATTATTGGGATTTCATTGGGATTTATTTCAACCATGGTGCTCAACACGTTTGTATTAGCTGGGCAAGTTGTCGCTATGCAAACTGGGCTAGGATTTGCGTCTATTGTTGACCCGGTAAATGGTATCAATGTCCCTGCGGTGGGACAGTTTTATCTAATACTGGCGACCTTACTTTTTTGGGCGCTGGATGGTCATTTAGCGATGATCCGCATGGTGGTCATGAGTTTTACTGCCTTTCCTGTAGGAGAAGCGTGGTTGCAACCCGAACAGTTTAGGGAGATTGCACACTGGGCGGGGTGGATGTTTATTTCAGCGGTGACCTTATCTTTGGCGCCGATTGTGTCTTTATTGATTGTCAACTTGGCGTTTGGCGTAATGACAAAAGCTGCGCCACAGTTAAATATATTCAGTTTGGGCTTCAGTATTGCCCAGATCATGGGCTTAGTGATCATTTGGATCACCATGGACAATTTCACTCATCATTTTGAAGTGCAATGGGACAGGGCGCAGCAAATGATGTGTCAGCTCGTTAACGTGTGCCCTTAAAGGAGGCGGATATCCATGTCTGATGCAAATGAAAAAACAGAAGACCCCACGGCCAAAAAAACTACCGACTCCAGAAAGAAGGGCCAAGTTGCACGCTCAAAAGAACTATCAACTGCACTGGTTCTGGTTTTTAGCGCCGCTGCATTTATTATGATGGGAGGACAAATTGCCAAAGCGTTATATCTTGTGACTCTGCGTATGTTTACTTTATCCCGTGATGAAACCTATGACTTTACGCATATGTTTCAAGCGTGGGGGTTTGCTATCGAAACCGTAAGTGGACCCGTTATGTTGTATATGGTGATTATTACAGCGGCGGGCATTTACGGTAATATTGCCTTAGGTGGCTATAACTTTACGTGGCAAGGCGCGGCCCCTAAGGCAAGTAAGCTCAACCCGCTAGCTGGGTTAAAACGTATGTTCGGCATGAATGGTTTAGTTGAGCTGTTAAAAGCGATTGCTAAAGTTGTCGTTATCATGGGTATGGCATATGTGGCTATGTTGGTTTTTAAAGATGAAGCGCTGCATCTGGATTTAGAGCTATACCCACAGAATTTATTCCACGCCATGGATTTAATTTCTTGGGCGTTTCTTATGATGTGTTGTGCGCTTATCCCTATTGCCGCGTTAGACGTGCCTTATCAAAGCTATAAGCACAATAAAGAAATGAAAATGTCTAAACAGGAAGTGAAAGACGAAAATAAAAATGCTGAGGGTGACCCTCAAGTTAAGAACCGTATCCGCAGATTGCAATTTCAAGCTGCAGCAAACCGTATGATGCAGGAAGTGCCGACCGCGGATGTGATTGTCACTAACCCAACACATTATTCCATCGCGTTAAAGTACGACCAACAAGGTACCCGTGCTCCAGTGCTGGTGGCTAAAGGGGTAGATGAAATGGCCATGCATATTCGTAAAATCGCTGATGCTCACGAGGTGCCGATTGTTGCTTCGCCTATGCTGGCCCGCGCAATTTACTACTCCACTGAAGTGGAATCCGAGATACCGGCTAAGTTGTTTATGGCCGTAGCTCAGATATTGGCATATGTATTCCAGTTAAAAGCCTATAAGAACGGTAAAGGAAAGCGACCAAAATCTGTTCCGAAAAACTTGCCAATCCCCTATGAATTAAGACGTTAGGGATATATTCACACTAATTTCGGTATCTGCAGATGAATAGTTTACGTTAGTTGGCGCGTTAGTTGCTTTACTAGATGAAACGTCCGTTAGGTGTCAAAAATTCGCGCTATGCAACTTACAGCTTATCTTAATCGTTTCGACAAAAAACAATTCCAGTCAGCATTGACAGGGCTGGGTGCACCGCTAGTTTTATTGGCTATTATGGGTATGATTATTTTACCCATGCCGGCCTTTCTGCTCGACGTACTGTTTAGTTTTAATATAGCCCTATCCTTAGTCATTATTCTGGTCTCGGTCTTTACTAAAAAACCGGTAGATTTTGGTATTTTCCCACTGGTTCTGCTAATCGCGACGGTTCTGCGTTTAGCCTTAAACGTTGCCTCAACTCGTATTGTGCTTCTTGAGGGCCATGAAGGCGGTGACGCAGCAGGTAAGGTTATTGAGGCATTCGGTGAAGTGGTTATCGGTGGTAACTATGCTGTGGGTATTGTCGTATTTGCCATTTTGCTGATTATCAACTTTAAAGTAGTCACCGCGGGTGCGGGGCGTATATCTGAAGTGAGTGCTCGTTTTACCCTTGATGCAATGCCCGGTAAACAAATGGCAATCGATGCTGATTTGAACGCAGGCTTTATCGATCAGGATGAAGCGCGCAAACGCCGCTTTGAAGTTACCAGTGAGGCTGATTTTTACGGTTCAATGGATGGTGCATCAAAGTTTGTGAAAGGCGATGCGGTAGCGGGTTTATTCATTATGCTGATTAACATTGTAGGTGGTTTGTTTATCGGTATTTTTCAACACGATCTAGCCTTTGGTCAAGCGGTCGAAATCTATACTCTACTTACCATTGGTGATGGCCTTGTTGCGCAAATTCCGTCGTTACTGCTATCTGTCGCTACTGCGATCATAGTAACCCGAGAAAACGATTCCCAAGAAATGGGACAAGAATTAACGCGTCAATTAGGTAATCGCAAGGCGCTATATATTACCAGCGGTATTTTGTTTGTGATGGGAATTGTGCCCGGTATGCCACATGTTGCTTTTCTCGGGTTTAGTGCGTTAGTGGGCGGTTATGCTTATTACCAATACTGGAATGAGCAGAAACTTGCTTCTCAACCAGAAGTACTTTCTCCAACGCCTGAGCGTAACAATGCGCAACCCGCGGAAATTAAAGAACTTGGTTGGGATGATGTACAACACGTTGACACCATTGGTCTTGAGGTAGGGTATCGATTGATACCCTTGGTTGATAAATCTCAAAGCGGCGAATTATTGACGCGCATAAAAGGGGTACGTAAGAAATTATCCCAAGAACTAGGATTTCTTATCCCGCCTGTGCATATTCGTGACAATTTGGATTTAAGCCCAAATAATTACACGATATCTATGTTAGGTGTATCTGTTGGCGAGGCTGAAATTAGTCATGATGATGAGTTAGCGATTAATCCAGGTCAGGTCTTTGGCAAATTGGATGGTACGGTTACAAAAGATCCTGCATTTGGCTTAGACGCAGTGTGGATACGAGCGAATCAGCGTGAACATGCACAAACCTTAGGCTATACAGTCGTTGATAGCGCCACCGTTGTGGCTACCCATTTGAGCCAGTTGCTGACCAATAATGCCTATCAGTTATTAGGTCACGAGGAAGTACAGCAACTGCTGGATATTCTCGCCAAGCAAAGTCCTAAATTAGTTGAAGGCTTAGTGCCTGATATTCTGTCACTGAGTACTGTCGTGAAAGTACTGCAGACCTTGTTGTATGAAGGTGTACCGATCCGTGACTTACGCACCATAGTGCAAACATTGTGTGAGTATGGTCCAAAAAGTCAGGATCCTGATGTATTGGTATCAGCGCTGCGTATTTCCCTTAAACGGTTAATCATTCAAGAAATTAACGGCGGCCAGGCTGAGTTACCAGTCATAACTTTGGCGCCAGAGTTGGAACAGATGTTGCACCAGTCTCTTCAAGCGGGTGGTGGAGATGGCGCAGGCATCGAACCTGGTTTAGCAGAACGTTTACAAAAGTCGCTAAATGACGCATCACAACAGCAAGAATTAGCCGGCGAGCCTGCCGTATTGTTAACGTCAGGTATGTTACGCCCAGTGTTATCACGCTTCTTGAAGCACGCAGTACAAGGTTTACATGTGTTGTCGTATCAAGAAATACCAGATGATAAACAAATTAAAATAGTCAGTGCGGTGGGTCAATAGTCCGTCACCAGATGTCAGTAGCAAGGGGTAGATTGTGAAAATTAGACGCTTTTATGGCAAAGACATGCGCGAAGCATTGAAACAAGTCAAAGATGAGTTGGGCGATGATGCTGTCATCATGTCCAATAAAAAGCTTAATGACGGGGTGGAGATTGTCGCAGCATATGACAAAGAGCCTACGATAAGCACGAAACGCACAGCCCCTGTGACAACATCCGCGCCTAAGCAACGAGTTTCTTCTACCCCGACGCTTAGTGAAATAATCGGCGACAGTGGACCGGATAGTCTACGTGCCTTGCTAGAAAAGCAGATACACGCTAAAGAAGCGTCATCTCAAAGTACGCAAAGCGCACCTGAACGCCCTAAACCTCAGGGTGTTAATGGTCAGTCGCATGCAGTTAAACCTCAACAAACGCCGCAAATGTCGGCCTCTCACGCGCCGCAGCAGAATGATGCGCTAAATGAGATGCGTCAAGAACTGGCTTCTTTACGTAATGTTTTACAATTTCAAGTTGCCGGCCTGTTACAACAAGATAAAGGCCGAAATCATCCCTTACACGGCTATTTAACCAATAAGCTGCAGAAAATGGGTATAAGCCAAGCATTGGCCAATGAAGTGGTATCCTATACACCTGCGCAAACGGACGAACGTCAAGCGTGGTTATTTTTACTTAGATTGTTAGCAAATCGTATTCAAATAGAAGAAAGTAACTTATTGATGACCGGAGGCATTGCTGTTTTAATGGGGCCAACGGGTACAGGTAAAACGACCACAGTCGCAAAATTAGCTGCTCAGGCCGCCCAAAAATACGGTGCAGAGAATGTGGGTTTGATTACTATCGACAGTTATCGAATTGCCGCTTACGAACAAATATCCACCTATGCACGCATTATTGGCTGTTCGGTTAAAAAAGCACAAAATGCTGAAGAGTTGTCCGATTTATTATTCCAGTTCAGAAATAAGCGTCTCATATTGATTGATACTGCGGGATTTGGACAAAGAGATGTTAGACTGATCAAACAGTTAGAAACGTTGAAGCAAAGTACCACGGCAAATATCAGAAGCTATTTGGTCATGCAGGCAAATTGCCAGTACCAAGTTATGCAGCAAACGATATCAGCTTACAAACAGATTTCTTTACAGGGTTGTATTTTCACCAAATTAGATGAATGCTACAGTCTTGGAGAGGCGATTAGTGCGGCCATCGAGCACAAATTGCCCGTGAGTTTTATAACCGATGGTCAAAAGGTTCCGGAAGATTTAAAAGTGGCTGATGCAAAATTTTTGATAACCAGTGCCGCCAAGCTTTATAAAAAGCATGTATTAATTCATACTAGTGACAATTCACTAAATAACGCAGCAGTGGCAGTATGATTGAGGATCAAGCGAGTAGCTTAAGAAGAATGAATCAATCGCGATTAATCAAAGTTATCGCCGTAACCGGCGGTAAGGGCGGGGTGGGTAAAACCAACGTGACTTTGAATACCGCAATCTCTATGGCCCAACAGGGTAAGAGAGTGATGGTATTGGACGGGGATTTAGGTTTAGCTAACGTTGATGTGTTACTTGGCTTACGTGTAGTGAAAAATCTTTCTCACGTGTTGTCTGGGGAGTGCACCTTAGATGAAGTGCTAGTCGAAGGCCCATACGGAATTAAGATTGCTCCGGCTACCTCTGGCAGTCAATCTATGACCGAATTAACCCCTACAGAACACGCAGGCTTAATTAGAGCTTTCAGTGAACTGCGTTCGCAAATCGATGTATTGATTGTTGATACCGCGGCGGGTATTTCAGACATGGTTTTGAGTTTCTCGCGAGCTTCCCAAGATATATTAGTGGTTGTGTGTGATGAGCCCACATCATTAACTGATGCCTACGCGTTAATTAAAATTCTTAATAAAGAGCACGGTGTATTTCGTTTTAAAATTGTCGCCAACATGGTGCGCAATATGCGAGAAGGCCAAGAGCTATTTAATAAATTAACGAAAGTGACTAATCGTTTCTTAGACGTCGCGTTAGAATTGGTTGCAACTATCCCGTTTGACGAGAATATTCGCAAATCTGTGCGCAAGCAAAAAGCGATTGTCGAGGCTTACCCTACGTCTCCTGCAGCGATAGCCATTAAAAAGTTAGCGCAACAAGCTGGTAGTTGGCCAGTACCGTCACAACCTGGCGGGCACTTGGAGTTTTTCCTTGAGCAGCTTATTGTCAAAAAAGCCATGGGCGACATTCGGTGAATAGCAAAGCGTCTGCATATCAGCAGTTAGATGATCGTAATGCCTTAGTTGAACGCCATGCGCCTCTGGTTAAACGTATTGCTCATCATTTGATAGCACGCTTGCCAGCCAGTGTACTGGTTGATGATTTAATTCAGGCCGGCATGATTGGTTTGCTTGAAGCTTCGCGTAATTTTGACGGTACCAAAGGCGCGAGTTTTGAGACTTTTGCTGGTATTCGTATACGCGGGTCAATGCTGGATGAAATTCGTAAAGGGGATTGGACACCTCGTTCTGTTCACAAAAACGGTCGTGCTATTACTGATGCGATCAATAAAGTTGAGCGAGAAACGGGACGGGATGCCCGAGACGTCGATATAGCCAAAAAGCTGGATGTAAGTTTAGATCAGTATCATCAGATGCTTGGTGAAGTCAATGCGGGTAAAATTATTGGCATGGAAGATTTAGGGGTGACCGAAGATGTGGTGACCACTGAACAAACCAAAGGATCGGATACTCCGTTTGAAGATTTACTACAAGGATCCTTTCAAAAGGCCTTAGCCCATGCAATTACCACCTTACCGGAACGTGAAGCGATTGTATTATCTCTGTATTATGATGAGGAATTAAATTTACGCGAAATAGGCGAAGTATTAGACGTGAGTGAGTCACGTGTCAGTCAAATCCACAGCCAAGCGATGCTTAAACTAAAAAGTAAAATGCAGACTTGGCGTATTGAAGAATAATGCAATAAGGTATTTTGCAATTTTGCCCTGAGCGGAGATTATTTTGAACAAAAATATGAAAATTTTGGTTGTTGATGACTTTTCGACAATGCGTCGTATTATCAAGAACTTATTAAAGGATTTAGGTTTTACTAACATTCAAGAAGCTGATGACGGAAGCACAGCGTTGCCTATGCTTCAACAAGGTGATTTTGATTTTGTGGTAACAGACTGGAATATGCCAGGAATGCAAGGGATTGATTTATTACGAGCGATCCGCGCAGATGAAAACCTAAAACACACCCCAGTATTAATGGTTACTGCTGAAGCTAAAAAAGAACAAATCGTTGCCGCTGCGCAAGCTGGTGTGAATGGATACGTTATCAAACCATTCACCGCTGCAACCCTTAAAGAGAAGTTAGCCAAAATCTTTGAACGTTTAGGTTAACTCAGGCTTTTCTGAACTAAAAGGAAGGCCATATGACCTCAAGTTCTGCCCCCATGTCGTTGGACGATGCAAAGCAATTAGTTGTCATGCTGGAAAGTGGTGACAACCAAGGCGCGCAACAGTTACTCGACAAAGTGAATGATACTAATTCGGTAGAATTGTTTGAAGAGGTGGGTAAACTAACTCGCCAACTTCATGATTCGCTTAATAATTTTCAATTTGACGAGCGTATAGCTAACTTAGCGAATGAAGAAATTCCTGATGCTAAGACGCGTCTCACTTATGTGATTGAAACTACTGAGCAAGCAGCTAATCGCACGATGGATTTGGTCGATAACTGCATGCCTATTGCGACTAAACTTAACTCGGAAATCAATGCCATTTTACCTGAATGGAAAAAATTATTGAGTCGCCAGTTAGCGCTGGGAGAATTTAATGTTTTATGTCGACGTCTGGATACATTTTTAGAAGAAGGCGAAGCCGAGTCAGGTAAACTAAATGAGTTTCTCACTGAAATGCTACTTGCCCAAGGTTATCAAGATATTACAGGTCAGGTCATTCGCCGCGTCATTGAGTTGGTGAAGGAAGTGGAAGATAGCTTAGTACACATGCTTACCATGTTCGGTGAAACGGAATCGCTGAAAATAACTCATATATCTGATAAACAAGCCGATAGTGTAAAAGCGGAAGGCCCGATTCTCGATGCCGCTAACCGTGACGACGTCGCATCTGACCAAGATGATGTTGATGACTTACTCTCAAGTTTAGGATTTTAGAGGCGTTAGAATATGGCGTTTGATGTTGACGAGGAAATTCTTCAAGACTTTTTAGTTGAAGCTGGTGAAATATTAGAACAGCTTCAAGAACAACTCGTCGAATTGGAAAACAACCCGCAAGACGCAGATCTGCTCAATGCTATTTTTCGTGGCTATCATACGGTAAAAGGTGGCGCCGGCTTTCTTTCGTTGACGGAATTGGTGGATATTTGCCACGGCGCTGAAAACGTATTTGACGTCATGCGCAACGGTCAACGCTCGTTAACGCCGGAGTTGATGGACATTATTCTACAAGCTACTGACGAAGTTGTGGGCATGTTTGAAGATGTTAAAACCAAAAAGCCCCTTGTTGCAGCTTCGCAAAATTTACTTGATACCCTGCATCGTCTCAGCAAACCTGAGTCTAAAGATGAAGTACCACAAGTCACGCAAGCTGAAACAACGTCTGGGAGTGCAGCAAAATCAAGCTCTGACGATTTCGATGAATCTGAATTCGAAGCGCTGCTAGATGAATTACATGGCAAAGGCAACCCCGTAGCGGTTACTTCTTCGAGTCTCGTTGCAGAGGCTGCTAACACAGCAGATGATGACGGCGATATAAGTGACGATGATTTCGAAGCTTTACTTGATCAACTTCATGGCGAGGGACAATTTAGTGGCGGACAAGTCACACCGACTGCGGCAAGTAAAGCGCCGCCCGTGATTACATCTTCCGCTGATGGTGAAGACATCAGCGACGACGAGTTTGAAGCCTTACTTGATCAACTGCATGGCAAAGGGCAAGCACCTGCGGTGAAAGCAAACACATCTGCGACACCCGTAGCGCCGAGCTCTGCAGAGAATGATCAGCTAAAGCAACCAGACAAAGTGGTTAATAATAGCGAGGAAGATAATACAGCTAGTACGTCGTCTGTGGCACCGCCTCAAGCGAGTGTACCTTCTATCTCGCCAATCCAAGCCAGTGCTCCAGTTAAAAGTGCCGCGCCTATCCCAAGTATGGTTGCGCCGACACAACGCGAAGAAAAGCGCCCATCGGTACCCCAAGCAGAAACAACGGTGCGTGTGGATACAAAGCGCCTAGATCAAATTATGAATATGGTCGGTGAGTTGGTGTTGGTACGCAATCGTTTGCTTAGCCTAGGGCTAACGGTAAACGATGAGAGTATGTCTAAAGCGATTGCCAATCTCGATGTGGTAACAGGCGATTTGCAAGGCGCGGTGATGAAAACCCGAATGCAGCCCATTAAAAAGGTGTTTGGTCGTTTCCCTCGGGTTGTTCGAGATTTGGCTCGTACCTTGAAAAAGGAAATTACCCTAGAGCTTGAAGGGGAGGACACTGATTTAGATAAGAACTTAGTTGAAGCACTAGCCGACCCTTTGGTGCATTTGGTGCGCAACTCAGTGGATCACGGTATTGAAATGCCTGCTGATAGAATCGCTGCCGGTAAGCCATCCTTAGGTACGGTAAAATTAACCGCATCCCAAGAAGGGGATCATATTTTACTGAGCATAATAGATGATGGCAAAGGTATGGATCCGGATAAACTCAAAGAGATCGCTATCTCTCGAGGCGTGTTAGATGCTGATGCCGCTGCGCGCATGACGGATGAAGAAGCTTTTAATTTGATTTTTGCGCCAGGCTTTTCTACTAAAACAGAAATATCTGAAGTGTCAGGCCGTGGTGTTGGCATGGACGTGGTTAAAACTAAGATTAACCAATTAAACGGTACGGTTAATATTGACTCCGTGCTGGGCAAAGGAACAACATTAGAAATTAAAGTGCCGTTAACTCTCGCTATTTTACCCACGTTAATGATAGTGGTTGGCGATCAGACATTTGCTTTGCCTTTAGGCTCGGTAAACGAAATTATTAATATGGATATGAGTAAAACCAATACGGTTGATGGTCAGTTGACTAAAATTGTGCGTTCTAAAGCCATACCATTATTTTATTTACGTGAGTGGTTGGTGCGTAAAAATGCTAAGCCTATACCGTTAGACCGCTCCAAAGGGCATGTGGTTGTGGTGAAAATTGGTACACAACAACTTGGTTTTGTGGTGGATGCACTCATAGGGCAGGAAGAAGTGGTGATTAAACCACTTGATGAACTGCTTCAAGGTACGCCTGGTATGGCGGGAGCAACGATTACTAGTGATGGTGGTATCGCGTTAATTTTAGACGTTCCTGGGTTACTGAAGCATTATGCTAAGAAAAAGTCCGATGCTATTCGGCAAGCGCGATAACCTCGAGGTTTTGATAAAACATACATGGCTTACAAGATATTAGTAGTTGATGATTCGATTTTTTTTAGGCGCCGTGTAAAAGAAATTTTAGAGCAAGACCCCAGTTTAGAGGTAGTTGGTGAAGCTCGAAACGGACAAGAAGCGGTTGATATGGTTATGCAACTGAATCCGGATGTGGTGACCATGGACGTGGAAATGCCTGTGATGGATGGTATAACAGCCGTCAAAAAAATCATGGCACGTAAACCTGTTCCGATCATTATGTTTTCTTCTCTGACGTTAGAGGGCGCTAAAGCGACATTGGACGCATTAGATGCAGGTGCAATGGATTTTTTACCAAAAAAATTCGAAGATATTGCCGCTAATCGTCAAGATGCTGTTGCGTTGTTACAGTCGCGAGTCAAAGGCCTGTGCCGCAAGCAGCATGGTTTTCGCCCTGCTGCTTCGCGCGTAGCCCCACCTAAAGCTATTTTGTTTAATAAACCAGTCAGTCGAAACCTCGCCAATCGTTCGTCTCAATCCACAAGTACGGCTTCGGTGTCGACACCGGTTTACCATTCGTCGTCTGCAGGGCTGCCTTCTGGCAAAAAATATCGCTGCTTGGCCATAGGTACATCCACGGGTGGGCCTGTTGCTCTGCAGAAAGTGTTAACCAATATTCCCCAGCATTTCCCTTATCCTATTTTCATTGTCCAGCATATGCCAGGTGCTTTTACGCGAGCGTTTGCTGAACGGCTTAATCAAGTCTCTAAGTTAACTGTAAAAGAAGCCCGAAATGGTGAAGCCGTAGAGGCGGGTGTGGCTTACCTCGCGCCTGGCGGTCGGCAAATGACCGTGCAAGGTGACAGTCAAAGGGCGACATTCAGAGTTTATGATACGTCAGACGGTGCCGATATATTATATAAACCCAGTGTGGATATTACGTTTGAGTCTCTTGCCAAAGTTTATCAAGGGGATGTACTTGGTATTATTCTTACCGGCATGGGTGCTGACGGAAAACTCGGTGCTGAGAAGCTGAAAAAATATGGGGCGAAAATTTGGGCTCAAGATGAGCTAAGCTCTGTGGTATATGGTATGCCACAAGCAGTGATGTCGTCAGGTATCGCAGAGAGAGAGTTTTCCATTGATTCGTTTGAAAACAGTATTTTAAAAGAAATGGTGTAAACCTTTATCTCAATTCAGTTTTTGGAAATAATGCGTATATTAATCAGCAAACCACTAAAAGGTAATTAACGTGAAGGTGTGGACCGTTGCAAATCAAAAAGGGGGGGTCGGGAAAACCACGACTACTGTCACCCTTGGTGGTTTGTTAGCCGAGCGAGGAGCAAAAGTGATTTTAGTCGACACTGATCCTCATGCATCTATGAGTTATTATTTTGGAATAGATTCTGACGATTTGTCCCACAGTTTATATGACGTGTTTGTTGATGATAAACCCTTGGATAAAGAGGCCGTTTTAGATTGTCTATGCTCGACCAAACTTGATTCGCTATTTATTTTACCCGCAAGTATGGCGCTGGCGACATTGGATCGTAAGCTTGGTAATCAAAGTGGCATGGGACTGATTTTGAAAAAAGCACTCGCCTTGATAGATGATGAATTTGAATATGCACTTATCGATTGCCCACCCGTGCTTGGCGTACTTATGGTCAATGCATTAGCAGCATCCACTCGTGTTGTGATACCAGTGCAAACCGAGTTTTTGGCACTAAAGGGGCTAGAGCGAATGCTGGATTCCCTGCAGATTATGCAACAATCTTTGCGTAAAGAATTTTGTTACACCATAGTGCCTACTATGTTTGATAAGCGTGTTAAGGCGGCGATAGGGGCTTATCATACTTTGCGCGAAACACATGGTGATAAAGTTTGGCAAGGGTTGATCCCGATTGATACAAAATTTCGCGATGCTAGTGCAAACCATGCACTGCCATCTATTCATGCGCCAAAGGCGCGGGGGGTTTTAGCTTATACCAGCCTGCTGCGCCATTTACGTTTGTTAGAGGTGGCGAAATGAGTAAAAAAATCGTTGGTAAAAAAGACGTGATGGAAGAATACCTATCTTCCTTACTCACCGAAGACGTCGCTCAAAAGGAACCGCTCGAACAAGTTAGTCGGTTATTGGACTCAGCGTCAGTATTACTTTCTGATATGCCTGAGGCGAATGACATAACACAAGAGCAAACCGTCAGTTACAACATGCGCAGGGAGCGTCCGCAAGAGCAAGTTGGCCAGGCTGATGATGATCTTTCTCTTCCAGCGGAACCTGAGCTCGTCCCTGAAGCTCAAGCGTCCATAGATGCAGCGGCTAATTTAGCAGCTCAAGATACAGGGATGTATACACAACCCTTTCAGGCTCTTATTTTCGAAGTGGCGGGATTATCTTTAGCATTACCGCTAACTGAGTTAGGGGGGATACATCAACTAGCAGACGTCACGCCGCTCATCGGTAAGCCCAAGTGGTTCAAAGGTGTCATGTTACATCGTGATGAAAAAATGAACGTGGTGGATACCGCGATGTGGGTCATGCCCGATAAATGTAATGAACAACTAGCTGATTCGGCAACAAATAAATACCTGATCATGTTAGATGATAGTGGATGGGGGTTGGCTTGTGAACGTATTATTGACACTGTCACGTTGCAACCGGATGATGTGAAATGGCGCAAGTTTGATGGTAAACGTACTTGGCTAAGCGGCATGGTAAAGAAAAAAATGTGTGCCCTGGTAAATGTGAAGCAACTTATTCGATTGCTACACCAGGGTATGAATAGTAATGACAACTAGCAAAATGATGCTGGAGTAAAAAAGATGACGGATGAAAGAACATCAAGTAGTGCACCTTCTGACCGCAACGATGAAGTATTACAGTGGGTAACCTACAAGTTAGGTGAAGAGACCTACGGCATTAACGTTATGCAAGTGCAGGAAGTTTTACGCCACACCGAAATTGCGCCAGTCCCGGGTGCACCTGACTATGTGCTAGGTATTATCAATCTTCGTGGAAACGTGGTGACTGTTATTGATACCCGTTCTCGTTTTGGATTAGAGCCAACGGAGGTGACCGACAGCACACGTATCGTGATCATTGAATCTGAAGAGCAGGTGGTGGGAATATTAGTTGATAGTGTTGCTGAAGTCGTTTATTTACGTTCGTCAGAGATCGAAAGCGCACCTAATGTCGGTACAGAAGAAAGTGCTAAGTTTATTCAGGGCGTTAGTAATCGTGATGGTCAGCTGTTGATTTTGGTTGATCTAAACAAGCTGTTGAGCGATGAAGAGTGGGAAGAGCTAACGAATATTTAGTTCGTTACGTTCCCCGTTAACTTTACTGGACGCAAATGTGGAAATAAGTCATCTAATATATTTGGTTATTGTGATTGCTATCGTATTATTCATTGGTGTTTGTTCTGTTCTGGCAAAGCGTATTTCGCTGCTACATGCAGAGTGTCAGCAACAGCAAGCCCAGTTGAGCGTATTGCAAGAACAGCTTTTGGCGAACCAACAAGAGCTGCAAGAAGTACGTGTTGGTAGTATCGGCATGGGAGATAAAATTAAAGCTTTGGTTACCATGGTTAAACAAACTGCGACTCAGCAAGAGCAGCTCGCCAACCAGGATCCGCAAAGTCGTCTGTATCAACAAGCGGCTAAGCTAGTTGCAGGTGGTTATTCTGTAGAGGAATTGATGCGTGAATGTGATATGCCTAAAGCAGAAGCCGAGCTGATTTATAATCTTCATAAAGGTTAACCATATTTTTTCTTGCTAGTTAGCTCTGGGCTATTAGGATGTAGTGCAATCCGTTTATCCTGCGAGCTTTGACATCGCTTCTTACCTAAAGCGGAGCGCCCCTTCATCATCTACCTTCTCAATCAAAATTCACCCTCAGTTTTCAATTTCTACCGGTAACCGTCAGTTTTTGCTTGGTGGCAGATGCCTCAGTAAGGAGCGACGACAGTATTTTACATTACGAAATATGTAAAATAACCAACAAATTAAAATATCAGTTTGCCTTTGAGCGAGAAGTGGCTGCGGACCTTCATATACTTTGTAAGTTCGCTTTAATAAGCTATTAAGGCATTTGACAAAAAAATTTTAAGGAGCTGGTTAAGCTTCTACGGCAATAAATCAACCCCAAAGCTCTTAACCACCAGTGCGAAGAGCCAAAAACAAATTACGGTGATCACAGCACTGATAATCAGTGACTGCCAGAAGCCAAACTTTTGTAGCAACATCGGAAATAGCAAAAACATCGGAAGTGTTGGCACTACATACCAGAACGTATACCATGCGTGATTGGCTATTTTTTCCATTGGTTGCCTCTCAACGTGAAGCCAAATCATTGCCAGAATAGTGACAAGGGGTAATGCCACTATTAGCGCCCCTAGTTTGTCACTTTTTTTTGCGATTTCTGATACAGCCACCACAATTGTTGCGGTGATCAGATATTTCGTTATTAACCATCCCATAGTATGCCTTTTTATTGTTAGATATAAAAACCGATTGCCTGTCGGTTTTTATTCTGCCACTATAATGCCCATTATGCGAAGAGAAATATGTCATGCAATTAGGCGAATTGGAAAAACTGGTGCTGCAATACCTGTGGTCAGAAAAAGTGGCTGATGCAAAACAAGTCCATAGTGTCCTTGGTCAGACTCGGGCCAATTCACTGAATACTATCCAAAGTACGTTGGATAGACTGTTTAAAAAAGGGTTGTTAAGTCGAACTAAACAAGGCCATGCCCATTTATATCGCACCAAGGTTAATCGGGAAGCCTTACTCGCCAAATTAATCACCAATGTCACCAGTGATTTTGTTGAGCAAGGTGAACATAGTCTGATTGCGGCCTTTAGTTCAGCTTCTGCAAATCTGGATGATGCTCAATTAGACAAGCTGGAACAGCTCATAGAGCAACAACGAAAACTGCGCAGAGGGTAACCATAAATATGTTAGTGGGAAGTTTGGCTATTACTCTGAATCTAATGAGTGTGGCGTTGCTGGCATTTTTTATTGGCGTGGTGGTGCTGTCAGTATCGGCTCCCTTGTGTTTCTCAAAACTGAGCCATTTCACTTTCCGTATCCGCAAGTTAGCCCTGTGGTTGCTGGCCACGGGACCTTGGTGGATAGGGGCAATTTGTGTCGCAATATTTTGGCCTCGGCTGGAAGGAGGTATGTCTGCATCTTGGATTGCAAACTTCGCTCACTGGCATCATGCAGATTTGTTCACGTTCACTAGCTGGCATGGTTTGACATTGTTAGTGTGCAGCTTAATTTTGACTTGGATGTTGGTTGTTATTGCCATCCAGAGCCGAAAAAAATCACTTTCCATGGACAATTTGCTTGAGCTTTGTGACACCAATGAAATGCCCAATCACAATAGTCACCAGGTTTATTCCCTCCAGTTAACTATTCCGACAGCGTTTACATCTGGGCTACTGTCACCGAAGGTTTACTTAACCACCGCCTTGCAAAAACAAGTGGATCAGCAAGAGCTAGATATTATCATCCAGCACGAACTTGCTCATGTGCGAGCTTATGATCCTTTGTTTAAAATGATCTTTGCACTGTTTTGCCGTTTTTACCCAAAGTCCGTCAATAATATTTTAATGCAGCACTACAGCCTTTTAACAGAACAGATGGCTGATCATGCCGTTACACATTTTCATGACAGTCTGGATGTAGCACAAACTTTAATAAACGTGGCTAAGTTGCAGCAAAAACTCCCTATCAATTGCGATGGCATGCAACTCAGTTACTTTGCCAATGAACAAATTAGCCAGCGGGTCTACAGGCTAGTTTCGCCATTAGAAAAAACACCTGTGTTGGCATTGGTTGTTGCAATAGCCGCATTCATTGGTGCGCCATTATTCGCCGTCTCTACCGTCGATAGTTTCCACCATTTTATTGAAACTTTTTTCACCCACTAAATAAGGATAGGGCATGAAGCTATTTTTTCGAATCAGCGCACCTAAAAAACCGATTGCCAGTCGGTTTTGCGCGGGTTTGCTGAGTCTCTCGCTGGTACTTTCAGCTTCTGCTGAAGTTATCCCTGGATCAGGCCCGGTATTAACCTTGTCGCAAGCTGTTTCCCTAACGTTGCAACAACACCCTGAAATTAATGCCTTTGTGCCTAGATATCGCATGCAGAAAGGTTTGGTTCAACAAGCCAGTGTACGTGAACGTCCGCAGGTTGGGCTTATGATAGAAGATGCGCTGGGTAATGGCGATCATAGTGCGTTGCGCAGTATGCAATCGACTTTGACATTTACTTGGATGCTACAGCAGAAACAGATTGATAGTCGTATCGCCGCAGCAAAATCTCAGACTGGCCAACTTGAGGTAGAGCAGCGGATAGCCTCTTTGGACTTGGCCTCCCATACCGCCAAAAAATTCATTCAAATACTGATAAAAGATGAGCGATTAAAGCTCAATAAAATCGCCCTGCAACAGGCACAGGATGTACACAGTGCCATAAGTAAGCGGGTTGACGCGGGTAAAAGCTCCAATGTTGAAAAATTACAAGCCGAAGCTGAACAGGTGCGCCGTGAACTTGCCATTGAGGATTTGGAACATGAATTAACAGCCAGTTATTATCAATTGACGTCAATGTTGGGGGAGGCTGGTAAAGCCTATCAAGTGAGCGGTAATTTGCTGGCACTGCCCGCTAACCCGTCTGTGGAATCGCAATTAGACAAGCTGAAGAATCAGCCTCTACTGGCCAAGTTTGCCACGCAGCGACGTATTGCTCAGTCGCAAATAGAGGTGGCTCGCATAGAGGCTAAGCCGCAATGGCAATTGTCAGCCGGTGTGCGCCGGTACGAAGCGACGGATGATTTCGGCTTAGTTGCCGGGATCTCAATCCCATGGGGAAATAACAACCGCAACGCTGGCAAGATTGCCGCATTACAAGCACAGCAGGAAGTATTAGCTGATGAAGCCAGTGCTTTGTTACAAAAGCTAGACGCACAACTTTACGTGCTGCTTCAGGAAATGGGGCATTCACGACATGTTATCGACACCATACAGCAACGTATTATACCGCTGTTAGAAAATGCCTTGTCAGATGCGTCTAGTGCCTTCGACATCGGCAAGCTCAATTATACCCAGTGGAACAATGTTCGACAGGAATTGCTGACAGCTAAGTCGCGATTATTAGACGCATATGAAAGTTTGCACCTGCAACATATTGAAATTCAACGCCTGACTGGCTCGTCCATTTCCCAATGAGAAATTTTATGAAGAACAAAAATATCATCTCAGTATTAACAACCACTATTTTGCTGGGGCTGACTTACTTAATATCACCCCTGGTACTAGCGGAATCAGCCCCTGGGGCCTCGCAGGTAGAGCCTGAAAAAGGATCTCACAATGGTCGAATTTTGCGCGACGGTGAGTTTGCCATAGAACTGGCTATCTTTGAAACCGGCGTGCCGCCTGAGTTTCGTGTATGGGTAATGGATAAAGGACAACCGATATCACCAGATAAAGTTGAGCTTAATATCAAGCTCACCCGTCTTGGAGGCGTTGTGGATGACATCCAATTTAATCAGCAAGACGGATTTCTGCGCGGTGATATGGTGATTTACGAGCCGCATTCCTTTGTGGTAACGATTACCGCTAAACATCAGGGTAAAACTCACCACTGGAAATACAACAACTTTGAAGGACGTACCACCATTGAGCAGGCAGTTGCCGATGCGATGGAGATTAAAACTGAAGTCGCCAGTCATGTCACGCTTCACCAAACGTTCCCTGTTTATGGCAGGTTAATGCTGCCACCAGGTGCAAATCGCATCGTTGCGGCGAGGTTTGATGGAGAAATCAAACAACTGCATGTCAAGCAAGGCGATAACGTCAAAAAGGGGCAGTTATTGTTAACCGTCGAAAGTAATGAGAGTTTGAAATCTTTTCAGATCACAGCACCAGTGGAGGGCATCATCACTGCACAAAAAGCGGGTGCCGGTGAGCAAACGGCTGGGCGAACGTTGCTAACGATTAGCAACACCTCTACCTACATTGCACAATTGGCAGTCTATCCCAATGATTACGCAAAAGTAGCAGTAGGAACACCGGTTGCCTTGAGCATTGATGGGTATGCCAGAGAATTTACTGGCAATGTCGCCTATATCGAACCTTCGGTGCGTGATGATCAAGCCAGATTGGTCTGGGTGTATGTTGATAATGAAAAAAGACAGTTATCCACCGGCAGTTTTGTTAAGGCGGAAATTGAATTCGCTACCATTAATGTGCCCTTAGCAGTCAAGCGTGCCGGCTTACAAGCCTTTCGGGATTTTACCGTAGTGTACGCCAAGGTAGATAAGCAATACGAAGTACGGATGCTGGAATTAGGCCGTCAGGATAAAGTGTGGGTAGAAGTCTTAGGTGGGCTGGAGCCTGGCACCGAGTACGTGAGCGAAAATAGTTACATTCTTAAAGCCGACATTGAAAAGTCTGGCGCATCCCACGACCACTAGGAGCACGTAATGTTAGAATCGATTCTACGTTTTTCGATAAAACGCAACCTGCTCATTTTTGTAATGGTATTGGGTTTTGCAGGACTGGGGATATGGAATTTCACCAATCTGCCTATAGACGCAGTACCGGATATTACCAATGTGCAGGTAATGATAAACACCGAAGCCCCTAGTTCTACACCCTTGGAAGTAGAGCAACGAGTGACTTACCCGTTAGAGAACGCCTTAGCCGGGTTACCGGGTCTCACGTACACGCGCTCGGTGTCCCGTTATGGCCTGTCACAAGTTATTGCCATTTTTGATGATGATACCGATGTGTATTTTGCCCGCCAGCTGGTCAATGAACGCTTGTCTGCTGCCCGCGCCGAACTACCCTCAGGATTAGAGCCGCAGCTTGGGCCCATAGCAACGGGGTTGGGCGAGATTTTTATGTTTACTGTGGATGCTGAACCAGGGGCAACCAACGAAGATGGGTCGCCAGTCACACCGATGGATTTACGTACCGTTCACGACTGGACCATTCGCCCACAATTGATGCGCGTACCCGGTGTGGTTGAAGTCAACCCTATCGGCGGGTATGAGCGTGAAATATTGGTCGGCTTTAAGCCTGGCAAATTGTTGGCTTACGGGCTGACACCAGCGGATGTTATCTCGGCGATTGAACAAAATAACAACAACCAAGGAGCAGGTTTTGTAGAGCAAAACGGTGCTCAATGGCTGTTAAGAATGCCTGGCCAGATAGAAGATTTGCAGGCACTTGGTCAAATCCCTTTGCGTAGCATAAACAGTGCTTCGATACGCATTAAAGACGTTGCTGATATCAGCAATGGTAAGGGCCTTAGAAACGGTGCAGCGACACAAAATGGTCGAGAAGTCGTTATGAGCACAGTATTCATGCTCATAGGTGAAAATAGCCGAACTGTTGCAAATGCTGTGGGTGAAAGACTCATAGAAATCAATGCCAGCTTACCTGAGGGAATTGTTGCAACGGCTGTGTATGATCGCACCAAACTGGTTGATAAAACGTTACAAACTGTCACAACCAATCTGCTCGAAGGGGCGTTATTGGTTATTGTTGTTTTGTTTTTGCTGCTGGGCAGTTTTAGGGCTGCGTTCCTTACTGCGCTGGTCATCCCTTTCGCCATGCTTATGACCATTACCGGTATGGTGCAAAGTAATGTTAGCGCTAATCTGATGAGCTTGGGGGCACTGGACTTTGGTCTGCTGGTTGATGGTGCCATCATCATTGTTGAGAACTGTATGCGCCGCCTGAGTCAGGCTGGCTCTGCTAATCAAACTTTAGCTCTGAAAGAGAGGATGGAGTTGGTATTTGAGGCAACACGAGAGGTCATTCGGCCAGCGCTTTTTGGCGTGTTAATTATAACCGCTGTGTATCTGCCCATTTTTGCCCTCGAAGGTGTTGAGGGTAAAATGTTTCATCCTATGGCAATAACGGTCGTCATCGCACTACTGAGCGCCATGTTTCTGTCCATTACCTTTGTTCCAGCCATGATTGCACTGCTGTTTAAAAAACCGGTAAAAGAAAAACGCAATCCTATCATTCGCGGTGCAACAGCCGTTTATCGTCCAGCCCTTGCTTGGGTATTGAAAGGCAGATGGTTAGTAGTGATAGCCGCGAGCTTACTGGTTATCTTGTTTGGTTATCAAGCTACACGCTTAGGTAGCGAGTTTGCACCGGATCTGGATGAAGGTGACATTGCCATGCATGCTTTACGAATTCCTGGTACATCCCTAAGTCAGGCTATAGCGTTGCAAGAGGTACTAGAAGAAAAAATCAAACAAATGCCGGAAGTTGAACGGGTTTTTGCCAAAATAGGCACCGCAGATGTGGCAACAGATGCCGTACCGCCCAGCGTGGCAGATAACTTTATTATCCTGAAACCTCGCGACCAGTGGCCTGATCCTAACAAGTCTAAGGAACAGGTGGTTGAAGAATTAGCCGCTATGGTTGCCCCAGTTCCGGGTAATCGCTATGAA
The DNA here is from genome assembly GCF_000315055.1 of Paraglaciecola polaris LMG 21857. Taxonomy (GTDB): domain Bacteria; phylum Pseudomonadota; class Gammaproteobacteria; order Enterobacterales; family Alteromonadaceae; genus Paraglaciecola; species Paraglaciecola polaris. The sequence continues at coordinate 8,085 of NZ_BAER01000107.1, read as the reverse complement.
TTCCTGCAACCTATCCAAATGCGTTTTAATGAAATTCTTGCGGGGGTTCGAGCAGAGTTGGCCATTAAGGTATTTGGCGATGATTTTGACACCTTGGCTTTGATCGGTGGGGAGATTGAATCGGCTATCAGTAATGTCGCAGGTATTGCCGATTTGCAGGTGGAGCGCACTACCGGACTACCCATGCTGAGTATTGAACCCAAGCTTGAAAAGCTGGCGCAGTATGGCATTAGCAAGGCAGCAGTGCAGTCGCAACTGAGTACTGCAATGGGAGGTACTGTGGCAGGTAAGTTTTATCAAGGGGATATCCGTTCCGATATTGTGGTGCGTCTTGCTGAAGAATTACGCACAGACATAGATGGGCTTGCCTATTTACCTATTCAATTACCTGACGGCCACGCTGTGCCACTGCAAGAACTGGCAACGCTGAATTTGGTAGACGGAGCCAATCAAATAAATCGCGAAAACGGGAAACGTCGCATAGTGGTTACTGCTAACGTCAGAGGACGTGATTTAGGTAGTTTTGTGGCGGATATTCAGCAAGCCATTGGCAACAATGTCGACATTCCCGCTGGGAATTGGGTTGAGTACGGTGGTACTTATCAAAAGTTGCAATCGGCTTCCCAGCGACTCAGTGTGGTTGTGCCAATTACTCTGCTGATGATCATTGGTTTACTCATATTGGCACTTAGTTCATTTAAGGATGCCATGATCATATTTGCCGGCGTGCCCTTGGCATTAACGGGAGGCATTGCTGCATTGCTGTTGCGGGATATTCCGTTTTCCATTTCGGCTGCGGTAGGCTTTATTGCGCTATCGGGCATTGCCATTTTGAACGGACTGGTAATGGTATCCTTCATTCGCGAACTTCGTAAAGACAATGTCTCGCTGGATGAAGCCATTTTTGAGGGGGCTTTAACCCGTCTTCGCCCGGTATTGACCACGGCTTTGGTTGCCGCCCTGGGATTTGTGCCGATGGCACTTAATACCGGTATCGGGTCTGAGGTGCAGCGTCCGCTGGCAACAGTGGTCATTGGGGGGATTATCTCATCGACCTTGTTAACACTGTTTGTTATACCTGCGTTGTATCGCATTTTACATAAAGAAAAGGAGTCAATCTTGACCGAGTCTGAGATGGTGGAGTCTGCCAATGGCAACTAATCTACTGAAATATAGCCTTGTTGTGATCTTCCTGTGTCTAATGGCACTGAGCCTGGACGCATTTGCCCACGGCGTCGATGATAGCACTCGCGCTTTTTTAGAGCGCAATACTGGCGTGCAAATTGTGCCCTTTTTATATATCGGTGCTAAGCACATGATCACCGGCTATGACCATCTGTTGTTTCTGGTGGGCGTGATTTTCTTCCTGTACAAAAGCCGCGACGTACTGCTGTATGTCAGCATGTTCACACTAGGTCACAGTGTGACCTTATTATTAGGCGTACTGAGCGATATTCAAGTCAACGCTTATCTGATTGATGCCATCATTGGTCTATCGGTGGTGTACAAGGGTTTTGATAACCTGGGCGGCTTTAAACGCTGTTTTAACTGGCAACCGAATACCAAATTGGCCGTGTTGATTTTCGGACTGTTCCACGGTTTTGGTCTGGCGACGAAATTACAGGAGTTTCAGTTGCCAGAAGATGGGCTGATCATTAACTTGCTCGCGTTTAATCTGGGTGTGGAGCTAGGGCAGTTTGCCGCATTGGTATTTGTTCTCATTGCCATCAATGCTTGGCGCAAGCTGCCGTCTTTCCAACGATTCGCCACTTTAACCAATACGTTATTGATGAGTGGCGGACTCATGCTCATGGGTTACCAGCTCACCGGTTTTGCCATTAACTAATTAGAACGAGAAGAATATGCAACACACAGTAAGTACTAAAACGCTATTAAAAGCCAGCGCATCGGCCACCCTTGTGGCTATAGTCGCTTTGATTACCTTCATTTTACCTGCCGAGTACAACATCGACCCCACAGGCATTGGTCAGGAATTAGGCTTGACGGTACTTGCGGCGGCTTCTGCAACGGAAACGCCAAATGAATCAGCCCAAGCAGGGTCAGATGAATATCAGGTTATCGAGGTTATTGTACCTGCCGGACAAGGGGTAGAGTATAAATTTAACCTGCAACAATACGACAAAATGACCTACGAATGGCTGACAGATGGCCCTTCTTTGTATTTTGATTTACACGGAGAACCACAAGGGGACACCACGGGGTATTTTGAAAGCTACGCCATTGCCACCTTAAGCGGGATGAAAGGTAGCTTTACCGCTCCTTTTGCTGGGTCTCATGGTTGGTATTGGAAAAATAAATCGGACAAACCTATCGCTGTGCAGCTCATGGTAAAAGGCCAGTATGAAGTGATCGGCCTTAAACAATAATAAAAGTAACCATAATTGGAGAAAAAAATGAAAAGACTACTATCTGTATTAGCACTGTGTAGCACCATATTCTGTAGCAATGTTGCAGCACATAGTGATCATGGTGTTATTAGCGGTCAGGCTGCTATAAACATTGTTAGCAAGTCGTTGCCACAAATGACATTCAAGGAGTTTGGTTTTGAAGTGGGGAAGCTAGGTGCATCGTGGAAGCTGCTGACTTCATCAGATATGTCAGTCGTTAGTGTTGAAGACAGCTTTTATATTGTCAGCGCCAACAACACTGAAACAGAAAGTACGATCTACTTCCAGATCGCCAATAATGGGCAGGTGATGGATGTTACCCACAAAAACAATTTTTAAACTTAATGAGCCGGAGGACTTAACTATCTTCTGGTCATTTTTGAGATTAGTTCATGTCCGTTATTTTTTCGTTTTAACTTTTGAATACACGAAGTAGTATATGCTTGTTTTTGGCTGCAATTTCGAATCCAACCTAAATTCTTTGACTGACCGCTATCTAAGAAAAGTCGTGATATAACGTGTGGTCAATTACTCTGTGAGGCTCCAAAATTAGTCATATTGAAGGAATATATACTAGCTGCTAGTTTGCTCACGATAAAGTGGCTCAGTAATTAGATAGACTATATCCCTTCATAGCCACACATCAATAAATAGAAATATTACCCAAATAATGTTTGTTCAAGATATTCTTCCATATACGTGGCATAGTCGGTTTAATTGGGTTTTATGACAGGATAGTTTTTAGACTGCCAAGCCCCTATAGAACCGAGGAATACCTTAACATTGTTGTAGCCTTTTGCTTGTAAGTACGCTGCGGCTACGGTAGCCCGAATACCACTTGCACACATGGTAATAAACTTATCGTCCGGCGATAGCGCACTAATTTTATCAGCTAAGTGCCCCAAAAAAATATGCTCACTGCCCTCAATATGGATGGGTTCATACTCAGTTATTTTCCTAACATCCAATAAGTGCCAATCATCCTTTAGTAGCTGTTTAACTTGTTCAGCATTGACTGCATCAATCGTGGAAAAACAGCTTCCTTTCGCTGCAACCATAGCCATATTAGTGGAAAAGTAGTGCTCAATATTATCAAATCCAATGCGAGCAAAATGCAGTGCGGCATAACGTGCCATATTTTGGTCGTCAGCAATGATGACGAGTTTATCATTAAGAGAGAATAACCATCCTGCATAGGCAGTAATCATATCAATTGGTAGACAGCAACTGTTGGGAATATGCGCACCTAGGTATGACTCGATGGGTCGGACATCAATTAATACGTAACCTTGTTGGCGCATGTTCTCAAGTTGTTCGACTTGTACCGACGAAGTCATCTGAAAAGTTGCATAGGCTGGCGCACCTTGCATATTAAGTCGCTCCATGTCGGAAAAATATGGAGGCTGGTAATGATGTTCAGTGATTTTTTGTTGTATAAATTCCTCTCGTTCATTAATACCCATTAGCGGATTATTCATAATTTCGTGCTGAACGGTTGAAAATTCACGTTCGGCCATGCCATCACCACAAACTGAGCCAGCACCATGGGCTGGGTATATAATTGACGCAGCAGCTTTTGCTTTAATCTTTTGCAGGCTGTCGTAAAGCAAACCAGCTACATGCTCACTTTCTTCTGGATAAAAATCCGTACGCCCCACATCCCCCACGAAAAGGGTATCCCCAGTAAAAATACCCACTGGTCCTTGGTCAAAATCATTATCAAACACTAAAATGCAAATACTATCCTTGGTATGCCCCGGCGTTTCAATTACTTCCAAGGTCAAGTTACCGATGCGAACCTGATGTCCTTCTTTGACCGTAGTTGCGTATAAAACCTCACCATCGGCATTTGGCCCATGAAGTACCTCGGCGTTGACGAACTCAGAAAGTATCGGTGCCCCACTGATTAAGTCTTCATTACGGTGTGTTTCGATAATATGAGTAATGTCACATTCATTTTCTTTCGCAATATCAAGATATATATCGATATCTCGACGCGGGTCGATGACCACCGCCTTGTTTCCAGAAGCTACAAAATAAGAGAGATGTGCTAATCCAGAGGTCTTAATGGTTTGTATAAACATAAATATTTCCTCGGCTTGCGATTTGAGATAATAATTTTTGATTCAGTTTCAGTTTCAGTTAAAGCAAATAAAGCAAAAATAATGCCTAACGTGGGGGAAGCTAATGCCTGCACTATTGGTGCCCCACAGTACCGATAAGTATCCTCAAGTTTGAGGGTGAGTAAGATGAGGGGCTGCTAGGAATGGTAACGTTTTCAATAGGTGGGATTTTTAATGTAAATATTACACCTTAACTTGGCGGGCATATTGCACATCCCTCGTATTCGTATACTCTCTGATTAGGATGAGTCATTGGTAAATTGTGCAATCATTAACTGGGCAAACACCTCCACTGTCTTTGCCCGACCGTTGCCTTAATTAGAACCAGAATCGTGCACCTACCACAATACCGGTTTCACTGGCAGAGTTACCCTCAAGCCGGGTTTTATCTGCACTATTGCCTAACATTCTGTTCCAGTAGACTCCTACGTAAGGGGCGAACTCACGGGAAAATTCATATCTATACCTCAATCCCAATCTCAACGAATTGAGTCCAGAAGGACGGTTAAATCGCTCCGACTCGGATAAGGAAGCGGATAAACTTAGTCTAGGCTGAAAGTAGGAAGTTTGTGTCACCCTTATTTCGTATTCAGCCTCTACTGCAAAGCTGACATCACCTTCCTCGTTGAGAGCAACAGAGCTATCAATTTCAAACTGGTACGGAGCCAAACCATAAAGGCTGACAACAACATAATTCTCCATCTTCGAGTCACTTGAAACCGTTCCTCTAGTACCAACGCCACCTTGGATTTCCCAATAGGGGGCAATGAGTTTACTAGCTAATACCTCGGCTCTTTCAAGGTTCGTTGGCTCGCCGTCATCTTGTTTATTCTCGCCCTCACTTTTTACGTAAACACGATATATATCGCCACCGTACCAACCAACCATGTCCCAAACAGCGATATTTTCCTCTTGGTTATTTCGAGCAAGTTCGAAACGATCAAAAAGAATGATCCCAGTATAAGATTCTTTGATAGGCTCAGGCCAATTACTTGGTCTTTCTTGGGCATTAGCAGGTGAGCCTAAAAAACCTAACGAACATATTGCAATGATTAAATTTTTCACTCTGTACTCCTAAGAAACTGAAACCACTCTGAACATGCCAGCGTCCATGTGGTACAAGAGGTGACAATGAAATGCCCAGTTTCCAGGTGCATCTGCACTAATAAGAAGAGAAACCTTCTCACTCGGTTTAAGGCTGATTGTGTGCTTTCTGGGGGGAGGGTAATTGCCATTTTCCAGCTCCATCCACATTCCATGTAAGTGAATCGGATGATCCATCATAGAGTCATTAACTAAGATAAGTCGGATCCGCTCACCGTATTTAAAGTGAACAGGTCCGTCTACTTCACTGAATTTTACGCCATCAAAGGACCACATGTATCGCTCCATATTCCCTGTCAGGTGAAGTTCTACTGTTTGTGTCGGTTTTCGGCTATCAGGCCACTCCATTGCGCCAATTAGGTCACTGTAAAATAACACTCTGTGGTCTACATCTTCCAAACCCAGACCGGGTTCATCGAGGCGACTTGTAGGATTTTTTGCAATCATAGTCGCACCAACACCGTGACCATCCTCATCATGTTTTATTGATATTTTATCTATAGGTAAGATTTCGGGAGCCATACTTTTCTGTGTGCCGGAATTATGTCCCGCATGCGGCATTTCCATGTTCGTATTTGCATTATTTTGCATTCCTTTCATGGACGAATCGGCACCCATGTTCATTCCGCCCAATGACGACATGTTGCTCATACTGTCTTTCGATGTCATATCCCCCATACCCATAGCAGCCATTCCACGCTCAGGCATTTTACGTAATTCAGGGATATTCGCTTCTTTCCCTAATTCTGTCGCCAACGTTCCCCGCACATAACCACTTCTGTCCATACTTTCGGCGTATAGTGTGTAGGACGAATTAGACTTTGGCTTGATGATGACGTCGTAAGTTTCAGCGACGGCGATTCTGATTTCATCAACAACGATAGGTTTAACTGGTTGACCGTCAGCAGCCACTACGGTCATTTCTAAACCTGGGATACGAAAATCAAAATACGTCATTGCAGAGCCATTAATCAATCGTAGTCTGACACTTTCATTTGGTTTATAAAGTGCAGTCCAATTCGTAGATGCGTCTCTTCCATTCATCAAGTAGGTATAGGTTGACCCCGTCACGTCGAGAATATCTCTGGGACTCATCCGCATTTTCGACCACATCGATCGTTCTTTGATTGTATTTATCAAACCTTGTCTTTTTATATCTTCAATGGTGTCGTCTATGGTTCGTTGTTGATAATTGTAATAACCTTCTGCGACTTTAAGGTTTCGAAAAACAGTGTGCGGATCTTCGAACGTCCAATCGCTAAGAAGAATAACGTGCTCACGATCAGCACCAATATCTCCATCAGCGGGGTCGATGATGATCGGTCCTAGATGTCCGGACTGCTCTTGAAGACCAGAGTGACTGTGATACCAATAGGTGCCATTTTGCTTAACATCGAATTCGTATTTAAATGTACTATTTGGTGCAATGCCAGGAAACGCAACACCCGGTACTCCATCCATATTGAAAGGCAAAATAATTCCATGCCAATGAATGGATGAGCTGCTTGGAAGATGATTGGTCACGTTAATAATAACTCGTTGGCCTTCCTTGAGACGCACGAGAGGGCCAGGGGAACTACCGTTGATTGTTATTGGGTTCGACGTGCCTCCTGCGATAGCTTTCACTTCTTTACGTATATGTAAATCAATCACATCGCCATTTACTATGCTGTCACCAAAATTATCTCCAAGAGTAGATATTTTGTCATTTGAATTGGTATATCCTTCTGGCCTTGCCCAAGCTACAGGCATGTGACTTAATAACGCTAGGCTACCAGTTGTACCTGCTGCGCGTTGTAAAAATTTTCGTCTATTAAACTGGTTGCTAATTGACATATAGAACCTCACTTCGGTGTCTTAATTATTTATTGACGGTGTACCGCATTTTTACTACCGGTTTCTATACGGGTTGACAATTTTTTAGAAAGGAAAGGGGACCCTTAATTACCTGTCTTTTGGGGGACGAAAAACTGATCGGACTAATAGCATTCCAAGGTTGTTTTTTAACATTTCGTTTAGATAAGTCGAGGTGGAAACTGAGTTGCTACTGCTTGAATCTGTCAAAAAATGTGATGGGCTAGAGCTAGCTTTACAATCACAAAAACCGTTACAGCATTCATTATCACAATCTTCATGATTTCGATTTAATTGATGACTATCGTTGTGGAATGTCTGCTCTAGTTGAGTTGTGTTTGTTATATCAGTTTTTTCCGAATCTACACAAGCTAAAACAGTATGGCTAAAAGCGAACATGATAACGAACAACATATATTTTAAAATCACATTGCCAGTGGAGTTTATGCTCACGTTTAATGACCCTACCTACTCAGAGTAAGAAATTTAGTGTTTAAATACAAAAATGACGCGTTACCTTATTAGTCTATTTAAACTGATATTGAAGCTTCATGCACATACTAAACTACCACTAAATTAATATACCTGTAAATGTA
>NZ_BAER01000108.1 GCF_000315055.1 Paraglaciecola polaris LMG 21857 | reverse complement strand
ATCGCCACCACACTTACCTTCTTTCGTCATTTTTTCGGCTTTATCGCCACCGCATTTACCTTCACCACATTTACCTTCTGCGGCTTCTTGCATATAACCAGACTCTAGAGTCTGCATACCGAAAGGCGCTGCATTAGCTTGAAAACTCATAGAAGCCAAAGAGCCAAGTACAACAGCGCCGATTGCGGTTGCGATAGTAGTCTGTTTAATTTGTTTCATATCTGACACCTTAATTGATTTTTAGAATATTAATGTTGTTCACGAATGTATAGACCTAGGCTTGTTTAAGAATATTTCATTGGCACAAATATTTTTTTCATCAACAATTAATCTTTAGTAATAAAACTTAACGAATATCCAGTGTAGCCCATCATGTACGCTCCGATCAGAATAATTGTAATGAAAATTAATGAGTATATTAAACAGATAGTTAAGGGCATCAATTCAAACTTTAGTGACTTAATCAACAACGATTACCGCTAATGCCGATTATGCCGATTATGATGCAGCAAAGATAATCTAAAATTAAAGGAGCGGACATTACAACAGAGAAATATTTACAATCACAGTATAAAAAACAAGCAACTTATACCAATCACCTTAAATTTAAGATCTAATGACAGTATTATTAGCTGACATAACAG
>NZ_BAER01000109.1 GCF_000315055.1 Paraglaciecola polaris LMG 21857 | reverse complement strand
AATTAAACCCGCGTCTTGCTGGGGTGGTGCTAATATGCCCTTTGGAATAGAGTAAATAAACCCTCTTGCTTTTTGTTGAGCATAACTACACCAAAAGTATATTTTTACGATACCCTGCTGGCTATATCATCCTGTTAACTCTTTATTGGTGCGCGAATCGATTGAAACGTCATATCTGTCATCGCTTCAAGTACTTGCCCGTTACGGCCTAAAATCACGCTTTGACTGGCTAAGTCGTATTTTGCTAAATACTGAGCAATTGATGTAAAGGTGACAGTTGCCACTTTACCTGCATGATCTTTGGTGGTGACATCATCTTGCAGCATCGAGCCAAACAGCAATTTAAAGCGACTCATGTGTACGCGCTGCGGTATAAAATACGCTTGGGTATTGGCTTTTAACTTTGCTATATCAGTCGTCTGATAGATGGCTGCATTTAGCATGTCTAATGTATGCTCCGTACAGTTTTGCAACTGGGCATTCATCGGGTTAGCAATCACCGAGTAGTGGTTGTTATGTAACTGCTGATTTTTGCCTGTCGTGATGATGTCTATTAAACGTGCTTGTATTTCCTGGGTAGGAATAATCACACCAGCTGTTAACTGATCTGCCCCCCAAAAGAAGTCCGCTGGGTAGTCTGTGATTAACTGACTTTTGTCGAGTTGCTCGGCCTTCTGGTAAAGGTTATAAATAGCGTAGCCCTTGACTAATTCACCGTCGTCTAGGGTGATGTCAGAGTACAGAGCCACCGCGGTATGCGTGAAACGAATCCCCCTTGGCAAGTTTTTTTGCGGTCGGCCTACTCTGGCAATAATAAACGCTCTTGCTCCCTGCCCTGCGGCATACTTCTCAACATTCTTAGCAAAGTTAATTATTTTATCAGGTTCATGGGTAGTGGTTTGCTTAGCTTGACTACCTGCTGTCGCGGTAAAGGCTACCGTTAAAGCAAGTACGGCTGCTGTGAACAGCTGCTTAAAAGGCATAGTCATGATTACTGACCTTGTTTATTAGTATTTTGGTTCTTAATTTGCGGATTCTTCATGTGTGTAGTGCTTTGAATTAAAACCACTTGATTCGGCGCAGGATCCACCGTGACCGTTGTTTCACTTATGACTAAAGGCGCGACATTGGCTGGTTTACTTGCATGACTGTGTTTGACGCCACCAGCTGACTCGGCGATGGCACTGCCAGTGACTAAGCTTACGCCACCAGCGACGATCAAAGGGGCAGCAACAACCACACTGGCCACCTTAGCGGTTGATGCAACACCTTCGGTTAAAGCTAATGCTGAATGCTTGCTCGCCTGAGCGCTATGGTGAACCGAACCTTGAGCGTGCAACCCAGTCACTGAAAATGTAAGCGTAATAGCAACTAACGTGTTGATAAGGTTCATCGGTAATCCTTTTTGGTTTTTATTATGCTTGATAACGTTTATGTTCTCTTGATATGACATCGCCAAGGAACGAGATACAGACTATGTGCTGGTATTACCTGTGTAAACATTAACCATTTATGTATACTCAAGTGCGACCAAAAGTATATGAATACGATACCAAAGGGATTTATGAGCCAGATCAATCAAATCAGCAGCACCTTAAAGCAATTGCTACGTCAACATCAGATCACCTACAAAGACATTGCTGAAAAGCTCAATATGAGCGAAGCCAACGTCAAGCGAATATTCTCGACCAATAGCTTCGCACTCGACCGTTTAGAGCAAATTTGTGACATTCTGCAAATGAGTTTGTCTGATCTGTTTATCATCGCCCAAAAGCAAACCCAGCAGCTTACTCAACTCACCGAAGAGCAAGAAAACGAGTTGCTAGGCAACACCAAATTATTACTTGTGGCTGTTTGTGTGCGCGATGCGTGGACGTTTGATGAAATCATTCAATACTACGATATTGATAATCATGAGTGCGTTCAGCTATTAGCTAAGTTGGACCGCATAAAAATAATCGACTTACTGCCCAATAATCACTACAAATCACTGATTGCTCAAGATTTTAGATGGATCCCCGGAGGGCCGCTTGAGCGGTTCATGGAGCGTGAAGTCATGGTCAAGTTTATGGCGCCAAAAAAAGAAGAACCATGGACATTTAGGTTCTATCTCAGAGGACGGTATTCACAAACCTCGGTAGACATTATTCAGCGCAAGCTCAATCAGTTAACAAAAGAGGCCGCTATATTAAATCAAGAAGATGCAAGCCTGCCACTGGGGAAGCGACAGCACTTCGGGCTATTGATGGCCATGCGCCCATGGGAGCCTTCACTGTTTGAAAATCTGCGCAGGGAAATCCCATAAAAGATCAGAATAATTAGCCAGCGATCATTAGCTAAAACAATCGCTGTCAGTGAACCAAACCACTGGGACGTAGCGATGATGACACTACTGCTCATCCCGTAAAAAGACGAATTTATTGCCAACACTTTGCGCTTCGCTAAAGCGGTAGCCTGCGGTGTCAAATGCTCGCAGTTGTGTCACGTCACTCACTTGGTTTTGAATGATATATCTAGCCATTAAGCCGCGCGCTTTCTTGGCGTAAAAGCTAATGATTTTGTACTGACCATTTTTAAAATCTTTGAAGACCGGCTCGATAATGTCACCGTTTAGCACCTTAGGTTTAACGGCGCTAAAGTATTCCGTAGACGCAAGGTTAACCAATACATTGTCACCTTGCTCGGCCAGCGCTTGATTGAGCTTTTCCGTGATGATGTCACCCCAGAACTGATACAAATTAGTGCCACGCTCTGTGTCTAGCTTGGTGCCCATTTCCAAGCGGTACGCCTGCATCAAATCCAATGGTTTTAATAAACCGTATAAACCCGATAATATACGCATATGTTTTTGCGCATATGAGAAGTCGTTATCAGAAAAACTCGTCGCATCTAAACCCGTATATACATCTCCGTTAAAGGCCAAAATAGCCTGTTTGGCGTTATCGTCGGTAAAGGGCGCATGCCATGCAGCAAAGCGATCTGCATTTAAGCCTGACAATTTATCACTGATTTTCATTAACGAGCCGATTTGCGCAGGGCTCAGTTTGCGGCTGCGAGCGATTAACTGCTGACTGTGCTCCAGTAACTCAGGTTGAGTTGATGCCAGCGTACTTTCAACTTTTTCAAAATCGAGATTTTTTGCGGGTGATACTACAAGTAACATGTCAGTTCCTTTCACTTAATCAATTACGTTTATGATACCAATACGACGGCTTTGCTCAAACGATTAAAATAGATAAGCTTAATCATAAAATTTAATCATTGATGCATAGGGTATGGCTAAGGGCTACGACAGACCGCAAATATCAATATCACAATACGATTCAAGCCCAACGAAATAGCTCAATGTAGCTGTTCACTCTGTAGGGCGTCGACAAGGCAAGCATATTGCGCATCACTTTGCGCGCAAATAATGATTTTACGCAGATTATCATATTGAATGGACGCCTCGCTGACAGCACTGATCGCGAGCTGACAAAGGTGTGCGGCAGAGAGCATGCAGGGACCTGTACTCTCATGATTGCCCATCACCCTAAAGGCAATACTACGAATACCTGCCCCATCGGCGCAGTGCAGCGCTTGGCAATAACTTGAGTGAATTTGAGCTGAAGTATCTTTAGCAGAATCAGTAACATGGCTTATATTTAGCTGGATCACCACCTCTGCCAACCAGGGATCACTGGCGATCGTTTCGGCTATGCTTATCGACACACCATCAACACTTTGCCTATTCTCATCATGGCCTTTTGAGCTACTTAAGTAGCTACAAACGACTATGCTATCGACCTGTAGTTGGTTTATGTCTTCTTGTATTAGCGTTATTTTTGCTGCCATTGTGGGTCTTTTACTCGCGTATGCAGGTCAAGAGTTATATCCTATGCTACCTGTTTGTATACACCTGATCTCAGTTATTATGCCAAGGCAGTCTTGAATATATAATTCAACGACAGCATTGATTGTGGTGTGATCACCCCCCAATAATAGTCTGAGAACATATACATTTGTTGATAAAAATGTTGTAATTTTACAACATAATGAATTCGAGGTTAGCATGTCCAATCAGTTACAAGCGTTACGCGATATCACCACAGTGGTTGCCGATACCGGCGATATAGAAGCGATTAAGAAGTATCAACCTGTTGATGCCACTACCAATCCTTCATTGTTACTAAAAGCAGCGGAAATGGAGCAATACCGCTCGCATCTTGAAAGCGCCGTCGCTTGGGCTAAAGAACAATCGAATGATGCTCAGCAGCAAATCATTGATGCAGGCGACAAGTTGTCCGTCACCATAGGTACTGACATCGTTAATATCGTTCCGGGTCGTATCTCTACTGAAGTAGACGCTCGTTTGTCCTTTGATAGCCAAAGCAGCATCGAAAAAGCTCACAAGCTTATTGCCTTATATAAAGATGCAGGTATCGACAAAAGTCGTATTCTGATCAAATTGGCGTCAACTTGGGAAGGTATTAAAGCCGCCGAGCATCTAGAAAAAGAAGGCATCAACTGTAACCTAACACTCTTGTTCAGTTTTGCCCAAGCCCAGGCTTGTGCTGAAGCTGGCGCATATCTGATTTCACCTTTTGTTGGTCGTATTCTTGATTGGTACAAAGCAAAAACCGGTACAAGCGAATACGCAGCAAGTGAAGATCCTGGCGTTCAGTCAGTGACGAAAATTTACAACTACTATAAAGAGCATGGTTACAAAACCGTGGTTATGGGCGCAAGCTTCCGTAATATCGGTGAAATTACCGAGCTTGCCGGTTGTGACCGTTTGACGATCAGTCCGGGATTATTAGAAGAGTTATCGAATACGACGGCTCCTCTTGACGTTAAATTAAAAGACAACGGCGCAACCAAAACCCCTGGTCAGCCTCTTGATGAAGCAGCGTTCCGCTGGGAAATGAACCAAGATGCAATGGCCACTGAGAAACTGTCTGAAGGCATTCGTAACTTTGCAGCCGACCAAGTTAAACTTGAAACCCTGTTAAAAAGCTACCTGTAATACAGGCAAGAGGAAAAGCGCGTCTGATTAGGCGCTTTTTTTTACGTTATATGTTCTTTATTAAACCCAAAGGAGTCCTGCATGACTGCGTTGACTAACACCCCTACTTGGCAAAAGCTTGCTTCATTAGCTGAAGATGTTAAACAGCAACACATGCGTGACTGGTTCGCGAGCGATTCGTCTCGTGCGAAAAAATACCAGCAGACTGCCTGCGGTATCGAGTTAGATTTCTCTAAGAATCTTATCACTGATGATGTAATGAAGGCTTTGTTCTCACTGGCCGGCGAAAGCCAAGTCACGCAAAAACGTGATGCTATGTTCAAGGGCGATATTATTAATCACACCGAACAACGTGCAGTGTTGCACACCGCTTTGCGTAATTTTTCTGGCCAGCCTGTTTATGTTGACGGTCAAGATGTGATGCCAGAAGTACTGGCCTGCCAAGAAAAAATCAAAGACTTTGTTGCTAGCATTCACAGTGGCGAGCGTAAAGGCTACACAGGTAAAGCCCTAACACAGATAGTCAGCATAGGTATTGGTGGTTCGTTCTTAGGTCCTAAAATCATGTCTGAAGCCCTTAAACCATATTGGTTTGATGGGGTGACAGTACATTTTGTTGCAAACGTTGATGCGTGCCACATTCAAGACGTACTCGCAGACCTAGATCATGAAGAAACCTTAGTGGTAATGTCTTCTAAGTCCTTCACGACACAAGAGACCTTACAAAATACCTTAACCGCTAAAGATTGGTTCTTACAAGCCGGCGGTACGCAGCAAGATATCGCTAAGCACTTCATTGCGGTGTCGTCGAACATCAAAGCCGCCACTGATTTCGGTATGGCAGAAGACAATATATTCCCCATGTGGGATTGGGTTGGCGGACGTTATTCCTTGTGGTCTGCCATAGGCTTACCCATTGCTTTGACCATGGGCTACGACAATTATCGCCAGTTACTTGAAGGCGCTTATGCCATGGACGAGCACTTTAAAACGGCTCCCCCTGAGCAAAACTTACCTATGCTTAGCGCCTTATTAGGTGTGTGGTACATCAATTTTTTTGGTGCCCAAAGCCATGTGCTTTTACCTTATTACCATTATTTACGTGGTTTCCCCGCTTATGTTCAACAGCTCGATATGGAAAGTAATGGTAAAAACATCTCTGGTGACACTACCCAGGTTGATTATGCTACAGGCCCTATTATTTGGGGTAGTGAAGGCACTAACGGTCAACACTCATTCCACCAGCTTATTCATCAGGGTACCTTGCTGATCCCTGCTGACTTTATGCTGCCATTGAATGTGCCCAATCAAGACAATACCCATCATGCGATGCTCGCTTCAAACTGCTTTGGTCAAACTCAAGCATTGATGCAAGGCAAAACCTTTGATGAGTGTTACGCCGATCTTGAAGGTAAGGGCTTAGATGAAGCGGAACGGGTTAAATTAGCCACCCATAAAACCATGCCGGGCAACAAACCAAGCAACACCTTGTTGTTTGAACAAATGGATCCAAAAACCCTAGGTTCACTGGTCGCGATGTACGAACATAAAGTGTTTGTTCAAGGAGCGATATGGGGCGTAAATTCATTTGACCAATGGGGCGTAGAGCTTGGTAAAGAATTAGGTAATCAGGTGTTAGATAAAATCGTTAACACAGATACGGCCTTGTCTTTTGATAGCTCAACCAATGCATTAATCGCACGTTTCAGGCAAGCTAACGCTTAAATTCACCGTGTGATGAGTAAAATAAAAAAGAGACCTTAAAGGTCTCTTTTTTATTTATTCTGCTTCACATTAAGAATATTAGCCCACTACAACGAAGCGAGTACTTACAAACCGATTCAATAATCGATGCATTAAGTACACGGCCGTCAATGTCGCCGCGACAGATACCGAAACTGAGGTAAAGCGGTACAGAGCGTTGTACACTAAATCCTGCTGGGGTGATAAATACTGACCGAATAAAATCCCCATAGTCGTCATAGCACCAAAGCCTGCACCTGACCCGCCGCCTTCTAGCATGTGATAACGAGCAAACAACATAACGCTTACCCACAAAGCAATACTGACAAACCATAGAATACTGCTGTGGTCGAGCAATACGAATTGCCAAGCTAAGCCAATATTACACCCGATAAGTGTGCCTATGGCGCGATTAAGCGCAGAGCGTCCCGCTCCGTACCAATTCAAAGGAAATAGGATCAGTACGGATGAAACCTGAGCTGAAAGTGAGTCTTGTAAGTCCAAAACTTGAAACACGATAAAAGACAATGTGGCCACTGTGGTCGCCAAGATAACTTCATGGCGGCGATTGCTATCAGGTTTAGTGATCACAGGTGGCTTTGCCCTAGCCTCTACGTCAGGAAAAATAAAATGCATAAACATCGCGAGCAAGATGGTAAGTATGCTTGCCGCCACGTTAGACATGACTAAATCACTTACCGATGCACTGCTGTAACTAGCAAAGTGTAATTGCATTGATAATCCCACCATACCCACGGCGCCAAATAAGAAGTTTGCCCCGTTAGACATGCAACGAAACATGAAGGCGAATATCATAACAACAGCTATGGTCATGGGAATGGGTTGATCGCCAAACATCCCTTGAACCACAAAAACAAACGCGGTGACCAACGCCGCATTTGCAAGGAATTGGCGAATAATGTGGCTATTTAGGATGGGCACCAAACCTAAGAGCAACATAGGGTAGACCGTAAAAAAGGTCCCGTAATTCCAGCCCATCAATTTACTAATTGTGAAGCCAAGCGTCGCGCCAAAGGCGACGCGCAAACATTGGCGCACTTCATTAGCCGTTAACGCACGATGAGCTGGCCGGCTGACACTCCCCTTGCGGATAAAGGGCAGCCGTAATTGAGGTTTTAACATCAGCTAGGCCTAGTAAATGTAGTGAATAACACTGATAACCTGCGCTTGCAGCGAACCTAACCAGCTGGCTAAACCGCCCACCGGATGAAGCTGTACCGTCGCTCTAGCGCCAGAGGGCAAGGTCTTTAGCAACGACTGATTTTCCTTTAGCACAATGTGCGTACGCATGTACTGTGCATCACGTACCCAGCGATCCGAGTTTTCCGGATTCGCTAACGAGCCATCAGCACTGAGCTGACCATCTTTCACGCCAGCATCGATAGCGACTACCCGACCTTGAAAGACCTGCCCCGGATGCGCATCAAATACAATTGAAGCATCATCACCAATTTGCACATGACTCAACGACTTTTCTCTAAAGTCGGCCACAATATCCCCTTTCTCGACTACCACGGCAGCCACGGCAGAGCCAGCTTGTGCGTAGTTACCAGGCTGTAATTGCAAGTTGCTCATCTGGCCTTTTACTTGGGAACGCACATCCGCGTATTGCAACTGTAATTGGGCATTTTGTAGGGTATTTTGCGCTTGGCGAAGAAGTAAGTTTTCACCACCGCTTTTACCCCGCTGTGCCTGATAGTTAATCACATCAGCTTGGGTAGCCTCGACTTGTGCCTTTGCAGCTTGATAGTTGGCTTTAGTTTGGTCGTACAATTGACGAGACACAGTATTCGATTTAATGAGACTGTCTACCCGATCAACTTCAAGCGCTAACTCGTCCACATCCGCTTTAGAAGCCACGACTTGCGCTTTTGCAGCCGTAATCGCTGCGTCTAATTGCAAGTTACTTTGGGTTGCACTTTCAATCGCCAGCTGCGCCTTTTCAACCGCGATTTCATAGGGACGTTTGTCTAAACTAAACAACACTTGGCCAGCTTCTACATTTTGGTTATTTTGTACATAAATGGTTTCCACTTGCCCGCTTACTTTTGAAGATATGTTCACCACTGGGTGTAACACTCGAGACTGCGTACTTACTGGCATCCAGAGATCCGCAACTAGAAAGTATATGAATGACAAGGCAAATATCGCCAATGCGATATGCACCCAACGTTTAAACATTTGATCCGGCGCCATGATTATTTGTCTCCTTCCATTGGCTTGTTGAGTAAAGCACTGGCGTTACTTTCTATTTTTTTCAGGACATTGAACATCCCATCAAGCTCCTCATCTGTAATGCCTTGTGTTAGCTCGCTACGTACTGACCCAACATAAGCGTCCAACGCTTGTAGCTGTGTGTTACCTGCTTGGGTGAACCATAAACACTTACAACGACGATCACTTGGGTGTTCCCGACGTTTCACTAAATTAAGTTCCACCAGCTGATTGACCGTCCTATTTAGCGATGGCATTTCGATACCCAGCTCACTGGCCAACGTATGTTGGGATGTGCCCTCACCTAAGGTTTTCAAATTCATCATGACCGCCCACCGTGCCTCGGTCATTCCCAACGGTTTAACCGACTGCGAGATGGCACTGCGCCATAAACGAAACACTCGCCCTAACAACCAACCCAAAGCTGGGTTATTCAATTTTCTGTATTGACCTGTCGTATCTGACATATGAACCTCAAATCACTATTCGTTCGCATTGGATAACAGACGCGCTTATTTACTTAGCATGCTAAGTATTATAGGGGTTGAAGTTTACTTAGCAAGCTAACTAATAATTTGAAACATTTTGTCGACAAGTTTTTACAAAATTGCGAAAAGAAGGGGGTTAGGTTAATGCCAGTGGAGCACTTTCACGAATCGATGATGTGAAAATACCGTTAGTCACGAGGAAACTGGTAAGTAAATGAAGCTTGAATGGACGCTATAACCTAAAATGTTAAATCAACACATAAATAAGGTCAGTATTGAAAGCCACCCAAGCCATTGATTAGCTGCTAGCAATGAAATGGCGCTAATTTAACGCCTGGTCGAGAACCACTTTAAAACGTGAAAAATCTTCTATTTGCGGAAGGTGCCCTAAACCATCAAGTTGATATAATTTTCCGTTTTTAAGCCGTTTTACCGCACGCTCTCCAAGCAAGTCATATCGGCCCAGCTCGTAGGTATTATCGGCTTTTTGCCAGTTACGGCCTGGCCCAGTTCTATCTCGGGTGCCTAAAATCAAGCTTGTAGGTACGCCCAGAGCATTAAATTCCTCAATGACTGGCTGAGTAAAGATCATGTCGTAGGTTAACGCGTTCACGTGAGCTATGGTGTTTTTGTCGGGTCCTTGGACTTGACCGATTAAAAAATAGGTCAGTTGGGCATATTGTTGCTTCCACTGGCCGGCATAATAATTTTTCTGTTGATAGGCCTGAATCGATTGGGCGTTTTTTTTCAATTCTTGCTGATAAAAGAAGTCCACATCTTTATATTGTGTATATAACAGATAGTTCTCAAGACCAATGGGATTAACCAAAACCAAGCGGGATGTATTGTCTGGAAACATCAACGCAAAGCGACTTGCCAGCATTCCGCCCATTGAGTGCCCTACCATAATACTTTTTTCTATGCCCAAAGATTCCATTAATGCATGTGTATGACTGGCTAAAGCGGCAAAAGAATATTGATAGTTCGTTGGCTTCGATGACTTACCAAAACCAATTTGATCTGGGATGAGCACCCCGTAACCCTGCTGGTGTAAATAGTCGGCTGTAGACTGCCAGTAGGCTCCGTTAAAGTTCTTACCGTGCAGTAAAACAACGACTTCTTTGTTTGACGTTGCGGGTAAGTACATATACGCCATGTCTAACGACTGGCCTTGGGACCGGAGCGCAAAGTGAGCAACACTAAAGGGGTAAGTCACTTCACTCAAGGTGGCATCGTATTGCAACATCTTAAGTTCATCACTTTTGGCAAAGCTAGGTACGCTAAACAGTATGCAAGCGACTAAATACAGTATTTTCATATCGTTCCTTAAGCTAGCGCGACTATGTTTTGAGAAAACGGCAGGGCAAATCAGTCGCGCTAATATGATTATTAGTCATTTCAAGGCTATCACAGAGCGACATTTCAAACTTAACCATAACGTAATAGCAAGTGTCTAAGTTGGTTGCCCTCATAACATAAGGCTAGCGAACTCAAGGTCGAGACGTTGCCGCCTCATACTCACCCTCTGCGCTGAGCATACGTAAGCTTTCTTCAGCTAACCCCGCACCGGCTTCCGTAAACATATTGAAAACGTAATCTGTTCCTGTGGCCGTGAGTTTTTCAACTTCATCATCATAACGGGCAATGGCGGCGATTTTGCCCTGATACTGAGCAACACGAAGCTGCTGGGTGATATGCGCCGTATCTTCAATAGACGGTAATGCCAGCAATATTAACTTCACGTTTGTTGTGTCGACATTTTCCCACATATCGGCATCTTCACCATCACCGACAATCACTTTTAAACCGTCTTCTTGCAGTTTCCGCACACGTTGAGGATCGGCGTCTACCCCACACAATTCATCCCCCAATGAGGGCAACAATGCGCCAAAAGCACCTCGGCCGACTCGACCCATACCTATCAAGAGCACGCTTGCGCCATCTGGTTGTTGATAGATATCCTCTTTCAATCTAACGTTACTTTCATATTGGCGCAGAAGATCTTTGAGTTTCAAATACTGACTGTGCGCTGTTTTATAGCGCAAACTGGTAAACACAAAAGAAAAAGACACGCTCAACGCGACGATCACCAACCATTGAGGGCTTAGCCAACCAGAACTGACGGCTAACGCGGCCACAATCAAACCGAATTCACTAAAATTACTCAGCACCAAACCTGACAAATAGGCGGTACGGGCGCGTAACTTGAACTGCACAAAAGTGGCAAAAAATAACAAAAACTTGAGCGGTACTAGTAGGCATAATAATAAGGCAATGATGGCCATTTCCAAGTTAGGTAAAGCAATCAATCCAATGGACAAAAAGAAACCAACTAAAAACAGATCTTTAAAGCTCAATAGGGATTTACTTAGCTCAGCAGCTTTGACATGGGGTGCTATCAACATACCGAGAATTAATGCCCCTAGATCACCTTTGACACCCACTAAGTCAAATAAGTAATAACCACCCAAAGCACACAAAAAACCCGTTAAAGGTAATAACTCACCGTGACCCGCACTGTTGATAATGCGATACAATATAGGGCGCGCAAACCACAAGGCGAATAAAGCAAACGCCCACAACGTGGGCGTTTTACCCGCGGCAAAGACTAAAAAGAGTACGGCGAAAATATCTTGCATGACCAGCACGCCAATGGCAATTTTACCGTGTCGGGTTTTCATCTCCCCACTTTCTTCGAGTATTTTGACCACACACACTGTGCTGCTGAAACTTAATGCAAAGGCGAGTAGCGCAGCCTGCTGAAGCGTCATATCAGCGAAATACGACAGACCGAGATAACTTAAAGCAAAAACGATCCCGGTAACCAAGAGCACCCAAATTAGCATATGTTGAGCGCTGGTCACCCACACTTCAGGTTTTAATAGGTCGCGAATATTGAGTTTTAGGCCAATAGTAAAAAGCATTAGTGTAATGCCTAAATCCGCCAGCGACTGCAGGTTGTCTGAACTTTCAAAGCCAAAGTAATTCAGTAAAAAGCCCGCAGCTAAAAAACCAATCAGTGGCGGTAATCCCAACTGTTTCATACTTAGGCCGCCCACAAAGGCGAATAAAAGCCATACAATTTCCATTTATACTACTACATAAGATTATTTTGCCCGTAGCATGGCAACTTTGAATGATTAATCAATAGATAGTGATTAATTCTAGGTCGAAAATTTGAAAAATACAGACAACCAATATCATGTTTCCACTACGCGAGCGTGATGATGATTTGCATAAAATAGCGAGTCAGCAACCAACTACTCCATTTATTAGCGTGCAAGTATGGTAGTTCATGGCGCAGCTCGTATAGAAAAAAAGGCACCATGTCTGAGTCAGACTTGATACCTTTTTAATGGCTTTAGCAAGGTTACTGCCTTTTTCTAAATACTAACCCAGCCAATAACAGCGATAACCAACCGAATGCACCACCACCAGAATCCGCAGTTGATGTTTGTGTAGCTTCATCGTCATTGAGTACAGTAACAGTAACTCTTGCGACTGAAGCGGTAACCGTCTCAGGCGTAGTCATAACCACTGAGAAATTTTGTGTGGTCTGAGCAGTGGAATTATTGTTCAGTACTCTTACCACCACTGCCTTTTGGACTTCACCATCAGCAAACACTACCGAGGTGGTGTCAAGCTGAGCAAAATCTTCTCCGCCACCTTCAACAGCAATACCAATTTCTACTGCACCATCAGAACCACCGGTGCGATCTATGGTCAGTTCGAGAGTCCCAACATCTTCGTTAACTTGCGAATCAGCGGCGCTTAATGTAAAGCTGCCAGCATTGACTTCGTCATTGTCTAATATTTGCGCAACGTTCTGACTGTTATTAATTATGCTGTTTTGTTTTGCCGTCACCATCACCGAAAAGCCCTCGGTTGATTCAACTAAATCATCATCCAATGTTGATATATTCAGCGTTTTTTGTGTTTCCCCGTCAGCAAAAGTGACAGCTGTATTTAACGCTGTAAAATCATCGGCAGTAGCAGCGTCAAGATCTGCCGTTGCGGTCATTATACCGGTGGCAACCTCAAATGAAATTTCACCATCAGAACCGTTAGAACGATTTAGGGTTACAACCACATCCTGCCCCTCAACTTTTGCTTCACTCACCGACACATCGACTTCGCCGGGATTGACCTGGCCTGACTCTTCTATGGTTAGTTTTGCTTGGGTAGCCGTAACAGTGGCAGCTAAAGGATAGCGTAGAATGAGGTTAACCGACTCTTGTGTTTCAGCTACCTCATCGACGATTAAATTAAGTACCACCGTCACCGAAGCTTCACCACTGCTAAAAAATACACGTTTAACACCAGATGTTATCGCAATATCATTGCCTACCGTAGCGCTGTCATCCAATATCGCCAATTCCACTTCAGACTCACCGCTCAAACTGCCTTCCCTGGTTAGCGTAATGGTTACGGTACCGTCAGTTTCATTCGCTGTGTAGCCTGTCTGGCTAAACGAAATGATACCTAAGCTGTCAGGTGCATCCCAGCGATTAGAGGTTATTACAGCATTAGAGTTTATCACTCTGGTATTATCTGTCTTGCCTAACTCTCCGCAAAATTCCCCACCGAGCTGGATATTGGGGTTTGAATAAACACTAACAGCATTATTTTTGTCGTAGCCGCTCCACATAATGGTATTTTTGCCGCCATCACAGGTAGTGGCTCGTGCATCTGACTCGGATGTTAAAGTCGATATTTTGCCCACCTCATGATCACCACCAAAATTATGCCCAATAACATGTTTGAAAATACTATAGCTCTCAAACATAAATTCATCTGACAGGCCATTATAACGATCAAAAATAGCACTGATTTGCCCCCCATTGGCCCCTACTCCCAATGACAGATTAGTTTGCTCTGCTTCCCTAAAATCCCGCGCATACATCACTAAGTCAGCGCCATAGGCCGCATATTTCTTGTATTCGTAGTAAGGTCCTTCCGACCGAGCATTTACGTCTAACACCACAGAATTAAATCTATCCAGCGCACCTTGAGTGACGTTACCATCACTATCAATTGTGCTTTGCAATGGCAGCTCATCTGAAACATTACGCAGAGGTTCGGCATTAACGAGACGTATCGAAACATCTATTTCGCTGTCCAGAAATGCTTGATTTACCCCATCGACCATCTCGCTAAACCGGCTATGAGCCGACTGAACACCGATTTTGGTCAAATAGGCAGGTTGAAACCACACAAACAGGTCAACGATGGCCGCCGCTTCTTTGTTAGCTGTGCCAGTAGGTGATTTAGCTCGTGTTTGGTATGTCATCGCCTGCGATTTAAGTTGCTCTAGGGTTATTTCAAATTTACTTGGCGTTAAAGCGTCTTCAAAATGAGTGAAATTTCGACTTTCATTTGCGGCAACAGAAAAAACTGCGAGACCTACACCAAATGCCACCATAGAAGCCC
>NZ_BAER01000110.1 GCF_000315055.1 Paraglaciecola polaris LMG 21857 | reverse complement strand
GAACCACCCACCATGCCGCGCTTGGGGAAAATTAAATTTCTAAGCTGCCTGTGCGGCAGCGAACGATATTGAGTGCTTTGTACT
This sequence comes from Paraglaciecola polaris LMG 21857, assembly GCF_000315055.1. Lineage (GTDB taxonomy): Bacteria > Pseudomonadota > Gammaproteobacteria > Enterobacterales > Alteromonadaceae > Paraglaciecola > Paraglaciecola polaris. The sequence continues at coordinate 5,132 of NZ_BAER01000110.1, read as the reverse complement.
GGCCTCAGAGGATTTCTAAGCTGCCTGTGCGGCAGCGAACTTAACCGTAAACATTGCCAACGGCCATGTTACTTTCTAAGCTGCCTGTGCGGCAGCGAACTGCCTGCGCTGTCGGCTTTTTGATGTATGCCTTTTCTAAGCTGCCTGTGCGGCAGCGAACCTTGGAGCTAAACCCGATTAACGAAAGCTTGCTTTCTAAGCTGCCTGTGCGGCAGCGAACGTTTAAAGACGCGGCGCAAAGTGCAGGCGATTTTTCTAAGCTGCCTGTGCGGCAGCGAACCTACGCATAGAGCCAATTGATATTTTTCTAATTTTCTAAGCTGCCTGTGCGGCAGCGAACTCATTGGCCCCCGCACGTATACCGCCAAAAGCTTTCTAAGCTGCCTGTGCGGCAGCGAACGATAGATGAATCTAATTGATGTAGCAATCGCATTTCTAAGCTGCCTGTGCGGCAGCGAACAAACGCGCCAATATTAAACGCGCCGCTTGCTTTTTCTAAGCTGCCTGTGCGGCAGCGAACTCATTGGGCGTTTGTGGCTATGGCGTAATGAGTTTCTAAGCTGCCTGTGCGGCAGCGAACTTCAATAAATAGCTAAGGGCGAAAACATGAATTTTCTAAGCTGCCTGTGCGGCAGCGAACGGTTTGGCGAATTAATTTGGACGGCAAGTGATTTTCTAAGCTGCCTGTGCGGCAGCGAACCTGAAGCTTATCAGACAAAAAAAGAGCTACAACAAAAACTTAGGTAAAAATTGGGGTTTTACCCAATGATTTTAGGGATTGTTGTAGCGCATTGTTTTATAAGAGATTTTTAAAGAGCTAAAAATTAAAGGTTAAAACTTGGGTAATAAAGCACTTCCGTTAAAACCGTAGGTATTAAACATCACTTGCTTCGCCCCCTGCTTTACCTCTTTTCGTAAAATACTCATATTAAAGTCCTTATTACTTTCAAGGCTTTTCATGCGAATGAAGGGTAAGGCTTTATCCTCATCTTTCATTGCGTAATCTTTAAAGTAAAGATTGGCTTGCTCGACGGTTTCGTTATGCCGTTTCATTCGTCGTCTAATATGTTTGTCTGGGCTGCCTGATTTTTGACGACGATTAAAGTTTTCGTAACCTAAGACAACATCAGGGACATCAGCGATCTGCTTGATATGTACGTAATCAGTCAAGCGACTCAACCATTTATGTATGTCTAAACGTTCTAGATCAGCCTGTTCCGCTGAAAACAAACGCAGCTTATGACCGATAAAAGCCTGAGCATGGGTCTCTTTGGTTTTATATTGTGGAAAGCTCACAGCAACAGGCACTTTTTTGTTTTCGTCCTGAATTTCAACTAGCGCCAAATGCACTTGTATCATGACCTTAGACCATAAAAAATGTACGCCAATATCGTCACTGGGTAACAGGGTGATATCGAGATAATATTTCATATCATCTCCTTATTCTGCCTTGCCGCCAAACACCCCACCTCGAATAAGATTCGCAAGAACGAAGTTCTTTTGCTCTCCTGAAACGTCTTTATTATTTACCCAAGCAATCATTAACGTATAAAGATCAATTTTCGACTTTCTGTAGGCTTGTCCTCGCTGGGTGACAGATCCAAATGGTTCTACTGCAATTGGAAACTTAGCGTCGTCATACCAATTGTCGATAGTACGAATAGCATTTCCCACCTTTACACTATGTAAAGCCGCACAGTCGTCCAATTTGAAAAGCACTTTTTTCTTTTCACCCATGTTCATTTCTTGAGAAGGGAATACATGCTGTCCCTTGCCCAATTGAACAAAGGCATCTACCTGTAGACAAGCAAAGTCGTTTATACTTTCCAAACCTTGGAAGATTGCATTGCTCAATGTTTTAAGTGAGTTGTTTTCCCGTTGAGCATCAAAATCATTCAATGGGAATTCGTAACCGTCGAACGTAATTGGTAGCTCATTATCATTAATTCTTATCTGAATACTTATGTTTTTAGCGCAAACACGATTTCGCCACAAGAAACGTCCACTGGCTATATTGTGAGCATAACGATGCGATAGCTCCTTAAGTCCCTCCTGTTTATACTCAGAAACCTTTTCTTTAATTATCTCTTCAAAGTTTGGGTCATTACATCCAAAAGGTTCCCCAAGATTACCGACTATACGCAGTGTAAAGCTGACTTTTAGTGTGTCTTTGTCATTCGGCAGGTTGGCATCATCACTATCTGATGAAACAGGGTTTGGCTTAGTTTTATTTTCGTCTGAAGCCCCATAGGCGCTTTGTGTTGAACGATTTTGGCGTTTGGTGATTTTAATAGGCAACCACGTAGGATTTTCTGTAGTCAGGTGTTCCCAATCGCCGGACATCATCAAAGCATCAGAAGTCTCTAGTTTACGTTCAAAGGCCAACATGGTTGGTAGTTTAATACTCATAATAGTTTCCTTTTAATATTGATTAACTTAGATCTAAAATTTCGGTAATGATAGTGCTGTCAAATTCATCGAGCGTGTCGGATTGGTTTGTCGAATGTTGTTTGCATAGATACCAATGCTCTTTATGTTCGTAATGCCATAGGCTACTTGCGATATCTTCAGCGTTTCTAAAATTGTTTACTCCTTGCCACTCGCCAATTGAATGTATAGCCTCAACAAAACAAACGGGGGTTCTACTGTCTCGAGTATTCTCTATGTCTATATTGTCGTAAACCTGAGAAATGGCTTTGTAGCCTGTCATTATTGGAACAAGATAACCGGAAGAGGGTTTAGGCAAATACTCCCAATCAGCCGAACTTTTATCTGTTGGTTGAAGATAATGCTGCCATTGTTCTAATACAGCTTTGGTTGACTTGTTTTTTTCCAATGTTTCGAAGTACTTAATTACTGAAGTAGGAACATTCAAGTCATAAGGGATTCTCTCTAAATGTGTAATCCAATCGTGTAGCACTCGATCTAGAATTGACGCACTCTTCACTTGCATATTTAGGTGTTTACTAATGAGGTTGGACTTTGGCCGTGCCTTTTGCTTTAACGCCGCAAAGTCTAACCAAGAATCTAGTAATTCTGCGTCAGAATTATCTGCAAGGTTCAATTCATGATACTGCGCTAAGTCAATTGAACGATCCATTAAAGCAAAGCCAGGCAATAGCTTACGTTTGAGCAAGTAAAATTTATTTTTATCAGTGATATCAAAAACTTGAATAGAGTCTATATCGAGGATAGTGCCTCCCGCCAAACGCTGCATTAGGCATTGTTTTTTTAACCACTCAATGAAGATATTGGCTTGATTACCTAGAAAACCGTCAAAGCCTATAAGTAGCGACACAGTCATATTCAGCTTCCCTTCTTCGATAATTGAAGGTGCTTTTCCGTCTATTATCTTCTTAACATCACTCATTAAATACGCTGGATTTTTACTTTGCGTGAATCGGTTTCCTTGATAACTGTGGACATGGTTCTCATGTGAAATAACACTACATCCTGATATTTTAAAGTTGCTAAAATTTGACTTTGATAGCTTTCGAGACAAATTATGCCCAAACCCTATAAAATGGGTAATGCTAGGAAATCCCCATGTAAAACCTGCAACGGCGTTCGCATTTTGAACATTAACCCGATTGATCAGTATGTATTGGCTCATGCTTGTTCCTCCTTTGTAACGGCTAAGACAGCTTTCACCATTTGGTTTTGTTCTCTTAGTTGTCGAAGCATCAGTTCTTTCCATAGTTTTGTATGCTCCACTAGCGGAGTGAACATCTTATCGTTCCCTTGTATTTTTCTGTTAAGCCAATATGCGAAATCGGTAGCTACCACGTTTTGCCAATCGGACGCCTCTTTGGGCTTGTTAAAAGCTTCGGCAGTTCGGTAGGGGTCTAAAAAATATTGATGTGCAACTTTTAGTTTTATATCCACTGCGTTTGACCACCCAGACGGCAGATTTTGAATGGACTGGGCATAGAACAGTACAGTTGAGAGAATTCGGTTTCCCCATGTAATTAGCCAAGCCCATTTTTTGGGATCTTTGATGCTTAGATTTAGTTGTTCAAAGCGCAAGAAAAAATTACGCAAATAATCTACATCCTCTTTAATAGCACTAAGTGGAATACCATGTTCAAACCACGATTTTCTGTTAATGGGCGGTTTAAGTTGGTTTTGCCATGTGGGGGGCCGCGATGACAGTAGGCGAATTGCACCACCTCTACTCCCATTTAGCACAGAAACATTTTGCGGTTGACTCTGCGTGACCAGTAGTCGGACAACGGAAGGAAGCCGTATAGAAACATCTGTAGAGTAGGTCTCTGACAATCTTGCTTTGTGTGTTTTTTCCCTTGCTTTACGAACATCTTTGGCGAAATGGCTGCTATAAACTTTTTGGACTAATGAAGATGAAGGTAAAAGACTTAACAAATGGTAGTTATCCTTAACAGGAAAATACAACTGCTTTAAAAGAAAATCTGTTTTAAGTGGTTGAGATAGGTACGTGGTGTATTTTTCCCCCAACTTTTAAGTTCATCACTATTATTTTCCAACCCAGAAAAAACAGAATAATTACCTTTCAGAATTTCATCGAAAAGTTTTATCCCCTTATGCTCTAAGAGCAAAAATTTCACCTGTTTCGATAGCCTTGCATCAGGGTAAGTGCCATCAACGATCTCTTTTGCTAAGGAGCTTGTCGTTAGGTATCTGTTATCCTTAATGTTACTTCTATCTAAAATTGAGGAACCCGCACTACTAGAATGTGACAATTTAGCAATATGTGTACCTGGAACCACTCCTTCACTTAGCTCAACGGTGCGGCATATCCATATATTTACAAAATTATTTTTATTGCTTATAAAATCAATGTCCTTAGAAAAATCTTCAATTTGTCCCCTATCTCGTAATGTACAATAGAAGTTTTCAAACGTAGGTCGATTTGCCGCTGTCACTTTAGTTTTCAAAACCTTGCTTTTTAACTTAATAAACTCTATTTTTTCTTCTTCATTTGTAGCTTTTGCTGTTAATAATTTTTTTGATAAAAATATAGAAATTAACTCATCCACATAACTAGATTTTTTACCGTTTTCTTCGAGGTTATTTATATTAGTTTTTTATAGTGTCCGACCATTTATGAAGCTCATCTGTATTCATTACTCATCAATCTCCTGAAATAAACCTAG
>NZ_BAER01000111.1 GCF_000315055.1 Paraglaciecola polaris LMG 21857 | reverse complement strand
GCCTTGCTCAAAGGCCGCGGTTTCATCTTCATCTGCAAGCTCTGATAGCAAATTCTCGCTATCGCCGAGCGCTGAAATGTCATTTTCTTGTTCATCGCTGGCAGGCTCGTCTTGCTCAGGTGTTTCTGCTTCCTCTTCAGCTTCGGATACTAGGCTCTCGCTTTCATTTCCCCCTGAGGTGCCGCCAGTGTCCTCGGCTAAGGCTATGTCATCCCTTGGCTCAAACTCAATATTACTGTCTTCATCCTCATCAAAAATATCCCCTAAATCTTCGGTGATTTTATCCAATTGCTGGATATCGTGTTGAGGGGTTCCGGTAAATTCTGGCTCTGACTCTTCGTCACCTTCTGGCAACATCCCTTGCATCATTTCAACTTGCTCAAGCTCGTCGATAAGATTACTGGTTAAGTTGTCTAACTCTTCACTTTGAGATGCAATCTCTTTATCGAGTTGCTGCAGCATATCTTCATTGATGGGATCGTCTGCATTCACTTCAGACGACGCTGGTAGCTCAGGTTTGGGATCAACCAATAAATCATCAATACTGATTTCTGGCTGTGCATCCGCATCTTCCACAGGAGACATATCAGCGCTATCAAGGGGCAGTTCAGGCGCCATTTCTGCCTGCGGTTCGACTTCTTCCTCTGGAGCAACCTTGCCTAAATCCTGAGCAGTTTCCGTATCTATACTGTCTTCATTCGAGGTGGTTGTCTCGATGTTCTCTAAATCGAAGTCGTCCTCATCAAGGTCTACATCTTGCGCTTCCGCAGCTTCGTCTTTAACAGCAACATCTTCATCTTGGGTATCTGCTGATGTTTCTTGGTTAGCATCATCAGACAAGTTGATGCTGTCCATCTCCTCATCGATTTCAGCGAGCAGATCATCTTCATCTTCGAATAGATTGTCTAAGTCGTCTTGATCAAGCTCATCGCTGCCTGCTTCAAAATCTTCAGTGGGGTTAAGTTCGCTATCTGGCACCAACATATCGTCGCCCAGATCATCAAACTCTTCTTTGTTTTCATCAAAAGACTCTTTGAGCTCTTCCGCCAACACATCATCCGGTACATCCTGCTCACCAAATAAGTTGTCGTCATCTAATTCAGAGCTTAATTCTTCACTGAGGGCATCAGAAAGATCGTCCATTTCACTGGCGACATAGGTATCTGCAGGTTCATCTTTGTTAGCGAGTAAATCAAGATCCATCTCCGCCGGTTTCTTACGTTTAACCAACCAATACGCAAAACCACCCAGTATCAATAATGAAATCAATATCGAAGAAATAATTAAAGTCAGGGGCTTCATTAACCAATCAGTGAATCCACCAGCTTGCTGCTTGGCTAACGCGTCAGCTTCTTCTTGACGAGACTTGGCAAGCAACTCTTCGATGCTCTTGCCCATTTGTAACATCTGCTCATCACGCAATGTTTCTTGACTGCGAATTTCAGCCAAATCTTTATTAACCGAATCAAGGCTTTCGAATACTCGCTGATTTTCATTTAAGATACTTTGTACACTGAGAATTGACTCGGCAAATTGCTGCCGTATTTCTTGGAATTGGCGATTTTGTTCCTCATCGATTGCACCAAGGCGCTTTTCAATGACCTCTTTGGTTTCAGCTAAATCGTCTTTACTGGCTAATTTTTTACTGGTGCCATTATTAACGTTAGGATCTGAACCTTCACCGCCCAAATTAAGTAATTGATTATCATACCGAACCTTAGCAATGGCTTGCCCTTCATTTACTCGGCCAATATATCGTGTGGCTGGTAAGCGCAGGACAGCCCCATCTCTAAGTAAATTGATGTTATTGCGTTCGAAAGCATCAGGGTTAAGCTCATAAGTTGCAAACATAACCTGATAAATAGACTGGCTTTTATTCTGACGAGATTGACTGGCGATGCGCCAAAGCGTGTCGGCTGCAGTGATAGGACCATAGGTTTGCCCCGAATAATCAGAGTCCGCACTTTTAGGGCCTTTAATCCGTACTTGCTGAAAATCGGCCGATTGCAGGCCAAAAGAGAAAGTTAAACTGAGGCTCGCTACAAGCAATAGGGCTAGCGTTCGCAAATTCATTGATCCTTTATGCCTCAAAATTGGGGTAAATAAGCTGTCATGAGGTTATTTACAACGTCATTATTATTTATCGATACACGCACTTGAATAAAACAGCAAAAAGTATTCCATAAATTCATAACTTGCGTGGGCTAAAGCCAGCGTATCTTACTATAAACCAGAAGGTTAAGATGATCTAGAAAGGTATTTTTGGTCTTTGATAGCTCTGCGCGTGACAGATAAAAACCTGCAAATGCCTAATGATTTAATATTGCGCTATCAAATAGTATCGGCATTGTTTGACAAACAATGAGCCTACAAACAATCAACCCACAGGGTGCGAGTGTGCATCCTGTGGGTTGATGTGAAGGTATTTTACGATTACATATAATCGCGAATTAAAACTTCAGCTATTTGAATACTGTTAGTAGCTGCACCCTTACGTACATTGTCTGATACAACCCACATATTTAAACCATTAGGATGGCTAATATCGTTGCGAACTCGGCCAACAAAAACCTCGTCCTTGCCACTTGCATCACCTACTTGGGTAGGAAATTCACTCGGTTCAGATTTCAATACTATCCCGGGGGCATTGGCTAATAATGCTTTGGCATCTTGTGCATCAATGGGTGTGCGAGTTTCAATATGTATCGCTTCACCGTGCCCATAAAACACAGGAACCCGCACAGCCGTAGCGTTTACGCGAATGCTCTCATCACCTAAAATTTTCTGGGTTTCCCAGACCATTTTCATTTCTTCTTTGGTGTAGTCGTTATCTAAAAACACATCAATTTGCGGGATAACGTTAAAGGCGATCTGGCGACTAAACGCTTCAGGTTTAGCTTCAAGGCCGTTTAATAATGCCGCTGTTTGCTTAGCGAGTTCATCCATCGACTCTTTACCGCCCCCTGATACCGACTGATAGGTACACACATTGATACGCTCAATTCCTACCGCGTCGTGTATAGGTTTGAGCGCAACCATCATCTGAATGGTTGAACAATTAGGGTTAGCAATGATGTTGCGATTACGAAAATCAGCCAATGCGTGCGGATTTACTTCCGGCACCACGAGTGGAATATCAGGTTCATAGCGATAATGGGATGTATTGTCGATAACCACACAACCTGCTTCAGCGGCAATCGGGGCAAACTTTTCAGACACACTGCCGCCCGCTGAGAAGAAACCGAGTTGCACTAAACTCCAGTCAAAGGTATCTGCGTCTAACACAGTAATCTCTTCACCCTTAAACGTCACCGTACCACCCGCTGAGCGTGAGCTCGCTAGTGGGTAAAGTTTATTGACTGGAAATCCTCGTTGCTGAAGAATTTCTATCATATGTTGTCCTACTAAACCTGTAGCACCCAACACAGCGACATCAAAAGACCGAGACATGTAGCGTAACTCCTAAAAAGTGAATGATTATTTATGTATATTATTTACGGTTGAATCCGAGTGCGTAGATTGCCTCTGATCCGGGATTATTTCCAGTATTTACGCTAAGTGCAGCGAATTCTCTTCGAATAGAATAGTTTTTTCGGATATATCTAAACTGATCAGGCAAATGAATACTTTCTTTGAACTGTTTTGAATCGTTACGAATATCGTACACGCTCAGCACTAAAGCACTCAGTAGTGCTTGTCCACGCAGAGTTTCATCCACATAAAGACGATCCGGTTGCGGGACGGGCAAATAATCACTTAATTTTTTCGTCGCCGTAAAACCAAATTGCCCGCAGACTTGCTGATATAGCATTTCAGTCCCCCTAGCCTTGCCTTCAACAGTGTGCCCGGCAATATGCGCTGTGGCGAGTGCAATGTAAGGTACCAGTGCTTGATCAATATCCGGTTCGTTTTCCCAGACGTCTAATACCACATTGAGTGCTCGGCCGGCCTCAAAGCACGCTAATAATGCTTTGTTATCGATGACTTCACCACGACAGGCATTAATTAATAATTGTGTTTCTTTTAACGCGTCTAAACGCTTGGCATCGAACATATGGCCAGTGTTATAGCGGCCGCCCTTAATTAATGGCACGTGCAAAGTGATAATATCGCATTGCATAATCTGCGACATATCGACAAAATCCCGTGGATCGCCAGCGTCAGCCAGCGGCGGATCACACAACAAATGACGTATGCCTAACGCTGTCAATTTAGCACTTAAGCGCGTACCTACGTGTCCAGCTCCAACGATACCCACGGTTTTATCGACGAGTTGCCAGTCATGTTCTAGTGCCATCACGAACAATGCACTTAGTACATATTCCGCCACTGCCACCGCATTACAACCTGCAGCAGAATGAATACCTAACTCGCGACTACGCAAGTATTCTTCGTCTAAATGATTAGTGCCGGCAGTTGCTGTGCCCACGTATGCGATATTTTGATTGAGATCGAGTAACTGCGCATTGACTTTTGTGGTCGACCGCACCAATAACACATCTGCATCAGCGACTAGTTTTGCATTAACGTCTTTATGGGAAAAAACTCGGCTGTCGCCTAACTCAGAAAAAAATTCTGCAGCGTAGGGCAAACTATCTTCATAATATATTTTCAATTGCTTTCACCCGAAATTAAAACCCTAAAGCGCGCTATCAGCGCGACAAAAAAAGAGCGCAAGTATGCCACGGTGCAGCTACAACCGAAATGCCCCAAAGACACTTTTTGTTGAAAATAAGCAATGGTCTAATCACTTACTGGTAGGGCTATGAACATGCGGGTAACAGCCCTAGGCTTACTGAACTGTCGTACGAAATGAGTGGGCCGATGGGGACCATTAATTAATCAACGCTTGCTAAAAACCGTTGATATAGCTCAGTCACCTTTTGAGGAGCCTCAAGTTGCGGGTAGTGACCTACATCTAATGCGTGGGTCGTGGCCTGCGGCAGAACTTTCTCAAATTGCGTCAGCATGTGCTGGCCTGATATGGGGTCGTGTATACCATTAATAAAACACTGGGCAACGTCAGTACCTTGCATAGCGGTTAACCAACGCGAAGACTGTATTTTACGTTCGTCTATGTAACCCAATAAACTTGGCAACACGCGTTTACCCCTATTGTGCTCTAACAAGGCGAATAAAATATCCACCTGTGAGGCAACGGGTTGACTGTGAGGTCCAAAAATTTTACGGAAACTTTCCTGTAAACTACTTTGACTCATCAAGCGAGCAAGTAAGGGCCCGATTAGACTTTTAAGCAGTTTCTGGGTAAACAGGGGACGATGATGATCCGCAAACAATCCGCCGTTCAAGTAACACACTCAAGATAGCGAATTGAGTGTGTTTATCAACATGCCGCGTTAACAACTCTTGGGCAACTGAATCACCATAATCATGGCACAGAATATGACCTTTTTTCACGCCTAAGTGAGCCAATAAGCCCTCGACTATATCCGCTTGCTCTAACACACTATAATTATGTTTATGCGGTTTGTCCGATAGGCCTAAACCCAGTAAATCCATGCTGAGCAAACGATAGTCTTTGCGTAACGTCTTCCACTGATTGTGCCAATCCCAAGCCGCACTGGGGAATCCATGGATCATCACCAACCAGAGCGCATTTTTATCCAAGGCGCTAGCGTCTTGAGCAGTCCAATAGGCGATTTGGTGCTTACCTATTTGGCAATAGCTCGCGCTTTTTTGGTACTGCTCAAGACTTGGAAAGCAGCTCATTATTGATCGTAACCTGGATTAGACCGATCAAGTTTACGTAAAATACCCGGCCAAGCTAACGCCCCACCCGCTGAACGAGTCACCTGTTTTGCTTGAGCTTTAATACCGGCTAAAATCTGTTCTGAAATCGGTATTAGCGCCTGTCCTGATGCTTGGGCTTGCAGTTGTATCTCGCATGAACGCTGCATTATAAACATACCTAAAAACGCATCTGCAATCGTATCTGCACACGTCAACAAGCCATGATTACGTAGGATCATAAAATTGGTTGTACCTAAATCAGCGACCAAACGTTTTTTCTCATCGGGATTCAAAGCGATCCCTTCGTAATCGTGGTATGACAAGGATGACAAAGCAAGCAGAGACTGCTGGCTTAACGCCAATAGGCCCCCTTTCTGGGTGGACACCGCAATACCTGCTGTGGTGTGCAAATGCATAACACATTGGGCATCATCTCGGGCTTCATGCACCGCACTGTGAATAACAAAGCCAGCCGGATTAATGTCGTAATCTGACGTCATAACCTTATTGCCTTGCAAGTCAACCTTAACCAGACTTGAGGCTGTCACTTCATCAAACATCATGCCGTAAGGATTTATCAGAAAATGATGTTCAGGACCCGGCACACGAGCTGATATATGGGTAAAAACCAAATCATCCCAACCGTAGTGTGCAACCATACGATAAGCAGCCGCTAAGTCGACTCTGGTTTTCCATTCTTGCTCACTGACCTGCTGCTTAACTGACTGCATATATTTACTTCTTTTGATTGTTAATTTAGAAGCAACAACTTAGTCTACCTACCCCATTCAAACTGTCGCTAATACGACAATTAACCGATAATTCTTATGCAGCTCGATACGATACGTCCCATCCTTAGTCAAAGTTCTTGGTTTAAATCCCTTCCTCAAGACGTGATTGAGCAATTGGTCACCGCGGCTAAGTTAAAACGGCTAGACGCAGGACAATTGGTGTATCAAAAACACGATTTGGGTGATGGCTTATTTTGCGTGGTATCAGGAAGAGTTCGCCTCAGCAACGTGACGCTGGAAGGTAAGGAGTTAATATTAACTTGGATGCAGCCAGGTAGTTGGTTTGGGGAAATATCACTGTTTGACGGGCTCCCTAGAGCACATGACGCCCACGCCGACGAGCCCTGCGAATTACTCAAGATATCTAGCGTTGATTTCAAGGCCTTGTTAAAACAACGTCCAGATCTTTACCCCCATTTTATGCGCTTGTTATGTCAGCGCATTCGCACCACATTTGCATTTATCGACGAAACCGGCAGTTTATCCCTCAAGGGAAAACTATGCGGACGCATTCTCTTGTTAGCCGAAGGATTAGAGCATCAGGCGCCTATTGAGCGAGGCACAAGTTTATCGATTTCCCAGGAATCCTTAGCCTTAATGCTCCACAGCTCTCGTCAAACCGTAAATAAATTGCTGCAAGAACTTCAACAGCAAGCCGTTATTGAGGTTCACTATGGCCAGTTAATCATTCTTGATCACGCAAAGCTTAAAACCTTGTGTCAAATTTAGTCAACTAAACTGCGCCCCATTATAGAAATGGGTAAATATATCGATAACGTCCAGCGTCCTTGTCTCAGTAAAAACGACTTTAAGCAGACGATTGATAAACTCAAATATTCCTCTTAATAACATCTGCCCTGGTTTCGTGTGCAACCAAGCCAACAAAGTTAGATTTAATCCTAGGGTTAACCAAAACAAGATCTTGAAGGACATCTTTTGGGTTTTATGCCGTAATCGCTGTTGAGCAAATATAGCCCCGGGCCAACCACCGATTAAGGCCAGTAGGTGCAGCGTTTTTTCTGGCACTCGCCAGGTGCCTTTTATCGCAGCCTGCTTATCATTTTTATAAGCTATAAATGCCATCACACTCAATAAAAAATAAAATATTGGTATTAACAATGGCACATAACCCAGTGCAAACGATATGCCTAAGGCAATAAGTAAAAGGTAAATCCAAGTGTAATGATATTTCAAACGCGACTCTTCTGTTGTACGAAACCGGTGATGACACGGTCAAAATCTTAGAAAGATATATCTCTATGTCTAATATGAAAAATCCAATCAGGCCGTTAAAGTAAATCCATTAGGGTTCGGCGCCGAAGTAAAACCAATAATCACAAATAAATCAGGGCCCGAGCAAGTTAAAAACACCTGACGGCTATTTGACGTCATTATTTAGTCCGCCATCACATTAGTTACTGAATAAGATTAACCAAGGAAAGTGCAATTTTATGCCTAATATTTTCACAAAAAATCATTTAATACTTACCTTCGGTTTATGGTTTTCAAGCTTCTTTGTTCAGGCTGAATCCTTTGCTTCGACACTTTTTGGCGATAATAGCCGCTGGTCTATTGACGCATCAGCCAGAGCCAACCGCAATACAGATAAACCACATAACGCCTATACCTATTCACTGGGATTAGATGTACATAAAGTATTTAGCCGAGGGAATAAGGATCTCGGCACGCTCATGCTGCAACCCTACTTGGTAACATTGAATAACGTCAACGCCGCACCTTTTTACTTCGACGATGGCGATGCTCAAACTCACCGATAAAATACACGGCTCTCTTACCTTCGATAGAAATATCAATGAGATATTAGACATCAATGCAGTTCTTCCAACAAAGGGCTGGCAGACAAATTGAATGACGGTGAATTGGAAAGGTTTATTATTGAAACCATTGAAAATGCTTGTATACCCGCGCATAAATTATGTTTTGAAATCACCGAAACAGTAGCCATCACTAATATTAAAAGGGCCCGCCAGTTTATGGATAACATCAAAAACCTGGGTTGTCGTTTTGCTTTAGACGATTTTGGTAGCGGCCATTCGTCCTACGTATATATTAAAGAACTACCAACAGAAATAATTAAAATCGACGGTTCGTTTATCACCAGCATGATGGATAATCCTTTAGATTTCACCGCGGTAAAATCTATTTGTGACATGGCAATTGCTTCAAACCAAGAAGTGATTGCCGAGTTTGTCGAAGATAAAAAAACGATGCAAGCATTCAAAAAACTGGGGGTTGATTACGGTCAAGGTTACTATTTTTGTCAGCCTTCAGAGCTAGTGTAAATGGTATGCCCAATGTGCGAGTTGCTTACCATACGCGAGGAAAAACGTACTCAATAAAACGGAAAAAGCCGCAACATGAAAAACATGAGGCGGCCCAGGGATAATACGACAGTTCACTACGCTGTCATTTAGTTAGTCGTTGTTGCATAGCAAAAAGTTTAATCGAAATTGAAATAAATTTTAAAAAACACTTTTATTAGTGCTTTATAAGCAAGCACTTGGCAGTATTTTTACCCTAAAGTAATTTAACTGCACGAATAGTTAGACTAAATATCAATACTTTTCAGCGATTTACTTTTTGAATAATCCTTTGTTACGTTTTAGACTGATTTAAAACCAAGATTGGCTCGTAAGCCAAAATTATCGGTATTGAGTAGGCGAATAGGTCAATTTAGTTTACTCAAACCCACAACCAAGAGAGCATTATGTCAAATAGTACTTTTCGACTAATTACCCGTAGCGACTTCGATGGCTTAGTGTGCGCCGCTTTGCTTAAAGATATGGACATGATTGACGACATTAAATTCGTTCATCCAAAAGACATGCAAGACGGCAAAATTGAAGTGGGTCCCCGAGATATTTTAACGAACCTACCGTACGTTGAAGGTTGTCATATGTGCTTTGACCATCACCACAGTGAAACGGTACGTAATAAAGCCCATGACAATCATGTTATCGATCCTGCCGCTCCTTCAGCAGCCCGAGTCGTGTTTGATTACTACGGTGGTAAAAATAAATTTCCGAAGATCTCAGATGAACTAATGGACGCCGTAGACAAAGGGGATTCAGCCAACTTTAATCAACAAGAAGTGCTCGACCCACAAGGCTGGGATCTGATGAACTTCTTGATGGATGCACGTACCGGTTTAGGCCGCTTCCGTGAGTTCACCATCTCCAATTATAATCTAATGATGGAGCTTATCGACTGTTGTCTTGACCTAAGTGTTGACGAAATTATTCAACTCCCTGACGTGCAAGAGCGGATCAAAATCTATCAAGAGCATCGTCCCTTAGCCATTGAGCAGATAAAACGTTGTGCTACCGTTAAAGACAACCTAGTGGTGCTAGATTTAAAAGACGAAGATCCTATTTACGCCACAAACCGCTTTATGATTTACGCCCTGTTCCCTGAGTGTAATATTTCTATTCATAAAATGTGGGGCTTCCAAAAGCAGAACGTGGTTTTGGCTATCGGTAAATCCATTCTTAATAAAAGCTCAAATACCAATATTGGCGAGGTCTGCCTACAGCGTGGTGGTGGTGGTCACGAAAATGCAGGTACATGCCAAATAGCGACGGATCAGGCTGAAGCGGTATTGCAAGAAGTCACTCAGAAAATTAACCAAGACGGTTAATTTCGATCTGCGCAAGGCAAGCCTCAATGTTGTGGCTTGCGCTTTTTAAGCCTGCATTTGCAGGCCTATTTCCTCAAGTAAATCGAAAATACCCGTTTCGTCCACGACGATTTCATTACCCGCCTCAGCCTCAGTCTGTGAATAGCGCGTTTGGGTATGACTATTACAGTTTGCATAAATATCGTCATCAATATGAAAAGGATCGTTATGCAGTGATAATGGTTGTGGGTGCATTGCCAACCACAACTGAGCACCACGAATACCATCACTGTGTAATATGTGCGTCGTCGTATCTGCTAAAGGCCAGTCCTGTGCATGAGTTTGCAGGTGTATCTCAGGGTAGTTAGATTGAATGTCATCAACCTGTTGGTTTGAGGGTTCACTTCCCTTACCTACATGGGGTCTCGCCAACACATCTTGCTGCAAACTTGCTAACAGCAAAGCGAAGTTAGCACCTTGGTGAGACGCACGATTAAGCTGTCCGCTGAATTCAAGATCCTGAGACGCTGGGTTAATCGTTTGACTGTGTTGTGTCGGTTGGGTGTGCTGCAAACCTTTGCTACCAATATCCGCCGTCATCAAAAAGACCGCAGGATTAAATGAATGGATTACTTAGGTTATCGCAGAAAAGGCGCATTGCTTTAGCCCGAATTGCAACATGGGTATGAGAAATGAACCTGAAATTAGTTATCAGGTGTGATGCAAAATAATTTGGGCAGTTTAAATGCCCTGAGTCAAATACGCCTGTATTGAAATTAACGTTTGGGCACGAGTAAAGCAGGATCCAATCGCACATTCATCCAATTCATACGCCAATCTAAATGAGCCCCGGTAACACGCCCTGTGGCACCTATTTCAGCGACCAATTGACCTTGCTTAATGTGGTCCCCTACTGTAACAAGACCTTTACTTAGGTGTAAAAATGTCGAAGACACCCCTAAACCATGATCAATAATCATGGTACCGCCAGAATAATACATATCAGGTACAAAGAGCGTTACTACGCCATCAGCAGGAGCATATACTGGGGTTCCCGTAGGTGCGGCCACATCAACGCCATAGTGGGGACGTTTAGGTTGGCCATTGAGCACGCGCTGACTGCCGTATACTCCACTAATAGGCCCTTGAGCAGGCCAGATAAAATTCTGGGCAAAATCACTTCGCCGATCACGCTTAGCCCTAGCTTGTGCGACTTGTACGTTATCTTGTTTGATGCGGGTAAGTACTGCTTCAGGCGGCGATACCATCTTACTGGGTAAACCCTCAATGCGCTGAATATCATACTCACGAGGAATTAAGATAAGGCTTTTTTCATGGTTTTTCCCTTGGGGATCACGCCATTTAAGTTGATGAGTCAGTTTATCGTCTCGGCTAAAACCAAAAGCGAAATTTCCGTCGTCACCAATCATAATTGTTTTACCGTCGAGCCATATTTCACTTCCCGCAGGGACACTGCCACGCAGCAAACTGCCTTGAGTTAGCTCGCCCCGTAGTTCTAACATTTCAGCTTGGGCACCGACCATAAAAAGTAAATTAACAAAGGCACCAAAAAAGAACTTATGCATAAGCAATTGCGCCTTTACCAACACCTTCAAACGCATAAACCTTAAAATCACTTTCCGGTTCAAGGCGTTTTTGTTCATCCGCTATGTATTGCGCCAAACATTCAACTGTGGTGTCCGTATCGACCATTTCAGTTTCTGCTTTAGGTATCGCTAATTCAAACCAGCCCTGGGACGATTCGTAGCCAAATAAATAGTGCTGGGTTAAATCCGTGTCACTTTTAACGAAATTGACCTTATCAAGGCTGACTAAGTCTTCATTTGAGCCCACATAAATATCGCACCAACGTTCAGCCCAATATTGCTGCCACTCTTGGCTTTCGTGCTGATTTTCTACAATAGTGATTTTTGAACGATGCCCATGGGCAATACGCTGGCAGTTGCCGTCGTGTTTTTTTAAACCGTGGGTGTAATGGTAATAGGGGGTATTAATGACTTCTGCACGCAGGGTTAGTTCAATCCCAGCGACGTTTTCAGGCAAGTGGGTAGCAATGACTTGCTTTAAATATTGACTGACAGAAGACATGGTTACATGCTTTGAATACACAAATGCGTAAGCTTCAGATGGGCAATTAAGATGAAGTGAACGCCCCTCGGGGCGCATGAAATCGACACTCACCCGGTCGTTTTTCTCATCGCGCAAAATATGACTATATTCGTGCTCAACGGGGATCAACAACTTATGATCAACATATTCATCAATCAGATGTTTTAGCTGTTTTTTAACCTTTGAAAAGTCGAGCACCATGCTCTCTTCATTTAAATCGCCATCTAAAATGACGTCGACTATCCAACTTTCTCCCACCATGCCGCGCTTCGGGCACAAATAAGAGAAATCCATAACGGTTAAATCGTTAACGAATAATTGCATAAAACAGACTGAATACCTTTGTTGAGACGATGCCTAGTATATCGCGGCTATAAAACTTTATCATGTGTTTACACCCGCCTGAGCAATCAAGCAGATGTATTATTAACGCAAAATTACCCTTACTTTTGTGCTTTGAGCAGTTGATCTTTTAGATTTGGTGGGATCCCTTTAATCATCAAGGTGTCAGAGCCTGCATCATAATGTACTCGCTCACCATATAAATTACGCTCAAAACTGAGGCTGATACCGCCCCCTTGACCGCTGAATTTCGCTAGGGTTTTCAACGCGCTACGATCTGCCTGAAATTGTTCTTCGATGGGCGTTTCACTGTTGGCAACAAACTGATAAAAATCATCACCATCCGCTTCTTTTGGCAGTTTGTCGGCTAATTCCTTCAGTTGAATATCTTCACCTGCATCGAGCTTTTCTTTGTAATACTCAGATACAGTTTTGCGCGTGGCCTGTTTTTCACCTGGGTCCATCTGCTCAGACGCCAAATAATCATCTACGGAGCTAAGTAGTTGTTTATTTTGCTGTTTAATATCAACTAACTCTTCACAGCCCAAGAAGTGCATGAAAAAATCTGAGACTTTGCGGCCCATACGTCCTTTGATAAAACTGACATAACGACTTTGTTCTGGTGTGGTTGATAACTGAGTTAAATCAATCCGCACTGCGAGCTGCATCTTGGCTAAGTCGAGGTGATCACTACTGCTAAGTTCCAAATCACGGTTGATTTCTACGTGTTGTTTAGTATTTAAAATCGCGATCATCAAATATTCGGTCGCCAAAAACTCGTAATGGCTAAAGACCACAAAACCAGTCTCTATGCTCGCCATGTCGGTCATGGTTTTTTTCAGCATCTCGCTGCTTTGTATACTGAAATCTACGAACTGCTCAGGATCGGCCAGCATGGCATTAAGTTTATCTTGAAATGGGCTTACGGGCACATTTTCACCGTCCTCATCTTGCACTGGCTCAGCGCCTTGTTCGACAAACCCACCTACCCCTTTACCTGGTTTGGTATTAAAAGCATGGTTAATTTGCTGGGCTAAATCTTCAATTTCCGCTGTCACAGAGAAACAGCTGTTGCGCGGAACGAGTGTCAGCTGTTGCTGATCATTTATCGCAAGTTGATGTACCACAAAGTGGCGAATGAGTGCGCTCACGTTGGCTCCTTTAATTCAGTTAGCGATTTGCAGGTTAAAAACCACAAACCAGATTTAATGTGTAAGGCAAATTCACCGCTTATCATTGACTATTTACCTGCCAGCCTTGCGCATTACTCGCATTTTGAGCAGACCATTGTTACTATCTCGGCATTATCTTTGCGAGAAAAAACATGCCTCAAAATTCTAAATATTCAGACACCCAATTTGAAGACGTTATGCACGACATCATCATCGCTTTAGAAAAGCATCAAACCAGTCGCGATTTATCGCTGATGGTGCTGGGTAATGTCATCACTAATATTTTTATGCAACAAGTTAACGCAAGTCAGCGCAGTGAAATGGCTGATAAGTTTACACAAGTACTTTTAAAAAGTATCAATGCTAAATAGATAAATTCATGATCTTAACAGAAACGCCTAGATGTAAATTAGTCACACAGTTAGTTACTTGGGGCCATTGGTTTGCGCTTTCAAATATGATTTTGGCGATCGCCATCGCCAGTGTATACATATTTAGTTCGCCCGCGCCTGAAACCCCTCTGGGGCTCACCTATTTACTGTCCAACTGGATCAGTCATATTGGGTTTCTGACTTTCTTTGGTTTTATCATACTCATTCTGCCGCTTTGTTATTTGGTCCCCAGCGCCAGAACGGTTAAAGCAATCAGCGCAGTACTTGCGGCTGTAGCTTTAGCTGTGCTTGGATTTGATGCACTGTTGTACAACAAATATGCTGTGCATCTGAGTTTTTCAACAGCCGAATTGCTTAGAACTGAGGCGAACACAGCGATATCCTTATTTAGTTGGCAACGCTGGGCGTTCTTCTTCCTCATATTTATATTCTGGTTGTCTGCACAGTTAGTCTTAGCAAATGCACTATGGAAAAGGGTTGCTCGCTTACAAAAGCGTAAATTAGCCTTACCCATTAGTAGCTTTTTTGTCGTCTGCTTTGTTTCTAGTCACGCCCTACACATCTGGGCTGATGCTAATTTGTATCACCCTATCGTACAACAAGATGATTTGTTTCCTTTGTCTTACCCCGCGACAGCAAAAACCTTGATGTCACGTTATGATCTACTGGATAGAGACAACTACGAGCAAAGACTAGAACTGCAGTTTGATGATCGAATTAGTCTGATTAACTACCCGTTATCACCACTATATTGCTCAGTATCGGCTCAGAAAAAAGTTTTGCTACTGGTCGATAATGACGTCACCAAGCTCGCTAGCCAAACCAAGTTACGCAGTAAAATACCGCTTTACGCTGACCGCTCGTCCATGCGTGACGCGCAACGTGGTTATTTGTTCGGGTTACCTGAGCTTTATCATCAAGTGTTAAGTAAAAAAATACCCATCTTGCTCGACCTGCCGACCGCTCTCGGTTTACAAGTTGGCATTTATGCCAGCGAACTTGATGCAGGCAAACAAACTCAGCAATTCAGTCAAGATTGGTCTAATTTTGAGCAGGGCGTAACGTCGGGTAATACAAATTTAGCGATAGGCTTTGTAGATAGTAAACAACTGAATAGTTTATTGCTTGATCCGTCGGTACTACAGCAATATCAAGTATTCGTTGTCAAAGACAGCGCATCCGGCGAAAAGTATCTTTACAGCAACGCTGAGCTTTATGCTGACTTTGCAAGCAGTGAAGACTTGGCCCCTACCATGCTTAATATGTTGGGCTGCAACGCGCCGACGCAAAACTACAGTACGGGACGTGACTTAAGTAATCCAGGGCGGGATTGGCTGGTTACAACCCAAGAGCGCATGGTTATCGTGATACAAAATAACAAGCGTATTGAAGTATCCAGCAACGGCAACAGTAAAGTGTACAACTTGCAAACAGGTGAAGAGTTGCCTGATGAAGCTGATACGCGCCTTTTAAGCCAAGCAATTAAACGCTTAAGTAGCTTTGCCGCTAAGCACTAAAGCGCCAACAAAAATTACCCCATGAAAAAAGCCTGCAACTGCAGGCTTTTTTATGCCACCAGGTTGATTTTCCGTAACATACGCAAAGAAAAGTGTGCGCTCACCTTGGTCAAAAAAGCCTTGATACCTTGGGTATTTTCCACCGACGTAGACCAATAATACGGCGTCATCATCAATAAGTTCATACGCATCTCAGGTTCAGTTAAATCGAATTCAAAGGTCAGTGTTTCTTCATGGCATAACTCGAATCCGTCAGGCACTGGCGGTGACGGCTTATGTTCAGCCGGAGCGGCATAAACACAGGCTTTAAGTTCGGCTAAATGTTCTGCCGCAGGGTTGACTTGTAGCCACATGCCTCCTTCCGCTAATACCCGTAACACCTCTTGTTCGCTGCTTGGTGCAAAGACCTGAATAACCGCGTGCTGACTTGCGCTAGGCACAGGTATGGCAAAACTGCTAGCAACACAAAATTCACTCTGTGGATATTTTTTTGCCGCTTTTTGCACCGCAATTTTTGAAATATCTAACCCGGCGCCATTAATGCCTGGCGAATTTAGAGCCGCGTTAAGCTCAGTCAGAATACGGTTCAAGTAATATCCTTCGCCGCACCCCGCATCAAATAGATTACCCATGGGTTCAGCGCCAGGTTTATCCACTGCAACTTGCCTTGAAAAATCAGCAAACTGAGCGAGCACTTCTGCCATCCTTTGGGCTAAAGGTTGATAATGGCCTTGCTCTAAAAAGCTACGTCGGGCGTTAACCATTTGCTTGTTATCACCCGGCTCTTTACTGCGTTTATGCTGCGCAAGCAGTAAATTAACATACCCTTCCTTCGCCACATCATAAGTATGCCCAGCAATGCATTTATAGGTGCGCTCAGTTAACGTTAAAGGTGACTGGCAAGCAGGGCAAATCCACATACATATTCTCAACCGACAAAAAAGCGCAGTGTAACAGAGTTTGCTTTCACGCAGGGGCAACATTTAACGATGCTTGAAATCTGTTGCTTAGCACAATGACCGTCGGTTACCCAGGGTCATATAAACTAGCCCAAACCCCCTATTCAAACGATCGTATTCATGCGACGGCAAAGGCCACCAGCTCCAAACATTGAACACTCTAAGCGATACCCTCTTAGTATATATGCTATTATTCAACCTCATATTGTTGCATAGTCGTGCCATGCCACAAGGCCATAATCGAGCTTAAATACTTAAGCGCCAAGCAGCAAAAAATAGCCTGTAAGACCTAAGGTGAGATGACTGAGCCAAGTTTGGATGAAACGATGTGTCACATTCATCGCCCTACTTAGGCCTGCATACAAATCCTTTTTCTCCTTTGCAACGAATGTGGGTGTTACAGCGACTTAATCGACTAGTAGCGTCAATTGCCAACACCTGACGTAGATGTTCACTTAACTATGGAGAGCCACATGAATTTTAAGATAATCCATGAGACGACATATATATTTGATGACAAAGTCTTTTTAGAACCCCATTACTTGCGATTTCGCCCGAAGCAAACGTCCTACATTGACGTCACACACTTTTCAATAGCCTTAAAGTCCGAACCAGAAGGGCATAGTGTGATCGAAGACGAGGAACATAATGTGATCGACTTTTGCTGGTTTGGAGAACTAACAAACAGTCTTACCATTGAGGTAGAAAGCCATGTGCAAAACAAAGCTTATAACCCGTTTAACTTTATTATTCACCCGGATGCCTTTAACCGTATCCCCTTCACCTATTCAGATCATCAATATCAAATACTGTTTGCTGCTTTACAAAAATCCCCTCTCACTGAGGAATTAGTCGAGTATGCAGAGGCAATACTCAACACATCACACTTTAATACCATTGCTTTTTTAACCAACCTGACCTCGCAAATTCATCAGGATTTCAACGTAGAATATCGCGAAGATGGCCCACCGCTATCACCCGATCAGACCTTTAAAATAAAAAAAGGCTCTTGTCGTGATTTGTCATGGATGCAAGTTAACCTACTACGTCATTATGGGATTGCTGCACGTTTTGTCAGCGGTTATTTCTATTTTGATATGGAAAAGCCAATCTATGAATTACATGCTTGGGTAGAAGTCTTTATACCCGGTACAGGTTGGTTAGGTTTTGATCCTAGCCATGGAATATTAACCGGAAATACGCATTTTTCGGTCGCTTCCAGCGCGATTGCTGAAAACACTATGCCTGTTTCTGGTGGCATACGAGGCAGTGCAACATCTCGACTGGTCACTAACTTAACAATAGAAAAGCAATAGGCGGGTAATGAAGGCACTCCCGACAAACCACAGCCCAAAAGTTTCGGTATATAGGCATGTTTATGGCGTTAACCTAGCCGGCTATATTGCGCGTCCGGCTAACGGCCAAAAAGTCCATCCAAAAAGGCTTAGGGTATTTTCGAAAAATGCTTGGCGTAGATGGCCCACCAGCGTCATAGCTGCAATAAAACAGATGCTGTGAGGTAGTGATTTTTCGATGAAAATACATTAAGGGCGATGGTGTTCTTTAATAAAGAAAATAAATCAAGCTGCTGATTAATACACCTGACCAGATTAAAATGACGGCACAATAACCCATGATCTGACGTAAGCTTAACCCTGCGATGGCTAATAAGGGTAACGCCCAAAAAGGCTGAATCATATTGGTCCATGCGTCCCCCCACGCTACCGCCATTGCAGCGTGATTAATGGACACACCCAGCTCAGTGGCGGCAGGAAGCACTATGGGTGCTTGAACGGCCCATTGCCCTCCACCAGAAGGAACAAAAAAATTCACTATCCCGGCACTGATAAAAGTGTATACGGGAAAGCTCTGGGCACTGGATATTTCAACAAACCACTGTGACATCGAAGTGGCAAGTCCAGAACCAACCATCATTCCCATAACACCGGCATAGATAGGAAACTGAAGAATAATGCCGCTGCTATAGCCAATCGCTTCTTTCGCGGCGTTTAAGAAATTATGAGGACTAACATGTAACGCCAGTCCGAATAGTAGTAAGCACAAGTTAATAGTGTTCAAGCTCAGTCCATTGCCTTGGATGAAGTATTGCCATAAAAACACCAGTCCAAGCATCACAAGTAAATAATTAATAAAGGGACTGTGCTCTAATTTTTCCGCAGGGGTAAGACCGCGCTTATCGATGGAAGGCACATTTTTGTGTTTAACCTGAAAACTCACCCGCTTGTGTTTATCGGGTAGCATCAATATATTCAAAATAGGAACGGTGATCACGAGCGCAGCAACAATAACTAAATTCTGCCAAGCGAAAATAGTTTCCGTCATGGGGATAGTCTGACCGGCAAGCAATTGACCTAACGCATCACTGTCCTGTGACGCAATCTTTAGCGGTATGGATCCTGACAAGCCAGAGTGCCAAATCAGCATGCCGCTGTAAGCAGAAGCAATTAACAACGGAAAATGCCCGCCCTTAACGACAGTGGCGACTTCCCGAGCGACTAACGCACCAACCACTAATCCAAAACCCCAGTTAATCCAAGATGCCAACATAGAGACTAACGTTACGAGTAAGATTGCCTGGGTGGGCGTAGCGGCGAGTTTAGCCACCCAAACAAGCCCTTTTTTTACCGCCACACTCATCGCTAAAATACTGCCAAGAACGAGAATAAGCACCATTTGCATGGAAAATGATAATAGCGCCCAAAATCCATTACCCCAATGATTTGCCATGTCGGTCACTGATTGTCGTTCAATAAACAATCCACACATAAATACAATGGCGGTCAAAATAATCGCAATGATGAAAGGGTCAGGGAGCCATCGCTGCATGACACGACTAAAAAAATCAGCACTGCTTTTTATCATGAAATTACTCTCAAGTTAGCCGAGTTAAACTACTACCATACAGGTGTGCTTCGCTTAAAACTAACACGGATATCGTGTTTCAGTATTGTCTTTGTAGTCGTGGGCAAACAAGAGTCATATTTGAATCCGGCTGTGTTTTTACGCGATTTACGCACGCAAACATTAGCAGATGCATAAGGTTACACACTTGGCTTAAGTCAATCGGGCATCAGCGAGCTGACCTTTGGCTTAAAATTACTCAAAGAAAATGGCAAAACAGATGATGGGCTAGTGGCTATTAATAACGATATTAACCAAACCGCCAACATTAACACCCCTTATAACGAGGAGAACGCTCAAGCCACCGCTTTCTTTGCCACCCTGAACAGTGAATTAATCGAAAATGTTGCTTTAACCCTCAACTGACCCAGCGTTTGGCACGAAGATGGTCATATCCTATTTGAGGATAACCGAATGTATGTCGCTGATAATATAAACGACGCCCTAAGCCCGTTGGCTCAGGGATGAGCCTGGGTGGCAATGTGGCGTTTAACGAATCGACTGTAACCCCATGCCATTACCCACAACCATGCGCCACCTATCGGGATCACCCAAAATGCCGTGGTGAGCGGTGCAAAATGCGCCCATAATCCTGTACTGAATGAAGCCACCTGCACGCCAATGGATGAACCAATAACACACAGACCCGAAATAATTGGGCCTTTGTCACTGTCCACATCCATTGCTGCGGACAACATCAAGGGGAATAAGCCGCCTAAACCTAAGCCAAGCATAAAGTTACCCCAGGACATGGCGACAGGATCAACCGCTAATTTAATCATAAAACTGCCAACGAGCATGATCGTTGCTAGGATCAACATTAAGCGGTGACTGGTTAACCAACGTAGTAATAAAGCAAAAACCAAACGACTTACCACCATACCTGCAGTGAAAAAGGCAAAAACCAAGCGTGCTTGCTCACCACTATAACCATGGCCATTTTGCGCATAACTAACGAACCAGTTGGCGTTACCGAATTCAACCATACCGTAACCAAACGCAGCTAAGGCTAAAAAAATAAAGACCGGGCGGCGAATAATGTCACCATAAGCCAAACTCTTACGATTTTTACTCGCCTCTTCCGGTGCCACAAGTTTCTTACCTTGATGGGCCACTCGCCATGTATACGCAGCAAGCATCAATAGCCCGATGGCTAAAATACGTAACGGCCAGCGCCAATCATGCTCCACCAAGTACAAACCAGATACATAAAAAGGCGCAGCCAAGGTACCTAAGCTAAACATGAAATCCATAAAGCCCATCATGGTTGAGCGACGTTCGGCATGTAAGCGGGCAATCACAGTATGGCCGATGGTAAACAAGCTTGAGCTGAAAACACCTAATACCAGCGCGCCTATCAACAACCAAAGCCAATGTTGCACCAATGAAATAGCGAGTAATAATAGAGTAACGCTCACTAGCAGAACGGCAAATAGCGACATAAAATCAAATTTTTGCGCGTATTTGCCACCTAAAATAGCCCCTAGGATCATACCCACTGATATTAAAGTGAAAAAAGCACCACTTACCACTTCGTTCATAGCCAAGCTCTTGGCTAAATCAGGCAACAGAATTCCCCACAAGATGAAAACCATACCGAGCAAGAAGAACCCAGCAAAAATAACGGACGTAGCGGCGCGGCGATCCATAGTCACTCCAGAATAAAAACCCATGAGAAAGGCAGAAAATTAATGGCGCAGCTTATTCAGATCCCTGACTGGAAGCTATGCCGGAGGCGCAAGGTAACCAAGTTAATACACTAAGTGCAATGCTAATTTTTAGTAAGCGGATTGATTTATTGCATAACAACAACTTGATAAAGCAATATTAACCATATGCTAACAAATACCCCGTGTTTCATAACATGAGGAGCCAAGGTTAGATTTGCACATTGAAATGGGGTCTTGTCACTGGCTGAATAATAATTTAATTACAGCAAGTATTATTAGGATAAATCCATTTGCTTGTTACAATCCAATATCGTCAACATTGCCTATGGCGAAAACTTGGAGCGTCCGTTTGAAAACATTTACCTGTCAATGCGCTAACACATTACATTTTGCCAATTCTAAATGTGTCGCCTGTGGCCTTATGCTTGGCTTTATCCCCGATGAAGTAAAATTAAGTGCTTTTACCACCAACCAGTACGGAAATTTACAAGCATCATGCAATGGCAAGCTGTACCGTAAATGTAAAAACTATTCCCAATATAATGCCTGTAATTGGATGGTAAGTTATGACGATGAGCATGATTATTGTCTGTCTTGTCGCCTTAACGACATCATTCCGAATCTAGACGACCCTGAAAACATGACATTGTGGTTCAGGTTGGAGCAAGGTAAACGCCGTTTACTGTATATCCTGATGACGCTGGGCCTGCCTATCAAGGGTAAGACATCGAGTAACCCGTCGGGACTTAGCTTCTCTTTCCTCAGAGATGAAATTGAAGATCAATATGGTAATGAACTCACCGTAAAGAACTTTGTGACCACAGGCCATGCCAGTGGACTCATCACAATCAATTTAAGTGAAGCTGATCACAGTGCCCGTATCGATATGCGTGAAAAAATGGGGGAGCGTTATCGTACCTTAGTCGGCCATTTTAGGCACGAGTCAGGTCATTACTATTGGGACAAATTGATCGCCAAAAGTGACAAAATTCTTGAGTTTAGAAAACTGTTCGGTGATGAACGATTAGGTTACGTTGAGTCCATGCAAGACTATTACAAAAATGGACCAAACCAAAATTGGCAAACCGTGTGGATCAGCGCGTACGCCAGTATGCACCCTTGGGAAGACTGGGCAGAAACCTGGGCGCATTATCTGCATATGATAGACACACTGGAAACCGCCAACGATTTTGATTTCTCGCTGGCCGGAAATAAAATTGTTAGCCCTATTCCCGCAGAGAAATTGCACGACCAGGCTTATATTGCCACTAATTTTACGCACATATTTGATAACTGGTGTCAGCTAACAAGGGCGTTAAACGGCTTAAATCGCAGCATGGGAATGGACGATGCCTACCCCTTCGTAATTTCCATTACCGCGTTAGACAAGCTTCGGTTTGTACATGAAGTCATCGCTGACCAACAGGATTAAAGGTCGTATTTATCCCAGTCTAACTTGGGTAGCTGATTAAACGCTGACTTCATTCCCTCGTTCCAATAAGCTTGCAGATATTGGTAGTCTGCGCTATTTCCCTCTAAAACTAAGTGTTCAGGAGCCTGAAAAACACCTTGTTTATGTAATGCCAATTCGAGCGGGGGGCCAACTGACACGTTACTTCTCATGGTCGAGTCGAGGGAGATAACCGCACAGCGGGCTGCGTCTGAAAGTGACAAGTCTGAGCTAATGATTCGATCCAAAATAGGCTTACCGTATTTGCTTTCCCCTATCTGCAAATATGGGGTTTCTGCTGAAGCGGAAATAAAATTACCTTGTGGGTAAATAAGAAATATTTCACAGGCTTGTCCGACTATTTGCCCACCGAGAATAAAACTCGATTCATTATTAGCGTTGGACTTTTCAATTGCTTGGGCATGTAAGCGCTGCTCATTTTGGCTCAACTTACCTATGTACTGAGCGACCTCGTGTAAATCTTGTCCCTGACGGATATCGAAGTCTGCTTTAGGATCGTTTAAATCCCGCTTAATACCGTTCACCACCGCTTGTGATGTCGCGAGACTACCGGAGGTCAATAACACCAAAACACGATTGTTTTCAAAAACAAAACGACTCATTTTACTATAGGTAGCGACATAATCCACCCCGGCGTTGGTCCGCGAATCTGACGCAAATACGAGCCCGTCGTCCACACTTACTGCTAAACAATATGTCATTTAATTTTACTCAAACGGTCTACCAAAGATGTAGCTATAACGATCGACTAATTGCCTATGATTTGAATAGAACCCAGCATAAACGTCAAGACTTTTTGTATCAAAAACGAACTGAATCCGTATACTAAATATGCAACTAGCAAGATGGAGATCTCAGTATGCCGATTAATTGGAATAAATACGACACAGGCCCATTTCACGATGAGTTAGTTAAACGTCCTGGGGAGCCGAGGACTTATGCAACAGACTTGTGTGATTTCATACAAGACCTTTCCGATGCAGAACTGCAAGAATATAAAGCCGCTGCCGATTCAGCCATAAAAGTGATGGGGATAACGTTTCGTGTATACAACGACGAAGAAGGATCAATCGACAGAGCTTGGCCGTTTGACATCGTTCCTCGCCTTATCGAACTCAAAGAGTGGCAACAGATTGAAAAAGGCCTAAAACAACGGGTCAAAGCATTGAACATGTTTATCGATGACCTCTACAACGAGCAAAAAATCATTCAGGACGGTATTTTTCCCAAAGATTTGTTAACTCATTCAAAAAACTTTTTACCCCAGTGTAAAGGCTTCAGCCCACCACTAGGGATTTGGGCACATATATGTGGCTCAGATTTAGTGCGGGACCAAAATGGTACTGTTTACGTGCTGGAAGACAACCTACGCGTCCCATCTGGCGTGTCATACATGCTTGAAAATAGGCAAGTGATGAAACGCGTATTCCCAGAAATGTTCAGGCAATATGACATTTTACCGGTAGATAATTACCCGTCGGACTTATACGACATGTTAGCCGCGCTTTCCCCACGGGATATTCCAGAGCCTGAAATAGTGGTTTTGACACCCGGCACTTATAACTCTGCATATTTTGAACATGCCTACTTAGCCCAGCAGATGGGTGCCGAGTTAGTGGTGGGTGATGACTTAGTCGTAGATGAAGATAACTGCGTGTATATGCGCACCATAAACGGTCTCAGTCAGGTAGACGTTATCTATCGCCGTATCGACGATGCTTTTATCGATCCTGAAGTATTTAATACCGAGTCGACCCTCGGTGTGCCTGGCCTCATGCGCGCATGGAAAGCGGGCAAAGTAGCGCTGGCTAATGCACCGGGTTCAGGGGTGGCAGACGATAAAGTGGTATATAGCTATGTGCCACAGATTATCGAATATTACCTTGATGAAGAGCCTTTGCTGTCAAATGTACCTACCTATCGATGTGTGAATCCTGACGAAAAAGCATATGTACTGGCCAATATCGAAAAAATGGTCGTCAAACCCGCCAATGAATCAGGGGGTTACGGTATGTTGATTGGCCCCCATGCCACGCCAAAGGAGCATGATGAGTTCCGCAAACTGATAGAAGATGATCCTAGAAACTACGTGGCCCAGCCTATGTTGCTGCTGTCGACTGCCCCGACTATGGTTGGCAATGAAGTAGAAGGCAGGCATTTAGATTTGCGCCCCTTTATACTCAGTAGTAAAGACGTGTGTGTCACTATGGGTGGTCTCACTCGCGTCGCATTAGTGAAGGGTTCGACTGTGGTCAACTCATCACAGGGTGGTGGCAGTAAAGACACTTGGATTGTTGATATGGAGGGAAGCTAATTATGTTATCTCGAGTCGCAAATAATTTATGTTGGTTAGGGCGTTATCTAGAGCGTGCTGAAAATACCGCTAGACTGATTAACGTCAACTCGAATCTACTGCTCGATTTACCCAAAAGCATTGTGCTGGGTTGGGAGCCCATAATCGACATAGTATCTGACAGAACAACCTTTTATGCCCACTACGACATGGCGGACGAACACAGCGTTTTAAACTTTTTACTTGTAGGACCTAATAACCCGTCATCCATTGTCAGCTCCTTAGAGTTTGCGCGGGAGAACGCCAGAACTATCCGGGAGATCATTCCTAGAGAGGTATGGGAGCAAATCAACGAACTGTATATTTATGGTGATGAAAATCATCAAAAAGCGTTGTTTAGACGCTCGCGATACGATTTTCTGACTGAAGTTATTGAGTCAGTACAGAAGATTACCGGCATTTTAGCGGGTACCATGACCCATGATGAAGGCTATAATTTCTTAAAAATTGGGCGCAACTTAGAAAGAGCCGATATGACCACGCGGATCATAGACGTGCGCTCAGCCACTTTACTACCAGAAACGGAAACAGAACAGTCGGCGTTTGAAAATCTACAGTGGATGAGTGTGCTTAAATCATTAACGGCTTATCAGATGTATCGCCGAGAAGTACGGCTCAGGATCCGTCGTCCCGACGTATTGAAATTCTTATTGCTAGAAGAGCGATTTCCCCGTTCATTACTGCACACTTTGCAAGAGGTTAAGGGATGTGTACAAAACCTGCCAAACTTTGCAGCTGTATCCCATGAGCTCGAAGTCGTGGAGAAGATGTTAATGGCAGCTAATCCGCAAACACTTATTCAAGATAAGCTGCATCACTTTATTGATGACGTACAACTTGGAATAAGCCAAGTCTTTATTAAATTAGAAGAAACTTACTTTTAAATACGCTCATTCCCAGAACGTAAAAAGCCCGCTGAATTTAGCGGGCTTTTGCATTTACGCACATGCGCTTGGCTAATTAGCCTTTGTAACGCTGCATCACTAAAGTACAGTTTGTGCCACCAAAGCCGAAGCTGTTTGACATGACTGTGTTTAATTTAGCATCACGGGTTTCGGTCACTACATCCATGCCGTTGGCCGCTTCATCGAGGGTTTCGATGTTAATAGACGGGGCGATAAAATCGTTTTCCATCATCAACAAGCTATAAATCGCTTCGTTTACGCCTGCAGCACCTAATGCATGACCCGTCATCGCTTTAGTCGCACTCAGTGGCGGCACTTTATCGCCAAACACTTCACCGATAGCCCATAACTCTTTCACGTCGCCCACTGGGGTAGACGTACCGTGGGTATTGATATAATCAATTGGCTCTTCAAGGCCCTGCATCGCTTGTTGCATACAACGGATCGCACCTTCACCTGATGGGGCAACCATGTCTGCACCGTCCGACGTCGCGCCATAACCAACAATTTCACCGTAAATTTTAGCGCCACGAGCCAAGGCATGTTCGAGTTCTTCAACTACCACCATGCCACCACCACCTGCGCCAACGAAACCGTCACGGTTGGCATCATAGGTACGTGATGCTTTGCTTGGGTCATCGTTATACTTAGTGGAAAGCGCGCCCATAGCGTCAAACTCCATCGACAAAGTCCAATGCAATTCTTCACCACCACCAGCAAAAATAATATCTTGTTTGCCCAGTTGAATTTGCTCAAGCGCGTTACCAATACAATGCGCACTGGTTGAACAAGCAGAGCTGATTGAGTAGTTAACGCCTTTGATTTTGAATGGGGTCGCTAAACAAGCTGATACCG
This sequence comes from Paraglaciecola polaris LMG 21857, assembly GCF_000315055.1. GTDB lineage: Bacteria > Pseudomonadota > Gammaproteobacteria > Enterobacterales > Alteromonadaceae > Paraglaciecola > Paraglaciecola polaris. Next base: position 18,686 of record NZ_BAER01000111.1, on the reverse strand, counting down.
TACTGCCCATGCAGCGTGTCACCATATAAGGCCCCACGCGACGTAAGCCTTTTTCACGTAAAATATCCACCGCTTCAACCTGATGTTGAGACGAAGCGCCACCAGAGCCGGCGATAATACCGGTACGGACGTTAGAGACCATTTCAGGTGTTAACCCTGAATCTTCCACCGCTTGCTGCATAGCAATATACGCATAGCCTGCTGCATCGCCCATAAAACGTAAGGTTTTACGGTCAATGTGATCCGCTAAGTTAATATTAACTTTGCCCCAAACATGGCTACGCATGCCATTTTCAGCAAACTCTTCAGAATATGTGATGCCAGAACGCCCTTCTCTTAAGGACTGCGTGACTTCATTTTTATTGTTACCAATACTAGAAACAATGCCTAGTCCGGTGATAACTGCTCTTCTCATGATGAACCCTTCAAGCAAAAAATTGCTGCTTATAAAATTGCCGCATATGGTAACGATTTTAACGTTGCAACTGGTCTGCTCTTTTGTGCACAAAAATCATGCACAGCGCCCACTGTTCAACAAATCATCACCGGTTAGAATAGCAATACAGTTTGGTTTATATAGACTGTTTGGTTTGTTAAGACAGTTACCTTAAACTATCGCGCTTTTGAAGACTAGCCCAAGCATACGCGGAGACCCACACGATTGACTATTAAAACAGCAGATATTCAGTTTAATTCTGATGGCTCACCACTTGCCACGGATTTTGACGATATATATTTTTCCGCAGCCGGTGGTGTCGCCGAGGCAGAGCATGTCTTTCTGCAAAATAATCAATTACTCGCACGTTGGTCACTGTGGTCAAAAAATACCTTCGTGATCGCCGAGACGGGTTTCGGGACCGGGTTGAATTTTTTAGTAACCCTTAGCGCTTTTAGCCAATTTATGCAGCGCAACCCCCTCAGTCAGTTGACCCTGCATTTTGTAAGTACTGAAAAGTTTCCGCTTAACCAACAAGACTTAGTGCAGGCACTGAGTACTTTCGTTCAATATAATCACTTCGCAGACGAACTTATCGCTCAATATCCCATGCCACTTAATGGCTGTCACCGGATGACATTTTGCGCTAATCGAGTGGTGTTAGACTTGTGGCTGGGGGATATACACGATTCGTTGCCGCAAATACATACCGCTGAAACTGGTTTGGTCGATGCTTGGTATTTAGACGGATTTGCCCCGAGTAAAAACCCGCAAATGTGGTCTCAAGCCCTGTTTGAACAAATGGCGCGATTAGCCACAGATAATTGCACGTTTGCTACATTTACTGCCGCAGGATTTGTCAAACGTGGATTACGTGAGGCGGGTTTCACCGTCGAGAAACGTAAAGGTCATGGGCGCAAGCGGGACATGTTAGCCGGACATATTGAAAGGGCCGAACGTCATCGCGGACAAGCTAGCTATTTCCAACGAAGTGCTGCGCATATTGCCGATACAGCAACCCCAACTAAAGTGGTTGTTATCGGCGCCGGTATTGCGGGTGCTAGTGCCGCATATGCCTTAGCGAAAAGAGGCATATCTTGTGACGTATATTTTAAAGACTCGACCCCAGGGCAAGGCGCTTCAGGCAATCCTCAAGCTGGTTTTTATCCACAGTTGAACGTGGATCCCAGTCATAGCAGTCAAATTAATGCCCATAGTTTCATTTACGCAGCAGGCCTTTATCGAAACTTGATAAACCAAGGCTACGACTTTGCTCATCAATGGTGCGGCGTACTGCAACTTGGCTTTAAACCACCGCTAGCCGCACGCTATGCCAAATTAATCGATAACGATATTTGGCCACACGCCCTAGTTCGCTATGTCAACCAAGAGCAAGCCACGCAAATAAGTCACTGTGATGTGCCATACAGTGGTTTATTTATGCCTTTAGGGGGCTGGATTGACCCAACTCAATTGGTTAATGCCCTATTCCGCGCAGCCAATGATTTAAGCCAAACGACCTTGCATAACAACCATGCGGTGACCAGAGTTGAACGACATAATGACCAGTGGCAGGTAAACTTTGCTGGCGTCGGTGAAAATTCGAGCTCGCAGCCTTCCTCCGTAAATGCAGACATAGTGCTCTACGCAACTGGTGCGCAAAGCCATAGCGTAAGCGACTTACACCCCTTCCCTCTGCGTATGGTACGGGGACAAGTTGAGGCCATTCCCACGCAACCCGCATTAACAAAACTGAACACCGTCTTGTGCCACAAGGGGTATTTAACCCCAGAATACCAAGGACAACATGCCCTGGGTTCGACTTACGTAAAAGATGATCTTGCCACAGATTACCGACTTGAAGAGCAAGCTAAAAACCTAGCCACTCATTATCAATCACTTGCGCAATGTGCATGGGCACAAAATGTGGTAGGTAATGGCATTGGCCGTGCAGCTGTGCGTTGCAGCTCACCCGATCACTTACCTTTGGTAGGGTCTCTGGCAAACATCGCCCAACAAAAAATCGAACTTGGGGATTTATATAAAGCCTTGCCGCCGACGTATTACCCCCAAGGTAGTGACGTGCCAAATATATATATGTTGACGGGTTTGGGCTCCCGAGGGCTAACCACTGCGCCACTTATGGCGGAGCTTCTGGCCAGTCAAATTTGTGGCCAGCCTTTGCCTATGCCAAATGACTTACTCAATACCTTAAATCCGAATCGTTTTTTGATCAGGCAGCTCATTCGCCGAGAAATTTAACACAACAAGAACGCAGGTAATCCAATCCGCAGGCTAACACTTAGCATCATCAAGCGTTAAACCCACATTTTTAGGCTGTTTACATTTAAGCTAACACGTCAGCTTCGACAAATAGCCGTTGCCACAAAGCCGATACTTGCACTTGATCTTGTCCTTGCACTTCATTATTAGCATAGGCTTTTTCAAGGCTTTCCAGCATGTAACGGTTTAACGCTGCTAAGGAGTAATCGTCTAAGCCCAGAGCATTGCTGCCGACCAGAGAAAAATGGCCGGTCAGGTAGCTGGCAATAAATAGCTCCTGATCGTTACCGTAGACCACTACACCATCAAGGTAGGCTTGAGTGGCATCTACAAAATCATCAAATTTTTGCTTTGCTACATCGCTGTTTACTGATTCACACATAACGGTGACTAATATCCTTTGTTAACATATAAAGTTGCTTATTCGAATTGAGCAATCGGGTATAGCACTTGGTCTTTATAACCCGTGGTGACACTAATTAAACCAGACAGCATGGCGTCCAGTGCAATATCGCCGGTATCCGCTATTAAAGGTTTATCGTTCAGGGCTTGTAACTTACTTTTTGTCGCGACCACCAAGAAGTTCTCACGACCTATTTGCCGCAGCACTTGAGGGCTCAACTGCTGATTACCTCGTCCGAAAATATGCCCCTGACCGCCAATCAGTGTGATGATCAACGTCACCTGAGTATTGGCGGTATAGGCTAATAAGGCTTGAGCAGTCACATCGCTGGCAAGCACACTGCCATGTTGAATGACATCAACCCCTAATAAAGTATTGGCTAAGCCCAATTCCTGCATAATAAAATCAACCGTAGAGCCTGAGCCCATAACAAAAAGCCGCTGAGGATGCGCTTCCATGAACTCAATAACGTGCGCTGCGATATCCGCAAGCACCAATTCATCAGACTCTTTACCGCCCATTTTGACGGCCTGAATATAACGCAACTCGCTCGGTACACGCATTTCACCGTACTGACGCGCGTTCACTCTGCCTTGGCGAAAAAGCTCTTCATCAATGTCCATTACGTCAGCATCTTGCAGCGTAACAATTTGCCCTTGAATCAACATACTAACCACTCGCCCTGCGGCTTGTGGCGTAACAGCGTATACGCCCGAATGAATTTTACAGCCCGCAGGCACACCCAGCACAGGTAGGGTATCGGCAATAACGTGGCAGATGTTACGTGCAGTACCATCACCTCCGGCGAACAATAATAAATCAACATTCCGTTGTTTTACTTCTGCCGCACAACGCTCAGTATCAATCGCTTCGCTTTGCTCACTCAACGAGCGATAAACCACAGTGAAATCAAAACCTAACTCAGCGGCCAGCGTTTCCCCCATTTCACCTGCTGCAGTAAAAATATGCAGTTGAGATTTAAATGGTAGCAGTTCCTCTAGGGCCAAACGGGTGCGAGTATTAGCCAGCTTCTGGGCGCCAAGTGCTAGCGCTTGCGTTCGGGTATCAGCACCATCACTGCCTTTTAACGCCACACTGCCACCGATTCCTGCAAATGGATTAATAATAAGGCCAAGTTTAAACCGTGCTTTATCCGTCACTCTCCCTCCTCGAATGCGTTCGTTGACCAATGACCCCGTCTCTTTGGCTGCAAAAAATGCCCAGGCGTCAGGTCACCGGTGCCGTAGAAGATGCCTAACGTTTTGATAAATATTGTGGCCCGAGCAGGAAAACCGTCTTGTAAGTAACGCATCACCTGTTTATGTACATTTAAGGTGAAAGTGTGCTTATCTGGCTGCGCCCCATTGAGGTTATCAGTGCTGACCCTAAATGTTTTATTGGCTGCCACAGAAAATGCCCACTCAATGGCCTGGGGTTTAACTTCGACCTGTTCAAATTGCATCTGCTGTGTTTCGTTACGTCCGTCTGGGCAGTACCAATACCCGTAATCATTGAGCAACCGCCGCTGTGGCCCGGCAATACACCAATGGGCGATTTCATGAAGCGCGCTAGCGAAATATCCATGGGCAAAAATCACTTGATGATAAGCGCAGTCATTCCCAGCAGGCACGTATTCTGGCTCCCCAGGCCCTTTGATCAAGCGGGTGTTTTCACTTTGACTAAAGGCAGCATCAAATAACGTCATCACATCTTGATAACGATGGGGTTTGCAATGGATTTCACCAATAGGTGATTTTGTGGGGGATAAGGTATTCATTAGGGCGGCATTCTACCTAACCCGAGCACCTAAACTCAAGTTCATATCTGTGCCTATTGTGTTACTGAACGCTTTACGCCAAGCTATGGGCAGCAAAATATCTCATATCACCAACAAGGACATAGCATGTTAAAAGCTATCGTAAAATCGCTATTAATCGTTTCAGCCTTTAGTGCGGCTTCCGCCCACGCTTTTGATGTTAAACACACGTCAACGGCTCCTGTCATAGACGGACAACAAGAGGCTGTATGGCAGCACGCACAATGGCATGACATGCCATATTTAATGGATGGTACCCTGCCTGAAAAATCTGATTTCAACGGTCGCTATCGCTTATTGTGGGATAAAAACTACCTTTATTTACAAGCCGAAATCACTGACGATATGCTGATTGATACCCATGCAGACCCATTAGAGCGCTACTGGGATGACGATGCCCTTGAAATATTTGTCGATGGTGATGCGTCTGGCGGTAATCATCAATTTAATCATTCCGCATTGGCTTACCACATAGGTCTTGATAACCAAGCGGCGGATATTGGCGATGATGAAAAAGCCCACCTGTACAATGACCATATCAACAGCAACTGGAAGCGTCAGCTAGAGAAGCCGAATACTATCCTGTGGGAGGTAGCGATTAAACGTTATCCAAATGACTACACAGATAAATCACCTAAAGCATCGATCCCGCTGAAAACCGAGGATGTGATGGGTTTCATGTTAGCTTATTGTGATAACGATGGTAGCGATGTTCGCGAGCATTTTATGGGTGACCATGATTTCCCAGCGCAAAATGGCAGCAAGAATTTAGGGTACATAACGGCTGATGTCTTCGGTAAAATCACTCTGACTCAGTAGTGTGAGTCGTTATTTTCAATTGGTCGTCATCGATAACGGTGGGGTATATGCCTGATCTTATCACGCAAATTTCCTGCCACCTGCATACGGTGGCGTCCATTCAGCGTCTTGCCCAGGGCACCCATGTCTTGCCGCTCATTCATGCAGTACAAGCCTGGCAAACCTTGCGTATGCAAGCCACTCATAACGCACAAAATAACAACCCCAACTGCGCCTCTGCCCTAAATTTTTTCGCTGAGCAAATATACGGTCCACAAGATTTTACCCAGCGAGATACAGATATCGCCCGCGTGGTACCCAAAATACATAAATACTTGCCACAAAAAGCACTGTCATCCTTGGCTGCCGCTCTGCACCTTCATGCTTTATCTTATGAACTGGATTACGCGCTGGCAAGTAAACTAACTGAACAAACGCATTTAGCCTGCATAATTCTCGACCAACAAAGCTATGCTAAAGCTTATGTGGCCTGTAACAATATTGATTTACGCCTAGAACAGATTAGCCTGCTGCGTACATTGGGTCGCAACCTACATCAAGCGGCCAGCATAAAAGGTATCGCTATGATGCTAACATTGTCTAAACATCCAGCTAGGGCCAAAGGCTTGCACACTCTCCATCAGTTTTTACAAAACGGCTATAACGCATTTAAAAAAATCCCTAATAGCGAGACGTTCATACAAGATATTGTGTTAAAAGAGGAACAGTTAGTAACACTATTATTTGCCCCTCAGGGTGATAACCCGTTACCTTATGTACCCAGTATTGAGATAACACCCGAGACGTAAGCATTTATGCCCACTTCTGTTGAACAACTTCCTTGGCAATATCCAAGCCCGTTTATCTGTCAATGGCACATCAGCCCTGAGCAAATAGATCATTACAATCACGTGAATAATGTGGCTTATGTCAGTCAGCTTGAACGTACAGCCTGGGCGCATTCCAACGCGTTAGGGCTGAGTATCGAACAATATCAAGAACTAGACCGGGGTATGGCCATTAGTCGTCACGAAATTGATTACCTTGCCGCAGCAGTATTAGGTGACACCTTGGCGTGCGCCACTTGGATTGTCGCATGTGATAACAAGTTAAAACTGGCCAGACACTTCCAATTTATTCGCCTAAGTGACGGCTTAAGCATGTTAAAAGCGCGAACTGAATTTGTCTGTATCGCTCTTAGCTCAGGCAAGCCTAAGCGCATGCCAAAAATATTTTCCGAGACTTATTTCAACGCCATGCTGATTAACCCCGCAGAATAAAGGCGTAGATGTCATGAGCAAACTCAATAGCGCACTGGTCCTGGCATTTTTTGCCTCATTGAGCATCAATGTATATCAGTACCTGAGTTTTCATGAGCTGCGTCCAGTCGCGGTACATAAACCGGTATTTGAAACAACTAACCTAGCACCTTTTAAGCAAGCTCCGATGCAGCCCGCTAACCAAGAGCCCCAATCAAACACGTCGAACCCGCCCTATGAAAATAAGGCAAACATCGAAAACGAAACATCGGCCTCGGGCACAAAGCGTTTTAAGCCAGACCGACGGCAAGCCTATTTAGCCCAAACTCGTCGCTGGCTTACGGGGCAGGAATACGCCAAACTTGAGGCGTTTTTTCCACTCTATTTGCGCCAATACCCGCAAGATGTCGAGTTTTTGCTCTTGGAAGCCCAATACATCGCCCAGTCACACTTACTCAGTGACGCCATTATTCATTATCATGGCATGCTGAGTTTACCCTTGAGTAAAGCGCAACAAACACAAGTGCAAAATACCATTGCGCGCTTAACCAATGAAACCATCACCGAGCTGAAACAAGCGAATTCATGGGACATACTGGCACAATTCGTTGAGCCACTATTGCAGGTGAGTCCCACTGATCGTGAGTTGATTTTAGCCTTAGCTACCGCTTATGCTCGCCAGCAACAAGCAAGTCTGATGGAAAACGTACTTGCATCCATTCGCTATGAGGATCCACAAGCGATGGAGATCCGCCAAATCATTCAACGAATCGATGAGTCAATAAATGCTGACAACGGTGATACAAGTCAAGCAACCAATGGCAGCCCTCAAAGAGTCGGTCTTACAAATTCCTTTCAGATCCCGCTACAAAAATACGGCGATCAGTACGTAGTTGAAACCAGTCTGAGTGGCAATCAGGTGCACTTTTTGATCGACACCGGCGCATCAACCACCGCCATATCTCGGCAGAAATTTAAAGCGTTGTTTAAATCGGTAGCAAGCAAATTTGTTGGCCAATTTAACGTACAAACGGCCAATGGCACCGTACGCTCGCCCATGTATCAATTCGCCAGCCTTGAAATCGCTAAGGCGAAAGTGAGAAACATTAATGTGATGGTATTGCCACTAGATGAACTTGCTCATAGTGACGGCTTATTAGGAATGAATTTTTTGCGGGAATTTGATTTCAGAATAGACCAGAAAAATGCGCTGTTGCATCTGCGTTGAAGTATCTTAAATAAGGTCAGCTTTGTTTATTCTGCTCTCGACAATGTCAATTATGCAGATAACAGACGCTATCCGCATAATTGAAGTATTCTGAGCGGGTAATAGCGTGCTGCTAGTCTTCTTCGCTAGGGCCAGCAATACGCGCTTTACGTTCTTGTTCTTCTTCAAACGCCGCTTTAATTTCCTCCAGCACTGTGTCTACATCAGCCTCATCATCTGGGAAGTCAAAATGCCCAGTTAAAGGCGTATCAGCTTCAAGTTCACCGGATTCAAACAAGGCCCACATTTCTTCGGCATAATGAGTGGTTTTCAATTCTGGCGCGAATTGCCCGTAATATTCGGTCATGTTGCGTACATCACGCTGCAACATGCTAAAAGCATTATTATTGGCTGCTGCATCGACCACTTGGGGTAAATCGATGATCACTGGGCCGTAGGCATCAACTAATACGTTGAACTCAGACAAATCGCCGTGCACTAGCCCAGCTAAAAGCATGCGCATGACATAAACCATGACAACGGCGTGATCTTCCATCGCTTGCTCGGCAGACATGCCTACATCGTTTAAACGAGGGGCAACGTCACCGTCGTCATCTGTGATAAGTTCCATGAGCAACACGCCATCGTAACAACCGTAAGGCTCAGGAACACGCACACCGGCTTTTGCCAAGGTAAACAAGGCGTCTACTTCAGTATTTTGCCAGGCGTCTTCTTGTTGCTTACGACCGAATTTTGAGCCTTTTTCCATGGCCCGGGCACGACGTGTGTTACGTACTTTTCGCCCTTCTTGATATTGCGCAGCTTTTTTAAAACTGCGCTTCATCGCTTCTTTATAGACTTTGGCACAACGGATTTCGTTGCCACAACGCACGGCGTACACAGTCGCCTCTTTACCACTCATTAACTGGTAAAGTACCTCATCTACGAGGCCATCATCAACCAGTGGTTGGATTCGTTTTGGTATTTTCATGGCGTCGTTATACAGCAGTTAAGGCGTGCTTGGAATAGCCGCAAAAGTTTGTCATACATTCACTCAACGAAATACCTTAAAAATAAACATGACTGTTGGATCTAGAGGAAATTTATAGCAGCAATTGGTTAAATCTATTTGGTGCAAATTTTAAGCTCCTAAAGCAGGTTACTGTCGCGACCCTTTGCATTAGATTAATCTGCTAGTGTTGCAATATCAAGTGCTTCAATAGCGGCGGTATATAAACTTGCATATCATACGCGACTCATAGCTTTAGCCAAAAGCCACCCGTCGATTGAATGATTGTAAATCACACTTTCATAACTATATCTTTCACTGGCCTTGCATGAGTGTTGCCGGACAGCCCGAAGTGCTATGCTGCATGTTAGGCATAGCTGTTCACGCCATTAGGAACCCCATGAAGATAAAGATCCCAAAACGTTTTTTGTTAGTTAGTTATCTATCGTTGGCAGGCTCGGGTTTAGCCCATGCTGCTGATGTTCATCCATTAGAGCAAACCACAGGATTAAAACGCTTCGATGCCACCCAGCGTTTAACAATCAGTCAAGATAGTCGCAGTACCCTAGATATTAAAAGTCTGTATATTGGCGATAACGCCCTTGCCAGCGCGATGAGCCTGTATGATCAAGGGGCTAAATTACATCACATCGCCGGCAGTACACGTAGCGATAAAGTACGCCTGAGTTTTTACCAGCCTTATCAAAATTCGCGTTTAGAACAACGCCTTGAATTAAATTTCAACAAATTCAATGGTTTTATTACCAAGATATCTAGCTTGTATACGGTTGAAAGTGCTTATGTGGGGATCAAAGACGTATTAAACGATGTCCTCACATCCGCAATTGCAAAATACGGTAACCCACTCAGTATCGAAAGTGCTCGCCAGCAAGCAGGTGTCCAACAAGGGGATGTGCCACTTAACCGTTATATTAAAACTCTCGAGCCACGGGTAGACATAGCAGCCCAAGTCACGGACTATTTTCAAGATTTACGCGTCTCGCTCAGTGCAAAATTAGTTAACGACGACAAAGGTTATGCGTTGCTGCACAGTGGCTTCAACCGTTGTTACATCTGGCAAACGCAAAGCTACAATGAAATTCTCACCCTGTGTTCATTCGATCCTGCGGCAGCAAACGCAGCCAATCGCGGCGTTGAATTATCCTTAGTCGATTTTGCTGTACAGAAAAAAATTGCTGCCACAGAAAAAATAAATAGTGAACTATCCCTCACTTTGTAGGCTGCTACTGGTCTGCACAGTAGGTTTAATTCGACGTTGATTATAATTTATAAGTAAAATGGGGCTGCCAACTGTGTCAATACAAGACATAATTCGGCTTCTGCCTTTAAAACTAACGAAACTAGGAAAAATAAATGACTGTAAAACGTATTGGTCATCGTTACATCGATGCCGAGAGTGGTAAAACGTTAGATGTGTGGTTTCCACGCGCGAATACCCAAATTGCGCGTAGCTGCCTTGCGCAAAAAGTAGGCTTGATTAACAGCGATTTCGTTGAAATCGAATTAGAGATCGACGGCGCTCCCCAAACCATCGAAGACGCTTACCTGCGTTTACATTTATTATCTGAAGGCAGTGTTCAGCCTAACAAGATTAATCTAACGGGAATTTTTGGTTTACTGACCAATGTGGCCTGGACCTCAGCTGGCCCCGTACTGCCGAATAAAGTCGAAGCACTACGCGGCGCCATCGCTGGCGAGCATCATCATCTGAGCATATCTTCTATAGACAAATTCCCACGTATGACCGACTACGTTATCCCAGAAGGTGTGCGCATCGGTGATGCTGACCGAGTACGTTTGGGCGCTCATTTAGCCGCTGGCACCACAGTAATGCATGAGGGCTTCGTTAACTTTAACGCAGGTACACTCGGCAGTTCTATGGTTGAAGGGCGTATTTCTCAAGGTGTGGTAGTAGGCGATGGTTCCGATATCGGCGGTGGCGCATCAACCATGGGTACTTTATCCGGTGGCGGAAAAACCATAAACTCAATTGGCAAAAACAGCATGTTAGGTGCCAATGCAGGTACCGGCATTTCACTTGGTGATGACTGTATCGTTGAAGCAGGCTTGTATGTTACAGCTGGCACCAAGGTAACCACCCCAGACGGCGAAGTCGTTGCCGCCCGTCAGTTATCAGGCATGAACGGTTTGTTGTTCCGCCGTAACAGCCAAAACGGTAGCGTTGAAGCCATAGTGGCAGATTCATCTAAATGGGGCGGGCTAAACGCGAGCTTGCACAGCAACGACTAAATCAATACTTTGACCATTAAAGCCAACCCAAGAGCCAGCTTAATTTGCTGGCTTTTTTATGGGCAGTAGGCAAATCAATATCAGACAAACCAATGGCGTGTACGATTAGCAAAATACACTAACGACAGCATCACTGGCACTTCAACCAACACCCCGACGACCGTGGCAAGAGCAGCCCCTGAATGTAAGCCAAATAACGATATAGCGACTGCCACCGCCAACTCAAAAAAGTTGGACGAGCCAATCATACTGGCAGGTGCTGCCACATTATGTGGCAAGCTTAAGCGCTTGGCAGCGTAATAAGTAATAGCAAAAATGCCGTATGTTTGAATCAATAGCGGTATCGCGATCAATAAGATCATCTGTGGCTGGTCGAGGATCGTTTGTGCTTGAAAGCCAAACAACAATCCCACTGTCGCCAGCAAGCCGATAATCGACCAAGGTTTCAGGGTGGCGACAAAACGATGAATGTTGCTATCCCCCTCACTGTCGCCTGCCTTGTTAAGCCAAGAGCGCGTGAGCGCCCCGGCAATCAGTGGCAGCAATACATATAACAACACTGAAATTAGCAAGGTTTCCCAAGGCACCTGAATATCGCTCATGCCGAGCAATAACGCACTAATAGGGGCAAAAGCAAAGATCATAATGATGTCATTCACCGAGACCTGTACCAGAGTATAATTAGCATCCCCTTTGGTTAGCTGACTCCACACAAATACCATAGCCGTGCACGGCGCTACGCCGAGCAAGATCATACCGGCGATATATTCGTTTGCGGTTTGCGGATCAACCCAGTCGGCAAAGAAGCCTTTAAAAAACAACCAGCCTAATGCAGCCATGGTAAAAGGTTTGATGAGCCAGTTAATCGCCAGTGTCAGCAAGATGCCTTTCGGTTTGCGACCGACATCTTTAAGGGATGAAAAATCGATTTGGATCATCATGGGGTAGATCATCAACCAAATCAGTACGGCTACCACGACATTAACGTGCGCATATTCCAGTGCGGCCACTCCAGCAAATAACTCAGGCAAGAAACTACCCAGAATCACACCAGCAGCAATACTCAATGCCACCCAAATCGATAAATAACGTTCAAATAATCCCATGCTAAAATACCTGCTAAATAGAGCGTTGATTGACGCGTTGACTCACTTGCTCAGCGCTTTCAACTCGTTCGGAATAACGGTCAACTAAATAATCGGCGTTATCTCGCGTTAATAGTGTAAATTTCATTAGCTCCTCCAGCACATCTACAATACGGTTGTAATATGGCGATGGTTTCATACAGTCATTGTCGTCAAACTCCATAAAGGCTTTCGCTACAGATGATTGATTAGGTATGGTCAACATACGCATCCAACGGCCTAATACACGCATCTGGTTAACCGCATTAAAGGACTGTGATCCACCACTTACCTGCATAACGGCAAGTGTTTTTCCTTGTGTGGGGCGAACCGCACCAATTGAAAGCGGCACCCAATCAATTTGGCTCTTCAGTATGCCAGTCATCGAACCATGGCGTTCCGGTGAGCACCACACTTGGCCTTCTGACCACAACATCAATTCGCGTAGTTCAGCTACTTTTGTATTTTCGGCGTCATCACCATCCGGTAACGGTAATCCTGTCGGATTGAAAATACGTGTTTCAGCGCCCATGGCTTGCAGTATACGGGCACTCTCTTCTACTACTAAGCGGCTAAAAGAACGAGCCCGCAGCGAGCCATATAATAATAAAATACGTGGTTTGTGGACGAACGACGCCGTTTTAAATTGATTGAATTGCGGCACAACGAACGACCCAGCATCAATATTGTCAGGTAAGGTCGAGCACACGCGTGATTCGATATCAGACATTATTTTGCCCCCAAGTGGTTGAATGCTTGACGCAGAGCCACAGCATCCTGGGCGTCAGCCTTGATAGTGAGCATGGCATGCACACGCTGACTAATTTCATTTATGCTTGTGCGAAACGCCTGAGCGATATGTTCTTCATCGCCAGTTAGCTTAGACGGATCAGACAATCCCCAATGTACTTTTACACTGTCGCCAAACCACAACGGGCACGCTTCCCCTGCCGCACTATCACATACAGTGATCACCACATCTGGAGCAAAGTCTTCGAATTCATCCCACGATTGGCTTATCAGCCCTTGGGTGTTAACACCCTCTTCTTGCAGGTACTTAAGCGACAAAGGATGCACTTCCCCCACAGGCTGGCTGCCAGCGCTGCGTGCTTCTAATTTGCCCTGACCTAGGTGATTAGTTATCGCTTCAGATAAAATACTGCGACAACGATTATGGGTACAAATAAATAATATTTTTAACATGGAAACACTCGACTCAGCTGATAATTTCGATTGCGGGTAGAACGGACTTACGGCACAAAACATTACTCACAGCATTCATTTTGCTTGGCAATATTGAGGTTGGTGATACAGTCATTTAAATAGCTTTCAGTATTGTGCGCTGTGGTTTCAAGCACACTCATTACCCAATGGGGCAATTTAGGATTGAGTGAGTAATACACCCATTTCCCTCTGCGCTCGTCACATAAAATTTGGCAACGGCGTAAATCAGCCAAATGACGTGACACCTTAGGTTGACTCAGTTCAAGAGCGGTAATCAAATCGCATACACAAAGCTCTTTTTCCAAATAAATCAACAACAAGGCTTTGAGTCGCGTATCGTCAGACAAACACTTATAAAATGAAAGCGGCGTGAACAAGGGTAACGGCATGTGAGTTGACATAACTGGCTTCTGCAGATTAACATGCGAAATATCATATATATGTTTTTCCGAATGTCAAATATTCATTCAAGAGCAGAACAAATTAGATCAAGGGCACTGAGTCCCTAGATAAACGTAGAATTTGGCTGGCATTTCACCCGAGGTTCAAGGTATAACCAAGATATTGAAACACCGTTTTTCATGGCTAATCTAATTGGCTAAAACAAAAGGATATGCCTATGAGCAACAATTTTATCAGCGACTGGTTACCGGTCACCGTCACACTCGCAACCTTCGCAATACTGACCTGGATAGCCCAGCGACTGCTGTTTAATACGTTGAAACACACAGGCGATGAGAATATTTTCGCTCGCCAATTAGCCATGTTAACGCTTATGCTGGTGGGGTTAGTCACGGTCGTGATCATGCTTCCCGTATCCGAAAGCTTAGAGCTGCAAATCTTAAGTTTAATTGGTCTGGTGTTATCTGGATTATTAGCATTTTCCTCTACCACTTTATTCAGTAACCTAATGGCTGGGGCACTCATGCGCTTCACTCAACCTTTTCGCACCGGTGATTTCATCAGCTTTGATACCTACTTTGGCCGTGTCACTGAACTTGGGCTATTCGACTGTGAAATTCAAACCCAAACCCGAGAACTGGTATCCATCCCAAATAGTGCCTTGGTCAAAAAACCCGTCAGTGTGATACGCCGCTCAGGTACTATCATCTCGGTGGAATTATCACTAGGGTATGATTTACACCACAGCCGTATTGATGATTTATTATTACAAGCAGCCATTCAAACAGAGCTAGAAGAACCTTTTGTACATATCACGCATCTAGGGGATTTTTCAGTCAGTTACAAAGTCAGTGGTTTATTAGTCGAAGTAAAAAACCTGCTTACCGCACGTTCAAATTTGCATCGCCATGTACTCGATTGCCTACACGACAATGACATCGAAATTATGTCACCCACATTCATTAGCCAGCACGCAGGTCCAGACGTAGAACGTAAAATCGCCCACTCCCCGGCATTCAATCAAGTGCAAAGTGTGACCACAGCAGAAGATGTAGTATTTGATAAAGCCGAACAAGCTCAGCAGCAAGCCAGCGACAAAGTCGCCATACTCGAGCAAATAAAATCCTTGGAAGCGCAAATGCCCGACACTGAAAAAGACCAGCGCAAAGCAATGGAAAGGCGCATAGACACGTTGCAACAGGAACTCTCTGAAATAAAAAGCGTCGTCGAAACGCCAGAGGATGAATAGGGCATGTGCTTGAGACAAGGCTGAGTTAACAGCCCAGAGCGCGTATCCCTTTTTAATTGAATAATGACGCTCTCTTGAGCGACTGGTTTAATCCAGACAAGCTTAATTATTTATTTGGGTTGATTTCTAAGCTTACTTTAAAAGCCTTTTTCACCTCAGAAGCCTTGCCCGTTAATATCAGCGTATCACCACGCTGACACCCTCTTTATTGGTGCAACCACTCAGTAACCAGCAGTGCAGGACTATGCAAAATAGCAGATAGCACTAAGCCTGCTGATTATCTGGGGGGTAGTAAGTTTGCCTATTAAGCATCATTAAAACTCGCCGGGTTCAGTGATTTAATGACATCCCCCCCACTCCAACAGCTCAGTATACAAATGCCGCATATCTTCATTTACCCATAAAAAACATCATAATGATGATGCACCCGCTTTACCTGTGCGCTAGTAATTCATATGCTGTGTTGCAATAATAAAATTCACTAACTAGCGAAAGGAAAAATTCATGAAAAAAGGATTAATGATTTTTGGTCTGCTCATACTACTGATAGCAGGCGGTGCATGGTACATGTTAAGCGGTGCTGGCGACTTTATTCGCAGCCAAATTGAGCAACAAGGGAGCCAATACCTAGGAACCACAGTAGCGGTAAGCAAGGTTGAGCTGGCGCTGACCGATGGCCGAATGACCATCAGTGAACTAAACGTGAAAAATCCCAAAGGTTTCAGTGAAGCAAACGCATTTAGTCTTGCTGCTGTTACGTTAGACATAGGCGACGTTATTAATGAGCCATACGTAATTCAGACCGTTAGCGTCAATGCACCGGCCATCCTCTATGAAGTCGATGCAAATGGTCAGGGCAATTTAATGGTATTGAAAAGCAACTTAGAAGCCCAGTTGCCAAAAACCGCAAATGAACCAGCACCAACCACAGAGGGACCTAATCCCTTAGTGATAGTAGAAAACGTCACGGTAAGTAATGTGCGCCTGATGTTTAATTTTGAAAAATTGCCCACTGGCGATCTAAAAATAGACACCAAAGCTTACGAAGTAACATTACCCACCTTCAACGCGGGTCCAATCGGCAAACCTAATGGCATGCCAGCTAATCAAGTCGGCGCGGCAGTCGTTAATACCATGCTCGATAACGTTATTGCTGCCGCAAAAGTGGAAGCGAAAAAACGCTTGGCAGCAGAAGCTAAGAAGAAAGTGAACGAAGAGATCGAAAAACAGAAAGGTAAATTGCTCGAAAAAGCAGGTGACAAGCTCAAAGGCTTATTTAATTAGCAACGTGTTACAAACACTTAATTGTTGAAGGGCCTTAGGGCCCTTTTTGTTATCTCTTGCAAGCACAATCAGGCTAAAAGCGCTACCAAGGTAGGACGCTTCTCGCTACACTACATTTTTAGCTCAGCTTTGACGTATTAATGACGACACCCTTCACCTATTCCACTTCATATATGCTGGATAAAAGCCACTTTATTGAAACCTACGATGCATCAGCGTCTGCTGGCAATGCGAAACGTACTTATATTATCGCGATTTTTCTGGTTATTTCGGGCTTAGTTATGCTCAGTTTCACCGAAATAGCCCCCTATGTGGCATGGTTCATTATCGCTCTGGGTGGTTTAGAAGTGTTCAGTCTCCGCTTTAAAAAATCATGGTGGCTCGCTAGGCAATTGATCAGTAAAGCCGCCAATACAGAATTAACCCTCACCATAGATGACACTGGTGTCAGCAGTAAATCGATTCATATCGAGAGTACGATCCCTTGGGCAGAGATCAGTAAAATAGAGCCTGCGGCTGGTCACCCGTCTCCGGGCTGGTTACTTTACCATAAGGGCCAAAAAAACTATCTGTCAGGTAGATGCTTATCGGAACAAGCTCAAGAATTTGTTAATGCGCAGGCCGCGTTAACGAACACATAAATGCCACAATGAACGTCCTAAAGGCAATCCCCCTACCGAGTCATTCACCTCAACAAAACGCTGTAATCAGAACCACGACAAGTCATTGAAATGCTTTTTATTCATGACTCGCTTTTATCGTTAGGATTTGAGCAATAGGCAAGCGTTAAAACTCCATCCGTAACGCACCTCTAGACGCTTTATCAACCAAGGCAAAGCGCCTATCAATTTCCCCCTTATTGCTTGACACCTTATGCCCCGCCACCTTAACGAATTCGCATTCGATACCAGAAGTTAAACGGTAAAACGCCTGATATAACTGATAATTATTCAGCCGTTTATTGTTACTAGAAAAGTAGTCATTTTGTTCAAGACGGGCGCGTCTGTCGGGTAAACTAATAATGTTTTGCGAGTCGGTATAAATAGTCAGCGCGATAGGTTCGCTACCTGCCAATGTGCGTATTTCTGCCAATGCCCACAACAGTGTTTGTAACTCCAACTTAGTTGAACTCGTTTGCTCAAAACGCTTGGGTTTTACCCTATATTTCAATGCCTCTATCGAGGCACTCGGATCAGATACAACAAGGTACGCGCCGTATCCCACCTTCAATTGGGTATTGACACTACCATCAATAAAAACCTGTAAGTGACGCATTATTATTCACCGTCCATGTTATTCCATACGCCGCGGCATGTCTGGTTTCGTGTCATCTTCAAACGCCAGAATATCACCAGGCTGGCAGTGTAAGTAGCGGCATATGGCCTCAAGAGTACCAAAGCGGACACCTTTAACTTTCCCACGTTTCAGTATTGATAAATTAGCTTCGGTTATACCAATATACTTAGCTAAATCTTTTGAACTGACTTTACGCTTAGCCATCATGACATCGAGATTAACAATAACAGGCATCTAAACGATCTCGTTGTTTTCTTGGTCAAGTTCTTTGGCGGCGCTGAACAAGTGAACTAAAACCGGCAAACACAGCACAGCCATTATGGTCAAAGGACGAATACGCACATCAACAGACTGCAGATCATTGAGCAGCATTGATGGCAGCAATGGCCAGATCATTTGGTATATCACGGCAAAAAGGGACAACCATGCCAACCATTTCAAACAGATCATGCTTTTTATCGAATAGAATAGGCCACGACTAAGCTCCAATAGCAATCGTTGAAGCCAGAATATGCCTGCGAATATGGTAATGACTGAGGGTGCAAGAGTTAGCATCAATGCAAATTGGTCTTGAGGGTATTGCTGCCAAAGCCGATTCAATTGCTCATCGCCGAATGAAACCCAC
>NZ_BAER01000112.1 GCF_000315055.1 Paraglaciecola polaris LMG 21857 | reverse complement strand
GTATATGAAATGTTGTACCCACACTGATTTTAAGCAGTGTCCCTCGACCATTTCTTGTAGAGGGCGGCGATGCTTTTCTCTTTTTCTAACTGAGCTAAGCGACCGTTTTTTAATGCTTACTAAGTTGCCTCGGTAAGTGGAGCGCTATTATAGGTATGCTCTCCACGGTGTCAACTGTAAATTATAAATAATTGTTTAAGCGCTTGAAAAACAGACAGTCGGGTTGAAAGTTGAGCATAAATGGCCAGTTAAATATTAAATCGAAAGAAAAGTTACGCATTTTAATCCGTCTGAGTCGAATATTTTTTTTGGATAAAGCCGATATTTGGTGCATTTTTTATAGCTATTGGGGAAATTAATGAAAAAATTTATTAAATTCGTCATGGAAATGAAATCCCAAGGTAAACGTAAGCTACTTGAGGGGTTCTAGAAAGGAACCTGACTGCATTAAAGGAAACTCGTAAGAGTAAAAACGTTTGTCTGCGCGAGTATATGCAGAAGTTAACATCGCATTCATCGTTTAACCTATCTTCTGGGGTCAATTGACTGGTAAAATATCGGCAATTTTTTGCAATAGGATTTTTTACCATGACTGTGGTTACCCGTTTCGCTCCGAGCCCTACTGGCTTTTTACATGTTGGTGGCGCACGCACAGCGCTCTACTCTTGGTTATACGCTAAAAGCCAAGGTGGCAAATTTGTGCTTCGTATTGAAGATACCGATATTGAGCGTTCTACTCAAGAAGCTATTGATGCAATTCTAGAAGGTATGGAATGGTTGGGTTTAACCTGGGACGATGGTCCTTATTATCAAACCCAACGCTTTGATCGTTACAAAGCTCTGATCAATGAAATGGTAGAAGAGGGTAAAGCGTATAAGTGTTTTATGAGCAGCGCCGAGCTTGATGGTATTCGAGAAAAACAAAAAGCAAACGGCGAAAAACCTCGTTACCCAGGTACTTGGCGTGATCGTACCGATCATCCTGAAGGCCAGCCTTATGCCATACGTTTTAAAACCCCCCTTGAAGGTTCGGTCACTGTTAAGGACCATATACGCGGCAACATAGAAATAGCCAACAGTGAGCTTGATGACCTGATTATTCTGCGCAGCGATGGAACGCCGACTTATAATTTCTGTGTTGTAGTCGATGACTGGGATATGGGGATAACACATGTTGTTCGCGGGGAAGACCACATCAATAACACGCCTCGTCAAATAAACATCCTGAAAGCACTTGATGCGCCAGTACCAGAATACGCACATGTATCTATGATCCTTGGTGACGATGGCAAAAAATTATCGAAGCGCCATGGTGCTGTTAGTGTCATGCAATATCGCGATGACGGTTTCCTACCTCAAGCGTTACTTAATTACTTGGTCCGCTTAGGCTGGTCGCACGGTGACCAAGAGATTTTCTCAAAGGAAGAAATGATTGAGTTATTTAGTTTGGATGCAATAGGGCAATCGGCATCTGCATTTAACACAGATAAATTAATTTGGTTAAATCAACACTACATTAAAGAGCTGCCTGTGAGCGAAGTTCTACCTTATGCACAATGGCATTTTGACCAGCAAGGTATAGACGTAAGTAATGGCCCTTCGCTTGCAGATGTCATCAATGTGCAAGCGGACAGAGTGAAAACGCTCAAAGAGTTAGCCGAGATAAGTCGCTACTTTTATCAGGAATACGAAGATTTTGACGAAAAAGCGGCTAAGAAGCATCTTAGACCTGTAGCCCAAGAACCTCTTGAAGCCGTTAAAGTTTCATTATTGGCGTTAGATACGTGGAATACACAAACTATTCACGATGCTATTAACCAAACTGCTGAAAATTTAGGCATAGGTATGGGCAAAGTGGGTATGCCTTTACGTGTTGCTGTAACAGGCTCAGGAAATTCTCCGTCACTGGATGTAACCCTAAACTTGTTGAAACCGGAGCAAATTGCTCAACGTATAGACAAAGCGCTCATATATATAGCAAACAGACAACAATCCTAGATTAATTTTAAAAAAGTCGTTGACATAAAAGGGGGGGGTGCCTAGAATGCGCCCGCTGTCACGGAACGACACCCACTTAGTCAAAGCAAGTACGCTTTAATTTAAGTATGGGGCCATAGCTCAGCTGGGAGAGCGCTTGCATGGCATGCAAGAGGTCGGCGGTTCGATCCCGCCTGGCTCCACCATATCAAGGAGCATTTACGGCATACCTAGGCCAGTAAATGTAGTGATATAGACAGATTTTTGTTTTTGTAATGTTGAGTTGAATAAGGTGTTATTAATGACGCTCAACTGACTTACAAAAATGTAAAGGCAAATTAAATTTGTAAGATGAGGTCGATCAGTTCGCTGACTTACTTCATCTTATGGAAAATTTCGAAAGTTTACTTTCGAAAGCCAATTTCTGTCCCCATCGTCTAGAGGCCTAGGACACCGCCCTTTCACGGCGGTAACAGGGGTTCGAATCCCCTTGGGGACGCCATACAAAAGAACGAAGTGATAGCATTTATGCGTCACAAGGGGTGAGAGCCCCTTAGTTCGACAAATTCGTAGGGAACGAATTTGAACGTGCTTAGCACGGCCGCAAAGCGGTAAAATACAGGACGTATTTTATAATCCCCTTGGGGACGCCATTTTTAAGTAAACCTACGGATTGGGTTTATGTAGCACAAACAAGGACATTTACGGCATACCTAGGCCAGTAAATGATTCGTTTGGATAGAACTTTATTTTTGTAAGGTTGAGTTGAACAAGCCGACTATTAATGTCGCTCATTTCACCTTACAGGATATTTCGAAAGTTTACTTTTGAAAGCCGATTTCTGTCCCCATCGTCTAGAGGCCTAGGACACCGCCCTTTCACGGCGGTAACAGGGGTTCGAATCCCCTTGGGGACGCCACATAAGAAAAGCCATACAGCAATGTATGGCTTTTTTTTCATCTTAAAAATAGGGATTTTATTGTTTGTCCACAGATAGTCTAATTATTAGCTTGCTGCTTATGAGGTTTAATATTAGATCCTGTTTTAGTTCATGGAATTGATATGTATGGTGAGCGTTCTGCCCGCAATCACCTAGTTACACCGCGTTTTTGATGGCGAAGTTAAACGCAATTAATGTTGTAAATTCATGACCAGTAACTTTAAATCTACTCTTGCTTCGTATCAAATTAATGTAAAGTCCCGCCTTATCATTGTACACACATCAGGTGAATGGACTCTGCAAACCGACATGGCCTATCTATCGGATTTAGGAGAGGCGATGCAGTCCATGCGCGGTAACACATGGGCGGTTTTGGTCGACATGCGTGGTTGGCTAGTCCCTAAATCCGTGAGTACGTCCCCGCTGAAGTCCGATGTTACTTTAGACAGACGTAATCAAAAGCTTGAGTGTTGGATAGTCGACGAGCTTTCGCAAGGCGATGCGCTAATGCCGTACTTTACTCAGTCAGGGATCGTTCCTGAACGCTTCATGGATCCGCAAGAAGCGTATAGCTGTTTGCAAAATGCGGGATATATTAGCAGTCTTGATACTATTCAAGCGTTACGTTCATTGGAGCCGCATAGTAAATAGAGGAACGCCTCTTTTTTAGCTGCTCAAGCATTAACCCACTCTATATTCTAGGTATGCTCAGTTTTCGGTTGATGTCTTTAGTGAGAATAAGCGTATATTTTCAAGAAATGGGCTGTTAGCTAAACACATGAAATTGCCTTCCTTATCTATGTTTATGCTGTTCAGCCCTATGGTACAATTGCAACAGAATTTCGTGATGAGAAAGCATATGGAAAATAAAGAAATAGCGTCTCCTTGTGTGCGAAATTGTTGTTTGAACAATCAAGACATGTGCGTTGGTTGTTTTCGTATGCTAGATGAAATAGTTGGATGGGGGCAAGCCACCTCAATACAACGCAAAAGCATTTTGCTCAAGTGCGGTTCAAGGGCTGAAAAGTCCGCCAGTATGCGTGTTGAACAGTCACGTCTAACTCGATAATTTTTCAATTTTAATTTATTTCGAATTCATTGAAGGCCACTTTAGCCGGCCTTTTTATTGTCATTTTTATTTTACAGAGTACGCCAGTTGCAAGTAATTTTAGCGCCGATGGAAGGGGTAGTTGATCACCTAATGCGTGACATGCTGAGCAAGGTCGGCGGTTTCGACCTTTGTGTGACCGAATTTGTGCGAGTAGTGAATTGCTTGCTTCCGAAAAAAGTTTTTTATCGTTTGTGCCCCGAACTACACAACGACGGATTTACCCCGAACGGGACACCTGTGCGAGTGCAGTTGTTAGGGCAGCATCCTCAGCCCTTGGCTGAAAATGCAATGCGGGCTGTGGAACTTGGCTCACATGGCGTTGATTTGAATTTTGGTTGTCCTGCTAAAACGGTCAATAAAAGTAAAGGCGGGGCGGTGTTATTGCGTGAGCCGCAAACTTTATATGACATTGTGAGTGCAGTACGTCAAGCCGTTCCTAAAGAGCATAAAGTGACCGCTAAGATGCGTTTAGGGTTTGATGATAAAAGCTTAGCCTTTGAAAACGCAGCGGCGATAGAGGCTGCTGGCGCTGATTTATTGGTTATTCATGCACGTACTAAGGTAGAAGGGTACAAGCCTCCTGCCTATTGGTCTTGGATAGCGGATATCAAACAGAAAGTGGATATTCCTATCATTGCTAACGGTGAAATTTGGTCGTTTGATGATGCCGTTAATTGCCAGCAGCAATCAAATTGTCAGAACATCATGTTGGGGCGTGGCATTCTTGCTATGCCAAACTTAGCGCAGGTAGTGCGAGGTGAACAAAATGTCATGCCATGGTCGCAGGTTAATCAATTGCTGATTGATTATTCTGGATATGAGCTGTTTGGTGATAAAGGCAAATATTTTCCAAATCGCCTTAAACAGTGGTTGGGCTATTTAAGTCGCCAATACCCTGAAGCTCAAGCACTCTTTATGCAAGTGCGTCGACTAAGCGATTCTGGTGAAATAGTGCGTGTGTTGCATCAGCAAAGTTAAGCGTGTTTGCTGTGAGCACAATAAGAAACCAGATTAAGCCGATCAATCTGATTTCTTATTGTCACACGTTTTTGATTTGCGCTTAAACCTGAACGTCTACAATCGAGCCCACACGTTGATTTGGATCCGAGGCTTGTGCTGGCTCTGCAGCCTGAGAAGTCGGTTGCGGAATAGCTTGGGCAGTCTGTGTTTCCTGCACAGGCGTAGCCCGGCGTTCAACTTCTTGCCTTGGTGTTGGCTGATTGCTTTGAACTTGATTCGCGCCTGTTGAATTCACTTCCATCACTATGGCCTTTTAAGTCGATAAGTACTCAAGTCTAAACTGACAAACCTTAGTTTACCAGTATCAACAGACAGCCCTAGTGAGGGCATCAGTGCTACTCTAGCAACAATGCTTTGAGATGTTGCTGCATTGACTGAGCAATCATGGGTTGGGCTTTCGCGTTTGGATGTATGCCATCAGCCTGCATTAAATCATTGTTTAGTGCGATATCTGCCAAGAAAAAAGGTATCAGTACCACATCATATTCATCAGCTAATGTTTGATAAGCTTGGGTAAAAAGCTCGGTATAACGCCGGCCATAATTAGTCGGGATCTGCATTTCTTGTAAAATAACAGTCGTATTTGCTTGCTGGCTCAATTCGATGATTTTACTCAGATTGGTGCGCATTTTAGAGATTGAATGCCCTTGTAAACCGTCATTCCCGCCGAGCTCAACATACACATGTGTCGGGGAGTGTTGGTTCAATAGGCGCGGTAAACGTGCTAAAGCACCATCCGTAGTTTCGCCGCTTATCGCGGCATTTATCACACTTATATCGCTTTTTAGCCACGCATTTTGTAACAAACTTACCCAGCTTTGCGCTTGCGTCAAACCATATCCAGCACTTAGGCTATCGCCTAAGATTAACAATTTCGTTGATTTTGCCCAAAGTTGATCTGAAACCAGTAATATAGGTAAAAGAAACAACATGACTCTGGCGCGCTTGCGCATTGAATTACTTATCAAATTAAACACTATGGCTCCTGCAAATATGATTAAAACGTCCGCGATCACGAAAACGGTTAATACGACTCAAGGTGAGCTTTCGATCCTCAAGCCAATTAGTTTTGAAGTCAAGGCGGGTGAGTCGATTGCCATAGTGGGTGCGTCAGGCTCCGGTAAATCAACCCTATTGAGTCTGTTGGCGGGGCTTGATGAAGTCAGCAGCGGCGAAATATATCTCGACGGGCAGAGCCTACACAGCATGAACGAAGAGCAGCGCGCGCAACTTCGAGGCGCCAAAGTAGGATTTATTTTTCAAAGTTTTATGTTGGTGCAAAGCCTCACTGCACTAGAAAATATTATTTTACCCGCAGAAATAGCGGGTTTGGCTGATGCCAAGCAAAGAGGCCAAGATATTCTCGAAAAAGTCGGCTTAGGTCATCGTGGCGATCATTATCCTAATCAGTTATCCGGTGGTGAACAGCAACGTGTGGCCATTGCCAGAGCCTTTATCACTAAACCGAAAATACTGTTTGCCGACGAGCCTACCGGTAATTTAGACGCGGCCAACAGTGATAAAGTAGAGCGCTTATTGTTTGATCTTAATCGTGATTCTCATACCACTTTGGTGTTGGTTACCCATGATAGTGAGCTGGCAAAACATTGTGAACGTCAATTGTTGATGACAGCCGGTGAATTGAGTGACATTACACCATCAAATAAGACACCAGACATTAATGTGCCTGTGCCGACGATACAAAGTCAGGTAGGGTAGTAGATGACTAAGCAAACCTTTAATTTGGCTTGGCGACTGTTTAAACATGAAGCCAAGCGCGGCGAACTGACAATTATTTTGCTCGCTATTATTTTGTCTGTCTCTTCTGTTCTATCTTTGTCCTTATTTAGCGAGCGCTTACAATCAGCGTTAACGGCAAAAAGCGCTGAGTTCATAGCCGCGGATCGCGTCCTCAATTCTCGTAAACCGGTGGATGTCAGCTGGATAACGAAAGCGCAGGAATTTGGCTTGAATACCGCGCATCAAGTGTATACCCGCTCGATGGCGTTCTCTGGCGATAATATGATGTTGGTCGATCTGCGTGCGGCGGCCGAAGGTTACCCATTAAAAGGCGCCGTTAAAGTTGCAGACCAGCCTTTCGCTCCGGGTCAAGCAACCTCAGCATTACCTCAAGCTGGTCATGCTTGGATTGAGTCACGACTTTTTCAAAATTTAGGCCTGGCGATAGGGCAATATATAGATGTGGGCGATAAGACGTTTGTAGTGAGCAAAGTCTTATCTGAGGTCCCAGATGCTGGCTTTAGCGTATTTGGTGGCGACCCGAAAGTACTCATTGCTGAAGCCGATTTAGCCGAGACCAATATTATTGGTCCAGGAAGCCGTGCGTCGTTTAGTTATTTTTTCACTGGCAGTGAAGCCGACTTAAATAACTATTACGACTGGTTGCTGCCTCAGCTAGATAACGAATTGCAGAGTTGGGTATCGGTCAGTGATGATGATTCTGCTATAGGGCGCTCTATTGCCAAAGCTGAGCAGTATTTCTTATTGGCCAGTTTGTTGGCAATCGTTTTGGCTGCCGTGTCTATAGCTGTGGCCGCCCAGCGTTATAGCCAGCGTCACTATGACCCCGTGGCTATTATGAAAACCTTGGGTGCCAGTAAAAGTATGGTGCAGCAAGTTTATTTATTGCAAATCACTTTTATTACGCTGTTAGGCATAGCGATTGGCACGGTACTGGGTTTTGTTATTCAGCAGGTTGTTGTTTGGGCGCTTGCCGGCAGCGTAGATGTATCTTTGGATGTATGGTTTTGGCGGCCCTTACTGATTGCTATTTTCACCGGGGCCATTTGTGCAGTGCTGTTTTCCCTTTATCCACTGCTCAAGCTTTTTTCGGTGTCTCCGCTACGTGTATTGCGTCGTGATTTGGGTGCATCACTTAGCTCGCGTTTTATTCAGTTTTTTGCCTCTGGAGGGGCAATTTTTAGTTTGATGTGGGCTTACAGTGGCAATTTAGGTTTAAGCGCTATTTTGTTTGGCTCAGGCATACTATTGGTGATCAGCCTCTTACTGGTTACGTTTGGCCTAATTTGGCTCGGTCGCAAGTTGGGGCAGGGAAAAATGGGCGCATGGCAACTGGCATGGGCACGTATTCGTCGGCGAGCAATGGATAACGCCATTCAGCTCATTAGTTTTGCGGTGACCATTATGTTGTTACTTATTGTACTGGTGATGCGTAACGACATGATTGCACAGTGGCAAAATCAGTTACCCCAAGGAACCCCTAATTACTTTTTGGTCAATATTACCCAGCAGCAATTACCTGATTTGAAAACGCACTTCGCCGAAGAAAATGTAGATATTGAACACTTTTACCCGGTTGTGCGTGGTCGATTCGTCGCGATTAACGACGAGAAGGTTTCAACTGCGGTGAGTAAAGAAGATGAAGAAGCAGGACAACGTCAAGGTCGTGAGGGCTTAGGTCGGGAAGCCAACCTGACTTGGAGCAATACGCTCCAACACGAGAATACGATCGTCGCAGGGCAGTGGTTTGATACTAACGACCCCTTAGCCAGTGGGTTGTATGGCGTCTCTGTCGAAGCGCGTATTGCCGAGCGTTTAAATATTCAACTGGGCGACAAGCTTACGTTCAATGTGGGCAGCGAAATCATTAACACTGAAGTATCGAGTTTACGTGAAGTTGATTGGCAAACCATGCAGCCGAATTTTTTCTTTGTTATTCAGCCCCAAGCGATGCAGGGGTACTTGCCTACCTATTTATCCAGCTTTTACCTTGATAAATCGCGTAAGGCAGAGATAACTGAGTTAATGAAGCCGTTTGCGAGTGTGACTCTATTTGACGTAGACGCCCGTATTGAACAACTGCGGGATATCGTGAAACAAGTATCCTTGGCTGTGGAATTTATTTTAGTACTGGTACTGGCTGCCGGGGCTTTAGTGCTTATCGCTCAAGTGCAAGCAAGTATGGATGAGCGTCAACAAGAGTTGGCTATATTGCGTACCTTGGGGGCAAAAGGGCGTTTAATCCGAGCCAGTGTACTTTTTGAGTTTATTATTATCGGCTCGGTTGCTGGCCTCATGGCCGCATTTGCTAACGAAATTAGCTTGTTCTTCTTACAAAGCCAAGTGTTTGAAATGCAGGCCGCCTTACATTGGCAGTACTGGTTTATCGCTCCTGTCGCTGGGGCACTCGTCGTCGGAATATTAGGTATGATCGGCTGTTGGCGTTTACTGCGGTTAAACACCAGCCATTTACTGCGTCAAATGGTATAAATCCGGCGTTTAGTTGACATTTTCATTAGATAAAAAAAGCCGATAGGGTGAGACAGACACTATCGGCTTTTTTGTTCATATTTCATACAAGAGGGACTTTCCCTTGAGGACTGTTATTTCGCCGTAACCACTGGGGCTACAGACGTAAACACTCCAAGGCGTGAGCTAGTTCTGGGTAGTGAAACTGATAACCACTTTCTTGCAATCGCTTTGGTACCACACGCTGACCATATAACAATAAATCTGCGGCATCTCCCATAATCACCCGTAAGGCGAACGCCGGCATAGGTAAAAAACATGGGCGGTGTAACACGGTCGCAAGCGTTTTACTGAACTGTGCATTCGTGACAGGCGTTGGTGCTGTGAAGTTAAATACGCCTTGGCATTGAGTGTTTTCTATCAGATGAATAAGGCCATCAAGCATATCTTCTAGGTGGATCCAAGACATGTATTGCTGGCCTGAGCCCATCGGGCCACCTAACCCAAATTTAAACGGTGGCACCATTTTCATCAACGCGCCACCACGGCGAGTGATCACCAACCCGGTGCGTACGATACATACCCGAGTTTGAGTCGACTCAGCCTGCTTGGCCAAGAATTCCCAACGTGCACACAACTGATGACTGAATTCGTCATGAGGAGCATCAAATTCCTCATCGATGATTTGTTCGTTTTGGCGGCCATAATAGCCAATGGCTGAGCCGCTGATAAATAGTGATGGTGGGGCACTTCCCGCTTTGATGAGTGACACTAACTTTTCAGTCATATCCCAACGGCTGTGTTCAATGCGCTTTTTTTGCTCTGGTGACCAGCGTTTGTCAGCAATCGGTTCGCCAGCTAAATTGATAACAACATGGAAATCATCAAGATTTTCAAAATCATCTAACGATGAAATCAAGGTGACTTTATGGCCCAACACCAACTCAGCCTGAGATACGTTGCGGGTGACCACTGTGATTTCGTTTGGCTTTAACTTAGGAATTAAATTAGAACCAATTAATCCTGTACCTCCAGTAATCAAAATACGCATAGAAAATCCTTGTTATGTTACGTTTTACTGCACGAAAGACAAAGGGAAACCGAATCAGAAAACCGCAGTGCATGGGGTTTATCAACTTCGGCTTCAGCATATATTACCCACGGATGCTCGGCTGCAATGGCTAGTACATCAGCGGTGAGTTTTTCAAGTAGAGCAAAGCGGCTATCTTCGACCAATTGAATAATTCGTTTGGTGATCACCTTATAATTTAGCGCGTCATTCATACTATCAGACCCTGTCGCCTCGTCTGCTTTATATTCTATTTTTACGTTCACGATAACATCTTGCTTGTTGTTTATTTCATCTTGATTAATACCAATATAGGTACGTAAACGTAAATTTTTAATTCGAATTGTCGCTGGATTTAACTTCATATTACTAGCACTCTTGTTTTAAGACGCAAAAATAACCTAAAATCAGTATGTTAATATCTTTTAATCGTTTTATACATGGTTAATATCAATATGTCATTGATATGTTTCATAATACTAAATACATAGGCTAAGGCTATAAAATAACCTTACTATCTGATAGTTTCCCCCGTTCACTCTACTGATGATTCAATCTATGCACATGAAATACTCCCCATCGCTGAAAGTCTTGCTGATACTCGCGTCTTTGGTAATCGTACTTGCAGGTATTAAAGCGGCCAGCACCATAGTCGTGCCATTTTTATTATCGATTTTTATCGCTATGTCGTGCAGCCCCATTATTAACTGGGCGAACCAATATAAAATTCCGCGTGCTGTTTCGGTGGTATTAGTGATACTGCTGATCGTGGTATTTGGATTTATGTTGGCTGGGTTAGTGGGGCAATCCATGAACGACTTTAGCGATAATTTACCTAAATATCGCAAACAGTTGGTTGCACAATTTGCTTGGGCCATTGGCCGGTTGAATGACTTTAATATTCAGATTAATAAAGATCAGCTGCTGTCTTATTTAGATCCTGGGGCTGCCATGAACATGGCCACTAGTTTACTGACCAGTCTTGGCGGGGTGTTAACGAACTTTTTGCTTATTCTGCTTATCGTGGTTTTCATGCTGTTTGAAGCAGAATCATTTCCTAGAAAAATTCATATTGCGCTTGATGATCCTAATATGAAAATGCGCCAAATCGATAAGTTTTTGTTATCGGTCAAAAACTATCTGGCTATTAAAACACTAGTGAGTTTAGCGACGGGACTGATTATCGGCTTATGGCTTTACGTATTGGGTGTGGATCACTATTTATTGTGGGCAATGTTGGCATTTTTGCTTAATTACATTCCAAATATAGGCTCTATTCTTGCGGCAATTCCAGCAGTGCTGTTGGCATTAGTGCAATTGGGGCCAGGTGTTGCTGGGTTAACAGCACTTGGATTTGTTGTAACCAACACAGTAATGGGAAATATAATCGAGCCACGTTATATGGGAAGAGGGCTTGGTTTATCTACCTTGGTGGTGTTTCTGTCGTTGATTTTTTGGGGATGGCTGCTTGGTACCGTGGGTATGCTGCTCTCAGTACCGTTAACTATGATCGTTAAAATTGGCCTTGAATCGGGGCGAGACACGCGCTGGATCGCACTACTCTTAGCCAGTGATGGGCCTGAATTAAAGGAACTAGAGCATCAGGAAGATAAAGTAGAGGCTAAAGAAGGTAAAGCGGGGTAATAAAACTAGGCTCTGCCTATCATGCAGCAGAAGCCAGTTTTAATAACTGAAATCGATACTTTATCCATTTAGCAGTTGAGTTTTACAGGAGTGAGTTAACGCTCGCTAGGTATGTTTTACAACGCTTAAATGTAATCTACCACGTCAAATGCTTTACCAGTCTCATTGCTTTCAATAGCGTGACGGTAGGCATTGGCTGTATCGGCAGCACTGACGCCATCGGTGCTGTCCATACCCATTAGTGTCATCGTTATCTTTGATAAACCGTGGGCTAACAGTGTTTATTCTAAGCTTTGAACCCAGCTCAAGTGCAGCCGCTTTAACAAAGGCATCCAATGCAGCGTTAACCAGGCTGACTGATGAAGAGCCTGGCATGGGGTTTTGCGCCACGTAACCGCTGGTAAAGGTGATACTCCCACCATCTCGAATATATTGACTGGCTATTTGAAGTAAGTTTATATGGCCTAAAATCTTGTTATTAATAGTCATTCTAAACTGTTCTATGGTTAATTCATTTAGCGGAGCAAACGCGATCAAACCAGTGGTGGAAGTGACTGCATCAACTTGGCCTACGTCCTCAAACATAGCTTCAATTGGGTCTCTATTTTCAATATCCACTTGATATTGACCGTTTTTAAAACCGGCGCTGATAATCTCATGCTCCTTCAGTTCATTGCTGACCGCTTTGCCAATCATGCCTGTCGCGCCTATTAATACGATTTTCATATGTTTTTACTCTCTGGTTTGGTGAAGAAACTAAAAACAGTTTACCTACCCGTATTAATTACAAAAATAACAATAAAGTGATAACACTGGTGATAAAATATCACTAATTGGAACGTGTTAGGTGTTGCTATGGATATCATTAAGTCATTTAAGGTATTTCAACTTGTGATTGAACAAGAGAGCTTTAGTCGGGCTGCGGATCAACTTAATCTTGTGCCATCAGCCGTGAGTAGGCAGATCAGCGAATTAGAAAACTGGCTAGGTATACGATTAATCAATCGTACGACACGCTCTTTGCATCTAACGGGAGAGGGAAGCGAGTATTTAGCCAAGATGTCGTCAATCTTAGGATTAGTGGATGAACTAAAATGCACGCGAGGGGATCTCGCTCAGCTAACTGGAAAGTTAACACTATCTGCACCTATGATGCTGGGACAGTTCATACTACCAAATGCTATTTCGGCGTTTAAGAATGAACATGCCAACGTACAGGTATCTTTGTCATTACTTAATAGAAAAGTTGATTTAGTTGAGGAGGGGTACGACTTGGCTCTTCGCGTCGGTAACTTAGCTGACTCAAACCTTATTGCTCGTAAATTGGGCACAATGTCGTTTGTTACGGTGGCAAGCCCTGAATATTTGCGCAAGCATGGGACACCTCTGGTGCCGCGAGAGTTGCATCTGCAAAATTGTTTGATAAATACTGCGTTGTCATCCTCAGGGCGCTGGGAATATACAGTAGAAGGAAATGCCAAAAAAGTTAAAGTGAACGGCGATATAGAGTCAAATGAATCGTTGGCTTTACTCTCATTAGCGAAAGCAGGACAGGGGATCGTATTTCTACCTGAACTGTATGTTCAAAAAGACCTCGCAAGGGGGGCTCTAGTTGAAATATTAAGAGATTATCGGCCTGCACCTCTGCCTATCAACTTACTCTACACATCGAACAGGCTGATAAGCCCGCTATTGAAAACCTTTATCGACTTTATTATTGAGCATTTTGCGGAAATTAATCTGCAGCCTGAATGGATTCAAGCAAAGTTGTGACCTTGCTTACGTCAAAGTGTTAACACGATTTTTCCCACGTGCTTT
The DNA here is from genome assembly GCF_000315055.1 of Paraglaciecola polaris LMG 21857. Lineage (GTDB taxonomy): Bacteria > Pseudomonadota > Gammaproteobacteria > Enterobacterales > Alteromonadaceae > Paraglaciecola > Paraglaciecola polaris. The sequence goes on along the minus strand of NZ_BAER01000112.1, from coordinate 20,753 downwards.
TTATCCAAAAACATCTGTTGGGCAGCAGAGATTTCTGTTAATGGAAAAGATTGTGCAACAATAGGGACGATTTTTTGTTGCTCGATACAATTAACTAGATTTTGAAACACTTCGGGTTCCAGTATCGTGCAGCCGAAAAAGCGTAAGTCTTTTAAATACAGCGTTCTAATATCAAGTTCAACATGTGCGCCACCTATCGCGCCAGACACGGCATATCGCCCTTGCACTTTTAGTATTTCAAGCAATTGTGACCATTGTGGTCCTGCCACCAGGTCGATGACTACATCAATACTATTGACGGGAATAACGTCACCTAAGTCGGCGTCTCTTAGCACCACTTCATCAGCACCTAATGTTAATAGTTGCTGCTTTTTCGCTGAGCTGGTGATAGCGATAACATATGCACCCCGTGCTTTTGCCAATTGGATTGCGGCAGAGCCAACGCCCCCTGAGGCACCAGTAATGAGAACCTTATCATGGGCAGTAACGCCAGCTCGGGTTAGCATATTTTCTGCGGTAGAATACGAGCAAGGAAAGGTCGCTAGTTCAACGTCGGATAGGTCGCTTGTAACCGAATACGCATGTTTGGCCGCAACGACAGTGAACTCTGCGAATCCTCCATCGCATTCCGAGCCAAAATACCAAGGTGAGTCCAGAATTTGGCTATTGTGCTCTCGTATACAGGGTTCAATTAATACCCGCTCACCGACACGCTGAACATTTACATTATCGCCTACCGCGACGATTACCCCACATACATCAGCACCTTGAATGCGTGGAAAGTTAAGTGCATTACCAGACCAGCTTGCGTCACCGTTATTCCCTGCCGTTTTTGAGTACCATGCGGTTCGAGTATTGATGTCGGTATTATTTACGCCAGCGGCGCTTACGCGAATGAGTACTTCGTTTGCTTTTGGTCGAGGGACTGAAATGTTATCACTGTATTCAAGTGCTTCAGGACCTCCATGGCCAATTAACCTAACGCCTTTCATGGTAGTGGGAATATTAGTCATCATTGTTTTCTTATATCCATCATTTGTTTAATTGAGTGTTTTGCTGATTCGATTGCGTCATAGCCTAAAATTGGCCACACACTGGATACCCCTTCATGGAGTAAAAATAAAGCCATGGATAAATCTGGGCGCTGTGCTTGCTCGCCTAATAACACACGAACATCATGTTTGTGCTGCATCACAGCAGCTTTAATATCAGTATTTTCTGGAAATGCGGCGAGCGCATTCAGCGACATGCAACCGTTTGGCGCAAACTCCGTCATCCATTGATTGAGTTTTTCGAACGTTTGCGTAATTCGCACCGTGCCGGACGACTCAGGTTCACCAAGTAAAAAGGTCATGTATCGTTTATGGCGATATTCCAAGGCCGCAACTGTCATTATTTCTTTGGAAGGATAATGCTTGTATAGCGTGCGTAGGCTCACATTACAGGCTGTTTTTAATTGAGAAACACTGGGTTCTGCAAATCCATAGTGGCTAAACGCTGTTTCTAAACGCGCTGCAATTTGTTCTTTAAGCACAGTGTATAACCTAGGTAGAGTGTTTTTTCTACTTTCAGGGTAGAGCGTTTGTTCTACTTTGTCAAAAGGCTAAGCGTTCTTACCCTAAATGTGATTTGTTGCATGGGTAGCTAATAGCAGTTTTCATGCAACAATTAGTAAAAAATTGAACCACACCCAGCCGGTTTGTGTAATAAAGAGTTTGTGGCTGCTTGATGGAGATAAAATGGATCGTTATATAGTTCGCAAGCCTTTTGGTCAGTCGTTTACCTATCAATATCCTACTGGGCGCACGGTAAAAAGTGCGGGTATAAAACGCTGGGTGCAAAGTTTAGCCATACCTCCCGCTTGGCAAGATGTGCATATAGAACTCGACCGCAGTGCCAAGGTACTGGCCTACGGCCGTGATGGGAAAAACCGAAAGCAGTATGTTTATAATCCGCACTGGACTGAACAAGCGAGTAAACAAAAATTCGAACGGATCTTACGTTTTGCTAAACAACTAGCAACTATGCGCAGAGTGACAGGTCAACATATCACGCAACGGCCTATTGACGAAAACGCCGTACTGGCGTGTATGACTCGCATGTTAGACGACGCCTTCTTTCGACCTGGAAGCGCTAGCTACACCAGAGACAATCAAACCTATGGATTAACCACGCTGCGGGCGAAACACATGAACATCGAGCGCCAGCATATTGAGTTTGATTATGTGGGGAAGAGCCATCAACAGCAGCACAGAGAGGTTTCTGATAAACATGTTAGAAATGTGTTAGCGCAATTAGAAAATATGACTGGTTATGAGTTATTTGATATTACCTTGCCGGACGCATCGCGTAAGAAATTAACTGCGCAAGACTTGAATCAATATATTGCGGAAGTCATGGGTGAGGATTTTAGCGCAAAAGATTTTAGGACTTGGGCCGGCACGGTATTGATGGCGGTCGCGTTAGATGAACTGGGGCCGGTAGAAGACAAAAAGTTGAATCAAGGCAATGTTCTCGCTGGGATTAAAAAGGTCGCCAATGAATTAGGAAATACGCCTGCAGTGTGTCGCGCAAACTACATACATCCGCATGTGATTTTGCAGTATGAAAGCGGCCGAACATTGGCTTATTTCCGAAATCAATTAAAACGAACTCGCTCCAAATATTTTAGCCCGGACGAAAAGGCTACGTTAAAGTTACTCGAATATTTAATCGCAAGTTGATGAAAAAAATGAATTTTGTAACGCATCTGTGTGAATAATTAGTTTATGCTCGTTATCGCTAAATACGGTGATGACGCAACATTAATCGTTAGCATGAATGCACATTCAAGATGATGGCAGAAATGATGATGCAACCCCTTACTAAACTTAAAGGACTAAAAATGAAAGTACCCATTTTACTATTGACCCTAGCATGCTTCACTTTTGGTGCACACGCAGAGAGCAAAGCGTCTCGGGAGTCTGTTGAGCAGTTGATGGTGTTAACGGATGTATCCAAAATGATGGAGACGATGCAAGGCCAGGTAAGTAACATGTTCAATAACATGGCAACTCAAATGAATATTTCAGATGAGGAAAGACCTGCATTTCAAAAATACATGGGAAAACTAGATGTTTTGTTTAAAGAACAAATGACCTGGCAGCAGTTTAAGGATCCCATGATCAGCGTGTACTTAAAACACTTTAACCAAAAGGAAGTTGATGGTTTGATTGCGTTCTATCAATCGGAAGTTGGCCGCAGTATGACGCAAAAAATGCCTTTGGTGATGCAAGATTCTATGTTGGTCGGTCAGCAAATAATGCAAGGGATAATGCCCAAGGTGCAGGCCATCGCTGAAGAAATGCAGGGCGAGATCCAGCAAGCTAGGCAACAACCAACAGGTCAATAAACCTATTTTCGCATTATACTATTAGCGATAACATGTAAGAAGCCGCTTAGTCACAAGCGGCTTTTTGATTTTATGTGTCCCATCTAACAATAAGGGTAGCCCACATGAGTTACTTTTCGCGGGCTATGTAGACGCACCTCATGTGCAAATTATATTTCTTATTTAAGATCTCGATTATGTTTCATTCACAGCTTTAGCTGTATATAGGCAAAAAAGCGTCGTGATTATTCTAAACAATACTTCAAATATCTGAGCATTAGGCACTTTCCCAACCTCAGGGACCTTTTTAATGATAAATCCCAAATTTCGGCATGCAGGAATATACTTACATTTATCTTGTGAATGAATATTCGTTTGAGTGTAGGTATTTTGCGGCGGTATTTCACGGCTAGATTAATATCTAGGGGAATAAAAAGTAGCTGCTAGTTACTTAAAACTAGCAGCTATTGGTACCAGGGAGGCACATAACAGTTCACTAGGCTGTCGATGAATATTATGACGAATTACGCCGTTAATTGTCAGTGTTTGAATGTAAGTTATTAGTAAATAATGTGCATAAAAAGTGCATTTTATTCTTTTTTTACATAATTTATTTAAAACCACTTTATTTTATAATTTAAATTCCAAATAGATTAAAAAATCATAAATTTTATATTGTTGTTTGCATAAAACCTCAACAATAAGTGTTTGGTTTTATCGCATATTTCACTTGGTCACCAAAAAAATTGACGTTCTGCTTTATTCATATTTTTAATGTTATTAACTGAATTTAATCACTTTGGTGGCAATTCATGCCTGCCATAGATTCACCTTTTATATAACCTCAGCAAAAATATTTTTGTGATGACGTGAATGTATTATTTTTAAATCGTTCTTACCTGCCGATTTTAGTTAAAAAAATTTCGTACTTATGTTATCGACTTATATCAAAATAAAGACATCTCCCTTTGTTGAATTGTGCATAAATATGCAGGTATATGTCAGGGTCTGTAAAGGCTGAGTAAATAAAGCGTAAATTTCCATTTAAGTGGGTGTTTTTCGACCACTTTGAATTGATTCTCGACTTGGCTAGGTGCTTAATTCGCCACTTGGGATGCACCCAAGGTTACTTGTCGACACACGACTCATATATCAAAATAATAACTAGATAGCATTCACTCAATTTATTTTAAATTGAATGAGTGTAGGGAATTTGTATGTTTAAAAATAATACAGTAGCAGAGGCCATTCGACTTTCACTTTTTGTCAGTAGTGCAGCGCTGGCCTTGCCAAGCAGTTTTGTTGCCGCGCAAGCAAATGATGAGGGTGAAGCAAATGTAGTCGAAAAAATCCAAGTGACTGGGTCACGTATCAAGCGCACAGATCTTGAGTCGGCAAGTCCGATCTCTATTATTAGCGCTGAGGACATTAAACTCGGCGGTTTTACCTCCATAGAGCAAGTGCTACAACAAAGTACCGCATCTAGTGGTATGGCGACAGGCGCTGCCACCAATAATGGTGGTGCAGGTGCTGCACGTATTAACCTTCGAGGCTTAGGTAGCAACCGTACGCTTGTATTGGTCAATGGCCGTCGTATGGTCAACTCCGGCACGGGGGCTGACTCGTCAGTTGATTTAAACACTATCCCGTTGGCGACTATCGAGCGAGTTGAAGTGCTTAAAGATGGTGCATCGGCGGTGTACGGTTCAGACGCGGTAGCAGGTGTGGTTAACATCATTACCAAAACGCATTTCGATGGGCTTGAGTTGTCAATGGGATACGCCGGCTCTGCAAAAGGTGACGCCAATACTGGCGATATCAGCTTGGTTACCGGCGGTGGTGGAGAAAAAGGTCACTTCGTACTGGGACTAAGTTATGTTAATCGCGGTAAAGCCATGCAAGGTGATCGTGACTTTTCAGCTTGCCCAGATAATGATTTTGATTCGACAGGTGCGTGTCAATCTGGCAGCTCTTACATATCTGGCGGTAACTATAATTCTGGTGATGGTTGGGGAACGCTGGACGGTGATAAAAATTGGACAGAAGGTTACGACGCCTATAACTACGCAGATAGCTCGTATCTATACACGCCGCAAAAACGTATCGGCTTGTTTGCCAACGCTAATTACGATGTAAATCAAGATACCCAGGTTTACCTAGAAACCTTGTACACCAAGCGCACGTCAACTCAGCAAATGGCACCATCGCCTATCAGCGCCACACTCTCGGCTGATGCAACGGGTAATCCTTTTGGTGTGGCAACCTCAATGCGCCGTCGCATGACTGAAGTCGGTGATCGTGTATTTGACCAGGTTACTGACACATTGCGCACCGTTGTAGGGGCTCAAGGCTTGTGGGATATAGGGTCTGGCTATGAATGGGATCTGTCATATTCCTATGGTCGTAACGATGCCACTGACCGTTCATCTAACTACATTAACCTGACTAAGCTTTATAACACGATGGACTCGTCAGTTTGTAATGATGTGGGTATTCCATGTCAAGATTGGTTTGTTGGGGAAGGGGACTTGTCAGCCGATACAATTGATTACATCTCGTATACCGACCAAGCTACCGGCGGCAATGAATTTAATATCGTTAATCTTAATCTGACGGGGGATTTATTTGAGCTTCCCGCTGGTTTTGTTGCGTTTGCGGCAGGTGCAGAATACCGCCGTGAAAAAGGTTGGTACCAACCTGATGCGGTAACCGTTGCTGGTGATGGCAGTGCCTCTGCGCAAGAAGCCACTTCGGGTAGCTTTGATACCACGCAGATTTATGCTGAGTTTGCTATTCCCTTATTAGCTGATTTACCCTTGGTCAAAGCGTTATCCATTGATGCGGCTGTACGTTGGTTTGATTACAGTACGTTTGATTCAGATACCACCTGGAAAATGGGATTAAGCTGGCACGTAAATGATGACTTGATGATCCGAGGTGTTGCGTCAACGGCCTTTCGTGCGCCAACCGTTGATGAGTTATATGGCGGTGATGTTGGCTCATACGATTACCTAACAGATCCCTGTTCTGGTTACGGTGGGAGCGATTCAAGTTCAAGCCTGTATCAAACTTGTCAGTCAGAAATTGGCAATACAAGTTACCAATATACTGATGGCCAAATTGAAAATACCTATACGACTGTGGCGAATTTAACCCCTGAGCAAGCGGATACGGTTACGGTCGGGGTGGTATACAATCCGCACGTCATCGAAGGTTTATCACTCACCTTAGATTACTTTAATATCGAAGTCAGCAATGCCATTTCGCGTATTTCAACACAAACTTATTTGGATCAGTGTTATGCGGGCGAATCCAGCTATTGCGATGTGTTAAATATCACCCGTGATGATGTCACAGGCAACATTGACTACATGGAATCTCCGTTAACCAATGTTGGCACAATTGAAACCCGCGGCGTTGATATGAACATGGCGTATGTGTTTGAGGCGATGGGCTTTGATTGGTCAGTGGACGTAGATGCAACCCGTCTTCTTGAATATACCGAAGATGAGGTTGAATACACGGGTAAAATTGACGGCACTAACGGCGGATTCGCCAAGTGGAAATCTAACCTAGGCATTAAAATGGGCCAAGACGACTGGACCCTAAGCTGGAAGGCTCGTTATATCGGCAGTATGACCGACGACTATTATGCGTCTTATGATCTAGTGCAAGACATCAGTTCGGTGACTTATCATGATGTAGCGGCGCAATACTTCATAAACGATACCTGGTCAATATCTGCCGGCGTGGATAACCTGTTTGATAAAACACCGCCATACATATATTCATGGAATAATGCTAATACCGTTCCAGAGGTTTACGATGTGATGGGGCGTTATTATCATGCAAAAGTAACGGCTCGTTTCTAAGCTCATTCTTTGCCATGTCCGTAACACTCTGCTTAGGTTTAACGAAGAGCGTTAAAGCCGAAGTAGTTTAACGCCGTACTAGTGGACAACCGAAGTACAGTGGGCATCGCAAGTACAGTGGGAAAACAGAGTAAATCACAATCCGGTAAATGACCTTTACCGGATTTTTTATAGGTATTTTATGTGTAATAGCGTGACGAGCAGGGGCTCTATTGATTTCTAGACTGTGTCTTTTGCAGCCTAGCGTATAATCTAACCCAACGCTCGACAGTCATGTGTCTGGTATGCGCCCATTAACTTACTTGCGCCTGCATCAACTCGTATAGCTCATCTTCCTTGTAGGGTTTCCAAAATATCAAGTACGCTTGTCCTTAGTGTGGCATCTTTGCTTTGCGCCGCACTAAGGGATTGATCAAATGCGACGGATTTTCGTGCCAAGGCTACAGTGTCGTATTTTTCATCAGGATCGAAGTCTCTACTTGGAGGTGCTCTCATGGCTAAGCCCTCTTGGGACGTTATTAACCCGTTTAATTGTAATTCTGACGACATACGTGTTAATTCGCTATATGACATATTAGTTGGATCATACTTGTGGGCCATTTGTTGCAGTTTTCTTTCTGCACTTAAGCCAGCATCACTAATCGTTACTGTGTCTGTAGTGGTTTCACTCCGTGATAGAGGGCTGGCGTTAGGTGATTTATCGTTAATAGTATTGTCCATTTGATAGATACTCGTTATGTAGCTACTACTATTTATCTGCATAAGATCCCCTTAATTAAATCCAATGATAATGAATGCTTTGCACGAACAGAGCAATGACTATGCCAATGGGTTTTATCCCGCCCATCCAGACTAAGATGGACTTTCACTGTGTCTTATAAAGTAAGAAGGAAAATTATTGCCGACTCTGACACAATAATGGCAATAATCGGGTTAGATTTTATATGTTGAGTTTTTATAGTGCATTTATTAGAAGTAGAGTGTTTGGGTAAAACACTTAAATTAGAAGGTTCAATGGCTGGGTGGCAACAGCTTTTTTGGGGAGATGACTGCGTTTCGCAAATTAGTGCTAGCGCTGACAATGATAACTTTTCACATCAATTTTCCCTGCAAAGTGAGCAAGGCAAAATTCAAGTAGAGCTCAGTGGTGCTCTGCAATGGCAACCTTTTGATCTGCAGTATCAGCTTTTAGTTAATGAGCAGTTATTGCATGAAAATACGCTCACTGAAAAAGACATTGAGCAAAGGCAAGTTATCCAAGGTGAAAAACAACCAATGAAATTTAGTTTCATTGGTTTGGCGGGTTTAGGTCTAAAACTGTTAAAAAGTGCCAAGGTTATTAAAGTGTTGTTTGCTGCGGGCAGTTTAGCCGCCTATAGCTGGTTGTTTTCTATTGAGTTTGCCATTGCCCTGATACTGTGTCTGGTATTCCATGAATACGGTCATATTAAGGCGATGAAGTACTTTGGTTTGAAAACCAAAGGTATTTACCTTATCCCTTTTGTGGGAGGTTTAGCGCTTAGCGATGATAAAATTAATACCCGCTGGCAAGATATTGTTATTTCAATTATGGGGCCATTTTTTGGCTTAATATTGTCTATTGCGTGTTTAGTGGGGTATTGGCTTACCGATATAGAAATACTTGCAGGTTTAGCGGTATTTAATGCGTTGCTCAATTTATTTAATATGTTACCTGTATTGCCATTAGATGGTGGGCATGTGCTTAAAAGTATCGCTTTTTCAATTAACTCCCGAGTAGGGATAATCGCCTGCGCACTGGGAGCCATTTTAGGTGTTTACGTCAGTTATTACTTCGGTTTGGCTTTGTTAGGTTTTTTACTTGCTATAGGCAGTGTAGAAATATTCTTTGAATATAAACGCCGACATTTAAGTGAGTTACTGCCTCTTAACCGTTATGCCCAAATCGTTTCCATTTTGTGGTATGTCACCACTTTGGGTGGCCTAAGTGCCATTATTTGGCTTGTGGGTCAAACAGATAACGGGGCGTTGTCATTACCCCTTAAAATATTGAGTAGTTAACGTGATGCTATCTCGGATCTGTGTGCTCAGGTTCGTTGAAATCAGTATCTGTAGGGGCAGAACACGTGGTTCATAACTGGTGTTATCTGGAGAGTAGTGATGTCTGTTTATGGCCGAAGCCAGGCTTAATTTGAAAGGCAAATTTTGCTATTTGCAGCCTTTGCTATCCTACTTGACAGAACGTTCCCAAATAGCAGAAACCAGGCCCTCAATTAAGCTTTTGGGATTTCCGTTTCGAACGAGAAACGACCATTGGATATTTCTACTCTGCAAGATAAGATAGTTCGCAAGTTAAACGACCTTGTATGGTCGCATTAATAACCTGTTGTTTTAGAATTGGAAAGCGTTAAGCCTAGATATTATGGCTTACGTAAGATTTTTGCTGTGTATTGACACAGTTAATTCAAAGTGGTTTTAAGCGCAATAAAATCGAACAAAGAAACTTGACGGAACTATACTGTTTTTCAATCCCTAAAGCTAAGTTAAGTGGCTGTTGAAATCGGCGTTAATTTCCAATCAGACCACTAGCTAAGCTTTAGGAACTGGATCTCTCCTCAAGTGCTATTGTCTCGATATTTTCCAATCTGAGCAGCCAAAAGTGACTAACATCTGGCTGCAAAACAACAAGTAAAATCAATGGATTATTTAAACTCGCTACGTGAACTGCTATAAATAACCATTGTTTAAGGCGTTAGGTTTTTATGAGAATACCCACCGAATCGTATGAAAAAATCTATCAGAGTTATACCGATGCGTTGGCGTGGATGAGCAAAACTGGGGTGAAATTTAGTTCAGGAAGAACTAATCATTACGAGAAAGTGCTCGAGCACTGGAAAGATGAATACAAAACAGCGTCTGAAGATCAAGGTAAGGCTACCTTTCCAGACTTTGTTAGTTCGGTATTTGAAGTGCATGATTTCATTGATATCCACAAAGCATTTCGTGATATTCCATCTTCCGAACTATCTCAACTCGTCGAAAATCTACAAAAAGGTATTAAGGGCCCTATAAATGCGTCCGATGAAACACCAAAATCAACGACTGCTAGAAATTTCTTGTTCGAGGCGACTGTAGCCGCTAGATCTCATCGTCCCCAAGTAGGTGTCGAAGCAATATTAAATGCAACTTCAGATACTGGAATACGTTAAATTCAATTCTAAACAGCTTGTCACTTTGTACGCCAGACGGATGCAAATAGAGGAAACCTTCCGCGATATTAAAAGTCCACAATATGGAATGGGACTACGCCACAGCAATAGTCGCTGCATTAAAAGATTCGATATATTACTACTGATTGCGATGCTTGCTGAATGGTTGTTAAGACTGCTCGGCCTCATCGCTCAGCAGCAACATTGGGAGCGCGCATTTCAAGCCAATACGACTCGCCATCGGCGCGTGTTATCAATCATAAGATTAGGCAGAGAGGTCAGAAAAAGGGCCTCGGATTACAAGATAAGTGAAGCTCAAATAAGGTGGGCTGCCTTTCACCTTAAGAGCATCAATATATTACCTGGGTTCACAAAGAAGGGAGGCCTATTCTATGAGGGGATCCCCCAGCACCTCGAGTTACCTTCAGAACCAGATAGGTATGCTAACTAAACCCTACGTACCATTTTTCACACATATATTTCCAACCCCAATCTTTAAGTACTAGACAATTATGAAATTAAAAATGAAAGCGTTCAGGATGCCAACGACAGATTGAATCTAGAGATGGCAAGATTGAAACGATCTCTATGAATCACACACCTAAGTCCACAAAAGTTGATCTAGAACAATGTTCTTTTTGCACAAGATGCCAATATTGCCCCAATCCTTAGTTTATGAATGAATATTATTGATGAAAAAACGCGCACTCTTACAGCTGTTTTTGATGGTATTGCTGCTGCAAACAGCAGCGATACCGTCTCTTGCTGCTCATGAGTGCCAATCAATGGATATGACCTCATCTTCTTCGCTTGCGTTGGATAAGCAAATTAATTCTGCTCATGCCGGCCATATGGCCACGCCGAGCCAGGCTTCGCCTGACAATGTCAGTCAACCTTGTGAATGTGCGGATTGTGGTTGTCCTGAGGGCCAGTGCCATGCAAACAGTTTTGTTACTTACCCAAATAAAGCTCAATCCTCAGGTCTTGTACCTCCGCCTTACTTTAATCAGCATATTTACGTTGTGCTGCCACGCATTCTCACACCCGATTTACGTCCTCCGATCATCTTGTAATGCAGGATTGATCCGCCTGTTGGTTATATAACCAACAAACCACCCATTAAAATAAAACTGGTTTATTTAACGGCCTGGCGTTTTGCCATCGGGCGTTCCGGTAAGGAACATACTGTGCACACAAATATAGTAAAAAATCACTCAATTAAATTAATCTCATGCATGTCCGCTTACCTTATTTCTGCCGCCAGTCTGGCACAACCATACGATGCAGGGGAGCAAGGACGTTTTGTTATCGCCGGATATGGTGATGTGAAATATGAAGAAAGTGATTTGTTAGATAGCAGTGCCTTTAGTGCGCGTTTTGTGCCTATATTTCTGTTCAGCCTGAATGACAAAATGCATGTGGAAGCGGAAACGGAAATCTCTCTCAATGAAGCGGGCGAAACCGAAGTTGAACTTGAATATGCCGACATTCATTATTTTCTAACGGATACTACCACGGTTACCGTCGGTAAATTTTTATTACCCTTTGGGCAGTTCAGTGCCAATTTTCACCCTAGCTGGATCAACCGTACCCCCTGGACACCGGGAATATACGGTTCTCACGGCAGCGCCCAGGCCATGACGCCTTTGTTGCCGATCCTTAGTGATGTAGGTATCGCTGTTCAGCAAACCTTCTTTTTTACATCCCAACAGAAAATATTCCTGGATCTTTACGTTACCAACGGTGCCCGCGCAGAGGCACATAATGATGGTGATGAGATAATCGAAGATCACGCTGAGGATGAAGAGGTGGTCGATGAGCACACTGAAGCGTTTCCAGAGGTGGAATTTGCAGCAACCAGTGGCGATAACAATAAAAATAAAGCCTTCGGTGGGCGCATCGCCTACGCTTTTTTACCTGCGATTGAAATCGGGGCTTCTTATTACACTGCCAAGTACGATGAAGAAGAACGTCTGAGTATCACCGCCCAGGGAATGGATATCAATGTCATTGGCAGTCGCTACCTAATACGTGGCGAGTATATTTTAACCGAAACTGATGGCTTGGAAGAGGCAGATGAACACGCTGAAGAGACTATTAATGCCTTTAAGCGTAATGGTTGGTATTTGCAAGGCGTATTACAAGCAGGCCAAATCTGGCCGCAATTAGGGGGGACGGAACTGGTAGTGGAATATGCCAAAACCAATAAGTTTGCCAAGGCAAAACGTTGGGTCGCAGGTCTCAACTATTGGTTGGATCCCCGCTCAGTGATCAAATTTAGCTACGAAGAAACTGATATTGAGGAAGGTGATGGTGACCAACGCCTGGCGGTTCAATACAGCTACGGATTCTAAGGGAAATTAAAATGAAAAAATTACATCTTTTAAGCGTACTACTTTTAACACTCGGTGGTGGGTTAATAACGCTATTTACTCAAGCGATTGCTGCCGAGGTGGGCAGCGGTGCCGAGATCATCAACAACAATTGTGCCCGTTGCCATAATTCAAGGCCAGTCCAGGAATTTTCAACTCAGGAATGGTCAGTGATTTTGCCGCATATGCGCGAAAAAGCTCACCTAACCGGTCAAGAAACTGAAACGGTTATGGATTTTTTTAAAACCCTATCCGGAGGCCCCGTTAAGAATGTAGCAGATGTGGCAACCATGCCGGTCATGGACGGTGGTGCATTGATGAAAAAATTCGGCTGTCAGGGCTGCCACAGTTTTAATGGCAAAGGGGGAGCGCTTGGCCCCGCGCTGGATAACGTAGTTGCTCAAAGGGGGGGCGAGTTTGTTATGAAAAAACTGACTGATCCTCAATTTAATAACCCGTCATCAGCAATGCCAAAAATGCCATTAACTTCGGCACAGATTAACGTATTAGTTGGTTTTCTAGGAAAGAAATAGTTGAACAAAAGGAGGCTTATAAACAAGACAATGCAGTATCGCACTAGCAAAAAATGGGCTGTAGGGAGTAAGCCTCAAATTGTTGATGATATTGGCAATAATCACAATAGCAAGTGGATGTGCGAGCAGCCCTATTTATCACAAATATGTGAAGAGTGGTCAGGTCGTTAAAGTGGGTGGTAACGACGTGATGGAGTGTAGCTGATACCAGAGAGTTAAATACAACACATCAGTTTGAAGTACGTCGCTCGGTGTTTATCTATGGCTCAACTGAGACTGGGGAGTCAGTTTATCGACTGGATACAATGGGCCCGCTGAGCATAAACGAAATCAAGGAGCAACACTATGCCCTGACAACGGTTAGCAACGGTGAAATTAAAAAACATGACATGCTGGAGCTCAGTGAAAATTGACAAGCATGAGTGTCTTTTCTTTTTCAGGTGATGTGTAAACGAAAAATTAACAGCACTAAATTTAGTTCGCATTAACAAGGCTCAACTCGACATAAATGGTGCTTCAATCAAACTAACGGAGAGTGTAATGAAAATTATTAAACAAAATCATTTTAATCACAGTCTTGTTGTCGGTACCGGTTGTGGCAATACATGCGGAAAACTGATGGGCCATACTGCTGAGAAAAGTAAAAAAAGATATGTATAAAAAATTAGGTTTATTTTGGCATTTTTGACTTGTGTTTAATGCGCAGGTTTAGAGTTTGGTATAGCTCAAAAATTATAATGTAGTCACCGCGCAATCAGGCGCATAAAAAGTAGGAATATATTATGAAAACAATAGCAACACTGGCGATCACTTCATTGTTAGTCATCTCACCTGTAACAACCGTTAACGCGCAGCAATATAGTGACAAAAATCCCATGTCTATGGGCATGATGGATGAAGCAAAAATGGAAAAAATGCAGCGTCATATGTCTAAAATGAACACTTTACTAGAAGAAGTTAAGAACGAAACTGACCCCGAAAAACGTCAAGAGTTGCTGCACAAGCATGGCAGAAGCATGGAAGATATGATGACGATAATGCATGGCGACAATAAAGGCATGGGGCATTCCATGGGTAAACACAGTATGGACAAAATGAAAAAGTCTGAAGCTATGCTCTCTACATCTAATATGGAAAAACGCTTAATGATGATGGAGCAAATGATGGAGCAAGTAATGGGGCATACGGTAGAGGAAAGTAAAATGGTTCATGAGCACAAAAAATAAGTTATCCATTTTGAGGATAAAGGCACTTAAAATCCGTGCTCATGTGAGTCTATGACAGGAGTACGCAAGCGTCTTATCCTCTCAAGGTGAATCAGTAAATTGAGTTAATATAACTAAGGAGCAAAATATGAAATATGCATTTAGGCCGTTAATAATTATTGCATTATCCCTTATTTTTTTAAGTGGATGTGCAAGTCAGGTTTATCACGACTACATCATGAGCGGACAAATCGTTGCTATTGATGATCAGGAAGTACTGGTATGTGTCTCAGATACAGACAGCTTAAAAGAACACTCTGTATTTAACGTATATCGGACGGCTTATGACGCTAGCGTGACCGCTGAAGGCGAATCAGGTTATACCAGAGAGTTTGTTGGTAAAATACGTCTGGGTGAAAAGAAAGACAAGCACTTTGCTAACGCTGTTGTGGTGACGGGTGATGTCATTCAATACGACATGGTTGAGTTTGCAGACGATTAGATAATGTTGCTTGCATTATAGTGATTATGGAGTTTTTTAGTTCATGAAAAAAAGTAAGGCTTAAGTTACGTTTAATGTACTTAAAAACGCTTTGTTTGTCGCTGACGTCAGCATTAGCTTCGTGTGTATCATTGGCAGAAGAGCGTAAGCAAAGTAGGGATAGGATGGTTAATGATTCTGTTGAAATCATCCATACCCCAATTAAACCAGCACATGTTGATGGTTTAAGCCAAATTCAAAATGCCGTTGAGAAGGGGAATAATAACCTGAAAAAAAAGAATCTAACCTGTCAGATACTCAGGTTACTACAGTAGAGAAAAACAATATTCCTATTGAACAAAGTGCTGTAAGCATGGCGCCAACACAAATAAGTATGAAAGGTAAAATGAACGCGATGAAGCCCCAGAATTCATGTATGTATAAGCTGATGAAGAACTTGCCTATGATCGGCGTTCATCCCAAGATTCACATTGTCAAAGACGACGTCAACCTAAAAACGACACTGCGGGGATATAAAAACGCTCCTCACCTATACCACTTCGGGGAAGTTGATTTATTTTTGAACTCCACGGAACAGCACCATTTAACTGGTAAATCAGTCAATTTTATTGAGGAGGGGAAGTGTCAATGGAAGAAGTTTCAAAGTCAAAACGTAATTAAACGCGAACAACTTGGAACACATTTAGGTGAATTAACGTCCTCAGGAGAGCCTGATTTAAAAGAAATAAAGGCGACCCCATCAGAAGTAGAGTCGCCCAATACATCCATCCGGCTTTATTTTATCAAACTCGTTGGTAACGTTGTAGAAGTGCTAATGTCGAAACAAATCGAACGTTTACGAGAAACCCAAGTTGAACCTTACCTCAATGAAGATATGTAAATGTTTGTAATGAATTTGATACTCATGGAAAAAAAAATAGACTTAGCTAGTGGTAAGCTGAAACGGATATTCAGTTTTGTTGCTTTTTTACTTGTGTGGCCGTGTGCCGCACAACAGTCTCAGCAGGAACATGAAGGTCATCACCCTGATATATATGCTGAACAATCTTTAGCCCCCCAAACTCCCGAAGAACCGTTCACTGGACTAGAAACATCACCAGCTCAAGGTAAAGATATTAAAAAAGGAATGAGGCAAGAACAAGGAATGGGTCCTGGAATGGCTAAAGGAATGGACAAAATGATGGAAAAGATGGGGGCTCCCAAACCTAAAGATCTCTATCCATCCCTTATGCGGCTATCTCAACTACCAGTAGAGAAAAAGCAAGAAGTGTTAGACAAAGCGGTGGCGAGAATGCTGGCCGGCAACCAACTTATGATAAACGGATTTACAGCACTATCCTTAGCTGACGGGCGTCAAAATTTTTCTGAAATGCAGTCGGCGGTTACGCTTATCGACCAAGGCTTAAGCCAATACGATAGCGGTCTGGCGGCCAAGCGTGTTATTGCAGAAGGTCAAGAGCCGAGAAGAGTTGCGCTTACTTGGTTTAAGAGTCAGATGAACTTGTTACCAACAAGTGAGGGAACAGATCGCGCTTTAATTTTTGGTATGTCTCCTATTCACACAGGCGTAATGCTCATTCTGCTCTTTTTTGCTAGTGTCATGTTTTGGATGTATGGATTTAAGATGCGAAGAGCTGGGGCCTTGCTTAAGGAGCTCGAAAGTGAATCACCACCGAGTCAGTTACAAAACGATTCAAGATCGGCAACCCCTGAGAAGAGTTCACGGCAAGAAATTGATAGTTCAACGACAAGCCAGCTCAAACCAGAATCATCTAGCCCTAATGCAATACAAGCTACTGTGAGTAAAAAAATTGTTTTCAGTGGTAATTTTCAGGTAATAGGGATCTTTAGTGAAACTCACGATGTGAAAACATTTCGTTTGGCCGCTACAGATGGCAGTAGCTTGCCTTTCGATTATGAGCCAGGCCAGTTTGTCACGTTTAGTTTAACGATACCCGGGCAGGCTAAAGTGACGAAACGCTCATACACTATCGCATCGTCTCCCACAGAAAGAGATTATTTTGAAGTGACGATTAAGCGCGAAGAACAGGGACTTGTGTCGCGGTTTATGCATGATCACGTGTCAATCGGAGATGAACTTGCAATCAAAGCACCGAATGGGAAATTCTATTTTAATGGTAGCGGTGAAGATAGCGTTGTATTGATATCTGGTGGGGTTGGTATTACGCCGATGATGAGTGCAGTACGATATTTAACGGCTCGTTGTTGGGAAGGGAATATCTACTTCCTATTCTGTGCTCGTTCTTCGAATGATTTTATATTTGAGCGAGAGCTTCAGTATCTTCAAGCGCGGCACAAAAATCTGCATGTTTTGGTGAGTATGACGCGGGCGGAGGGGACCTCATGGATGGGACCGCAAGGTCGATTAACATCGCAGCTCATCAATGACTTTGTGCCAGACTTGCCAGCGAAAACAGCCCACATATGCGGGCCGACTGCCATGATGGAGGCAACGACACAAACGCTAGTCCAGCTTGGAATGGCTGCTGACAGGGTTAAGAGCGAAGCGTTTGGCTCCGCCCCTCCCAAAAGGAAGCCAAGTGATATTCCTGAAGGTAATAAATCAAGCTCTAAATCTGGTTTCGAAATCAGTTTTGCAAAGTCACAGAAAAAAGCCATTGCTCAACAAGACGAGACGGTCTTGGATGTTGCTGAATCATTAGATGTGGAAATAGACAGTTCATGTCGCTCGGGAACTTGTGGAAGCTGCAAAGTGAAGCTTCTCAAAGGAACCGTCGATATGGACGTTGACGATGGGCTAGAAGAACAAGATAGACAACAGGGTTATATTCTGGCATGCCAGTCTATCCCAAAAACTTCGGTGGACGTCGAGGCATGATTTTATGAATAATCAAGAACGTCATATCGTAACGATGCTTGTTTTTTTGATGCTGCTTTTATGGGGAGGGTTTGTTTGGCACCGTGATCCTAATTTTCCCGGTAGCTTCAACGGCAGCATGATAGGTATTGTGGCAGCCTTCTTCATGTTCTGGCCGCTATTTTATCTCATTATAAAGCGCATCAAGCCACTAAGAAAATGGGTGACAAAGCGTGTTTCCATGCCATCTTTGCTTCTGTTACACATATATGCGGGTGTACTAGGGCCAATTCTAGGAATTCTGCATAGTGCCCATAAATTTGACAGTTTTGTCGGGATAGCGCTGGTCCTTCTGATGCTCACCGTTGTCATAAGCGGCTTTATAGGTAGATATATACTCAGTCTCATTTCGTCTCGGCTAAGAGATAAGACGGTCCTCAAAGAAGAATTAAATTCTAGGTTGGACATCGCCAAGCAGGAACTGCGCAACCGAGTTTGCTCGACACGTATACGCAGTTTGTCAAGCAATCATCGAACGTTAATGCCCGCGATTACCGCAATTTTTGGGGAACGTTCTTCACCTAGAAACTATGAGCGTGATGTTTTTCGTCTAATAGACAGTTTGTCGGACGTGGATTACAGCATAAAGATCCACGACACCGCGAAGCTTTGGTTTAAACGGTGGTTGAAGTTTCATATCGCTATTTCACTTATCTTGTATGTGCTGCTGGTTTTCCATATCAGCACAGAAATTTATTTTGGGTTGAGATGGTTATGAAAAAGTTCTTTTGGTTAGCCATGGCTCTCATCGCAATTGTTGCGCTGATTAGCCACTTTGTTCACTCCCCAGATTCAATTCCTGATGTAAATTGGGAAAGCGCGGTAAGTCCGGGGGATTTAAGTGCAGCCCATGCGTTTATGGAAACAGATTGTTTAGGCTGCCATACACCGGCTACTGGTGTAACAAGAGATAACTGTGTTGTCTGCCATGCTAACGACACGCATATTCTTCAGCGTCAGCCCACGGCATTTCACGCGGATGTGGCTGAGTGTGCATCCTGTCATAAGGAGCATAAAGGTAAGTTGGCCTCAATTTCTCAAATGGATCACGAAGCACTGGTGAACGTAGGTTTAAACATGTTGCCAGATCCCAATGTTCCGTTTGATGAGGGTACTGCGACATTAGCCTTTTTAGAAAGTCTATTAGCTAATAGTCGGAAACCGGATCCCATATTTGTTCACCCAGATGTAATGCCAAAGGAAGCCTTGCTCAGCTGCCCTGCGTGCCATAGTAACGACGATCGTCATTTTGGTCTATTCGGCAAAGATTGTGTGCAATGTCACAGCACAAGGCAATGGACATTGCCTGAGTTTATTCATCCATCAAATCAGTCTTTAGACTGTAATCAATGTCACGAAGCGCCGCCTAGCCATTACATGCAGCATTTTAAAATGATATCAGCGCAAGTAGCGGGTGAGCTCAACGCGAAAGTAGAAGAGTGTTACGCATGCCATCAAAGCACTTCATGGAATGATATTAAGCGTGCCGGTTGGTATAAACACCATTGACATAGGAAAATTTGAAAATCTTGGTAAATAGCGTCGGTATTAGTCGTTGTAATGTCACTATGTAGGTGTTTCAAAATAGAAGGTGGTTCAGATGTTTACTCTATTGACCTGGTTAATAGCTGGTTTGTTACTGGCATTTGTGAACCCGATTTTCACACGTTCCAATCTACCACAAGCTGCCGTTGTGATCATTATTGGCCTGTTGCTTGGTCCATTTTATCTTGACTGGATTAGTTACGGCGAAGTTGAGCGGTTCGTCACAGAGTGGATAGTGGTATTTATTTTATTTGCGGCAGGTTTTGAAATTCGCTGGGCTTCTTTTATGGCTGCTATTAAGCCGGGAGTGATGGTGGGTTTGGCTGGTATTGTATTGAGTATGTTACTGGGTTTTATGGCCAGTTTTTTTATCAATAATAGGCTGGATGAAGCGCTGTATGTTGGTGTGGCTTTGTCAGCAACCAGTATTGGTTTGAGTGTTCCCATTTTGCACAAAGTTGGGCTGCTTAGTAGTAAAATAGGACAAATATTACTCGCAGCAGCCATTGTAGACGATGTTTTAGTACTTTATATATTGGCTGCGGTGCATGTTGGCTTGACCATTAGTAACGGACTGAGTCAAATTGTATTTTCTCTGCTTTTTAGCTTGTTGGTGCTTTTATTATTGTGCTTTGCCCTAGCATTGATGGGATGGCTGTTGAGAAAGACAAGTATAATTAAAAAGACGTTTTTCCGTCGCATCAGCTTTACGGTGTTGGCTATCATTGCCGCATGGGTAACACTGCTCAATGGACTCTCTCCTGTTGTTGGCGGTTTCGTTGCGGGAGCAATTTTTGCTTACTTTAAACATGACGATATGTTGCGGGATGTGGGTTTCTTCAACCAAGTTGCTAACTATATCATTCCGCTATTTTTTTTGAGCGTGGGGATGCAAATCACCGTCCTCAACATTAACAGCATGGAAATCATAGGGTTTATTATGCTCATAATACTGGCTGCCATTGCCGGTAAATTATTTAGCCCTTGGGTCATAGCATCCCGGTTAAAGAATAGTGAACGGTGGTTATTGGGCATGGCGTTGGTACCGCGAGCAGAGGTAGCATTAATAGTAGCGAGCATAGGTTTTCAACAACAGCATTTATCCCATCATACGATGATCGCATTAGTAGTAATGACTTTGGTTACCGCTTTACTGTCTGCTTATTTGGTACCTGTCTTGGCCAAAAGGGTGTCGAATTCAGAGTAATACCAAACGGATTAAATATGTGATCTAATGCGCCCTCTTTTTATTTTTCAACGGAGGTCA
>NZ_BAER01000113.1 GCF_000315055.1 Paraglaciecola polaris LMG 21857 | reverse complement strand
CGGCAGCAAAATTGCATTTGACCCCAACTATCGGCCTAAAATGTGGCGCAACAAGCAACACGCGAGCCAATGGCTTGAAGCGGCGTACCATGTCAGTGACATAGTGCTACCGGGCACAGAGGATCATCTTGACCTACTCGGTCATCAATCGGTTGACGAAATAGTGGATTTTTGCAATCAACATAGTGTCACTGAATTAGTGATTAAAGCCGGTAAAGAAGGCGTATTTTCCTTTGTTGATGGTCAAGCTAATTGCATGGTGCCTTTCGTCCCCGCTAAATGTCAGCGAGATACCACTGCCGCTGGCGACTCGTTCGCAGGGGTGTATTTGGCTTGCAGAATACGCGGCGAGCAAATAAAAAGCGCGATTGAACAAGCATCCAGTGCAGCAGGGCTCGTCGTTCAGCATCAAGGTGCCATCGTCGAACATGATATTTTCGACGCTTTTCGACGCAACCTTAACCACATATCTAATTAATATTATTGCGGAGCGAAACCCATGAGTAGCGCCAATCAAAAACAAAGCCTAGCAACCAAACGTGCCATCGAACGTGGTTATGACAGCAAAAATGCTGACTGGATGATCGAATTTGACATCAGTCCACTTAAGGGGGATTTCGCGTTCGAGGAAGGCGTAATACGCCGCGACCCGACCTCGGTCATATCGGTTGATGGTATGTACCATTGCTGGTATACCAAAGGAACAGGGGAAACCGTCGGTTTTGGCAGTGAAAACCCTGACGATAAGGTATTTCCTTGGGATCTAACCGAAGTGTGGCATGCCACCTCAGTGGACGCTGAAACGTGGCAAGAACAAGGCCCAGCAATTGAGCGCGGAGCCACGGGTGCGTTTGACGATCGCGCCGTTTTTACCCCAGAAGTGCTGGCCCACGAAGGCAAATATTATCTGGTTTATCAAACCGTTCAGTACCCCTATACCAATCGTCAGATTGAACAGATTGCTATTGCTCATGCCAATTCACCTTACGGACCATGGCAGAAGTCGAGCGCGCCGATACTGAGTCCAGCAATGGACGGAGAATGGTTAGGACAACAAGACAACCGTTTTCACGTTACATCCAAGGGCAGTTTTGATAGTCATAAGGTACACGATCCTTGTTTATTGGTTTTTAATGGTAAATTTCACCTGTACTACAAAGGTGAAACCATGGGCGAAGAAATGAATTTCGGTGGCCGGGAAATCAAACACGGCGTCGCTATTGCTGACGACGTATTAGGACCCTATACCAAGTCTGAATATAACCCGATTAGCAACAGTGGACATGAAGTGGTGGTCTGGAATTATCGTGGCGGCGTAGCCAGCTTACTGACCACAGACGGGCCAGAGAAAAACACCATACAGTTTGCCCCTGATGGCGTTAATTTTGACATTAAAGCCCATATCAAAGGTGCACCAGAAGCCATTGGTTTATTCCGCCCAACAGAGCAAACTGACACCCCTGCCCCAGGCTTACAATGGGGCGTATGTCATAAATACGATAGCAGTTGGAATTGGAATTATATCTGTCGATATCGTTTGAAGAAGCAGGTTCTGGATGCAGGAACCTTTCAAAATAGTAACTAACCAGAACCGTAATTTAGGTACCAAGTAAGGGGATAAACCCATGTATAAAAGCATGCAGTTAATCGATATGTTAAAGAAAAAACATACATTTCGTTCCGACAACGATGTCGCGAAAAAGCTTGGCATATCGCGTTCAGCGGTCAGCCGTTACCGCAACGGCACCGGCTCAATCGATGACAAATTGGCGGTTGAAATTGCCGAAATGTTGACCCTTGATCCGTTTGCTGTCATTGCATCTATGCGCTGCGAACGCGCTGCACGCAACAACAGCCCGACCGATATTAACTTCTGCCGTAAATACGCTGCGTAACAATGACCTGCTTGCAAGCCCGTTTAATTACGGGTCACAGCAGCCCGTGCATTGATTGACGCAAATTCATCAGCCCCAAAGCATGAACGAGCCGCGTTAATATTAAAGGTATTTATCGCCCAGTGGAATGAGGTACATCTAACTTGTCGATTTTACGTGGTTAGTTGGCTTTACTTAACCGCTAAAATCCCCTTCATCACAAGTCAACGCTCGGGTGAAGATTAATTTTCATACCCGCTTTTATCGAAAAAATATCCTTTCTTGTTTCCCCTATTAGCCAACAAAAAAGTAACACATTGAAATTTAAAGAACATTTACATTGTTAACAAAGATCAACCCCAAAACAATGTAAATTGTTAACAAAAAATCTTTGACATTACATATTGCTGATGTTTACATACGCTTTACATTTCATGTGTTACAAAATATTCCTCAAATATTGCGTTAGCCCATACACGTGAAAATGAGTCGGGTAGGTTTAACGATTAACGTTAACCGAGCCTGGGCGAATAACGACATTTATAATTACCGGGAACAATTAACTATGTCTAAAGCATTCACAACACCTTTCAAATTGAGCGCGATCTCAATGGCGGTTTTAATGGCATCCAATGCCATTGGCCAAACTCAAAACGAGCAAAAATCTGAGACGACAACTCAGATTCAAGCTAAATCAGAAGACCCAAGCGATGTTGAAGTTATTGAGATAACGGGACTCAAAAGCAGCCTGAAGAAATCCATTAACGACAAGCGTTTCTCACAGAATTTAGTCGACACCATAAACGCCGAAGATATCGGTAAATCGACGGACCAAAACGTCGCAGACACACTGAGCCGAGTTACAGGTGTGTCATTGGTTACGCGAGATGGTGAAGGCACACAGGTAACAGTGCGCGGCGCCACTGCCAACCAAAACAACATCACCATTAACGGTCAGCAGTTAACCTCGACGGATTTCAGCCAAGCAGTTGATTTAAGTTCTTTTTCTGCGGATATTTTATCAAAACTTGAAGTAGTAAAAACCTCCAGTGCCGATCAAGACGAAGGTTCATTAGGGGCAAATATAAACCTAATCACTCTTAAACCCCTCGATCAGAAAAAAGGCGTACGGTCTTTTACCGCGCAGGGTCGTTATAACGACTTCGCTGAAAAAGAAGATCACAAAGTGCAGTTCACTTTGACTGAGAAGTTCTTCGATGACACATTTGGCGTGGCATTTTCAGCCTATGATGAAACCACCAGCATCCGCCGCGATCAATATCGCGTCGAGCGCTTCGAAGCGTCCACCCTGCTTGACTCAGCCAGTGACTTAAACGGCGAGGCTATTTCCGGTGTCAAAGCGATTAGACACTCGTCTACCCGCTACGAACTGCACCAGAACACCACAGATCGTCAGGGTTTAACCTTAGGTTTGCAGTTCTTGCCTGACGATGTATCTGAAATGACCTTGGACATCACCTATTCAACCCAAGAATACGCTAACCAACAAGACGCAGTGATCACGCGTTCTAGCGCCAACAAAAATTTTGTCGAAGGTGAAAAACCACTGGGGGATCTTCGCCCCGCTGCACCTTTTAGCGATCCACAAAATGACTGGTACGTTATCGATACCGATAACAACACCATGGTACGGGAACTAAACCGCTTCGGCGCTGGAGACTTACAAAGCTCTCAAGGCGGAAATGACCAAACCAATGGTAGTGTGTCATTTACTTACAAACGTGAACTGACTGATATGTTGCGCATGTCGAGTCAAATTGGTTACTCAAAAAGCGAGTCAGAAAGCTTACCCAGTGCATTTGCCGCGATGCAAAACTTCCCTCAAGTGCCTGCGATTAAACTTTACGATGCGGGACGTGACGTAGAGCCGGTTGGATATGACTGTTCTACTGGTGTGTGTAAAATGGTCTTTGGCAGCTCATTTGTCGACTTAGGCGAACAAATTGTCAATCAGGTGGATCCGGATACGGGCTTTTTCACCCCAGGGTATGACGACAACACTGTGCTTACCGGTTATAACCCTGCGGATATCAACTCCCAACACCTCACCTTCTTGAGTGAAAGTGACGTGACCGTCAGCGACGAATTGGCCAATGCTCAACTTGATTTTGAATATGACTTTGAAGGCTTTGGCTTTACCTCGGTTGAATTTGGCGCGAAGGCGACCCAGCGTACAAAAGATGTCGATAACCAAGTTTACCGCTTCAACACGGTAACAGCCACCGACGTTATTGAAGATGAATTTGGTAATCCAGTGGCCATTCCGGGCGGCTCACTGCTTGATATTCGCGCCAACTTGATTGCCCGAGACGGCGGTCTTCCCTATGATGATTTCATGGAATCCCTCGGCTACGATCGCAACGAGGCAACCATCGGCTGGACACCTGTTGATGCAGCCCGCGCCGTCGACTTATTGTTAGATGATGAAAACACGGTCAGAACGCCAAATGATTCAGAGTCACGTATTACCGACATCGACACCCAAGCGTTCTACATCAAAGGTAATTTTGATTTATTTGACGGTCGTTTGACCGGGAATATTGGCTTACGTTATGTCAAAACAGACATTGCAGCAGACGGGTATTCTGGTGCCGATTTCTGGCAATTTACCGAAACCTTAGAGCGTGAATTTGACCGCGTCACCCTGCGTGATCTGCGTGACACCAGTTTACCTGAATGTAAGGCGCCTTTTTTTGCCGATCCTAACCAATCAAAAGGTTACGAAGAGAAATACCAACGGGTAGATGGTCAAGGGTGGGATACCAGCAGTGGCCCAGATACTTCTGGCTGGACACGTATTGCAGACCAAGGGCCCTGTCATGATCCAGCCTTCGCCCAATGGGCAGCGTTCCAGCAAGATCCGTCGCTTCCTGAGCCAGCAGCCAATATTAACTGGTTGAATATGTGGCGCTTTGCTGATGTATCAACCACTCGCAACAATGGTTGGAATGGCGATATCGTATGGGACGGCACTACGCCGCTTGCAAACAATAATGCCAATCAGTTCTCCTCTACCGATGAGCGCAACAGAGAGTTACAATCGTTCCGTTCATCAGACAAACATAGCTACACCAATTTATTGCCTAGCTTGAACCTAAACTACGCCATATCCGATGAAATGGTTGATCGTTTTTCTGTATCAAAAACCATGACACGCCCAGAAATTGACCAATTACGCCCAGGCTTTCAATTAACTGAAAATGGATATTGGGGTTCTGGTAATGCCAATGCTGGCAGCCGAGTATCGCTGTTCAACACCCAACTTTCGCCGCTAGAATCTAAAAACCTCGATGTGTCGTTTGAATGGTACTTTAATGAAACGTCTATGCTCAGCGTCGCGTTATTCCATAAGAATATGTCGAACTTTACTACCGTTGAAAACGCCGTTACCTACCTTAAAGATGTGCGTAGTGTGGACACTCCAGTCAGTGGTAGCGAAATCGTACTGTTGGACAACGATGATGCGGCGAACGATTTTGGTCTAGATGGCTGTATGCCATTGCGTGCCACCGCCGATTTTGGTTGGTCACCGGCGGACCCTACTCGCTTCAGTAACGACTTACGTGATCTGTGCGCCCAATACAGCGTGAGCAAAATTGTTAACGGTAAGGGCGCTAAAATCACGGGTTTGGAGCTCGGTTATGTTCAAACCTATGATTTCTTACCAGGTTTCTTGTCTGGGCTAGGCGTGTCAGCAAACTATACCTATCAAGACAGTAAGTATGATGCAGATCGCTCTAGCATCGACCCATCTAAAACCCTACCGTCGTTTCCCGTAGCTGACACCCCTGAGCATAGCTACAACGCGACTATTTTCTGAGAGCAAGACGGCCATCAAATCCGCCTAGCCTATCGAGGCACCAGCGATTCTTTGGTCGGCACTGATTACAACACCGGCTTCCAAGGACGTACCTGGAACCAAGGTTCTATTTGGAATGAAGGCCGTGGCAATTTGGATCTTTCAGCCTCTTACAAACTGAACGACAACGTAACCTTCTCACTGCAAGCGATCAACTTGTTAGACGACGAATTTAGAACCTATTACACCAGCCGTGAATTAGAAGTACAGCGTATATTTGCTGACAATGATGTGGGTTATCAATTCGTTGCCTTTGAAGAAGGCAACCCTCTGGATGGAGACGCTACTCGTTCACGTACATACACACGCTATAAAGTCGGCACGACCTATCGCTTAGGTGTGAACGTTACGTTTTAAGGTTACGTATTAAAATAGGCATTAGTGAGGTGCGTGACTAGGCGCACCTTACTCACAGCAACGGTATGAAATTATGAAATCAATTCAAACATCAAAATTTTTATTGGCAGGCGTCGCGTGTTCAGTTATTACAGCCTGTGGTGGCAGTGGCGGCGGCAGTTCGACACCTGCAGTATCAAGTAATTCTCCTGCCCATGGCGGCGATATTATGCTGACGTATTCAGAGAAAGACCCATTCAAACGACTTTTTCTATTAGGTACACCCACAGGTGAAAATAGTGGTTCAGGTGTGGTTACCGACATGGACGGCGACATTCTGCGCGTAACGAACATCAACTCAAACCTAACAGATATGACCGGCTTTGAGTTAGACGGGCTATATCTTGGTATAAGACCGGATGCTATTGCCCCCTCACTCGATACGGATGAGACGTTAACGATGGCCCTCACCTACGATATCACTGACGGCAGCAATAGCACTGCCCGTTCAGCGACTATCACCATAATCGGCGAAGATGTAGCTCCTGTCGCTGAAGACGACTTAGTGGGCAACTTTACTCGCGACGCTGGAATGGGAGTGGTTGATTTGCTTAAAGGTGTTGTGGATGGCGATGAAGAGCCACTCACCGCATTTGATGTAACCGCAGACCCCAATAACCCTTACACCATCCCCTTTACCATCAACGAAGATAACCAGTTAGAGTTAGATGTGAGTGTGGTTGAAACGCAAATCCCTGACGGGGAAAAAGTCACGTTCAACTACACCTATAAAGTCAAAGATCATCGTTTTGAGATCGATCGCAACTTAGTCATTAATGTACTGGGCGTGCAAGACATTCCGGGTGCGCCCCTTATTCTAAATTACTTCCTCGAAGCGAGCGCTAATGAAACGGACACAGTACAAGCCTATGATTTAGCAAAAGAAGCTGTTGACCGAGAAGATGATGCGATTGTCATCGACAACCTCACATTAGATGGCGAAACCGACCTACCTTACGGTGTTGAGCTTACTGGCAACATGCTGTCCGTTGACCCCCACGCCTTTTTTAATGAAATAGATACTGGTCAAAGCAAAGTACTGTCATTTCTGTTCAACATTGCCGACGATGCAGGCAATACTGCTGATGGGCAAAGAAGCTTGGCGGTCACCATTAACGGTGAAGAAACGAATTTAGTCAAAGCGGCGGGGTTCAACGCTGATTTTGAAGATGCTGCACAAGTCGGTCCGCTTGATGCAACCAACAACACGGGCGGCTTTGTGTGGGGCTGGGCTGGCTGGGCGTGCCCGGATCCCGAAATCAACACGGCTTCAGCGCGTACCGGTGATTACGGCATGCACATGCAGGGCAGTTTTTGTCATTTCGAACTACAGAATATCGTGACATCACTAGAAGATAATCAAAAGTACGCCATGTCATACTGGTTAAATAACGCGGCCTCTAACGGCGCAAGCGGCAATCCTTTTGTACCCCTATTTACGACAGTACCAGAAGGCTCGAGCCTAGATAATCGGTTCTGGTTAGGCGGTCGTTACTTCGATCAGTCACTCAACACCTGGATGGAACACGTGCAGATTATTGATACCGGTGAGACAGGCGCCTGGGATGGTTATGAAACCCTGCCCGTGCATTTTGGTTTATTAAAGTACGACGATTCATACGCAGGTGGTGATCACAGCATCGACGACTTAAATATGGTCAAGTATGGCCACTATGATACCGCAATGCATGACATGTTATTGGACGAAGTTGGCTTGTTTGATAACGCAGAAACCATTGTCAGCGACGGCGGCATCGTTGAAATTCGCGACCTTGATGGTATGCAAAAATTATTCGTTGATACCACGGGTACCACAGATGGCGTGACGATTAGCCTACCCATCAAAGCTGGCGCGATCCAAGCCGGCGGGCGTTATGCTGTCATGGTGGATGCTCAACTCATCAACCACGATGTCTTGTATACAGCGGGTGAAAGCACGGTTGTTCTATACGAGCTAAACTTGTCCAATGGCACTGAATCCATTGCAGCAAATGGCAGCGGCACCACCAAAGGTGTAGAAAACACAACGTCAGACATCATTATTACAGAAGAGTTTGGCCGCAGCGCAGCAGTCGATTGGTCCCAAGAAACCATGACGCTAAACCTTGTATTGAGCGAGACAGATGCCCAATATTATATCGACAACGTGCGTTTAATCGCTATTCCTTAACTTCGAATAGATGAACTTAGTACGCTCGATTAAAGCCCTATGAATATTTTTCATTGGGCTTTTCATTTGCTGCCACTGCTTGGAAATTATGGGCCGATGTTCGGCGATTTGATGCTAAGCAAACAAACGTTCAAAAGGCGAAAATGAGTGCAACAGAGTAACCCTATAAAACATGTCGTAATTGTTGGCGGTGGCACTGCAGGTTGGCTTACTGCGGGTTTACTCGCTGCCCGTTTGTCTTCGCGAATAAATAATAGTGAACTGACTATCACCTTGTGTGAATCCCCCGACATGCCCACTGTAGGTGTGGGTGAAGGCAGTTGGCCCACGCTTCGCAGCACGTTACACACAATAGGCATATCGGAAACGGATTTTATTCGCCAGTGCAATGTGTCATTTAAACAGGGCTCGCGTTTTATTCATTGGGAAAATGAACATTCTAGCCAGTACGATCACCCTTTTGATGTGCCAGAACAAGCAAGCCATGGGGCACAAGCCCAGCATTGGTTGCACACCAACAAGCAAGTTCCCTTTAGTCAAGCTTATTGCCTGCAAAGTGCACTAGCAAATCAACGCCTAGCGCCAAAGCTGATCACCACCACTGAATACAGCGGATTCGCCAATTACGGTTACCACTTAGACGCAGGCCTATTCGCCAAGTTATTACGTGAGCATTGCGTTAATAGTTTGCAGGTTAAGCACATACCAGCCAAGGTTAAACACGTTATTCAAGATCAAAACGGTGACATTTCAGGCTTGCAGCTGGCAGAAGCAGAAGCAGAAAGATTACCGACGACTAAGCCACCAACAAGTAATAGCCGCTTAACCCCTCTCACTGGGGATTTATTTATAGACTGCACAGGTTTCAGTGCACTTCTGTTAGGGCAAACACTGGGCGTCAAGAATACGCCTGTGAATGACGTTCTATTTGCCAACAATGCCATCGCGACACATGTTCCTTACGCGACTGACCAAGACCCAATTGAATCATTTACTTTATCAACTGCCCAAGACAGCGGCTGGATATGGGATATAGGTTTGCCTAACCGTCGTGGCGTCGGTTATGTATACAGCGACCGTTATACCGATGATGAAAGCGCAAAAGACACATTATTGCAGTACATACAGCAACGTCATCAGGATACCGACTCACTTTCCTTTAAACATATCCGCTTCACCCCAGGTTATAAACAGCAGTTTTGGAAAAATAACTGTGTGGCCATTGGTTTATCAGCTGGGTTTATTGAGCCCTTAGAAGCATCCGCTA
Source organism: Paraglaciecola polaris LMG 21857 (assembly GCF_000315055.1). GTDB lineage: Bacteria > Pseudomonadota > Gammaproteobacteria > Enterobacterales > Alteromonadaceae > Paraglaciecola > Paraglaciecola polaris. The sequence continues at coordinate 72,514 of NZ_BAER01000113.1, read as the reverse complement.
TTGTGCTGGTTGAGATGTCAGCCAATATGTTAGCCGAACAATTCCCTGCAACGCGCCAGAGTATGGGCATAGTAGCCGAGCGGTTTAATCAAACCTTTAGCTATCGCTGGCAACGTATCATCGATTTTTTAAAACTGCATTATGTGCTGAGTAAACGCCCCTCCGCTTTTTGGAAAGATAACAGAGCCGAGCGCTCAATTCCCGCCTCACTCAAAAAGCTATTACTCATATGGCGTCACAAAGTGCCGGATTTTGCCGATTTTCCGGCTAGGGATGAAGTGTTTCAGGCTGCCAGTTATCAGTTTGTGTTGTACGGCGCAGGATTCAAAAGCAATTTGCTTTGCACACCAGACCCGCGAATGCTTGAGTCCAGCGAACAACTCTTTTCATCGATTCAAAGCTTTACAACACAGCTAACAGATAAAGCGATAAGCAATCGCGCGCTAATAAACAAGATATATAGATACGGCTTGCAAAAGATCTGACATTTGCACGGTATCAGTTCCTTTTAATAAACAAAAATAAGAAGAAAGAAATGACAAAATTGCAACTCTTAAGCCCTCAGGAACACGGCCAACTCAGAATCATTCAAGGAGAATACCTCGACCCAAGCTTTGCGGTTAACCTAAGCACAGTGATGGTGTCTGAGTTAGCATTTCTCGCACACGAATATCCGCTATTTTTCTACAAATCGGCGCGCAGTGGCGAATTCCAACTAGCGGCATTACTCGGGTTTGAATCTGGGCAAAACCTGTTTTTAGATAATGGCAATTGGATGTCCCGCTATGTGCCACTTGATATTCAGCGCCGCCCTTTTCAGTTGCATGTACCTGACGCCAGCGCGGTTAATCACGCCTCTATACAAACAGGTGTGCCTACCTCTGGGCATTTAGCCATAGATCCAACAAGTCCGCAGTTTTCTGAGACTAAGGGCGAGTCACTTTATAACGACGATAGTTCAGCGACAGTTACTTTATTGCATTACCAAACGCTATTTTCTCATTTACTCAGCGCCAGCGAACAAACCAGAAGTGTCATAGCCACACTAGTGCAGCACGAGTTACTCGAAGCAATTGAATTAAACGTAACGCTCAAAAATGGTGATATTACGCTTAACGACTTGTACGCGGTTAACGTTAAAAAACTCAATGGATTAACGGGAGAAACTCTGCAAGCCTGCCACGACAAAGGCGTGTTGCAAGTATGTCATTTGTTGATGAGTTCAGGGGCTCACTTAGAAATGATGATAGAGCGCGCCAATAAGTAACGTAAACCCTATTCCTGTACCAATACTCTTATACCTGTACCAATATCGATGAAACAGGATGAAGAGCTTAGGGCCAGGACAAACAACTTAAGATCATAACGTAGCAATACGTGTTAAAACCTGAGCATCTTCAAGGTATTACCCCGCCCCAGGTAGCCCCAGGTAGCATTAGCCCACTGAGGTTCATAGCCAAAACGCTACATTTTCGCCTATGAACACCAAACCCGCACAAGAGGGTCTCTTTTTTAAATATGTTTTGCTTCGTTTAAGCAGCTGCCCCATGTTTACAGGCGCTCTAGCTTCATGGGGTAACTTTGATTTGCATTCCATTGGCCCACGTAAAGATTGCCGTCATCATCCACGCATAAACCGTGGCAATGGTTAAACACATCCCAAGTAGTTTGCATCGGCTGTAACACTCCGTTGACATACTCTGGCGGCGTTCCACCGATATTTGCAACCACGCGATTGTCTTTATCAAACACGCTGATGAAACCTGAATCGTCTTGGTTTTTACCATCAATGTGCGACCAGCATACCGGCGCGTAAAAATGCTCGCCTTTAAAGATAGGCCCACCAATATATGCCCCGTTGGCATCAATAGTGCCCAAATACTCTCCACTTAGGGTAAAGCGTTTTAAGCATTGTGCCCCTCTGGAGCTAACAATCAGCTCAGGTGTGTTTGTGCGCTTATCTATGCCAATACCATGGGTATTCGATAGATTGTAGTTTGCATCGATATTGTCGTGTCCACCCCAGTGCCGTATATAACGTCCTTGGGAATCATATTGCAGTAAATAGTCTGAGCCGTAGCCGTCGGTCACGTACATATCGCCCTTATCACTGATGGCGATATCTGTTGGCCTAAAAGGCTGATCTGGGCGGTAAGCGCCGTAGGTTTGAGGATGACCAATACTGAATATCAGTCGCCCAGCCATATCCAATTTCGCGATAAAGCCAGATTGGGCAACAACGCGATTAAACGGCGAATCCCATGCCTCAGTTGAGTGGCCATCCCATAATCGGTTACGTATCCAGCCACTGTCAACAAGATACATAAAATCTTCGCCGTTCTCGTTGACTATCTTCACGCTGTGCCCGCCTGGCATATGGGTGCTGAACGTATCGAGCACCTTGCCATCTCGGCTGTAGATCACGATATTATTGCGCGGCTCGTCAGTCATCATTACAACTCGGCCTTTTGAATCAATTGCTAAGCCGTGGCAGTTTTCAACAGGTATTTTCGCTCTGTCCACCCGGCCCCAGTGGGCATCTACGCGGTACTTGAATGACCCTTGGCCAACAATCATACCGTGTGGATCACGCTTAGATTTGGGTAACACCCAACCTGCGCGCAACGCATCGTTTTTTGTCACTGTTTTTTCCAGACCCAATGTCACTTAACTAGCCTGCGCTGCAGAGGTTTCTTGCCAATTCAGTATGGCGTTATCATCAACGGGACTAAAGGGATAAACTTTGGCTTCATTTTCTTTAAATGACTGATTACTCAGTGCATTGTACGCACATATCATTGACCAACGCGGCTCAGCGGCACGGTTTTGATTAGATTTATGCAACAAATTACAATGGAAAAACAACACGTCGCCTGGCTCAAGTTCAACGTTGATCAATTCGAGATATTTCATGGCCTCTTCGACAAACTCCAGCGCAGCGCCTTTTTGATCGCCTGTTTTACTGTGGTCAAGACGTCCTAAATGATGTGAACCTTTCAAAACCTGTAAACAGCCATTCTCTTGGCTTGCCCGGTTAATCGCCACCATGCAACTTATCGCTTTTGGATACAGCATGTAGTTATCTCTGTGCCAGTAGCCAAAATCTTGATGCCACTCCCAAGCGCCACCCACAAAGGGCTCTTTCATCATGATCTTGGTGCTGGTGTGATAGATAGGCTCGCCTATCAAGGTTTCACACACATCTGCTAACCTGCGACTACGGGAAAACATACTGTATAAATCATCGCCAGTTTCTTGCCACAAGCAAACTTTGCTTACTGCACCACCGGCGTCTTTCTTTTGCCAAGCGCGCTCATTTAATGAATCGTCATTGAATGCTTTTTCCTGTAGACGTTTAATTTCTTGCTCGTGGTAGTAGCCGCGAGCGATAACGTAACCATCGCGATGAAAATCTGCAATTTGTTGCTCAGTTAATGTGATGTTACTCATAGTTTTATCCTCATCGTAGTGAAAATCATTTCGTCAACACTTTAGATCTATTGTTAACGCCTTTGGTTTATTGTTAACAATGATTAATGATCTCACTCTTAAAAACAAGTTTTAATTTATATAAAAATATAAGATTTAAATATAAATAACAAAATCAGTATTATGCTAATATCAACCCAACAGAAAATTTCCCTAACGTCAGCACTCCGACTAGGCACAAGTCCTGACTGAGGATAAAATGAAGTTCAATATTGATAGGAGTGTGCTTTGCAAAACGACAAACCTGCCACCAAATACGCCGTTCCGGCACTGGATAAAGGCTTAGATATTCTCGAATACCTAGCTGCTCAGGGAATACCTCGCTCACAAAGTGAAATTGCCCAAGGCTTGGGACGTAGTCCAAATGAAATATTTAGGGTGTTGGTGGGGCTAGAAGCCAGAGGCTATTTACTTCGCGACGATACCTCAGGGCGTTACCGCATGTCGTTTAAGTTATATAACTTATCGCGCAGTATCTCGCCCATTGATCAAATGCGCCAATGTGCTCTGCCTTATATGGAAGACTTAGCCGTGAAAATTGGCCAGTCGTGTTATTTGTGCATGTTGTATCAAAGCCAAACCATGGTCATAGTGCAAGCCCGCAGCCATAGCCCTATTTTTCTTAATATTACTGAGGGGTCATTATTCCCTACCCGCACCTCAACATCAGGCAAGATGTTACTGGCCAATAGCAACGATGCGGTGCGCGATATGTTGTTAGAGCATGATGCTGAGTTTTCAGCTTTTAACGCTCAGCAACGTAAAGACGTGTTAAGTGAGCTGGTAGAGATTAAAAATAGCGGAATACTGCAACAGCATAATGCCCTAATTGACGGTGTCACCGACGTGGCCGTGCTCGTAGGTGAGCCAGAGGGTCAAGTCATTGCATCTCTTGCTGTGTCATCCCTTAACAGCCACCTTAGTAAGCCCCTTGACCAAGCAAGTTTACTCACCCAGCTTAGCGCCACAGCAAAAATTATCACCCTACAGCTAGGCTGCTAACCTGCTGTTTTATCCTTTAGTGAAGGCTATCATTTAGCGAGCGTCCAGCGGCATTTTTGCTACGATTGCACCGGCGATAACAGACGTTGCAACACCTCAAGCAGATGACGAGCGGTTGACTTTCACGCCTTGCCAACCCAAACTACCTACTGGTAGATACATAACACAAAAATTGGCGTAACGAGGACACACAGTGCAACACAGCAAAGTGATCATAGTCGGAGGCGGTTTAGCTGGCTTATATGCGGCGAGCAAATTAGAAGAGTTAAATATTCCGTATTTGCTACTTGAAGCACAATCGCATTTAGGCGGTCGAATAAAGGCGGCAACAGCTGCTCCTAAGCCAAACGGTTCCTCAAGCCACGACCTCGGCCCGACTTGGATTTTTCCTCATCAAAGTAAAATGCAAGCCTTAGCTAAAGGACTACAAGTAAACTTATTCGAACAATACGCAATCGGTGATGTACTTTTTCAGGCGCCAAACTCGGTGCAGCCAAAGCAAATTGCTGGAGCAGGTGACATGCAGCTATTTCGCGTTGAAGCAGGTATGTATCAACTAATAGATAAATTATACAGCCAGCTTGTTAACGCTGGTGCCGCGCACAAAATCAAGCGCTCCCACTGGGTTAACAAAATTGAAAAAGACCACATAAAGAACCTATGGCAGCTAACGGTTTCTGAATTCGGCCAAGGCCAGCGTGATAACACGATAAGCGATACTAGCGAGCACATCAGCTTCAGCGCAGAGCATTTGTTGTTAGCCTTGCCACCACGAATAATCCAACGAGACTTTGCAGTACATACTTGGGGTTCTGCTTTACTTGAGCAACGTTTACGTTCGGTACCCACCTGGATGGCGGCCCAAGCAAAATTTATTGCTACCTATCCACGACCTTTTTGGCGTGAAAAAGGGTTATCGGGACAAGCGTTTAGTCAGGTGGGTCCCATGGTCGAAATACACGATGCCAGTGCCACCGAAAATTCCGGTTATGCCCTATTTGGTTTTATCGGCATACCAGCCATTCGACGCAAGGGTATCACTGAGCAACAATTAATTCAGGCTTGCTTGGATCAGCTTGCCTTCTTTTACGGGGACGACGCCTATAGTACCCAAAGCTGCCATATAAAAGACTGGAGCCAAGATCCCTTTACTGCCACAGAACAGGACATTAATGAATCCACAAAACATCCCGAATTTAACTATAACGGCTTGGATCATGAGCTGCAGTCACTCAAACTGTATCTGGCGGCAAGCGAATTCGCTCGTCACGACCCAGGTTATTTAGAGGGTGCGCTAGATGCTGCCGAGCGTGTTATTGAGCAGATAAGTAACGACATTTAACCTATCACGGCTTACATACCAAAGGGATGTTTTATGTTGTCTGGAACATTTACGCCTAAAGCGTCTACCGTTTGCGCTGAGAGCAATGATTGTTGTGCTTCTTGCTGTGCGGCGCGCTCACTGGCTTGCTTAACTAAATCTTGCATGAGTTGAGTCAATACATCGATTCGCTCGTTAAGTAATTCAAGTCTTTGTCGCTGAGCGTCAGTCAGTGTCGTTTTACCTTTGAGGCCGTCTTGTTCAGCTTCTAATGCTTTGAGCTCTTGCTTAATTTCATCAAGGGTTTGTTTGTCCACCCCCAGTCTATTGGCCAGTATGTATTCAAAAATATCTTCTGAAAACGTAGGGCTATTGTTGTTTTCCTCTTGCGTAGGCACCTGAGACACTTGCTCATGTGTTATTGATTGCTGAACAGCTAACTCGGTGGCAAAGGCTTGCCCATCGCTGGCATTAGGTTGTGTACTTTTGCCATACTCCCGTTGCCACTGTGCGTATTCAGTACTGGTGACTATCATGGATTTATCCTTTTTAGCAGCCGTGAGGTTCTAGGCACCCGCTGTCACACTAAGCGCAGCGTAAGGCACCTATATTCATTTCCTTGCAGTGATAGCAAGAAAAGCGCCAACATCAGCGAAAAATAATTCAATCGGGCCAAATCCAATAAGGTGCAATATTAAACCTACAGGGGATGGCTGAAAAACCCATATTAGGTTTTTTGAAACAAGGATTTAATCGGCGCTAAAATGTGTTTTCCTAACAATTTTGAGCGCTGGGGACTCCAACCTGAAACGGCATCGCTACGATATTTGTTATCGGTAAACGGCATCTCTAACGTTAAGGATAAACAGTTAAAACGTGCACCAATCTGAAAACCTGCAATGTTAAGTGGGGCTTCGTTTGGTTCACATGCAGGGTAACCATCATCCACGCAAAAATCTCCGCTGGCCTTAGCTAATTCAGCTTTAAACTGACGTTCCCTGGCTTGAAGTGCATCATTGTAACTGGGGATCCCTTCACAGCCCTGAATAAAGGCAAAGGGCACATCTTCATCACCATGAATGTCCAAAAATAAATCTACCCCCGTATTTGCCATATGCTGCAGTACAAAGTGACTTTCTGGCGCCTGTTGCTTATCTGGGTTTAACCAAGCGCGGTTAAGGTCTATTCCCATACCGTTTGTGCGTAAGTTACCCGCAACGGACCCATCGGGATTCATATTCGCGACTAAATAGAAGTTACATGTCGCTAATACACTCTGGTGTAATTGGCGTTCTTCACCCAGTAACGCTTCAAGCAAGCCTTCCATAAACCATTCAGCCATGGTTTCTGCTGGATGCTGGCGAGCAATGATCCACACGCTTTTCGGCGCTTGTGCAGCACCAGCGATTTTTAAAATCTCAATTTGATGATTATCTGGCGTTTCATATGACGCGAACAATTCACACTGGCGTTGGCTTAAAGACCAAGCGATCAGATCCTGATGACGCTCATAACTGTAAGGCGCAAACAAGGCAACATAGACCACGTCGGTTGCTGGTGTTAGGGAAAATTGTAATTGCCTGTCTTTAAACTGAGTGCTGAGCCGGGTCCAGTTTTGTCGATCGTGAGACGTCACCAAGGTACACGTTGGCCAAGCTTCGGGGTACGTTGCCTGATCAGCATTGACAATACTAAACTGGCACGGCGTGCTCTTCCCCCCGGTTAAACGAAAGTAAAACCATTGGCAGTGATCATCTGACTGACTATCTTTACGAATTTTCAACCTGATATTGTCTGGGTTCTTAACATCAACAACTATGATGTTGCCACCATCAAAATTCGCATCAACTTTCATCTTTAGCCCTCACATTAAAACCTAACCGTACCCTCGCTTTAACAGCTGTACAACTTTATTCATCGAGCCTGCGATAATTCAAAATAAGATTTTTAAAACACTGGCAAAACACGCTTTAAATATTGGTAACCCAAACGCCATTGCGCTACGTCGTCTCTGGTATTCACTGCCTGCCCTTTTTGACAAAGGACAGCTCTTTTATTTCCCCACAGTCGCTTCGGCCCGAATTTTATGCAGCCTTCGATTAATAAGTCGGCGAAAAATTATCTTTTAATAGGCGGTTAATAAATGAAATAGTTTAATTTGAGGTGCTTTGCAGGCAGCGTGCTATGCCGCAATTGGTTTGAAGTTTGTGTAACTGATTTAGGCAAACGTTAAGCCGACTGACGTAATGCTCGGACCTTGTCCATCCCTCGCAACCGTTAATCTTGGCTATGTGGCTAAAGGCATTCATTATTTGCTCAGCTCCTGGGGCATAACAAAAATGTTTTTCACATTCAGTTGTCAACGTTTACCACTGTGCTGAACCCAAACCCAATCCCAAACGTTCTACAATAAAGCCTTGTTCAGGTTCAATATAACCCGCTTTATCATTCTGACTACTGCGGTCACAACTAACTCACCATAATCTGTTATATCAAACACAAGACCTTTGCCATTGCTTGCCGATGGCCGTCAACAAAGGCCAGTCATTGCTTAGGTTGTGGCAACGGCGTAAAGCTTCTTCGATATACCAGCAACCGAACGCATTAACCTGAATAGCGATTTTTTGCCGACCTACGCTTGGAGCAAGCGCGGCAATTTTATTCTGTGTCAGCTTGGCCGTTATTCTCAGACTCAGCGACTTGTTCTAGCTTTGCTCGTTCAGCTTTAGAAACGTAGCCCGACTTTTTCTTACCGCTACTCTTTGCCGCCACGGCTTTAATTCGTTTTTTATGGATTTGGGTTAACTTCTTCTTTCTATTCATGAAAATATCTTAATATAAATGGGGGTAGGTGTAATTCTAATGACGCTGTAAACCTGTCATTTTCGCCATTATAGCCTATCAATTATCCGCTGGTACTTTTCTTTCAGTACCCACTTACAAAAGCTGTTAATATGCGCGCGAAAACTACTTAGCATTGATGATCAGATCTTCTTTGCGGGTGATAACTTAATCCCTTTAGCGCTAACAGGTAATATAATGTCAGAAAAGACGACCAGAAACAGACGTATACGTAAAAAATTGCATTTAGATGAGTGGGCAATCCTAGGCTTTGAATTTAGCTGCACATTAGCTGAAACATCAGAAGCGGATTATGATGCCTTTTTCACTAGTTTTGCAGAACTCGTTACCAACCAGCATTTATATATTACGCTGAATGATGAAACTGAAACCTTGGAAGGTTTTGCAACATCAGCCGATCGTTACGGCAATGCCACAGATGAAAACAAAGCTGCGCTTGAAGCCTTTCTCAATGCACAAACCATCGCAAGCGACGTAAAAGTCGGTGCCCTAGTGGATGCGTTTTACGAGCTATAATCATCAAAATTGCGCGCAACGGTATATAGAAATACCGCATAACTTGCGTACAAATAGACGTACATCATGAACATTCATGATGTACGTCTTTAACTGTCCCAAAACATAGCCTCAAAATAACAACCACCTCGAGTGGCCAGTCGCCACCCTACTATGCATATCGCGTTCTGGTTCATGCTCAGGGCAACGTCATTATTCTGTTATGTAAAGGCAACATAATGGTCTTGGCAAATTACGTTAGCAAAAAGGGCGCTGTCCGGCTTATCTTCGACTTTGCTACCGTACTAGGCGAGCCTTGAGCAACGATACGTCCCCCTTCATCACCTGCACCGGGACCAATGTCGATAACCCAATCGCTAGTACTGGCTACTTGCATATCGTGTTCGACCATGATGACGGTATTGCCAGCGTCGACGAGTCCATTTAATTGTGCCATCAACATCGATACGTCAGCGGGATGCAAACCGGTCGTTGGTTCATCAAGTACGTATAGGGTGTCTCCCCGCTGCGTACGCTGAAGTTCGGTGGCCAGTTTAATGCGCTGTGCTTCACCGCCCGACAATTCGGTTGCTGGCTGGCCAAGACGTAAGTAACCAAGGCCGACTTGCAGTAACGCCTCTAACGCGCGCAACACGGGCGCTTCATTAGCAAAGAATTCACGAGCAGATTCGACTGTCAAATCAAGTACTTCTGCGATGTTTTTGTCTCGGTATGTTATTTCAAGCGTTTTGTCGTTGTAGCGCTGACCACGACAAACCTGACAAGGTGAATACACGCTAGGCAAAAACAGCAACTCTACGCTGACAAACCCGACCCCGTCACAATTTGCACAGCGGCCTTTTGCAACGTTGAATGAAAAGCGCCCCACATCGTAACGGCGGGCTTTTGCTTCGCTGGTAAAAGCAAACAACTTGCGTACATGATCAAATAGCCCCGTATAAGTGGCAAGGTTTGAGCGTGGTGTCCGCCCGATGGCTTTTTGATCAACTGTCACGAGCCGTCGCACATGCTCAATGCCATCAACAATCCTGCCACCTGTCGAGGTCTCAAGCTCTCGTTCCAGCAAATCTGCTTCACCATGCGGGCCCTCATCAATTTTATTTACGCCCAACGAGTCGTTAACCAACTCCACAAGCGCCTGACTCACTAAGCTCGACTTACCTGAGCCCGACACGCCAGTAACCGTCGTCATAACCCCCAGCGGAAACTTAACATTTAGCCCCTGTAGATTATTTCGTTCAATCTCCCCTAAACTCAACCAAGCGATGGGCTGGCGCGGCCTATGTTTAACAGGCGCATCGGGGGGGAAAAGAAATCGCGCAGTATGGGACGTAGATACTTGGCGCAAGCCTTCTATCGGGCCATTGTAAACGACTTCGCCGCCATGTGTTCCCGCATCAGGACCCACGTCCACTATCCAGTCGGCATGACGGATAACACTCACATCATGTTCCACAACAAATACTGAATTGCCCGCGAGTATGAGTTCATCCAACGCCCCTAATAATGCTTGCGTGTCAGCGGGATGCAAGCCTGCCGACGGCTCGTCTAAAACATACACGACCCCGAACAATTGCGAACGTATTTGAGTTGCCAAGCGCAATCGTTGAAGTTCACCAGGAGACAAGGTAGGCGTGCTACGTTCAAGTGACAGGTATCCTAAACCAAGCTTGGTTAGCGCCTCAACACGGGCTAAAATATCACTGGCAATTCGTTGAGCAACGATGACTTTTTCTCGATCCAGCAAATTGGCCGTTGGCACTGCATGAGCAGCATCCCCTAACAGATGAGCTAACTCAGTTAGCGTTAACTGCGACAACTCACCAATATCCAGTCCAGCAAATTTCACCGACAGAGACGCTCGTTGCAATTTTTTGCCGTTACAGTCCGGACAAGTGGATATCTGCATAAACTGGGAAACACGTTTTTTTGTTCGAGAACTCTGTGTCGTGGCAAAAGATTTCAAGATGTAACTTTTAGCACTTGCAAATGTACCCATGTAATGCGGCTCTTGCCCTTGTTCAATTGCCTCGCGTGTTTGGGCAAAATCGAGATCAGGAAAAACTGGCACGGTGGGTGTTTCCTCGGTAAACAAAATCCAGTCACGGGTTTTCTGTGTTATATCCTTCCATGGTTTATCGATGTCGTGGCCGAGCGACACAAGAATGCGGCTTAGGTTTTGACCTTGCCACGCCGGTGGCCAGGCTGCAATGGCGCGTTCGCGGATCGTTTTTGTATCATCAGGCACAAGTAACGTCTCAGTCACTTCAAACACGCGTCCTATGCCATGACATCGTGCACAGGCTCCTTCAGGCGTGTTAGGAGAAAATGCATCTGCATAGAGTATTGACTGGCCTTTGGGATATTCCCCTGCTCGGGAATAAAGCATACGCAGAGCATTGGAAATCGTCGTGACACTGCCCACAGAAGAACGTACGGACGGCGTACCCCTTTGCTGTTGCAGTGCAACCGCTGGCGGTAACCCGTCAATCGAATCGACATCAGGCTCGTCAACTTGATCAATTAATCGACGGGCATAAGGTGACACTGAATCAAGGTAACGGCGTTGTGATTCGGCAAATAAGGTTCCAAAGGCGAGTGACGACTTTCCAGAACCTGAGATCCCGGTAAACACCACAAGCGCATTTCGTGGTATATCAAGACTGACATTTTTTAAGTTATGGACCCGGGCACCACGCACCTGAATGCAATGATCAGGTTCGCTGAGTATATTTCTAGCTCTATCTCGAGGGATGATTAAATCTCCTTTATTTATAGCGACAAATCGTTGTATGGTTTGTATGCATAAAAACCAAAAAGGTTCAGATGGCAGCAAAATAACGCGCACTTATGACTTCAGTTGCATTATTAAAATCTGCTTTATGGGTAAGCATCATTGATCCCCCCTTCAGGTTAACGCTTTTGCGTTCAACTAACGAGCGTCAGCACCTTACTGCGGTATATCAACGAATAGGGTAATAACAAGGGCTGATAAGAAGCGATGATAAAAAGTATTTAGCGTTAATCGGAATGGGATCAGGCAAGATGACTTTGCTCATTACAGTCGCTAAACTTTATGACTGGAGATGGTGATGGTGATGGTAAATTTACTGCCGCTTTGCTTCAGCAATGACCCTATTAACAGCCAAATGGCACAACAAAAGCGAACGCCAATTAAAACGACTTAAGGGCGAATTTTAGTTCAGCCTAACAATTTTCTGTTGAGCTGTGCATCCACCCTGTTTATTCTTTCAATCAATCGCTAATTTTTTTAACACCGGGTTTGGCGAGAATTTCCAAATAAAATGATGCTAATTCGTTTTTCTCGGCCTCATCTATATGTTGGTTGATAGCACCAAGATGAATCACTTCAGCATTATCTTTATCCGTACCAAAACGACAGTCAAAATCCCAGTAGTCAGCGCCTTCTGGAAGTGGCTTTTTTCTTTCTCGTCTAAGGTATTTCTTCACTTCAAACTTGATGGCCTCGACCAATCTTGGCAATTTAATTTTAGGATGAGACAGAACGAATGTTTTTTTCATGGTAATTACTCGTATTAGCCAAATGTACAAATGGCATTCAATAGAAGGGGATAATATTGCAATTTGGCTTAGACAGGCTAGTTCGTCAACGAAGGTAGGCTAATCGTTACAGACAAGATAACAAGCGCAATTTACAAATTGGTGTTTTTTCACCGTGACGATTATACAAGAACACCTGTTTAATAGATGCACCTAATCATAAATAATCCTACCGAATTCAAGCATTCAATTTGAGGTCTGATCATTGTCATACCTATCATTCGTTAAATAATGCGCCCTTAGGTTACCACCACCGTTGGGATCACCACAGGCATACTGCGCATAAACAGATGCCTGTTAACAAAATCAGCCGCCTAAAAACATAGGGCCTTATTTGCACATGTACCTATATTGACCCTATATCAGACCCAGCACGGCAAAACAGCTAGGGATGCCGTTAATACTACACATGCTTTGCACTGCAAAGCCAAGGAACGAGTCAGCATTATTTGATAGAGCCATCGTCCTTCAGCGTTTCGCCAGAGGTTTTATCCACTACCACGGCGACATTGTAGTCCCCAATATAGCGGTTATTTTTAAGAGTGACATTTTGGCTATTTTTAAACTCAAATACAGGGGCATCTGGGAACAACTGGGCCCTGTGGATACTGCGTTCGATACTGTTATTTTCGACCACAATTCCATCAACCCTATCCGCCCAAACAATTCGGCCACCGTGAGTATCTATCTTATTGTTAATAAAGCGAATATTTTGATCGTACAACTGTTTCTGGTTGAAGACTTTTCCTAACCTTGGCGTGATATACAACACAGCTTGCTCGCCACCGTAATAGGAGTTGTACTCAAAATGATTATTCTGGATAAGTACGTCACCCACCGCACCTGCTTCAAACCAAAAATAAGACTCTCCTCGAAAAAGAATTGATGCCATCATCGAAGAAAAATAGTTGTCTTCAATGACTGTTTTTAACGGGGTCTTAATGACCACGTTCCTCGCTCTATTATTCTTAATCGTAGTTCCACGCATGGTGAAGCTAGGATACCAAGTTTTATTTTCAATCAAATCTCCCTTCTGCAAATTTTTAGGTAGCGTTTGTTCAAACGTAAGTTCTGAATACTCTTCGTTGATTACATTTACCTTGCTAATTATATTGACTTGTTGGCGCTCAGTATTTGGCTGCTGAATCAACCATACTTCATCACCAGGGGCGGCAAATTCATAACCTAATTGCTCAAAGTGGCCGAACTTAAATCGAAGGGTTTTGTCGTTTATGACTTCATCAACCATAACATAGGTACCACGTAAATTTGTGCCGTCATCAAGCATGTTTTCAAAGCGACTATCTTCGATTAACACATGTCCTTTACAATTGGCAAAATGGGTTGCATCAGCAATGGTTGAAATCACCCGATCACTACCTTCGCTTAAGTATACTCCCACCTTACGTAATGCAATATCTTCGGTTCGTTCAAACAGAAAACCCATGCCTAGTGCGTGATGCACGACCACATTACTCATTTCTACATTTTTGGCGTTCTTCATATGAAATGCTGGGGCATAACGATGAACATTGCGATCCCCTTTTGAACTGAATAAGCTGCCGACTGGAGGGTAACTGTCTAATTTTTCATATATGCGTAATAACCCATTGTCTAACTTTTCGACGTGTGTAGGTCTGCTTTTCAAGTCTATCGCACCTAACGACACGCGCTTTATATCGGCTTCCCATGGTAAGGAGCTGCCCAACTCGGTAAAGGTAAAACCATCTACATTGGGAAAGGTTATTTTTCCATTTTTAAGGGCCCACTGGTGGCTACCATTACGTGGCTTAACATCTCGCCATCCTTCTTTTTCATTTACCGCCATAATTTCAGCTAAAAAAGTGAATGGAATATCCCAATCAATTGACAAATTTTTAATGGTTATATTCTGGCTATTAAACACTTGAAAAGGCGCCACTCGACCATGAAAAATAAAGTTAGCTCCATTCCCTTCTATTTCCACTGAGTTATAACCATCCAAAGCAAATATCACTTTTTTTAAGCCATTGTCATGATTGGTAACAGTCGTATAGCGTTCCATGGCATAGTCCGCCAAAAATCGATATTCTCCTTTTTCAAATATGATTTTAATATCTTTATCCGTTGTACCTTGTAGTGCTTTTACCAAAACAGGGGTCATATCATCAGCGGATGGGGACAGTCTTATCACCGTTGTCGCATTGGCATTGAACATAGAAAGTGCGATGACAAAGCAACTTACAGCGATTATTAGATTTTTATTCATGTCACTTTCCTGATGATATCAAGCGCTCGGCTAAGAGATAGATACTTAGCACCCGCGCTTTAAGAGTAATCAGTCGAATATCGACTTATTTTGTGTGCCGGAAACCATTTTTAATCAATTGTTGGGTCTTTTGCTCTAGCGCGTTGACCAACTTAGGATATTGCCCTGCACGATTGGTTTGCTCGTTAACGTCGTCGGTTAAATCAAACAACTGTGGCGTTAATTCAAAGCCCATTTCAATGTCTTTATTACCTAGCCAATCTGGCAAACCTTTGTCTTTACTGATCGCTTGGATGTATTTCCAATTGTTTTTCCGTAATGCAACCGTGCCTGCTGACTCTTCAAGTAAATAAGTGCGCGCCGATTGCGTTTGGCCTAAAAATGCATCCATCACATCTAAGCTGTCGATAGCTTCTTCCTCGGCCAAAGGCTGCTTAACTAAATTGGCCAATGAGGCATAGATGTCAATTTGTGATATCAGCGCATTGCTGCGGGTGTGAGCAGTTTTACCCGGCCAGTAAACAATCATAGGAACACGCGTGCCGCCTTCAAATATACTGTATTTTCCGCCCCTAAGGGGCCCTGCAGGTGTATGTTCGCCAAGCATTTCTGCTGCGTTGTCGTCATAACCATCATCAAGTACGGGTCCGTTATCACTGGTGAAAATCACCAAGGTATTATCTGCAACTCCTTGGGTTGTTAACTCTTGCATCAATCTGCCGACCATCCAATCCATTTGCACAATGGCATCGCCACGTGGGCCCATGGTACTTTTCCCTTTGAAGCGCTCATTAGGTAATCGTGGAACGTGAATATCTTGAAATGAGAAGAACAAAAAGAACGGGTCTTCTTTATTTTTCTCAATAAAATTGACGGCTTTTTCAGTAAACACATCGGGGAATTCCTCATCAACCCACAAGGCACTTTCGCCACCGCGCATACTACCAATACGGCTGACGCCATTAACAATCGTTTGGCTATGCTGTAAATCGGCTTTCATACGCAGCAATTCTGGATTTTCAACACCCGTGGGTCGATTACCGACCTTATGGTCGTAACTGACTTCAATGGGATCGGTGTCTTCGAGATCCACCACACTGTGATTTTCTAAATACACAGTCGGTACCCTGTCTCCCGTAGCGGGTAATAAAAAGCTGTAATCAAAGCCGATTTCCAATGGTCCTGGCTTAACGTCTTTGTTCCAGTCAACCGAGCCATCGCCTAGGCCTAAATGCCATTTACCCACCACACCTGTGGTGTAGCCGGCTTTTTGTAACATGCTGGGTAATGTTGCTTTACCTGGACGGATCAGCGCGGGGGCATCACCGGCTAAAATCGCGGCATTTTGACGAAAACCATGCTCTCCGGTTAATAAAGAATAGCGCGAAGGTGTGCACGTTGAAGCCGTACTGTGGGCGTCTGAAAAGCTTACGCCCTTACTTGCCAATACATCCAAGTTAGGCGTACTGACCCCTTTTGCACCATTTGGTGAAATATCGCCATAACCCAGATCATCCACGTAAAACACAATGACATTGGGTTTCTGAGCAGTTGAACTTTGCTCTGCGTGAGTCGAAAAGCCAACGAGCAAAGATGAGCAGCCTACAAGTAATGCTGAATAACGTGCTAGCGCGGTATTAAATAATTTCATTGTTTGTGAGTCCTAAAGTATTACTAAGCCGATTAACTGATATTGATTTATGCCCTTCACTCGTATTGCCATTTGCTAAGCCAAGGATCATCAGTATTTTGTTCAAAAGTTTTAAGTTGCAATGTGAGCTGTGCGCGTAATTCATGAAATTGCGCTAAATAAGCTAAATTGTGTAACTCTTGTGGGTCGTTCTTCATATCAAACAACTCAAACTCTGGACGGTGTAAAAAGTCCTCGATTTGGCGACCCGCGTATTGAGTGATTCCGCGGCGAAGCACATCTTGCCAAATCAAGGACTGCTGCAAGTCCGCAGCAAAGGGATAACTCAAGCCGTTGGCAATATTCCAGATCAATTTGTAATCTTTGGTTCGTACCATACGCATGGGGTAATACATCATCACCTCATGCATAGTGTGCGAAGCAAATACTTGATCCCAGCCGGATTTTTGATCGCTTTCAATCACGGGTTTAAATGATTTTCCTTGAATTTCTGCCCCTGATCGCGACACGTTTGCGTAATCTAAAATAGTGGGTGTTAAGTCGACCCAAGACACCATTTGCTCATGAGAAGTGCATAGCTGTGCATCTTGGGCACAACCTTCAGACGGTTGAATAACGCCTGGCGCTTTAACAATTAACGGCAGATGAATGCCGGCATCGTATAAGGTGGTTTTGGCTCCAGGAAAAGCAATACCATTGTCTGACAAATACAGAATCAGGGTATTTTGGTATTTGCCCTGTGCCTTTAGGACCTGAACGAGTTTGCCAATTCCTTGGTCAAGGCGAGAAATGGATTGATAGTATTGCGCAAGTTCTTTACGGGCTGCTGGTGTATCAGGCAAGTAAGGTGGAACTAACACATCTTCAGGTTGATAAACGACTTCCGTTATTCCAGGGTACCCTTGTTGGCGGTTACCAAAAGTATTCGGTTGTGGGTAAGTTTCAAAAGGATGTCCTCGATGGGGATCATCACTGGCAAAATATAAGAAGAAAGGCTGCTGACTTTCTCCGATGAACCCTGCACTTTTATCGGCCATTTCTACTGGGCTACGTGCAATTGATTGCATGTCGTTAGCCGCCCCTTTTGACAACACCTGATCAAATTTATAAACGTCTTCTGGGCCTAAGTGATACTTACCAATTCGCCCGGTGCGATAACCATTTTCACCGAGCATGACAGGCAAGGATTTCACATCGTCAAAGCTACGAAAGTGATGCTGTTTATGCTCTAAGCCATACATTCCATTAGTATGATTTTGCTGACCGGTTAAAATGACAGAACGGCTTGGGCTACAACTCGATACTGTGGCAAACGCATTTTCAAACCGAGAGCCATCTTTTGCCAATGCATCTATGTTGGGGGTCTGCACGACCTGATTTCCATATGCACCAATGGCATCTAGGCCATGATCATCGGCAACGATCATCACTATGTTTGGCCTACTGTCCATTTTGCTTGTGTCTTGTGCACTTTGAACCGCAAAGTTTGCGGTACACAACGCCACAGTCATGGCGCCTAATGTAACTGTTCTTATACATCTCACGATGAATGCTCCTTGATATTTCGTCTATGTCGCTGAGTCATAAATAAAAGAACAGAGCCACAAATGGCGTCCTGTGGCCTGTTCTTTTCCTTACGGGAACGATACCGATTAACCTGCTAGCGATACCCTAGGAAACACGCCCCTATGATGCGCCCCTAGGCAGACAGAATTAAAAGGTATACGACACACCGACCAGCACTTGTTTTTCAGTGGCGATCCAGTGATACGGGTCATACTTGTCTCCTGCACGGTACTCAAAATGGTCACGGCGTAGCAGGTTCAAAGCATCAAGGGTTAAACGGAAGCTTTCTGACACGTTATAAGCGAGAGATAAATCCAATTGCCCAAAGCCTTCTTGCGCGACCTCAGTCGAGACTAAGAAGTCAGAGCGATAGTTGTAAGACAAACGTCCTGAGACCAAATCATCTTCATAAATTGCCACCAGGTTATAACTGTTGTCTGACAGGCCTTCTAATGAAATATTAGGCAATAAAGGGTTAGGCGAAGGTACGTCTGAGTCCACATAGGTGTAGTTTGCTTGTAAGCCTAGGCCGTCAAATGGGGCCGGTAAAAAATCAAAGAATTGCTGATAAGCAAGCTCGATTCCGCGCACAGTGCCTGAACCACCATTACTTTTACGCAAGATAACAAAATCGTTTCCCCCTATGGTTTCTGCACTTTCTGAGGTTTGTAAGAAACCATCTATGTCTTTATAAAAAACGGTTGATGACGCCAAGCCACCGCTAGCGAAATAGTACTCTAGGCTCAAATCCAAATTAGTAGCAGTAAAGGGGTCTAAGTCTGGGTTGCCGCCTGTGCCTCGGCCTTGTTCAAAGTTGAGATTCAATGATGGAGCTAAATCTCCAAAATGCGGCCGTGAAAAGGTTTTTGAGCCCGCCACACGCACTAACAGCTCTTCATTTAATTCAACTTTCACATTAAATGAAGGTAAAAATTCACTGTAGTCCTTCGCACTTTTTGTACCTTCATAAATCGGCGCGCCGCTTTGCTCAGTATTGCCGGTGTCAAAGAAGTAATCAGCCGTAGTGTCGGTTTGCACATAGCGACCACCCAAATCCCCACTGACAAACAAACCGCCAACTTCGGTTTCGAAATTCGCTTTAACATAAAAGGCCGATACCTTTTCTTCATAGTCAAAAGAGTCCCGTGGGTTTTCTGTTTCCGACTGACCGGTAAAACCGTAATAGTCGCGAATTTCATCATTGCGTGATAACAAATAATCGGGGTTTACTGCCACATAACCGTTGGGGAAATTCGCGCCGTCATACTCATCCATAAAGTTGTCCCATACACTGGGTTCCACTAAATTTAGCGGGTCGTCACTACCATACGTCGCCCCGGAAGCATCAAATATATGGTTGTTCTGTATATTCTTGGTGGTGCCTAAATTTGCGAAGCGTAAACCCGCTTCAATTGAGCGGATCATGCCGTCTTCAAACGCATAGTCAACGTCTAATTTCGCCGCTGACTCATCGGCTTTAAGTTGACGACTCTCATGACGCCACTGCACTATGTCATAATTATTTTCGTCGGCAACATTAAAATTCCCAAAGTCAAAAGACGGCGGCTGACTGGGCGAACCACTATTATTAACAGTAACGGGTAAGGCATCCCAGTCATCGCGAATTCTGGTATTGTGGAAGTTAGTATCGTTATCAGTATTAACGTAACTGACTTCCCCCTCAATGCTCCACGGCCCCGCCACCGTTTCAAACCCTGTGGCTAAATCGTATGTTTTAGTTTTACGGTTGTCGACCATGCTTAACGCATCAAAATCCATGTCGCTTAAGGCCACAGATGCAGGATATAAGTGGTTTTCGTCCATGTTCGAAAAGTCTGCATCAACCACATTGCTGCCGTCGAAAGCCCAGACAAATTCCTGACGAAATTGAGTCGTTGTGTAGTTGGTATAACCAGAATCAAAATAAAACTTGGTATCGCTATTCAGTGAAATATCCACACCTAATGAATACACAGTTCGCTCTCTATCGCCCCATGCAGGTGAAGAGTTAAGTGACGCACTGGTTTTAGCTCCTTCAGGTGCGCTACCTCCGAGAAAATCACCCACTATGGGCGTCGAGCTTGAATTGCGCACTAAGTCTTCACGGTACTCACGTTCTAAATACGATACCCCAAAGATAACGCCAATTTCGCCACCACTATTACCGTAGTCCCAAATGTTACCCGCGACTAAAGACCCGCGAGGTGACCACTTTTTAGATAAATCGCCATAATGCTCTTTAAAGCTGCCCGCAATGGTAGGGCCGCTTAGACTTAAGGCATCGGTGCGCTCAATATCAACCACACCACCTATGCCACCTTCTAGAATGTCTGCCGATACGGATTTATACACCACAACTGAGCCCACCAGTTCTGCTGGAATATCTTCGAAGCTGGCAAATCGATTTATACTTAACTCAGAACCACCACCGAAATAGTTACGTCCGTTGAGTAAGGTTGCAACTTCATCAAGTCCACGAATTGATACACCTGACGCCTCACCCCGCGAACGCGAAATTTGAATTCCCGGGATCCGCTGCAACGATTCTGCTACGTTCAAGTCAGGGAACTTACCGATGTCCTCAGCAGTGATGACATCAGCCATTTGGCCGGACTCTTGTTTGCGTGCCACAGAGCTGGCAATACTTGAACGTATACCAACAACCGAAATCTGCTCAATATCTTCACTCGCCCCAGTTGCAGGTGCATTTTCCTGAGCCCATAATTGCCCAGTGCTAAGTATCATTGAAACCGCAGATGCTAAAATTGTGTGTTGTGTGCTGGCCTTCATTTCGTTCTCCGAAAATTCTTGTCGTGTGTGTCCGTTATAGGCATGAGTAACGCGCTGCTACCCTCAATCCTCACTAGTCAGTACATCCGTCGAATCTGATACCAAATACGATACAGTCAAACTAGCTTGCTCAGTGCAGTACCCAGCCTAAGCTTGTAAATAAATTAGCATGCAGTTAACAAGATCTCAACATCAAAATGAAAACAGTTTCCCTATAAGATATAATGCCACGTTTAACATTTGATAATAAAACACTGATAAATAACGAAATTTCATTAGGTCAAAGGTAATAATAATTAACCAAAAAATATAAAAATGAAAACAAATGATAACGGTTTACCTTAAATGACAAGCTAATACATTAAAATAATTAACATTAAATCGGTTTAGTCGAATTCTTAGAATGAGCGTGAGAACAACCACAATGACCGCTACGCCATTGTGGCTCTATTTGGGAGTGGGATGAGATAAGAGGATAATAATCACATGCATATTGAGCTTAGAATCAGTCAATCCGTTTGACTGACTGCCTTATCACTAATTCAGGTGTGTATTGATGCTCTTCGATTGAAAATGAAGCTACGTCAGTTCCCTCACCTTTACTCAGGCGCAAAGCCAGCTCGGTGGCTTTCATGGCCATTTCTTCAATAGGATTATGAATGGTTGTCAGTTTCGGCTTCATGCACTGGGCCAAGATTAGGTTATTAAAACCAACCACGGAGACATCGTCCGGTACGCTTAGGCCATGCGCTTTGAGCATGGACACCGCACCTACGGCGATAGCATCGTTGTAAGCTAAAATGGCACTAAACTCCACTCCTCTCGCCAATAGGTTTTGCACCGCAACTTCCCCCCCTTCGTAGGTCGCAGCCCCCTGCTCAAGCACTTCAATTTGATAATGCACGGGATACTTAGCGAGTTGCGCCTTCATGCCTTCTATTCGATGACGTGTGTTGTTTTGAATACCGTCGACAGCAATAATGGCTATTTTTTTATGGCCTTGCTCAACAATATGCTCGGCCATTAAACCGCCCCCGGCCTTATCGTCTAGCCAAATACAACGGCTTTCAATCTCTTTAATGTGCCGATTAAGCAGTACTAAACCAGGAACTTTTCGTGCAAATTCAATCAGGGTTTTATCGTCAATCATGGCGCTGTGCACCACTAATGCCTTGTATCTATGTTCAAGCAATACTTCTATGGCATTAAGTTCACTGGTTTGGTCAAATGCACCAGAATTAAGAAAAATTTGCAGATCTTTTTGCGCCGCAACTTTCTCTATACCATGGGCCATTTTAGCAAACAGTGGGTCGGTTAAATCAGCCAGCACGATACCAATCGACGCATTATTCTGTACGTTGATCGCTTGGGCATTCGCGTTAGGCTGGTATTCCATCTCGCCCATGATACGTTTGATTTTCTCACGGGTTTTGGCACCCACTTTCGGCCCGTTATTGATCACGCGGGAAACGCTGGCCGGTGACACACCGGCGGCTTTGGCAATATCTTTAATCGTTGGCATAACACACGCTCATTTTACGTTTGGCCTAAGGCTTTTTTAGCTTGGCTAGATGCCATTTGCTGTTCAGTTAAGGGATAAATTTTGACTATATATAACGACACAAAACACAGTAACAGCGGCCCACCGGATAAACAAATACGCATCCATAATAGACTGTCGGGATCTTGCTCTGCTCCCAGATCTGCATCAAAACCTAGGGTATTTAATAGCAACCCTGCACCTATCATGGTGATAACGACAGCGAAATTGATGGCTTTGTTCTGTACTGAAATAAAATAACCGATTTTATTTTGCCCCGATATTGTGCGTTCATAGGCACATAAATCGGCCAGCATACTGGGTATGATCACCGAAATTGCCACCCAAGATGGCGCACCCAATAATGCATCAATCACTACCGCCCATTCATGTCCAGGTTGGTATATAAACCATTTAAGTAACGCACCCAGTGCGGTGGTCCAGTATATGATATTCAAGGTTTTAAGTTTACCTAGCGTTAAGCTTAAATAGGCAAACAATGGGATCATGAATAGGGTCACAAGTGCAAAAGTAGAGGACAAAATACCTTTCCAAGACGCCCCTGCGGCTAAATCACCTGCTTTAACAAAATACACCAATAAGTAAAAATCGAGACTAGTGAAAATACTGATGGCGCCAAATTTAATCAAGGTGAGGCTGAGCAGTAAAAACAGGGCTGCCTTAACGGTTTTATCTGTCACTTGGGGGTGAGATAACGTTGTTGTGCTAGCCGGATTTTTACTGACATGCTCGTCACTCAGGGGATTGCTGTCGGCATCTATGCTCATTTGCACGCTGTCATTTGTCGATCGTGCCACCGAAAACCAAGCGCTGAACACGCTAAAAAAGCCAATTAGCACAATCCCAATAAACCAACCAACATATTGAATACCAATGTAAACACTGCCCCACAACGACAGCTGTGCCAACGGAAACAACCAAAAATAGGCAAAGGTGCCGGCACGCTCAAATAACGAGCCATAGGCCATGACTTTAACCCGTTGCTTTACATCGACACTGACCTCAAAAGCCAAGGACTTCACATTTATGGTGAGAAACGTCAGGCCAATACAAAACAAAAAATTAAGCACCAATATATACAGTAAGGTGGCATTGTCGCCCCATTCATAAGGCACCATCCATATGGCACCAAAGAGCAACCCAGAGACCACGCCGGATACCAGCAAAATGACGCGCCTGTCGCCCTTTTTTTGCTGGATAGCATCAGACAGTCGCCCAACGCTCTGACTGATAAACCCTGCGAACATAAGAGGTGCAGCAATGGCTAAGCTCAGTCCAAAAGGGTCAAGGCCTAACGTCATTTGAAAATAGGGGATCGCCATGGCGCTAAGGCTTTGATTAGCAAAAAATAGTGCTAAAAAACCAAATCCAAGGGCCACTTTATGCTGGCGAGAGATGTCTGGTAGGGCAAGCATTTAACCAGGCATCACATTAACATTTTGCGGCAGATTCACGCTTCACCAAAAAAGGCTTGTACTGATAATCCTTGTCACTTTGATTCAGTGGCCGGTCTTTAGCAATCAGACTCAGAGCCAATTCAGTGGCTTTGCGTGCCATGATATCAATGGGATATTTTACCGTGGTTAATTTTGGCATACAGTACTTTGCCAACAACACGTCATCAAATCCCACGATCGACACGTCATCAGGAATACGCCTACCTAAATCGGTCAGCGCGGATATCACGCCTGTGGCCATCGCATCGTTGTAACATAAGACAGCGGTGAACGTTATGCCTTGCTCAATAAGGTGTTCTATCGCTTCGCGTCCGCCAGCGTAATCCGGTGAGCCGTAAGCAATATGCTGATCTGGCAAGTTAATATTGTGTTGGCTCAGCGATTGGCGAATGCCATTTAATCTGTGCGTAGCATCGTAGACACGCTCTTTAGTGGATAACACCACAATATTCGCATGCCCCAATGACGCCATATAATCCGCCATCACTTTGCCACCAGCAACATTGTCAAACCAGACGCAGCGCTGGCTGATCTGAGGAATAAATTTATTGATCAATACGAAGCCTGGAATGCGCTGGGCTAAATCAATCAATACATCGTCAGCTAGGGCTTTACTGTTGACGACCATAGCCTCACAACGTTGTGCCTGTAAGCTTTTTATCGCCGTCAGCTCCTTTTGAGCATCCAATGAACCGGTGCTCACTAAAACTTGGAATTTACGCTTTTTCGCGACGTCTTCAATACTACTGGCCATTTGCGCAAAAAAGGGGTCAGCCAACTGGGATATCACCACTCCTATGGTGTGGGTGCTTTTACTCACTAGCGCCCGAGCGTGGGCATTGGGCCTGAAATCCAGTTCAGCAATCGCTTTTTCAATTCGCGTTTTGGTTTTAGGACTCACCACTACGGTTGAACTCAATACTCGAGACACGGTGGCTGGAGACACCCCCGCTAGTTTTGCTACATCTTTAATGGTTGCCATTGGATATTACTGCCTGCTCCCAAATCGATAGAGGGTAAATTCTGTGTAGGTTGCGCCAGGCGCTAATACGGTTGATGGAAAATTAGCGTGATTGACAGAGTCAGCAAAGTGCTGGGTTTCTAGGGCGATACCGTGACGATTTTTCATCCGTCGCCCCTGTTTGCCTATCGCGCTGCCGTTCATATAGTTTCCTGTGTACACCTGTACACCTGGTTGGGTAGTCAAAATATCTAACACCCGGCCACTGTCGGGATCGTACAACTGACCTTGATGACGCAACTTACCATCATATTGATTAAACACCCAAGTATGATCAAAACCACCATAGGTTTTATCCAATCCTCCGGCTAATTTCAACTGTTCATTGGCAGTTGTCAGGCTTTTATGCAAGGTAACGGATGAGGTTAAATCAAACGGCGTACCGGTTACAGGAATGAGGTTGCCGGTTGGCAATAAACCTGCTTTTACTTCGACGATGCGATCTGCGGCGATGCGCAGTTGATGCTGCTCAATATCGCGCTTTTGATTACCGGTTAAATTAAAATAAATATGCGAAATAAGATTGATCGGTGTTTTTTTATCGCTGGTCGCGCTGAAACGTATTTTGAATTCATTATCACTGTTAAGACTAAATATCACCTTAATTTGGACATTCCCAGGGTAACCTTCTTCACCGTCAACTGACAAATAGCGCATTTCAACTCGCTCACCTACCTGCTCAGCGTGCCACAATTTTTTATTAAAACCCTGATCACCTCCATGTAAGTGATTGCCCTTGTTACCACCATCAGTCTTAACGCTCAACTGCACTGGCTTACCATCAATATTAAAACGACCGCCAGCAATACGGTTTGCATAACGCCCCACAGTTGCACCGTTGTAACAACAATCCTGCACGTAAGCATCGGCACTGTCGTAACCGAGCACAACATCTTCTAATGTGCCATTTCGGTCTGGCACTATCATCGAGGTGACATAAGCCCCCCAATTGGTAACACTGACTTGCA
Organism: Paraglaciecola polaris LMG 21857; assembly: GCF_000315055.1. Taxonomy (GTDB): domain Bacteria; phylum Pseudomonadota; class Gammaproteobacteria; order Enterobacterales; family Alteromonadaceae; genus Paraglaciecola; species Paraglaciecola polaris. The sequence continues at coordinate 46,480 of NZ_BAER01000113.1, read as the reverse complement.
TCCCCTGCTGGTTCTCAAGGGTAAAACGTAAAATATCCTGGCCTTGGTATTGCCCCCAAATCTCTTGACTCACCTCGACCTGTTGGGTATTCGCTAGCGCATGCCCATTAACGCCCCAACTTAAGCCTACTATTAACAATAAAGCCGTCAATTTACGTACGTCACGCGTCAGGGTGAATAAATAGCCCAAGGGTAATATCATTCAGTTCAAGCTCAAGTAGTGTAATAAGTTATCTAAAACTATACGTCAACATCGTTATAAAAACCATAAAAATGAAAACGGTTTACCTCGAAGAGCGGATTTTACCAATAGTGTATTGCGCAACGTCAGTGCAAACGGTTTTTATCGATGACGGATGAACACAAGGCAAATACTGGAACAGGGAAACAAGAAGAAATACAGCAGGTTTAATCTAGGCACAGGGAAAAGCATTGACGATGAAATGTGCTTGCCAGCACTTAAAGAAAAGGGCTGTTAATACAGCCCTTTGCATAGATCTGTTACCACCAAGTGGCGTACAAACCGATTAGAATAAGCACACAACCAACACCGGCAATATTAAAGCCTTTTGTGGTAGTGAAGCTTACGTCACTTATGCTCACACTATGATCGTTTTTCGGTGCCGATTCTTGCAAAGACACCACATAGGTCAATGCCAAACACATCAAGAACACAATACCGATGCGATCCATAAACGGCAGCTCAGGTAACAATACAGCAAACAAAACAGAGAACAGCGCAGAGCCAATAGCGGCTGCCAGAGCCCCCGTTGATGTGGTGCGTTTCCAGAACATACCCATCAAGAAAATAACCGTGATGCCAGGAGAGAATAGCCCAGTAAATTCTTGAATATATTGGAACGCCTGTTCAGATTGACCAATCAAAGGCTGTGCCACACAAACCGCAATAAAAAGCGATGTAACCGTGGCCAAACGGCCCACATTAACATAGTGATTCTCATCTTTACCTTGGCGCATAGGACGATAGAGATCCATGGTAAATATAGTGGATATACTGTTGGTCATCGATGCTAACGATGAGATGATCGCCGCGACTAATGCCGCAAATACCAAACCTTTAATGCCTACAGGCATCAATGACATCATAGATGGGTACGCCTGGTCAGGTTTTTCAATCTCAGGAAATAGTATCACCGCAGCAATACCCGGCAGCACCACAATAATAGGCATTAGCATTTTTAAATAGGCTGCAAATGCGATGCCTTTTTGTGCTTCTTGAATACTTTTTGCCGCCAAGGCCCGCTGAATAATGTATTGATTAAAACCCCAATAACCCACATTCATCACCCACAAACCACCCACGAGTACTGAGATACCTGGTAGGTTCATATATTCACTGTTATCTGGGCTTAAAATCATATCGAAATGCCCAGGTACTTTTTCGGTCAATATACTGAATCCTTTGATCACGCCTTCTCCACCAGATATTTGCTGTAACGCCAAATAACTTAAGAAGAAGCCACCAAAAACCAATAACACAACCTGAATAATATCGGTGTAAGCCACAGCCTTAAGTCCACCGTAAGTGGAATAGGCAACCGAAAATATAGCAAGGAAAATCATGCCATATAGCCAATCAATGCCAGCCACACTTTGAATCGCCAGCCCCCCAAGCCACAATACAGATGTCAAATTAACGAAAATAAACACCCCTAACCAAAACAATGCCAACGTCGTTTTTACCCGACTATCGAAACGCTGCTCTAAATATTGCGGCATGGTGTAAATGCCATTTTTAAGAAAGATAGGTAATAAGTATTTACCCACCAGGATCAAGGTAATAGCGGCCATCCATTCATATGATGCTATACCCAACCCCAATGCAAACCCCGAACCTGACATACCGATAATTTGTTCTGCAGAAATATTCGCCGCAATTAAAGACGCGCCTATAGCCCACCACGGTAGTGATTTGCTGGCCAAGAAATAATCTTGGGTTGTTCTATCATGGGATTTCTCGTCGCGAGAAATCCATAAAGCGATCGCCAATAAGCCGATGGCGTATACAATAAACACCCCCAAATCAATGGGGTGGAGTGAGTAGTTCATTTATTATCCTTCACACATTTGTTGAAATCTAACACTCACCCTTGCTAATAGAGGTGGGCGTTTTTTAGCGTTAACGTCACGCTTCATTCTTGTATGTAAAACAAAACATCAAGGTAAAACCGTCAACTTTACGCTCAAATTAAAAGCTAACATGCACAAAACTATACTAGAGCATTAGCAGCAACACCATAAAAAAATGAAATCGGTTTACCTTACTATTTCTCGCTATTTTAGGAATACACCGTAAAATAGCGTGACTTACTGTTCTCGACTCAATAACGGCACAACTGTTCAAGTAGTCGCATTGAGTAGATGAAAAAAGAGCCGCAAATGCGGCCCTTGTAAAATACTTAATCTAACAAACTAGCGATTTATAGCTCACGTACCCAGATGTTTCTAAAACTCACTAAATTACCGTGGTCCTGTAACTGCAATGGGGCACAACCATGGGCTTCGTAGCTAGGTGCACCAATCCATTCTGTTTTGCCTTGTATCTCAGTGTGGTTTTGTAACAACACACCGTTATGCATCACAGTTACGTATCCTGGCTGGCTGAGCGCTTTACCTTCAAAACGTGGCGCTGTGTAAATAATGTCATAGTACTGCCACTCACCTGCTGGGCGCATAGCGTTTGCAAGAGGGATAGTTTGTTTGTATACACTGCCGGCTTGACCGTTTGCATAAGTTGGATTGTCATATGAGTCAAGCACTTGTACTTCATAACGCTGCTGAAAGAAAACACCGCTATTATTACGCTGCTGCCCCTTCATGCCTTCTACTTGGGGCGGTGTACGCCATTCCATGTGTAATTGTACATCACAGAAATTTTGCTTAGTTTTAATATCACCCGTACCAGGTTTAACCGTTAATACGTCACCGCCAATGCTCCAAGGCGCATCGCCCCCCTTAAGCGCTTCCCACGCGTTTAAGTCATCACCACTAAATAACACAATAGCGTCCGACGGTGCTTTGCCAACCGGTGTTGATACGCTTGCAGGTACCGGTTCCCAAACTTCGGTTTTCTGGGCCAATTTCTCACGCTCAGCCTGACTCTGCTCTGCTTGAGCATAGCTGCTGATAGCCACTGAACTGGCTAGAAGTAACGTGACGTTGATCAGGTTTTTATATCGCTTCATGGGGTAATCCGTGTTGGTTAAGTTCATTTTCTGCTGAGCATTGCTTCCCTGTTCAAATAATTGCCAGGGAAGTCAATTTTCTTAGCGATAAAATAGGCAAATAACGCCCATCGTACCTTAGCTCCAATCTGTTAAATAAAGCCTTGAAAGCTTATGTAGCCCAGGCTTTGTCGCCTTTTTTATACGGGAAATCACCGTCATAACGCCCGGGAATGGCCACATAACGCAGCACTTTATTGGCCCCGACTTCAGAGGTGAAAAAGGTGAACAGGGTTAACTGTTTAATCAGTGTAAACGAATGTGGTAACGGCTTGTCTTCGTCTTTAAGGTCTTTACTGGCAAGCTCCTGTTTCTTGTTAAACACGCCGGCCTCATCGTCCAGCGATGCCAACAAAGCGGCGCGTTCTTCACCACTTAATAACAAAAAGTCTTTGCCGTAAGTAGACTTAGCCAGTTTTTTGATTGACGCCATTCCCTCAGTGAACGCTTTACGCTGGGCAGGGGTATAACAGTCGGTAACCATAACGGCCATCATCAGACCCACATTAGCGTCTTTTGCCCCAGGGGTGTCAGTGCGAGGAATAATCACTTCCCCTACTTCGTTGAAAAAAGCCACGTCATCTTTAGAAAAGTCCGTTTGACTAAGGCTTTTCATCGGAAGTGTAACGTATGCCATGGCATTGCTACTGATAAACGCCGTGCCTGTGGCAGCGGCTATCATTTTTAATAAGTCACGTCTGTTCATACTCATGATCACAGGTTCCCTTTTTTCAGCTCTTCAACTGCGAAGTCTGCCGCACGAGCGGTTAACGCCATGTAAGTTAAAGAAGGATTAACACACGAAGCCGAGGTCATACACGCACCATCAGTAACAAACACGTTTAACGCATCCCATACTTGGTTATTACCGTTTAACACAGATGTTTTAGGATCTCGGCCCATACGCGCCGTCCCCATTTCGTGAATGCCCTGGCCTGGGAAATAATCGGCATCGTAACCTTGTACATTTTTCATGCCGGCCGCTTCGAACATGTCGATAGCATCCTGCATCATGTCTTTACGCATGCGCTTCTCGTTTTCTTTTATCTCTACATCCATGGCTAAAACAGGTAATCCCCATTTATCACGTTTGTTCGGATCCAAGAAAATTCGGTTGCTGTGATCGGGTAACATTTCACCAAATGCAGTCATGCCAATCTGCCAAGAGCCTGGTTCACTCACCGCATTTTTCAGATTAGCACCAATGCCCATTTCGGCTACGTCACGTCCCCAACCTTGTCTGCTTGCAGAGCCCTGGTAACCAAAACCTCGCACATAATCACGCTTATCCCCGCCCCAGTTACGAAAACGTGGTACGTAGAAACCACTTGGGCGACGACCATAGTGATATTTGTCTTCATAACCATCGACCATGGCATGAGCACCGATTCTGAAATGGTGATCCATAACATTGTGGCCTAATTCGCCACTGCTACTACCCAAACCACCATCCCAAATGTCAGTGGCTGAATTCATCAACAACCAAGTCGAGTTAAACGACGAAGCATTCACAAACAATATTTTACTCGTGAATTCATAGGTTTCGTTCGTTTCTGCATCAATGATGGCCACGCCTGTTGCGCGCTTTTTATCTTTGTCATACAAAATTTCGGTCACGATTGAATGCGGACGAACCGTTAAGTTACCGGTTTTCACTGCCGCCGGTAAGGTCGATGACTGAGTACTGAAATAGCCACCAAACGGACAACCTAACCAACATTTATTACGATATTGACAGTTAGTCCGCCCTTCTTTCGGCTTCGGCTCGGTCATGTTCGACGTACGCCCAGGGATCAAGTGACGCTGACCTTTAAAGGACTTTTGAATTCTAGCTGCGACGTCTTTTTCTACGCAGTTCAGGGGCATAGGCATTTGGTACTGACCGTCGGGCAACACATCTAACCCGTCGCGGCTACCACTGATGCCAGCGAAACGTTCTACGTAATCATACCAAGGCGACACGTCTTCATAACGAATTGGCCAATCAACCGCGATACCTTCTTTGCCGTTCGCTTGAAAATCTTCTTTGTTCAAACGGTAACTCTGACGACCCCAAGTTAACGAGCGTCCACCTACGTGATAACCGCGATACCAATCAAAACGTTTTTCTTCGACGTAGGGGCTGTCTTTTTCGTTTGCCCACATACCAAGCGTCGGTTCATTCAAAGGGTAATCACGTTTCAGAACCGGATAATTTTCAATCATCTCTTGGGTGCGTTCGCCACGATGCGGATAATCCCACGCTTCTTTATGGGCGTTGGTATAGTCTTTGATATGCTCAATGTTTCTGCCACGTTCAAGCATTAACACTTTAAGCCCTTTTTCAGTTAACTCTTTTGCTGCCCAACCACCGCTGATACCTGAGCCAACGACGATTGCGTCATAATGATTATTTGCCATTTTTGGTCCCTAATTACTTGCTGTGTGATGACCCAATAGGGTTAAACATCACAGATTTTAATTGCATCGCGTAACGATTCGATTTTGCCTATTTTGGTTTCAGGGGTGGGTATAAACTCCTGAGCGAGATAGCCGCTAAAACCAACATCTTTAATCGCCCGAGCGATTGCCGGATAATAAAGCTCTTGGTTATCGCCTATTTCATGGCGTCCTGGCACACCTGCGGTGTGATAATGGCCAAAGTACTGATGATGATCTTGAATGGTGCGAATAATATCGCCTTCATTAATTTGCATGTGATAGATATCAAACAACAATTTGAAGTTAGGCGATCCTAAGGCTTTGCACAAAGCAACCCCCCACTGGGAGCTATCAGCCATACAATCTGGATGATCGATTCGACTGTTGAACAACTCCATTTGAATGATCACACCTTTTTCTTCTGCGTAGGGCATGATCCGCTTAAGTCCCGCGACGGCGTTTTTCAATCCTTGCTCTTTGCTCATGCCACGGGCATTACCACTAAAGCAAATGAGGTTCTTGTATCCGGCTTCAGCAACTAAATCGATGTGCTTGAGATAACGTTTTTCTAGCTCGTCATGAAACTGAGGATGAATAAACCCATCGACCAAATTAAGCTCAGCGCCGTTACACATAGACGAGTCAATGCCGTAACGTTTTAATATTGGCCACTCATCAGGGCCGATTAAATCGATAGCAGAGAAGCCTAATGATTTAACCACTTGGCACAGCTCTTCAACGGATAAATCACCGTATGTCCAGCGTGCAACTGAATGATTGATATTACCTTTATAATGCGGCATTGCCGCCTTACCTGCTTCTTTGGCTGTACTAGCGCAGCCACTTACCACAGTGCCCGCGGCTAATGCGGCGCTGGTTAACGCCATGCCTTTAAGCATGCTTCGACGAGGATTATTCATTAGCTGATACCTTTTCATCCTTAAATGTAAACATAAAAATAACGAACACGACTAGGGCAAACGCAGCAGGGAATAACCAAATGTCGATCCATGAGTGCGTTGATCCATTTGTGTATTTTTCGGTAATCTGCCCAGCCACCCAAAAACCGATCAGCATACCCACCCCGTAAGTGGCTAATGTGATTAATCCTTGTGCAGCGCTTTTTATTTTGTCACCGGCTTTTGAATCTGTGTAGATTTGCCCTGAAACAAAGAAGAAGTCGTAACAAATACCGTGCAACGCGATACCCACAAGCAATAAGGCAATACCGCCATCCGCATCGCCGTAGGCAAATAGCGCGTAGCGCACAACCCAAGCCAACATACCGATCAATAACGTAATTTTGATGCCGAAACGGTTTAAAAAGATCGGTAACGCTAACATAAATAATACTTCTGACACCTGACCTAAGGTCATTTTGCCCGTGGCGTTATCCACACCAATTTCCGTTAAAAACGGATTGGCATTTTGGTAATAAAACGCCAATGGAATACAAATCAGCACTGAGGATAAAAAGAACACTAAGAAATTTCGGTCTTTTAACAATGCCAAGGCATCAAGGCCAAGTACTTCTTTTAGACCAACGCGCTCACCGGCACTTTTAGGGGGGGTTTTGGGCAGAGTAAAACTAAATAAGCCGAGTATTAATGACGCGCCGGCACACAGTAAAAATGTATTGCGTAACATGCCATCTTCAATCGCTTGCTTTGAATCCCATGAAAACGCATAGCTGATCGCCAAACCGGCAACGATCCAGCCCACTGTGCCCCACACTCGAATTTTACCGAACTGCTTAGACGGATTGTCCATTTGGGCAAATGAGACCGAATTAACTAAGGCCAACGTGGGCATATAGGCAATCATGTACGCTAGCACAAATGGGTAGAACGCTTCAAAATCTGCTGCCTGATATAAGCAATACAACAATACGGCGCCAATCAAATGCAGCACACCCAGAATACGCTCGGCGTTAAAGTATCGGTCAGCAATCAAACCAATCACAAACGGCGCAATAATCGCTCCCCATGACTGAGTCGAAAAAGCCATACCAATCTCGCCACCGGATGCTTGTAAGGTATTGGCTAAGAAAGTACCTAAGGTTACAAACCAACCACCCCAGATAAAAAACTGCAGGAACATCATCACGCTTAATCGCGTTGTTATCGTATTCATTTGTTAACCCTTGATTATGGCACTGGCGAGCTTGTGTCTGCGCCGACTCATCATTTCTATGCGGTATTCACCAGCGCTCACGCCCGTTCATACTGCCTTTACCTTGTTATAATCCCAAAATTCGACGATTACGTTGCTCGTCACTACTTGCTCCGGCAAAATCATCAAATGCACGCCCAGCTGGGGTAATAATATGCTTGGCAATAAACGGTGCGCCCTCTGCTGCACCTTGGTTTGAATCTTTCAAGCAGCACTCCCATTCGAGTATCGCCCAACCTTCAAAACCGTATTGCGTCAATTTGCTGAAGATCCCATTGAAGTCCACTTGTCCATCGCCCAGAGAGCGAAAGCGTCCTGGACGCTCCTTCCAGTCTTGATAGCCGCCGTATACCCCTGAACGACCATTAGGATTAAACTCCGCGTCTTTTACGTGAAACATCTTGATACGCTCATGGTACAAATCGATAAACGCCAGATAATCCAGTTGTTGCAACACAAAATGGCTTGGGTCGAATAAGATATTGGCCCGAGGGTGATTGTTCACCGCAGCCAAAAACAGCTCAAACGAGGCTCCATCATGTAAATCTTCGCCTGGGTGAATTTCATAACAAACGTCCACACCCGCGTCATCAAACGCATCTAAAATAGGTAACCAACGTTTTGCCAGCTCTGCAAACCCTTGCTCAACTAGACCTGCTGGTCGTTGTGGCCATGGATAAGCTAGGTGCCATAAAAACGCACCAGAAAATGTAGCGTGTGCGGTTAAACCTAAACGTTGACTCGCCTTGGCCGCCCACTTCATTTGCTCTATTGCCCATTCGGTGCGCTGAGCTGGTTTGCCGCGTAATGCTTCTGGGGCAAAGTTATCAAATAATTCATCATAAGCAGGATGCACTGCAACCAACTGACCTTGTAAATGGGTCGATAGCTCTGTGATCTCCACACCTGCTTTTGCACAGATGGCCATCACTTCATCACAGTACTCTTGACTGTTGGCCGCACGTTCCAAATCAAATATACGATTATCAGTAGTAGGCACCTGAATGCCTTTATAGCCTAACGATGCTGCCCAAGTCGCAATCGACTCTAAACTATTAAATGGCGCTTCATCGCCCATGAACTGGGCTAAAAATATCCCAGGGCCTTTGATCGCTGGCATTGCTTATCTCCTTTATTGTTCGGCTTATGTAATCCGCTAAGCGGCTTACTGATTACGCGCTTATGCAGTAATCGTTTATTTAGTATTAGGTACGGAGTGCCACTTGGTTTCGCTGTCGCTACTGGTGAGCATAGCGTCAATAAACGCCATTCCCCTCAAGCCCGAATCGATCCCCGGTACGCCAGGGGCTTTTCCAAGTTCACTTATCGTCAGTTCAGCCGCTTTTGCAGCGTTAATGGCCTTGGCAAAATAGCCATATAAGTTAGCCATCGCTTCTAAATATCCTTCTGGGTGACCCGCAGGTGTACGGCATCGCGCAGATGCGTCTTCACATAAACCTGGTTGCCCCATTCCTGCACGGAATACGCGATAAGGTTCACCTAAAGGACGATGAATAATAGAATTAGGCTCCATCTGCTGCCACTCAATAGCGCCTTTGTCACCATAAACTCGTATTTTCAAAGCGTTTTCTTCACCGGCGCACACTTGACTGGCAATCAACACACCACTCGCGCCGCCATCGGTACGAATAAGTGCAGCACCGTCGTCATCTAATCTGCGGCCATCAACATGGGTTTGCAGATCAGCGCAAAGCGACGTTACCTGCTGCTGCAATACGAATTCGACTAAACCGAAAGCATGTGTACCTATATCGCCCATGGCACCACTGCCACCAGATTGGGCAGGATCGGTGCGCCAGGACGCTTGCTTGTTATGGCTTTCTTCATTCGCCGATAACCAACCTTGTGGGTATTCCACATACACTTTACGAATATTGCCAAGTAAACCACTGGTCACCATATGTTGTGCTTGCCACACCATGGGATAGCCCAAATAGGTGTGCGCAAGCCCATATAAAACATCGCTTTGTTTGAGTTTAGATTTTAATACCTGTGCTTCATCTAAAGATATTGCCGCCGGTTTTTCACAAAAAACGTGAAAGCCAGCTTCAATTGCCGCGATGGAAATTGGCACATGCAAATGATTCGGGGTAACAATGATAAGCGCTTGCATACGTTCATCTTCTGGCAGTGCAAGTTCAGCGGTTAATAACGTTTCCCAGCTGGAATAGACACGGTTATCGTCTAAACCTAAACTGTCTCCCGTACGCTGGTTATTCTGATTGTCGCGACTGAATGCCCCGCAAACCAATTCAATTTGACCATCTAACGCCAAAGCATGACGGTGCACAGCACCAATAAAAGCGCCTTCACCGCCTCCTACCATCCCCATACGTACTTTGTTCATTTTTGCCACTTAATCGCTCCCTTACTGTTTTAGGCACACAGCAATTGTTATACAAATGTACAATATCGTTAAAATGTAACGGGTTTCATTTGGTTATGTCAACTGAATTTGCCAATAAGTATGATAATTAATGGTTATTTGTTAATAATTCGTGGTAATAACGTACGAATAAAATGTTATATCGCACAATTTAACTAGATTTTTGAAATTACTTCGGTATTATTTTTACATCAAATGCTAACGGTTACATTTTGTAATTTAAACCATGAAAAATACCTTAATAACCTCATATGAGTAACATTCGTCAAGTTGCCACTATGGCTGGCGTGTCAGTTGCCACCGTATCCAGAGCATTGCAGCAACCTGAACGCGTATCGCCCAAGACTCGTACTAAGGTCATGCTAGCGGTGAATGAGGTCGGTTATAAGCCGAATCTAATGGCGGTGAAGTTTCGTTCTGGTAAAACCCATAACTTAGTCGCATTGGTACCCACAGTTGCAAACGTGTTTTTTGCTCGTGTCATTAGCGGCATGCAAATCGCGGCAGCTCAACGTGGTTATGCCATATTGTTAGCCAACACCTTAGGCGATGAAAGCATCGAAGCGAATTACGCTAAGATGGTGCAAACCTCCCAAGCTGATGGGTTGATTCAATTAAGAGCCCATAATCCGTTCGACTCATCAATGAATAAGCCTGGTGAGTTGTTGCCGATGGTAAATGTGTGTGAAGTAATGAGCGACATTAATTGCCCCGTTGTCACCCTAGATAATCGTGCTGCAGCAAAAGCCATGACCCTACATTTAATAGAACAAGGACACAGCCGAATTGCATTGATAAAAGGCCCGCAATCGAGCCCCCTAACCCGGGAGCGGTTAGCCGGATATAGAGATGCGCTAACAGATGCTGGGTTAACCTTTGATGAATCACTGCTCTACCCCGGGGACTTTACCTTACAGTCGGGCCACAATGCAGCGAGTAAAATTTTGGCCAGTAAAAATCGCCCAAGTGCGGTATTTTGCGAAAACGACGAAACAGCCATTGGTGCCATGCAATGCTTTAAGCAAGCTGGACTGAGTATTCCTCGAGATATATCGATTGCCGGATTTGATGACATTTCTTTTTCCGCCTTTTGTGATCCCCCCCTTACCACGATTGCCCAGCCAGCCGAGGAATTTGGTCAGTCCGCCGTTTCGTTATTAATTGACTTACTTGAAGGCAAGATCACCAAAGCACCAAAAGTCATCATGCCCTTTGAATTAATTGTACGTGGCAGCACTGGGCCTGCGCCCAAAAGCACAGTCGCATAACTCGTTAACCGTTTTTATCAATGCCAGTGCATTAAATAAACCTAATGCTTAGCATGACCTAAACACTCACATGGAGAATCAACATGAAAAACCTTACCCATAGTGCATCTGCTGCGCTGAGCACACGTAACGACGCAGAGTATCAAACTAGCCGACGACGTTTCGTCAAACTAAGCGCTGCCGCTATGGGTCTTGCGGCAATGCCCGGCTCTATCGCGTTTGCGGCAAACATGATGGCCACATCAGCCAAGGTCGGTCTTCAGCTATATACCCTTCGAGATATGATGGCCGTTAGTTTGCCTGCGACGTTAAAATTGGTCGCCGCAGTGGGTTATAAAGAGCTGGAATTTGCAGGTTACTTCGATCATAAACCCAGTGAAATAAAAACAATTTTACAAAACGAAGGCTTAACCGCTCCCTCAGCACACATTGCACTCACCAACTTCGATAGTGGCGTAAATGGCGTCATAGATCACGCCCTAGAAATGGGTCATAAATACATTGTTATTCCATATTTAACCGAAGAGCAGCGCGGCACTGGCATAGACGTTTATAAAAAATTAGCCGAACGCTGTAATGGCATAGGCGAAGCCTGTAATAAAGCCGGACTCCAATTGGCTTATCATAACCATGCGTTTGAATTCGAGATGCGTGACGGGCAATTGCCTTATGATGTGTTGTTAAACGAAACAGACAAAGACTTAATGGCCATGGAAATGGATTTGTTCTGGATGGTAAAAGCCAAACAAGATCCCCTCGCCTATTTCAAAAAACATCCAGGTCGCTTTAAGTTATGGCATGTTAAAGACATGGACGAAGCAGGTAATTTCGCCGATGTTGGCACGGGAACGATAGATTTTGCGCCTATTTTCGCTCAATCTGCACTTTCAGGTGTTGAACATAGATTTGTTGAACGTGATAAAACCGACGATAAATTAAAAACCATTCAACAAGGTTACAAAGCGGTTTCTCAGTTACTCGCTTAATATGCCGCAAGAAAAATACTAAAAAAAAGCCGTGAGAGACTGTATTCTTCACGGCTTTTTTGCTCACTAGGTATTAGCGGATTTGATAACGTGACCAGTAACGTCCGCTGTTAGTGATATGAGCCTTTAACATTGCTAATGTGCCTGCTAGATCGCGCTTTTCAAGTAAATCCAATAACGCCCTATGCTCGCTGATACTTTGCTCAATGCGCCTCGCACTGAGTTTCAAACTGCCATGCATGACATGCAGGATAAGGCGATTACGCCGCCATAATTCAACGGCATTTTTATTATAGTGATCTTTGTACATCAACCAATGAAATTCTGTGTCCAGATGGCGGTATAAAACATGCGCATATTGATCGACTAATTCTATATCTTCCATTTTACGCAAGATCCTAAACAAATCTTCGCGCTGCTCCCGACTGTGCTCTTCAACGAACCATTCCATTAAATACGGGTCGAGTAACTGCAATATTTCAAATACATTTCTGGTGGTACTGGCTTCAAATTTAGCGACCCGTGCCCCAGAGTTTGCCGCCACATGCACAAAGCCCTCACCTTGCAATTGTTTCAGGGCTTCACGTATAGGATTAATACTGGTGTTGTAGCGCTGGGCCAATTTGGTGGTCACTAAACGGTCACCGCTAATAAAAATAGCATTGGTAATGTCACTTAGTATATTGGCGTAAACGGTGCCCTGCTCGGTGAGTAGTGGCGATGTTAAAATGTGTTTCTCAGACAATATTTTATTCTCACTTCCGTCAATTTAACTTCAGTTAACAATGTTCGTGTGTGCGCAAGATAACGAGCACTAAATTGAATAATCCCCGACTACGCCTTAATAATAATACTTGCAGTACCTAGTTCATCTTAGCGTGCTGATCGACCATTGAACATAGGCGAGCGATAGCATTTTTCCATCCAATTAAACAGCCTTACCGAATTAACATGGCAGCTTCTGTAGGGCCACACGCAATAACAGCTGAGCTGGCAGACACTTTATTATGTCATGTAACGTCACATTACAAATCAATAAATTACACATAATCTAATATTAATTACACATAATCTAATATTAATTACACACAATTTAACCAATTTGTATTGTGATTGTTAAAACAATGTGCAATTATCAGTTTTAATTGTTAACAATTAATTGTTTCAATTTATCGTGACAACCTCATTACAGGCAATCTTGAGGTGACGAATACGTTAAATACGGCATTTTTACAGTGCGTTATGCCTAGTGCATTAAGCAATATCCGTGAAATGCCTTAAATAATTCAGGACAACAAGGTAGACATGCATGAAACACTTTACACACAGTTTTACCCAAACCAAGCTCGCCACTGGGATTACGTTTGCACTGCTAACGTTGCAACCCACCTCATCCGTTTACGCCCAACAATCGAATGAAGCCGAAGTTGAAGTCATCAATGTAAAAGGTGTCCGAGGTTCTTTAATCAGTGCGGCAAATATCAAACGTGACTCAGACGGCGTCGTCGACGCCATTACCGCACAAGATATCGGAAAGTTTCCAGATACCAACTTAGCCGAATCCTTGCAGCGCATTACTGGGGTATCAATTGATCGTTCGAATAATGAAGGCAATCAAGTAACAGTGCGTGGATTTGGTCCTAGCTTTAACCTCGTCACCCTAAATAATCGTCAGATGCCCACCTCATCGACTTTATTAGAAGACGGCATTGATCGTAGCTTCAATTTTCGTGAAATTGCGGCTGAAAGTGTGTCCGGCGTAGAAGTATATAAAACCGGTAAGGCCAACATTTCATCAGGAGGCATTGGTTCAACCATTAATATAAAAACTGCAAAACCCTTTGATTACGATGGATTCAAAGCTGTTGCAACGGTTAAAGGTGTCGTTGATACCAGTGTTGAAGTGGGAGACAGTGTAACGCCGGAAGTTTCTGGCATGGTCAGCCAGCAATTCGCTGATGGTAAAATCGGTGTACTGCTTTCTTTATCTCATGCTGAACGTGATAGTCGTAAAGAGCGTGTTGGAACGCCGGGCTGGGTACCTGAGCGAGGCTCGAATGTGGACAAAAGTGCCATCGATACAAATTTAAACCCAAGTCAAACACACTGGGCTCCACTTAGCATCAGTGTTGATACCCACGACAATCATCGAGTAAGACAAAATGGGCAACTCGTTCTGCAATTCGCCCCCACTGATACCTTGGTCGCCACACTGGATTACACCCTTTCGCGGTTTAAAGAAACGTCAGATATTAACCGCACTAGCTTTTGGTTTGACGGAGACACAGGCGGCGATGCAGATGCCAACGGCACGGTAACCAATCCATTTCGTCCTGACGATGAACTTAACTTTTGGTCGTACCATAATTACTTCAATACTGAGAATGATTCACTGGGTTTAAATATTGCTTACCAAGCCACTGAGAACCTCAGCTTTACGGTCGATTACCACGACTCAACGTCACACTCACAGCCAGATGGGCGTAACTCTGAAACCATCATGAACCTTAAAAACCCCAGGGTGAACGATACAAACGATGATGGTATTGCCGACCGTGGTGGGGTCGATGTGGGTATCATTACCCACCCTAATGGTCGACCTGATATTTTCTTTGATGCGGCTGACCTGCCCGGCCAAGACCCTTATGCCTCAGAGAATATCCAATTTGATTTATTTCAAACCCGAGGCTATGAAATTGAGAATAATATCAAGCAAATGCAACTGCATGGGGAATGGGTAAATGCCTACAGTGGTGCGCTAAGCAAAATAAACTTTGGCTTAGCCAACACAGACTACAATATAGATACCTACGCCAGACGTACCATTGCATTTGTCCCTCTTGATATCTCTAACCTAGATATACAATTCCACGACAGTAAAGGCTTCGGTAAAGACATAGGCGGAAACAAAAATCTTTTCCCTTTATTATCTGATTACAGCGCGCAAGAGGCATTGCAACTGGTCAAAGACCAAGGGCATTACTTTCAGGTCGATCCTGTATACAACGGCGTAAGCGAAGAAACCTTGGCCTTATATCTGTCTTTTGATTTTGAAACTGAATTCAATCACATGCCAGTTAAAATGAATGCTGGGCTGCGCTGGGAAGAAACAGATGTTACATCAACCTCACTACAACAAGGTATCGAAGCACTAAATTATGTTAATACCGCAGGCCGCTTTGGTGAAGTATTCACAGATCAGCCAACAAACCTCAGCCTTGAGGGTAGCTATACCCGATTACTGCCAAATGTAGATTTCAATATTGAATTTACCGACGATCTAGTGGGCCGAGTGTCGTACAGCACAACCCTTAGCCGTCCTGATCTGTCTTCACTATTCCCATCAACCACCATAGATGCACGCCCCGACGGCCCTTATAGCGCGTCTATCGGTAACCCAGGATTACTCCCCCTCGAATCAAAGAACATCGATTTCTCTCTTGAGTGGTATTACGGTAACGGCAGTTATGCGTCGGTTGGTTTCTTTAAAAAATACGTCGAGAACTTCATTGGTATTACGACTCGCGAAGGCACCATGCCTGATGTAAACGGTAACCCGTTAACCGATCCGAGCATCAATCCACGTCCTGGTTGCCCAGATGAAGTGGTTGGTGGTAACCCAGCATGCTTCTCGAACGCTGATGATCCAGAAATCAACTTTTTGATCTCCTCTCCGGATAACCTAAACGACGCTGAAGTAGATGGCTGGGAACTGAACGTTCAGCATATTTTTGGCGAAACGGGTTTCGGGACTGTCGCCAACATGACCTTTGTAGATGGAAACGTAGAATACGATGTATACGACGTTAACAGTACCTTCGCCCTCACCGGCCTAAGTAACTCTGCGAACCTGATTGCATTTTACGAGAAAGACGGGTTTCAGGCGCGTATCGCCTACAACTGGCGAGACGACTTTCTACTGGCACTTTATCAACCCCAACGTCAAGGTGAGCCTAATTTCGTCGAAGCGTATGGCCAATGGGATATCAACGTAAGTTACGAGATAAACGATAATGTATCGGTATTTGTTGAAGGGTTAAACATCACCGAAGAAACCACCCGTCGCCACGGACGCTTTGCCGACCAGTTGATCAGTAGCGAGCAATTTGGTGCCCGTTACAATATTGGGCTTAGCGCCAAATTTTAATAACACAACCGTACACAGGTGATCATTCAGGGTACGAAAGCACCGTACTCTGTGCGTGATAAACACCGAATCAAGGAACTCAACATGTTGGAATACATCTGTCATCCGCGCTACATATACGTTACTCGGATAATGGCATTAATATTCGCTTTATTACTCTCAGCGCAAGTTTTTGCCGAGCAAAGGCCAAATATAATATTAATTATTGCCGATGACCTGAACTGGGACGATATTGGTGCGTACGGTAACCCAGGGGTGAAAACACCTAACTTAGACAAACTCGCCAAGGGTGGAATGCGTTTTGATAACGCTTTTCTAACGGCCAGTTCGTGCAGTCCCAGCCGAGCAAGCATGATCACTGGACGTTACCCACACAATACCGATGCTGAACAATTACACTGGCCATTGCCTGCAGAGCAAATTACCGTCTCTGAGAAACTACGAGAGGCAGGTTATTGGACCGCAGCAGCAGGAAAGTGGCACTTAGGTGAAGCAATCAAAGAGCGGTTTAATGAAGTGCGGGAGTCTGAGTATGCTATCGATGAGCCATCAGGCAGCGCTCAGTGGGTTCCGTTATTAGAAGAACGCCCTAAGGATCAACCCTTTTTCATGTGGTTTGCCTCATGGGATTCTCATCGACCTTTTTATCAGGGTGAATACCCAGTTAAGCATACCCAGAGTGATGTGCGCTTACCGCCTTATTATCCGGCAACCGAGCTGTATCTGAACGATTTTGCCGCTTATTATGACGAAATTGCGCGTCTCGATGAATCGGTTGGTAAAGTAGTGCAGACGCTAGAAAAACAGGGCGTTGCAGACAATACCTTGATTGTTTTTGTTGCCGATAACGGCCGCCCGTTTGCCAGAGACAAAACCACTTTGTATGACTCAGGTGTTAAAACCCCGTTTATCGCCTATTGGCCAAGTGGGATCCCTAAGGGCACGGCAAGTAAAAGCATTATTAGCGCGATTGATTTAGCCCCGACCTTTCTCACGCTTGCCGAAGCGGATATCCCCCAATCTTTTGAAGGCAAAAGTATCGATGGACTGTTTCAAGAGCCGAATGAAGCGTTTAGAGAATACGCCATATCGGAACGTAACTGGCATGACTTTGAAGATCATGGCCGTTCGGTGCGTACTGAAAAGTACCGTTATATTCGCAATAATTACTTTGATTTGCCTGCGACACCCAGCGCCGACACGGTTTATCATAAAACCTGGTGGGAGCTCACACGTTTATTCGAACAAGGCGCATTAACACAACAGCAAGCACGTCCGTTTTTAACCCCTCGACCAAAAGACGAGTTGTACGATCTTAAAAACGATCCATTTGAGTTAACTAACCTAGCCACTGATATAAAATATCAAGGTGTACTGCAACGGCACCGTCAAATTTTAGACAGCTGGATAACATCAACTAAGGATTTTATCCCCAGTTTTCGTACTCTAGACGACTTTGACCGTACAACCGGCGCCTACGCGCCGCACAGAAAACGCCCAAGACCGTCAAAAATGGAGATGTACCACGCCTCAGGCCAATACTAACGGCGTTGTTTTAACGTAATTGATTTCCCGGTAGGGGGAGTGATGTCTGTTGTCACTGCCCTTTTTCAATTTAACTGAGCAAGTGTTGGACCAGTGGCGTTATTGTCGATAACGCGTGTCATATAACAACTATTCGGATCCCATGCATAATCCGCAAACGGACCACAATATTCAAAGCCAAATTTATGGTACAACCGCCTTGCAGGTGCAAAATATTCCATGCTACCCGTTTCCAAGCTCAATTGTTGATAACCTCGCTGCTTGGCCTGATGAATCAGATGCGTTAATAATGCAGATCCAACACCCCGATTACGCCCTTTATCTGCCGTTCGCATAGACTTAATTTCGCCGTGAGTGAGCGTCAGCGCTTTTAACGCAACACACCCCAGCACAACCCCATTTTCCCGAGCAGACCAGAACGTAATGGCAGAGTGCTTTAAGGCGTTCATATCCAAAGCATGGACACTTTCCGGCGGTGATGTGGCATACATATCCGTTAGATGCTCTTCCAGCAGCCCACGGACACCATCGCACGTAAGGTTATCTACAGTTATCTGCATCGGTTTTCGCTCCCTATATGCTCTGTCATGTGTGTTTTTAAAATTAACCTATTTGGGACAATCTGCATACACAGTCGAAGCCCGTATACCCCATTAAGAGCTCACGTTAATGCGCAGTAGTCTCGAATGTTAGCTCAGTCACTTCTGGTGTCGTTAACTTTGGCTTGGGTAATATTTGCCAGCTTGAACCATCGGGGCCGCGCAGTACAAAGCTATTTTCACCAAACTCGTTTTTTTGCACGTCAGTGGTAATAATACCGTGCTCTTCCGCTAGCTGTTTGACCAATTCAGGTTTGTCTGCGAATAAAGAATGCATAGTGATCCCTCCATAGCCAGGTTGTTGCGCGGCACTACGATCAGGACGCTGGTCCGGGTTTACAAAAAATTTCAGCTTGCCGGAGATATTATTTGGACTCACAAAACCACGATAGTAATGGCTACTACCATCGGCCATGTTAAACACCACTTTTGGGCCATCCTGCCAATCCCCATCCAGTACCACCGGCCCCTCAGGTTTTAAGCCAAACACATCCCGGTAATAGTCGGTTTGACGGTGCATATCTGCTTTACTGTTGCCGGCTAACATAAAATCATTGTGCGTAATTTCGCTGGTTCTAAGGGGGCTGTCTGGGGATATGCTGCCATAACCTTTTATGGTGTAACCGTAACGCTGAAACAACACTAGGTTAAAAAGCTCCCCATATACCGCCATTTCACGTACCCCAGTGCGGCGATTTAATACGTCCGGTTTACCTTCGGTCATAGCATACAAATCCGCATAAACGGGTGCAGTGGGGAGCCATTTTTGACCCGCTTTTCGCGCATCGGCAAACGCATCATGAATGCGAAACACGTCCTCGGTACGCATGACCATCATGCGCTGGCCAACCGTTTCTGGTTGGGCATACCCCACACCCGTCCCAAGTAGCGTTTCCCATGCGAGTACGCGAATAAGACCATGGCTGTCAACCTCAGCATTTTGCAAACGATAGGAAGTCAGCCCGCTATCGACCCCATATAAAGCGAGTGCCTTTTCGCGCCCTATTTGACCTTTGTCAATTTCCCGAAAGCCGAATTGCGCCAGATATTTAAGTAGGCTTTCACTGTCATCTGTGCCAATCATAACCTCGTACACTCCACCTACGCCGGTATCTGGGAGCAATTCTGACTGGCCGCGACTTGTTGATGATATGCCTAATAAAAGCCCCAAAATGCATAACCGAGTAAATACCGTCATTTAGTTACCTTTTTTTCTGTACTTGTATATGATTTGCTGACACTAACATTTGTACGGACAAATTTTAAATGAGTTTGAAATTGAATAACCGATTTTTGATATTAATCATGGGTGTGTTACTCACTTGCCTTGGATTTATGCCCCATGCCCATAGCGAATCAAACGATGCTTTGGCACCCAAAAGCCAAGTACGAGACGCGTTAGCTATGCCGCTGCATACGGTAACCATTGCCACCGTCTCATTGGAGCAAAGCCTGTTATTTTACCGTGATGGTATGGGCATGAGTGTTGAGGGGCCGTTAACTATCGGCCCAGCATTAGAAAAATCCCAACGCACCTTATGGGATATGCCTGGCGACCTCAGTTGGCAAACTTACCGTTTGTATCGAAAAGGGATAGACAGCGCGATTCAAATTCGTCTCTTAGTGCTTAGCAAACCTATGCCGAGTATTCACGATAGCTGGAATTCGCGAGAACTTGGCCCATTTTCATTGGGTTTTCCGAACAACAATACAATTGCGCTAGACAAACACATTCGCACCTTAGGTTTTGAAGCCCTTAATGCACTTGAAAGTTACCCAATTCCCAGACCCGACGGCAGTACTTACCCCATTGATGAAACCATTTTTAACGCGCCTGACTTTAACCATGGAGTGGCCATTACCCGTGGAGATGGCATGGCGCAACTTGGGCCTACAGACAAACATGGCAAAGGTGGCCCAGCCTATTCAGCCCAGGTGATCACTGACTCCGACTCGCAACTTAAATTTTACACCGACGTACTAGGATTAGAAATTCGTTCCGACCGGGTATTTAAATCCGCAGGTGATAAAGGCGCCATGAACCTACCAAACGGCACCGAATTTAGATTTGCTATCGTGTATAGCAAAGGGGCCACAACTGGTCACATGTTGTTTGTGGACTTTCATAATGTTGAACCGATCAAGCCTAAAAATGCCCCTAGCCTACCCAATATTGGCCTAGGCATGTGGAGCTTTCCGGTGCGTTCATTGCAAACGGTATTGGAAAACGCTAACGCATACGGTGCAGAAATAGTCAGTGCACCAATCAAGGTGGTCGATCCGTTAGTGGGTAGCGCCAACGTCGCCACACTGCGAGCACCAAATGGCTTTTTGATCGAAGTATTTGAGGAGCAAAAATAATGCGCGCTCTACTTGGATTTTTACTGCTGCTGAGTCCATTAAGCAACGCACAAGACTTCACTTTACAGGGCTTTACTGAGGCGGTTTTCATTGTTTCTGATATCGACAAAAGCAGCGCATTTTATCAACAATATGCGGGCTGGGAAGTAAGGTCAACGGCCGCGGTTGATCCCCAGTTAAAGCAACTGTGGCAACTGCCCGCAAACGCAGACGTCAAACAAGTACTGCTGGCTAATAAAGGCGAGCAGCGGGGTTATGTACGCTTTATTCAAATCGATAACCTTGCGCAACAGGTCATTCGTGGTAATACACAGTCTTGGGATGTAGGCGGTATATTTGACGTCAATGTACGCGTAGCCAACATGATACAGAAGCGCGAACAACTGCAAAGTGCAGGATGGCGCGGCACGAGCGACCCAGTCTCTTTCACATTCGGTCCTTATGAAGTGACAGAATGGATAACAACAGGCTCAGACGGCATTAGTTTCGCCATGATCGAGCGCATCAAACCGACCTTAGAAGGATGGCCCAACGTTAAACATATGAGTCGTGTGTTCAACTCGACGCAAGTAGTAAGCAATATAGCGACATCGCTGGCATTTTATCGTGACGTACTAGGGTTTCAGGTATATCTAGAACATAAAGGGGCCAGCAAAGAAGCTGGGCCAAATGTGCTGGGCTTGCCTTACAATCTGACGACAGAAATCCCGCGTTCCGTATATATTTTACACCCGCAAAAATCCAACGAAGGCTCAATAGAGTTATTACAGTTTCATGGCGCTGAGGGTAAAAATGTTAGCGCCTTGGCGTCGCCACCCAATTTAGGCATTGTCACTTTGCGTTTTCCAGTAGACAATTTAGCGGCACTGAGAACACATCTATTAGCAAATGATGTGGAAATAATATCCCAGGCGAGCTTGAATTTACCCCCATATGGACAAGTGGATATGCTGGCAATTAGATCGCCAGACCAAACATGGATCGAGTTTTATCAAGCGCGTTAACATAATAATAAAATAGGCTGAATTCATGTCACTCGATATCAACAAAGTAATCATTAAAACCTCCCTTACCTCGTGTTTTGGAAGCCATTTTAAAGAGGTCGAAGGTGCTAACGCCTTCATCGACGAGCTCGCTAAAGATGCAGAAGAAGTATCCTTCGCTCAAGGAGAATACGTATTTAGAGAAAAAGACGCGCCGGAATACGTATATATCCCCGAGTCCGGTTCACTTATGCTCGAGCGTTCCACAGCATCTGGCTCCCGGCAGGTCTTTGCGTTTTTGTTTACCGGTAACCTTGCCGGATTATCTGAAAACGTTAGCTATAGCTTTAGTGCCAAGGCATTAACCAACTGTGTCGTGATCCGTATCAGTCGTCAGCTCATGCAAGATATCTTCGATAAATACCCAGCGGTCGCCAAACGCTATCACGATGTAACCGGCCATATTTTGTCGCTGATACTCGACCAATTATTCATCATGGGCCAGAAGTCAGCGCACCAACGATTGGCGCATTTTCTATTGGATATGGAGCATAGACTCGGTCGTGGTACCCACCGTTTCTTTCTTCCTATGAGTCGCCAAGACATAGCAGACTACTTAGGTATGAGTTTAGAAACGGCCAGTCGCGGCTTTAGTAAGCTGAAAAAAGATGGTTTGATTTCTATTGAAAGCAACTACCAAATTACCGTGCTCGAAAGCGAAAAACTGATTGCATACGCGGACTAGCCTGTCCGGCTAATTAACGTAGCCAAGCAATAATCCCCGACTGTGCGCCAAGCCAGTAGACTTGATTATTATCAATGCGCCATTCTCAAATGGCGTTGATATTGGCATCTGCTAAACAACAAAAACAATGGATGACCCCCACATGAAAATCAGCTCGTCTCTTTTTGCAATCCTGTTATGTGCTCTGCCCAGTCTTTATGCTACGGCAGCGCCCGTTAATGAAGAGCAACGTATTTCAGTCGATATTCGCCGCACCACGTTTTTGGTCAACGACATTGATACCTCTTTGCAGCTGTATCGTGATGCGCTTGGCTTGAACGTCATTTATGATCAGATGATCAACAGCCCCATGGAAAATGGCGAGACCCGCAAGCGTCGCTTGGTCTTGCTACAAGCTAACGACACCTTTATTGGTGCTTTGGGCTTATTGCAATATATTTACCCTGAAAAACCTCAACGCCAAGAAAAATTTGATGAGCCAGTACCAGGCGACCCAATTATGGTGATGAACGTAGCTGACTTAGATATCAGGTGGAAACGCGTTGAAAAAGCCCCTAAAGTAGCGGTAATCGAAGCGCCGCACCATGTGGAGTATCCCCGTGCGGATGGTGGCAAAATAGCGGTAATGGTATCCATGATCCGCGATCCTGACGGCTACTGGTTAGAGGTGAACCAGTTACTCGATGCGCCAGCAAAGGCCAGCGATTAACCGTTCTAGGCACACCGCCCCGAGTTAAATTCTTATCCTATAGCACCTATTCAACCTCGTGTTAACTAGGTGCTTTTTTATGCATGAAAAACCTGAGTGCACAGTAAAAAGTATCTTATAATCAGTTAGTTGCAATGGTTCACATTGTTGATTTTTATCAAACCGGCAGCGCATAAGCAGTGCTAGATTGTCGCTGACGATAAAAATAAAAAACCTGTTTATACATATCAATACACACCAGGAATGCCGATGACACTAATAATAAAAAAACTCCCTCTGGCGATAACATCTATCTTGATGACTCAGCCCATGATGGCCTTTGCGCAAGAAGCGCTAACTGAATCCAGCAATCTAGACGCTTTGGAAATAATAGAAGTAACGTCTCGAAAAAAGCCGAATCGTTAAATCGTATTCCTGTCGCGGTATCTGCTTTCTCTGACACCATGATTGAACAAGGTTTTCAAAGCATAGATGACATTGCACGCTTTTCATCCGGCTTAAGCTTTTCAAAAGCCTTCGGCCGCGCGACTGAGCGACCCGTTATCCGTGGCATGGGTAATGTACTTGCCGGCATACAATTTGGTGTCGAATCAGGCGCTGCCTACTTTATCGATGGTAATTACTACTCTGGTGATGTGCAAAGTTTAGACATGTCTGATATCGCCAGAGTTGAAGTAGTAAAAGGCCCGCAAAGCGCGTTATATGGCCGTAATTCTTATTCTGGCGCGATTAATTTTATTACCAAGGGACCGGATCATGACGACTTCATGGGTAACGTTAAACTTAACTTGGCGCAAGATTCAGAACACACGGCATCCGCTTATATCAGCGGGCCATTAAACGACTGGCTAGCAGCGAGTTTGAGTGTGCGAGATTATCAAGTCGACGGCGATGAGGATTGGCGCAACATAGTCACCGATGAGATAGTAGGCGGCGAAGACACGCGCTCCGTGAGCATAGTGCTAGACGCCGCGCCGTCTGACAAACTAGGGGTACGTTTTCGACTTCAAAGCCAAGAAGATAGAGATGAAACACGACCGTTTTTCTTAACGCCTACCAGCGAGAATAACTGCGCACCCGGCTATCGATCATTATCATCTTGGGCAGCTTCAGGCTCAGGGAATAACTTTCAATACTTCTGCGGCGAAATTAAGAATCAACCCATCGCCCTTAACGATAAAGCAGATGCAGATGGTATACCAAATGAAGTCCCAGGCATCCCGGTTAATAGCTTTTTACCCTCTGGTTCAACATTTTTTGGCAGCCCATATGACACAGCTGATGGCACAGCTTATGACGGCGTAGGTCGCGACCTGATTATTTCAAGCTTAGCCATAGATTACGAAACCGATGCTGGCTATTCCATGTCATTGGCGCTGGGCTATCGTGACGATGATATAAGCACTGGCTCTGATGGTGACAACTCATCAGTAAACTACACCTTTGCTCCGGGCCAAGAGGCATTTTTTGCTAATACCTCTCGTCAGGAAACCAAAGACAAAACCGTTGAATTTACTCTGCACTCTCCCGAGGGTAAATTGGAATGGATGGCTGGCGCCTTTTACTACGATCAAGACAGAGATAATTTCGATTTAACTTTCGAAGACGCAAAGGTGGGTGTCTTTCAAGATAACAGTACTGTGACGAACAAAGCGGTTTATGCTTCAGTTGATTATCAACTAAGCGATAAGATTGACGGTACATTTGAAGCCCGCTGGGCAGAGGAAGAAAAAACGGTTACCGAGTTTGACCCGGATGGCTTAACAACGTTTGATGCCGGCGGCAGTTGGAACAACTTTACCCCTAGAGCCACCTTGAATTACCGTTATGACAGCAACACCATTTTTTACGGTATCGTCGGTCAAGGCGTTAAACCCGGTGGTATTAATGGCTCAGCCGGCGCTGAAACGGGCAAACCTACCTACGAGCAAGAAGAAATTACGACCTACGAGCTAGGTATAAAAAGCAGTGCCATTAACAAGGTCTATGCCACCGTATCTATGTTCTACAACGATGTAAGTGACATTCAACTGACGACCCCACTGAATGTACCGGCGGGCAATGTCGCCTCTGTCGCCACAAACCAAGGAAAAGGTGAAGTATTCGGTGTCGAAGTGGATATAAACGCACAATTTACTGACAATCTATCTGGTCGTTTTACTTACGCCCTAGCTGACACCAAATTCACTCAAGGCTGTGACGACTTTCAGTGGTCATTAACCAGTGGTGGTGGCGTGCTAACACCAGGGACAACAACCGGAACGGATTTTCGCAGTGACTTTGCTATCACCACACCTGCCAGTTGCTCCATCGATGGCAATGCGTTCCCCCTAAGTTCAAAACACCAAGCAAGCGCGTTTTTAGAATACATCACGCCCATCACAGGCGAACTTGAAGCCTTCTTTAATCTGGATGCCAGCTACGAGTCGAAGAAGTATGTGCAGGTACACAACCTAGCCTATGTACCAAGCGCGATCATTATGGGTGCACGCATGGGCATAAACAGTGAAAATTGGCGGGTCAGTCTTTATGCTCGAAACTTAACCGATGAGGACGCGCCTATTCTGACATCTCGTTGGTTAGGTATTCCTTATTTTACCTTTTCATCCCTCAATACCGCGCCCGATGGTGCAGACAACGGTTCGCCCCGTGCATTTTTTAGTGCTGCACGCCGAGGTCGTCAAGTCGGTATCGACATGACCTATCGTTTCTAGTGTTTATCTAGCAAACTAAAAAACGGAGCTCAAGGCTCCGTTTTTTTGCATTAAAATCAATCTCAGGTACAAACAGTGGTTACGCAAAATTGACCGCCTAGCAATGGCCGGCAACTAAGTTTATTGCTCTACATGCAATGTCGCGTGAAATCTCCTTACTTATTGGTTACGGGCCATTTTGATCATAGGGAATTTGACGTGATAAAAGTGTAGCAATAAAAGCATTACCCGCGGTCCTGCTCAGCCATTTACCAAGCACAATATTCGTAAGATATAATTACCACTTCTATTTATGATCTCTACTTTACTTTGTTCGTTTTTTTTTACCCCTCCGCGGAAAATAGCTAAATGAAGATGGTATTTCTATTATGCTAATTAATTTGCTCGAGGTGAGATCAACCTGTATAAACCATCATAATTTAATCGTATTCCCATTCAATAACTGACCGAGCGTATAGTGTCTATTGCACTGCTTAATCGTCGATGAAAAAATCTAATTAGATACAGCTGTAAATTGAGAGAACCATCATGAGCGTTCAAATACGCAATAATATTCAAGTAATAGGAAGTGGTTCCACCACATTGGTGTTTGCACACGGTTTTGGTTGTGACCAAAATATGTGGCGATATCTCACGCCGTCTTTTCAAGCGCGTTTCAAAATTGTGTTATTTGATCTTGTGGGTAGCGGCAAATCAGATCTATCGGCCTACGATTTCGAAAAATATGCGTCATTGCACGGTTATGCAGCAGATTTAATTGAAATAATAGATGAACTAACAGACCAACCCGTTATATTTGTCGGTCATTCTGTGAGTTCTATTATCGGCTTACTTGCCTCAGTACAGGCACCCGAAAAATTTACGTGTCAAATCATGGTGGGGCCATCACCGTGTTACATCAATGAGGGGGATTATATCGGTGGTTTTTCACAAGCCGACGTTGAAGAATTGTGTAACACCATAGATAGTAACTACCTAGGTTGGTCTAGCACTATGGCACCCACTATCATGGGAGCCCCCAACCAGCCCGAATTATCAGTTGAACTGACAAACAGCTTTTGCCGGACCGATCCAGAAATAGCCAAACACTTTGCCCGGGCTACATTTTTATCTGATCACAGAGACGCCTTGTCAAAATCCACCACACCTGCCCTGATCCTTCAGTGTAGTGATGATTTCATAGCCCCCTGTACCGTTGGTCAGTATATGCATAAAACCATGGCAGATGCTGAGTTATGCATTATCGATAATGTGGGCCATTGCCCGCACCTTAGCGCCCCAGATGCCAGTACCCAAGCCATAAAAAACTATCTTAAACGGTTTTATGAATAAAAAACGCGACAATGAATAACATTCCAGACCTGTCATCATCATTTGACTGCGCACCTTGCGGCTTAGTCACCACCGAAGTGAATGGAACAATCTGCAGGGTGAATACCACCTTTTGCAATTGGCTTGGTTTTACGCCCAGCGAATTAATTAACAATAAAAGAATCCAAGACTTGTTTACCATTGGTGGACGTTTTTTCCATCATACCCATTGGGCACCTCTTCTGCAGCTACAAGGCTCGGTATCAGAAGTGCAAATGGATTTAGTGACTAGCGACGGTAAAACGCTGCCCATGCTGATTAATGTTTCTCGTCAGAAACACGGTGATAGTCAATTTGATCAACTGGCGTTTTTTGTTGCTACGGAACGCAAAAATTATGAGCGCGAATTAATTTCCGCCCGTAAATCTGTAGAGGAGTCTTTAGCGTCTTTACATACCTCGCAAGAGGAATTGCAGGAAAGCCGCGACATTTTGAGTATTGCCATTCGCAGTGCTCGGATGGGCGTATGGACTCAAGATATAAAATCCGGTGAAGTTTGGTGGACTCCAGAGCTGCAACAACTGACGGGGTGGACTGATAAAGAAATATGGGCGACACCAGAACAATTTTATAACTTAATACACCCAGATGATTTGAGCTCATTTGCCACTGCACTCCAAAATTCTATCGACACGAAATCAGACTTCGACATTCAATTCCGTCTTAAGCATTCTGACGCAAGCTGGTTGGCGATGGAAGGCCGAGGGCATGCTACCTATTCAGAAACCGGTGAGGCACTAACGATTGTGGGTGTCATAATGGATGTATCTGAGCGCAAAGCGACGGAAAGAGAATTACATCAATTAAACCAACAGTTATCCATTGCCGATCGGCGCAAAGATGAATTTCTAGCAACTTTGGGCCACGAGCTGCGCAACCCGTTAGCCCCAATAAGAAATGTTTTAGAAATTATGCGACTCAAAGAAACTGAAGATTCTTTCATGCACTGGTCACGCGAGATGATTGAACGACATATATCTCAGATGACACATTTGGTTGATGATTTAATGGAAGCGTCACGCATTTCCCAGGGTCGGTTGGAACTTAGAATGCGAAATATTGATATCGCTGACCCCATGCAAAGCGCCATTGAGTCAACCCAATCCATAATGGACAAGTCCAAGCATACGTTGACCGTAACACGCCCCGAATCCCCGATATTTGTTGAAGCCGATACCACTCGATTGACGCAAATTATTGCTAACTTATTGAATAACGCAGGAAAATATACGCCGGATGGTGGTGATATTTCCTTGAGTGCATTTCAACAAGGTAATGAAGTGGTTTTGTCAGTTAAGGATTCAGGGATGGGGATCCCACCCGAACAGCTGACCAACGTTTTTAACATGTTCTCTCAACTCACCCCGGCACTTGAACATGCACAAGGTGGCTTAGGTATAGGTCTTGCCCTTGTCCATGGATTAGTTAAGTTACACGATGGCAGCATTGTGGCTCACAGTGAAGGCGATGGAAAAGGCAGTGAGTTTATTGTGCGCTTACCCATATCTCGCGCCCCTATCGAAATCACTCCCATTGTTGAAAAGCCGATTGATTTGGTTACCGATAGCAAGCGCATTTTAGTGATTGAAGACAATATTGATGCTGCCGAAAGCTTATCAATGCTATTAGAGTTCAGCGGCCACTCGACCCGCATTGCCCACAGTGGTATGGATGGGATCATTGCCGCAGAAGAATTTTGCCCTGACGTGATTTTGTTAGATATAGGCCTGCCTGATATCAATGGTTACCAAGTCGCACAGCACATTCGTCAACAGACGTGGGGCAAAGATATCTTTCTCATTGCCGCTACCGGCTGGGGACAAGATAAAGATAAGGCGTTAGCCAAAGAAGCTGGATTTGATAAACATTTGATAAAACCGATCAATTTTCAAGATCTTAAATCGTTATTGCAGAAAATTAACCGCTAAACGGTGGCGCAATAACGCTTTGCTTCTACGAAAATTAGCTTACCCATCAGTTATTTCAATTAAGCACCAGCTCTTTTTATGTTTAACGAAGTGTTAATTACACAGGTAGTGCCGTGGTTTTTACCGGCGACTTAAGCACAAAGGAAGAATGGACACCGCTGACCCCTTCAATTCGCGTAAGTTTGTTGAGCAAAAACTGCTGAAAGTCATCCATGTCTTTAACGATCACTTTAAGAAGGTAATCCGCCGTTTGTCCGGTGATCAAATGGCATTCTAGTACCTCACTAAAACCGGTGACGCTATCTTCAAAAATCGCGAAACGTTCCGGTGTATGTTTGTCCATAATAATTTGAATAAACGACAATAGCGTTAAACCTAATTTACGGGCATTTAATAACGCTACATAGCCATCAATGAGTCCCGCTTCTTCTAGTTGGCGTACTCGGCGTAAACAAGGCGACGGCGATAAATTAATGGCGTCTGCCAGTTCTTGGTTAGACACACGCCCTTTCTGTTGGATTATTTCAAGAATTAAACGATCATACTTATCAAGTACCATAACAGCGACATCCTAAGATAGTAAATATCAATATTATCAATTATTGAGCAATAATATTGTTATACGAGAATGAATTATACACATTTACGCAATCATCTATGGATCTTCTTCGGTTAAGCTTATTAACAGATTTTATCCCATTCTCCGGAGCCCCATATGATTAGCCAACCCCAGACCAAATATCAACCTTTTAGAGGTGTCAGCTTACCCGATCGTCAGTGGCCCAATAATCATATTACCCACCCGCCCATCTGGATGAGTACCGATTTACGCGATGGCAATCAAGCTCTGATTGATCCCATGTCCATTGAGACAAAGTTACGTTTCTTTAAACAACTTGTGGCGATTGGCTTTAAGCAAATTGAAGTGGGCTTTCCCTCGGCATCAGATATCGACTTTAATTTTGTGCGTTTGCTCATCGAACAGGATCACATTCCGGATGACGTCACCATCGAAGTATTAGTGCAAGCCCGT
Source organism: Paraglaciecola polaris LMG 21857 (assembly GCF_000315055.1). Taxonomy (GTDB): domain Bacteria; phylum Pseudomonadota; class Gammaproteobacteria; order Enterobacterales; family Alteromonadaceae; genus Paraglaciecola; species Paraglaciecola polaris. The sequence continues at coordinate 15,846 of NZ_BAER01000113.1, read as the reverse complement.
TATGACTTGATTGAACGCACAGTAGAGAGTTTACGTGGCGCCAAACAAGCGATTTTACATCTGTATAATCCTATCGCCCCTGCGTTTAGAGAGCTCGTATATAAAACCGATAAAGCGGGTGTAAAAGGCATTGCTACCCAAGGCACAACTTGGGTCAAAGCGCTGACCGAGCAGGCCCCAGAGGTTAATTGGACTTATCAATATTCACCGGAAGTTTTTTCCAGTACTGAAATTGAATTTGCGAAAGAAGTCTGTGATGCTGTAGTGGATATCTGGCAGCCAAGCAGAGATAACAAAATTATCATCAACCTGCCTGCCACCATCGAAATGAACACGCCCAATACCTATGCAGATCAAATTGAATGGATGCACCGTCATTTAAATCAGCGCGAACATATTATTCTGAGTGTGCACCCCCACAATGACCGTGGTACCGCGGTTGCGGCGGCTGAATTGGCTGTCATGGCCGGTGCAGACAGAGTGGAAGGCTGTTTGTTTGGTAATGGCGAACGCACAGGTAACGTAGACCTTGTCACCCTAGCGTTGAATTTGTATACACAGGGTGTGCACCCAAATTTAGATTTTTCGAAAATAGATCAAGTACGTAAATTGGTCGAAGAATGCAATCAACTGCCGGTTCACCCACGCCATCCTTATGCGGGCGAGTTGGTATTTACCGCTTTCTCTGGCTCACATCAAGACGCGATCAAAAAAGGGTTAGCCGTTCAAAAACCAAACGATATCTGGCAAGTGCCCTATTTACCTATTGATCCCGCCGACCTAGGCCGTGGTTACGATGCGGTTGTGCGGGTTAACAGCCAGTCAGGTAAGGGCGGCGTTAGCTTCTTATTGGATCGCCAAGCCGGTTTGCAATTACCACGTAAATTACAAATAGAGTTCAGTCGAATTGTGCAGCAAAATAATGACAGCAGCGGCAAAGAAATGAGTGCGGTTGATATTGTGGCATTGTTCGAAGCCACCTATTTAACCCAACCAGACTGGATAGAATACAAGCAAAGCCAAATTAACACCCTTGCGGATAACCGACAAAAAATCGATATTCAGTTGATATATAATGATTCGCCGATCAGCATTAGCGGCATAGGGAACGGCCCCATCGACGCCGCTGCCAATGCCATTCGCAGCTTTACCGATGAGCCTCTAGAAATTGTCGACTACCACGAGCACGCTATTGGTGAAGGGTCAGCAGTGACCGCAGTATGTTATTTGGAATTAAAAACCGATAATAATAACACTCGCTTCGGGGTCGCCAAAGACAGCAACATCATGACGGCCGCAATAAAAGCCATGTTAGGTGGTATCAACCGAAAAGTAGCGGTAGCAGCATAAATGTAAACGACGCATTCGTTGGAATTGCCCATCGAATGCGCCAGTTTAACCTTAGTGACGAGCAAATTTATTGAATCAATATCGTTAATCTAACATGGCATTTTTAAAACTAGCGTAAGCGTCGAAGCGACTAAACCAATTTAGCAAATCAATATTAATGTAAACACTGTTGTCACCGCCTCCACGATTAGCAAACCCAATGCTTAGTTTATTGTTCAGGTGCAACATTAATCCATGACCGAGTTTCCTGCCTTTACTACGATCGGCATACACACTGGCAATACTCACTCCCCAAGGGATATCAGCGTCCCATTGATTAATCCCCACCCATTCAACTGCAAGGGTCATCTCGTCTTTATCACCGGACTCTGCTGCTGAAAAATGCTCATATGCAATTGATGGGCGCAGGGCAAAAAACTGATACTTAGGTGGGGGTGGGAGACTTTTTCCATTGGAAAATTCCTCACTGTATATCCATGAGGTAAAAGCTATGTCAATAAAGGTCATAAAGCGCCCTTCTTCGCCAAAACGATGCCAATCTTGACGTTTTTGAGCCGTGTTAACTAACGCCTGTTTAATTTCATTTGAGCCTAAAAATATATTTTGTACCGAGGTAACACGCTCTACTTCTTTAAAAAACAGGTCGCATGCCATGGTGCTCAATTTAAGACACGCTTGCTGCATTCGATCATCAACCATAAAGGAAATGTTTGACGTGCCGCTTTGTAACATGAATGCATACTCATCACGCCGCTTGCCCTGAATAACGTTAAGCGAGTACAGCTGTGAGTTGAGTGCTTGTGTGTAATCAACTGACTGCCATTCAACTATCACGTCAGAGATATCAGGAAAAGGCTCATCGGAAAAGTTTTTACGTAATAGTTTGACGAGCTCTGCCCGATTGCCATTTGGCTTTCCAGCGGTTAAAAAATGCCTATCGTTTAAGGCGCGCATATCGTCTTCATTAAAGGCGGCGCACGTGGCCAACATAAACTCTGTCGTTGCTGCTAAAATCGGTTGGAGTATGGCAACGTCTGTCTCTCGCACATTATTATGGGTTAGAAGTTTAGCGCAATCGGGATAGTCAGCTATTGCGTTATTATCCGCATGCACAACCCATGCGAATGAATTGAGCAATAATAGGGTTGTCACGAACAATGTTAATCTTTTCATCTTACGCTCCTTGCTTCGATGAAGTGGCGTATAAGTCTTTCAGCTCTTTAACAAACAAGAAGAGTTGCATGGAGCATGAAATCAGCGATAAAAGGTCATTGCTTGCGTTAACGGTATTGCTCAGCGCTTTAATCTTGGCCAGTATTTCTTTCACCGCATCTTTAAGTTCGCCATCAATAGTGGTAGTTAAATATTTAACTTTTGCTGCTTGGCGCATGGCTGGGGTTATTTGCAGCATAGTATGCTGATACAAGAATTCCGCCCCCACTTCAGGGTTTGAAAAGTACTCCGTTAACGAGTGTGGGTTTACCGTTTTTGAACCATCTGTATGTTTAATAAAACGAAGACTATTAGTGCGTATCAAATCACCATATACGGGCTCGACCAGATAGCGCTTAAATACGGTAAAAGGGTCAAACTGATTATAAATAGGGTAATATATTTTCGCCACACCGGCTGAGTTAGCACTATCATCACGTACAATTGAATGATTAGGATCTAAATATCGCGTCAGAATTTGGGTCATGCGCGAAACATTAGCCACCATCCATAAACCCGACAAAGGATGATTAATGTAGCGAATTTTTTCATCGTCGTCGGGTTCGTCAGGACGTAAATAAAGCGATGTCAGCACATCGTGAGTCATAGCGGTACCAAGACTATGGGCAACCACAATAACGTCACGTTTCCCCTCGGCATCATTGGCAGCATCTCTTAAGAGCGTCAGCAATTTCTCTTTTAAGCGCAACATAGCGGTAATACGGATGGTATCTAGTACACCATAGGTAATGACGTCTAACCAGTGGGTATAAAAGAAACTATCGTCAGCGAGTTTTGCTTGAAATTGAAACAGTTCTTGGAGAAATCTTGATGAAAATGGAATAACCTTGCCCAGTGCTTTGAAAAAATCTCCTTGTGCTTTTCGCTGCTCATCGAAATATTCAGAATAGTTATATTCCTCAAAGTCGAAATGGGTATCTAGGGCAAAATTTTGCAGTCCGAGAAATGACGCTGAGGCGTTTAATCCTGTTTTAACCTCTTTAATAACATCGCCAGTAACGTGTGTACCCATGCCATGAATGACTAGTACAATAGGTGGTTTCATAGTGTGTTCCAATATGATTCAAGTTAGCCACTTGCATACTGATAGAACATTACTGCATTTCCATTGCAAGATAAGTTGTACAAAAAAAGGCTAGTTTATTTTTTGTTTACTTACAAAGATTTATAACGGCCTTATTATCTCGCTAGGTTGTTTTACTTGAGTGTATGCTAGGTTGCACTATTGCTATCCTGTTCGTCATCCAGCCACACATGTAGACGCCATTAACCCTGACTCATTTCAATTAAACGACTATAGGTACGGCGAAATTCAAAGATCAGTGCACCTTCTAAATAAAGCTCTGCCAACGGCACATCACAGCTTAAATACAGGGTGACGTTTTGGTCATATAACTCATCGATTAAGCTGATAAAACGTCGGGCCTTATCGTCGTTCACAGAATAAGATAAAACGCGTTCCCCGGTACTGGCAGCTTGATTGTCACCTGTGCCATCTTCAGTGCCTCGAGCCTTAATCCATCCCCTTACTTCGCCGCCTAGTTGTGGCACACCACTTAACAATACAGTGTTGAAACGTGTGGCGATTTCCATGTAGTCCAGCTGCGAACGTGGGCCTTCACACAAAGCGTAAAAGTCGAACCATACGAGTGCATTTGGGCTATTGATATCAGTAACACCAACCACTGGGATATCCCGGTGGCAAATATTAATGCTGGTAGCACGAACGTTCGCTGGTTCGGTTGTGTGGGTTAGCGCAGAAAAAATAGCGGCTAAATCCATTTCGGCTGTCGTGCCCACATTCTTAGATCCTCGGCTCAATAAGGCGCCGTTTTGTGAAGCATGTAATTGATGCAAGCGATGGTCTTGCTCGCCCGCTAGATGCAACATGTGCGTATGCTGCTGCAGTAACGCGATGCAAGGCAAAAATTTATGCCTGGCTAAGCCATTCTCATATAAACGCTCAATGGGAATATTCGATGTGGCGACTAATATCACACCGTGCTCAAACAACGACTTGAATAACCCGGCCAATATCATGGCATCAGCAATGTCGGACACAAAAAACTCGTCAAAACACAATATACGGCATTCTTTAGCCAGATCGTTGGCAATGCCTACCAGAGGATCTTGCATGCCAGCTTGCGCGTTAAGCGCCTGATGAATACGCGCCATAAAGCGATGAAAGTGAAGCCTTAACTTACCTTTTGTTGGCAAGCAATCGTAAAACAGGTCCATTAAAAATGTTTTACCCCGGCCCACATCACCCCACAAATATATTCCCGTTGTAGGTTCAAAAGGCGCAGTATTTTGCTGATGTAACTGCCCAAATAATGTATCGAGTCTTTTTATCGCTTCGATCTGGGCGGGATCCTCGACAAGCTTGCTGCCCAATTGCGCTTGGTAGACAGCCAGGGGAGAATTGAGTATTGGTGTAGCGCTTGCCCCATCAGGCATAGTAAATTTATCCACTTGAATGACTAACAACAAACGAGGACTTTAGCGATTTTTAGCAGCCCAGCCAAATGTAAATTACTTTTGCCCTGCCCCGCTTTAGTTTTACCGGAAAATCCCTAGATATTTTCGGACTGGTAATGCTTAGCCAATAAACATGCAACCATTTTGTTGCATAATTGATTACTCTGTACTTTACTTATTTGAACGTCCAATACACAGCGAAAAGAGAAACGTAAGATGCAAAATACCATTCAACGTGAAATTATCATTAACGCTTCCAAGGAAAGGATTTATCGGGCAATAGCCACACCTGAGCAAGTGGTACTATGGTTCCCAGAAACCCTAGACGGTGACTTGGCTGTTGGTCAACAGCCTATTTTAGGATTTGGCGAGTACGGCAAAAATCAGATTTATATAGTGCAGGCTACCCCCCATGATTATTTTGCCTATCGCTGGGTGCCTGGGGCCAACAATTTTATTGGAGATGTACGCAGTGTGCCAAATACTCTCGTAGAGTTTCGAATTTATGAAGAGTCCTCAGGATCATGTAAGCTAGTACTCACAGAAACAGGCTTTGCTGAATTACCAAGTGAAATGATGGCAGCCGCGTTCGAGCAAAACTCAGGTGGCTGGGACTTTATGCTAGGACGGTTAGTGACGTATTTGCAACCCTAATGATCGAAGCTGATATTTACAAGGCCTTGGGTGATCCAGTTAGGTTAGAAATCATAAGGCGGCTTGCTAACGGATCATCTAACACGATTACTGAACTTTCAAAAAACCTTGGGGTATCTCGCCAAGGAGCCAGAAAGCAACTTCAGGTACTGGTGTCGGCAAATTTGGTCCGTTTGTTACCCAAAGGACGAGAAACAGCAGTGACCTTAGATACGACTAAGTTAAAGGTCGCCGGACTGTTTATCGCTAAATTAGAGGCTCAGTGGGATCTAAGACTCCACGCCCTGAAAAAATTGGTCCAAGACGATCCCACTTCATAATCTCAATCCATCTTAACGGGTTTACACCTAACTTAGCATTAGATGTATTGTGTTTTACTGAACCACTTTTGGTAAGGTTGATACCTGTCGTAAAGCCAATTAAAGAGCAAGGTATAAAATAATATAAAGATTAAAAATCCGGCCTCTAGAATAGTCGCGACTAACCAGGTTATATCGAGAAACCACGCCAATACGGGCAACGTGATAACCACCATACCCAGCTCAAACCCAATGGCATGAGTCATGCGAATAGCCATTCCTCGCGCAACCCGGTTGTTGCCTACACATTTATCAAACACTATGTTGTAAACATAATTCCAAACCATGGCAAACAGAGATAATCCAATACCCACAATTGCCATTTTGCCCGTTTCGAAACCGCCGATTAACACGCTAACAGGCACGACTATCGACAATGTACTGACTTCAAAAAATATGGCCTGAAAGACTCGCTCGATTGTTTTCATAATATGTTTATTGCTGTTTTAAGTGACGATGGCGTCATTTTCATCCAAAATGAAGATACGTAATAGTTAACTAGTATCTGGAAAAACGATATGTTTAGTGTGGAACAACTTCAGGCGTTTGTGATTACCGTCGAGACGGGCTCGTTTTCAGCAGCAGCTCGGCGCTTAGGTAAAGTGCAGTCTGTCGTGAGCCAGCATATTATTAACTTAGAAATAGACTGCAATACCACACTGTTTGAGCGCTCTGGCCGCTATCCAAAACTTACCGACGCAGGTATCAAGTTATTACCCCAGGCTCAGGCATTACTCAATCAGCATCAGCGCTTAAAAAATGCTGCGTTAGCACTGAGCGACAAAACACCGAGCGAAATCACAATAGCCCTTGATGAAGGTATTCCCTTTCAAAAAATCACGCATACTATTAATGAGTTACAGACGAAATACCCGTTTGTCACCCTAGAATTTTTAAGTGCCTCCAGCCTCGATATCATCGACATGTTAAAGCGCCAGAAAGTACTGACGGGGATTATTTTTAGCGAATTGGATATCCCCAGTTATTTAGATTATGAGTGTATTGGCAGTGTGAAATTTGACTTGTACGTTGCCCAAACCCATCCCTTAGCGGGTCAAGTATGTAAAAATATAGACGGTTTACGATTGCATCGTCAGTTACTGATCCGCTCGCGAAATACCCAAACAAGTAGCTTTCAATTAAAAATAAGCCCAGACACTTGGTACGCCGACAACTACTACTTATTACTAGAGCTAGCGCTGCAGGGGCACGGATGGTGTTTATTACCTGAGCATGTAGCCAATGAATCAGTGCTAAGCGGCGCACTGGTTAAACTACCACTGGAGTTCAAAGAAATGGGCTGGCAGGCTAATGTTGATGTGTTACAACATCAGCGCCACAGTAATTTAGCGGTGTTTAGCGTGCTCAGGCAATTATTACGTAACTTACTAAAAGACTGATTAGTTTGCGTATGTAAACGTCATAGGTGCGCAAGCAACCCTTTTTAACCTCGCATGGCGAGTTAAACAAACACGAAAGTGATATTGCAGTACAAATCTACCTACCATGAAATAACGTTTATAATGCAACTTTTGAGCGAGGTTTTTCGCTATCTGTATCAATGGGTCCTGCTGGCCAGTTTGCTCGTTAAGTGCCTGATGAATACGTGCCATAAAGGGATGAAAGTGTAACTGTAGCTTGCCCTTTTGCGGTAAACAATCGTAAAACAAGTCCAGCAAAAATATTTTACCTCGGCCCACATCTCCCCACAAATAAAGCCCTTTTACTTGAGCAGGCCCACTTTGGTTTGCTGAGTTGATGATAAAGACTATCAAGAGCTTCAATCGTTTGGCGCTGATTAGTATCTTCAATTAAGGTTTACCCAGTTGAGACTGATAAACGGCCAGTGGTGAATGTGACATTGAGCGTAGGCTGTGCCCATCAGGCGTGCTAATTAGTACCAAGGTAAACAATCAATACACCGGCACTCTAACTACTTTTAACCCGCGAGCCAAATGAAGTTTAGTGACTATTGGATGATACTAAACATCGCTTTTTGCCTAAAAAAGCACTTTTAGCATAAGGGGTTTATGTGCCTAGTCCGGTAATTTCGCTGGCGACTAAATGAGGATCTTCCATAGGAACAAAATGCGTGTGGTTGGGCAAGTAAGTTTCTGTTGCTTTTGGTATTAGGTCGACTAAGCCCTTGTATGTGGTGGATGGTCGAAAATCAAAAGGCTCGTCCTCTGGCGTGCGTTCTTTCACTCGCAATATTTTTACGCTTGCGGTGATTGATGACACCTTGTCCAATAATAAACCGTTGCCTGAGCTTTGGTAAATTGCCGCCTCGCAGACTGGCGGGCAAGCCAACTCAAACAATTCCCCTTTGTTTTTATGAACCAGCCCATAGTCGCAATAGTCTTTCAATACCTCAGAGTCCCACTCGCTAAACGGTGCACGACTGCTAAAACGAGTGAACATTTCAGCTGCAGATGTCCATTCGTTGCGCCTAGAGGCTATAGGGCTTTTTGCTGGGTCCGTTTGTATCGGGTCGGGTGTATTCGGTGGGAAAACCACCGGATCTAATAGCAAAGCATGGGTGAATCGATGAGGCAACGTGCTCGCTGCATGTAAAACCACATGACCTCCCATTGAGTGCCCACACGCGATAATATTGTACAAATCTAGGCGTTCAATTAGCGCCACAACATCATCACCAAATAGCTGAAAGCTATAAGGTGATGCAGAATATTCACTTAACCCATGACAACGCAGATCCACGGCGTAAACGTGCCGATTACCCAGATCCTTGATTATTTTGTCCCACATCCGGCCATGAAACCCAGCTGCGTGAACCAATAGCAACGGCGGGCCTATACCTTCCCACTCATAAACATTCAAGGCGGTGCTATTTGCTTTACCGGCGTGTAATTCAACAGAGTAATTTTTAGGTCGACGTTGTGGCATTAAATTTCCGAATTCAAGTTATGGTTTACGTGAGATGTTTACCGACAAAACCACTCGCTGATTTATGTGCAATTAAGCACACTCAGGCTTGTGCGCATTTACAGGAATATTATTTAGCCGCTCTGGATAGTTTAGCCACCGAACTCGCAGTGGCTGTCAGCTCATTATTTTCGTTATAAATTCGGCCTTCCATAAAGGCGACTTTATAGCCTTTTTTTATCGCCCAACCTTCAACCCGCAACTTTCCTGCACGTGTTGGCTCCAGATACGTCGTTTTTATTTCTAACGAGGAAATATTAGTAATCTCTTTATTTAGTGCCATTACCGCGTGACTCATCGCTGTATCTAGCATGGCAGTAACAAAGCCTCCTTGTACAACGTCTATAGAATGACAAAAGTCTCTGCCAATATTGAATTCAAATTGGCAAGCGTCTGTTTCAACATCAAAATCAACTAACTTTCCGCCAAGTAAACTGATGAACTTGGGAGCATGCAGATTTATCTTTTCAATTGCTTGTTCTTTACTTGTCATAAAAATAGTTCCCTATGTTTTCATGTGATACGGCAAAGTGCCTCGCGATAAGCATGAGCAATTATTGTCGATACCATGAAGCATGGATAATTTCATCTGATGATGAGTATTTATAACGCAAGGAAAATGTCTACAAGACTAGGCACTGCACAGACTTTGTTGAATTTGAAATATCGACTGATAAATTAACAGCTGCTATTAATGCGCATTTATTTGAATAGCACATCTGAATTTCACCCGATAATAGTTTATTTGCTGCCTGATTTTCGTTGTCGAAATAGTGACTTATTACTGCAGACGGTCCTATCGCTCATCTTGCATTGATGTGGTTATGCCACACTTAAATAGACGTTATTAAACAGCACCAAAGGAACCCCACCTAATTGCGTCCAGATTCATTAACCTTTTTGAAACGCAAGTTTTCTAATAAATGCAAACTATGGGTTAGTATAAATTTCAATCGTTCGTTTACCTATATCAAGGCGGATATACTGTTGTTTCATTGCAAGGATAAGGTTTGTTTTTGACCTTTTAATTTTTGAGATTTATATACATTTTCCTTACGTCATTAATAGGCTGATGTTCCAAATTACTGATTGGCTTCATGTATCGAACGTTATTTTAAATCAATCTAATTTTCATCGCTTCCTTAAGCTGTTTATCAATGGTTATTTAGATATGTAAATAACCCCTAATTTAAATATCGAGAATAAAGTGTCTATACCAAAAGTCATGCAAGGTCGTCTATCCATACCTGTCGTTGGCGCTCCACTATTTATTATTTCAGGACCAGAATTAGTGATCAGCCAATGTAAAGCGGGAGTTGTTGGTTCTTTCCCAGCATTAAATGCGCGCCCAGCAGAAATGTTAGATACCTGGCTGACCAGAATCAACACAGAGCTAGATGAATACAATCAAGCGAACCCTGACTGCCCGGCGGCTCCTTACGCGGTTAATCAGATAGTGCACAGCTCAAACGATCGGTTAATGCATGATGTGGAAATATGCGTAAAGCACAAAGTACCCATTGTCATCACATCGTTAGGGGCAAGACCGGAGGTATTTGATGCTATTCATTCTTATGGCGGGATCTGTTTACACGACGTAATTGACAATCGCTTTGCCAAAAAAGCAATTGAGAAAGGTGCCGACGGACTTATCTGCGTCGCTGCCGGTGCGGGCGGTCATGCAGGCACCCTTTCACCTATGGCGTTTATTCAAGAAGTGAGGGAGTGGTTCGATGGGCCTGTTTTGTTATCTGGGGCCATTTCTGCAGGCCAAAATGTATTAGCAGCGCAAGCTATGGGCGCTGATTTAGCCTATATCGGGTCTGCCTTTATCGCCACTAAAGAAGCCAATGCAGACCAAGCTTATAAGCAGGCCTTAGTGGACTATGCGGCGAGCGATATTGTATATACCAATTTATTTACAGGTGTTCATGGTAATTATCTAAAGCCTTCCATTGTGGCAGCAGGCATGGATCCCGATAACTTGCCCCAAAGCGACGCTTTGAAGATGGACTTTGGCTCAGGCAGTACTTCAAAAGCGAAAGCGTGGAAAGATATATGGGGCTGTGGTCAGGGCATTAACGCGATTAAACAAGTTCAATCTACACAAGATCTTGTTAGCAAATTGACGTCTGAGTATAAAGCAGCGAAAAAAAGGCTGCTAGCCCTTTAAAAATAAGAGCTGGTAGAGTATTGAAAAGCAAATAATAGCCTTATATGAAAGGGATAATGTTTAGAGACTTATCCCGCGCCGTATAGGGTCAAATCAAAGTGTATTGACGCCGCAGAAATACGCGATTTACTGCCAAGGCGCCCTAGCCGCTATGTTACATTGATTAAATAATATGCCTATGGACTCGCGATAAGCAACACTCACCGCTGCGCAATGTACTTAGCGTTCATTACTTTGTCCGCGCTCTTTCTGTTTTCTCTCAGCGTTTTCGATGTTCTCTGCGCACCCTCTGCTCTTTTCGTTCCGTCCGCTTTAAGCGCTCTGATAGTAAAAAGCCAGCGAAAACGCTGGCTTAAAAACGCCTCGTTATTCTAAGACGCGGCAACCTTACTTACTGCTTTATTTCACTGATTTGCACGGTAGGATGCGTGTTAGTGAAATTTGCTAAATCAGCCAATATCGCTCCTTGGTGAGGACCAAATGATTGTTGGAACGATTCAACTGAATCAAAGGTTAGATGCCCCATAGCGATGTACGCAGGTGCTTCGCCGGGAGCGCCACCCGCAAGACCCTTATCTGCATGACCACTAAGAAGTGCTTCGCCTACTAACTCAGCCACAAGGGGTAAATGGGTATTAAGATAATAATCCATATCGAAGGTAGCGCTATCACTATTTGGGTACAATACACTGACTTTAATCATAACATTCTCTTTTTTGGTTAAGGTTACATACTAGATAATTTAAAGAACTGGCCAGCCGTGAGGCTTTTGTCGTAAGCAACGGTCGACACACTTCTCATTCACAAATTGTTAATGCCCCATAAATATGCTCAGTACACATTTTAAAGGTCAGCAACAGAGACCTATGCCCTGTGCTTTCTGTTCGGTATGTTACAAACGGTTGCTCGGAATAGCACGCACCATCATTTTTTGATCGATTGTCGCTTGTAGTCCGAACGGCGTTAAATTCATCATCCATGACATGATTTTATTGCGCAAACCAGGAATGGTTAAAAAGCGCTTACCTAAGCCACTTAATGCTAATTCTGCTACTGCAGCAGGTTCTTTTTGCGCCATGGGTAATTTGCTCCAATCAACATCAGCGCCAGCGGCCATAGCGGTATTGGTTAAGCCTGGCGAAAGCACACTGACATCAACGCCTTTGGGCTTAAGCTCACCATATAAGGCCGCGCCTAAGTTAAGCACATAGGATTTAGAGCCCGCATAGTTAGCAAAATATGGCGATACCATGTGCGACACCAAACTGGAAACCAACAAAATGCCACCGCGCTTACGCGCAACCATTTGTTGAGCAAAAAAATGACTCAAATACAGGGTTGAAGTCACATTAAGCTGAACCAGTTGCATTTCTTTTTCTAATGGCGTTTTTTCAAACGCACCGCTAACTTCTACTCCTGCTGCGTGAACAAGTAAGGCGATATCTTGATTAACCTGCGTCACTTTTTCCATGCCTTGTTGAGTAGCAAGATCAGCAGAAATATACTGTGTTTTAACCTTATATAGGCGCTGTAAACGCTCTGTTTGCGCAATTAAGTCCTGCTCGTTACGCGCCACAAGCACAATGTTCATGCCCTCACCCGCAAGTTGGCTGGCTATTTCAGCGCCGATACCAGACGTACCCCCTGTGATTAAAGCCCAGTCACCATAACGTTGTTTAAATTGATTGCTCATGTTTGTTGCCTCTTTTACACATTGTCAGTGGAAATTCAATGGGCCAACTTTACGCAATAACTAACCTAGCTACTTATCAAAAAAGTTCAGTTAATGGTCACTTTAGGCCAAAGCGTGTAATTAATGGGAATGGCGTTGACGATACTCTGACGGCGAGCAACCGGTATGATTTTTAAAGGCGCGGTTAAACGTGGATATCGACTCAAAACCAGTTTGAAAAACAATATCAGAGACCCGGGAATTTGACTCGCCTAACAAGCTAATGGCTTTATCTATTTTCAACTGGGTAATGTGCTTCTTTGGAGGTTGCCCATAAACGTCGCTAAACTTGCGTTTGAAGCTCGACACACTCATATGACACAAAGCCGCCAATTCATCGATGTTTAAATCGCTGAATAAATTATGCTGTATCACTTCTTCAACTTTAGCAAAGTTGGGCTTGAACATAGACGCTAAAAAATCGAGCTCAGACGGCGCAGAGACCTTTTGTGTCATCAAAAGAACGAATTCACGCAACTTGGTTTCTATCATTAACGGACTGGCTAAATCAGGGGAGTCGAGCAAAATCGAAATACTGTCACGGTAGTGGGTCAACAGCTGATCTAACTCCACTTGCTTTAAGTCGTAATCGACCCGGTAGTCGGACTGACTAAAATCGAAACTGAATAAACGTTGAAAAATATCAGGAAATAAAAAAACACCAATCACTTCACCACGGCCTTGTTCTACCTGACCGCTGGCGGTTTGGTAGAAATAATTAACACATTTCGCCAGCAGCCCGACATCACGGTTGACTGTTAATACCCCCGTAGCGGTACGTACCTGATATTCGCCTTGGGTGAAAAACGCAAAACAGGCTTCGTTAGAGGCAAATTCCCGGGAGAAACGTTTAAACCTGGGAACGGTGAGTTTCTTAAAGACCACATGGCCTTTGTATTCAAGTGTTTTTTCCATGGCTGAACCGTGCATGAGTGTGACAAGGCATAAATGAACAGTCGTTCAAGTATGTGCTATATGTGCTTTTTACGCCAGCAGTTTGTTCACTGCTGGCGTCTTGGCCACATCTGGCTGACCTGACCAGGCTGTAATAACCTATCGCTCAATATACAAAGGCGCTACATGGCTCGGCAGTTGATTGGCGCCATGCGGCCTATATGTAACGTCAAATCATCCCCTTTTCCGCGAATGCTATTGGGACCATTACTATACAAAAAGCCCGATGCCGCGCGTTCCTGTTTTAGCTCAATGTCTTCGTTGTTACGGGTCATCACCGCACGTTCGCTGTCGGTGAAAAAACGTACTGTAATCGCTTCATCGCGTTCACATTCAAATATGACCTGAGTAGATTGCTCTGCCTCCTCTGCGCTTTTTTGTTGTTTTACATCTTGTTGATTTTGTGGACTACAGGCCATAAGCCCAACAGCAATAAACGAGATGACCAGAATAAATTTCATATTTGTGCTCCTTATCAATGTCCCAGCACAGGGATATTATAACCGTTCAGTAACTTCCTGTGCTGCCCGTAACCCAGATACTATCGCAGACTCCATTCCCGAGTACATAAACTCTGTGTGCTCTCCGGCAAAATGTAATCTGCCTTCGATACACGCCATATGCGGTACTAAGGTTTGCACTTGTCCTGGAGCGAATTGAATATACGCACCTTTTGAAAAGCGTTCACTGCTCCAAGACTGATGATGCACAACTTCGACTTTGCCTTTTAACGCCGGGCAATATTTCGCTAATGCGGCGCTGACAGTGGCTATCGCGTCTTTAGCAGAAAGGTTATCTAACGCCTGTGCCTGTTTGCCGTTTACCCAACTGGTTAAGTACGTTAGTTGGCCCTTGTTATTCATTTGGCTAAACACCCGCCCTAACGCGTTGTCAGTCCATAAGTTTGTCGCTTCAAGCGCGGCTACGTCGGCCTGTTTTTTAACGGCGAAATGCACTTGGGTAACAGGAGTGTACACAGCTTCATTAATTGCCCTGTGCTTAAATGCACGAATACCGCCCGTTAATTCAACGTCTTTTAATGTGCTAAAGGGTGTGGTGATGATAGTGCGTTTAGCGCGATATTCGCTGCCGTCTTCACAGCCCACTATGACTTTCTCGCCACCATGATTAATACGGCTAACCACCTTTTTAGTGTTTATCACCCCCTGTAGGTTGCTAGCTAAGGCTTGGGTAAAACGGCTATTGCCCCCTTCAATTCGATGGGCTCCCCGGCCACCAATGCGCGCCAAACTTAGGCGGTAAAAAGCATCCGCCGCAGACAGGCCCTGTAAGCTCAAGGCATTTAAATTCGAGTCGATTAAGCGCAGGGCTTCATCTGACAAGTTCTGCTGTTTAAAGTATTGCCTAAGCGGAATGTCCAAGTGCGCATACTTTTCTGATGCCCAGTCTGATGGCAAGGCATATTGCGGGCCCTTGCCCAGAGCTTGAAAATATAAGCTTGACGGTAAGGTATGCTTGTCTGCTTCAGGTAAATGATTACTACCATGAGTAGGCCAATCAGCGGCCTGAATACGTTGGCCGTTTATCACAAAGATGTTTTGTGTAGCGTAATTGCCTAACGGCACCAAAGGCAAACCTAAGCGCTGGGCGAAGGTACGCATCATGCCGTAACCTTGACCAATTTGCAGTGCGCCGGCTTCTGGTGAATTTGGCTGTGTGTTCAAGCTCAATATACGCCCCCCCACTCGATCCCGAGCTTCTAACAACAGCACCTTATAGCCCAGATTTTTTAAATATTCCGCACTGGTTAACCCTGCCAAACCGGCACCAATGATAATAACATCTAGGCTAGTATCACTTGTCGCCCAAAGTGGTGCGCTTACTCCGCCAGCGGCCAATAATAATGAACTGGCAGCTAAGCCTTTTACGATCTGCCTGCGTTGCATCGGGTTCCCTTGTCATTGCTAGATGCTGAATTTCAGCCAATAAAAAAGCGAGATAACTCG